>CAMDLT010000042.1 GCA_945901855.1 Asaia bogorensis | reverse complement strand
TCGCCAAGATCACTGCCGCACCGTCCGCAGGAACCAACGATCCACCCGTCTCTTGGTCTTCAGCAACCAGCAAGATCGTTGTGGGTCATTCAGATACATACGTATAAGTCACTGTAATAAAAAAGAAAAATGACATAAGTGGCGGAGGGGATGGGATTCGAACCCACGATACCGGTTTCCCAGTATAACAGTTTAGCAAACTGCCGCCTTCAGCCACTCGGCCACCCCTCCGCCGGGAGTGGGTATTTACACGGCATATGCTGATGCCGGTTCTAAGCGCCGATTTGCACTCTGTCAACGTCAAGCACTTGGCAAATCAAGGAAACTGCCCACAGGGCCCCGCCTCGGTCAAACCTGGGCGTGTTATATCCGCAACACTTCTAAAATTCAAAATCAGTTGAATCAAAATATCCGCCAAGTTTTAGAGAAAATTAACCAATGGGGGCTCATTCTATTTGCAGGCGACCTAAGAAAGGTCACCAAAAGATCAGGACCACAAACCGACTTTCCAGCAAATCGTCGTAAATCCAGGACCAAAGGAGCCAGAACCCATGTCGTCTCTTTCCCGCCCCGTCATCGACACGCTGCTCGACCTCATCGACAACAAGCTCACCGCAATGGATGTGATCGACCGCGAAGACGCGCGCATCCACTCGGTACTTGAAAACGCCAAGCGCGAATTGCTGTCGGTTCGCGGACCCGCACTGCCGCGTCGTACGCTGCGCCCGCGCAACAGCATCCGTCCCGGCCATGCATTGATCGAAAACTCGGTCGCCGCCTAAGAAATCCGATGCGAGGGGGAGCGATCCCCCTTTTTCGGCCCGCTTGCGACGTTTTCTCGACGCGCGGCGCGGCTTGAATTAGCTTGTCGACCATGAATTCCGGCAATCCAGCCGGCTCGGGGTCGAGGTTTTCTGTTTGGCTAAAAATCGTCCATTGCCTGTCGGCATTTTGCCCGCCCAGGATTATCGCCGTTTTGTTCGCGAAGGGCGCATTGCCGCCCCTGTTTCGATCGACGATGCGCAAGTCCAGCCCGCCAGCATCGACCTGCGCCTGGGCAAGATCGCGTATCGGGTTGCGGCAGGCTTCATGCCCGGCGCCGATTCGCGCGTTGCCGACAAGCTCAAACTTTTGAGCATGCACGAACTCGATCTGACCGGCGGTGCCGTGCTCGAGCGCGGCTGCGTCTACATCATTCCGCTCCTCGAAACACTCGATCTGCCGAAAGACGTTGCGGGCAGCGCCAACCCAAAAAGCACCACGGGGCGGCTCGATATCTTCACGCGCTTGCTCTGCGACGGCGGACGCGAATTCGAAAAAGTGCCGGCCGGCTACAAGGGCCCGCTCTATCTGGAAGTCAGCCCGCGAACGTTTTCGATTCTTGCGCGTACGGGACAGGCGCTCAACCAACTGCGCTTGCGTCGCGGCAGTCCGCGCTTTTCGGACAAGGATCTGGCCGCCCTCGACAAACGACTGGGGCTTGTCTACGCGCCCGATTCCAACCGCGAGCGCGCCCAAATCGGCCAAGGCCTGTGGATCTCGATCGACCTCGAAGGCCCCGACGGAAGCCGCACGATCGGATACCGGGCGCGCCACAATGCGCCGTTGATCGATCTGGCACGCATCGGCCATTACGATCCGGGCGAGTTTTGGGAGCCGTTGCTGCGCAACAAAACGCGCTCGCTGATTCTCAATCCCGACGATTTCTATATCCTGGTAAGCCGCGAGAAAATACGCGTTCCCCATGCTTACGCTGCCGAGATGGTGCCCTACGACACCTCGGTCGGCGAATTTCGCATCCACTATGCGGGCTTTTTCGATCCCGGCTTCGGCTTCGGCGCAAACGACATTCAAGGAACGCGTGCCGTGCTCGAAGTGCGATCGCACGACGTGCCTTTTTTGCTCGAACACGGCCAGATAGTCGGCCGCTTCGCCTTCGAACAGGTCACGTCCGTGCCGGATCGCATCTACGGCATGGGGATCGGCTCAAACTACCAACGCCAAGGGCTGACGCTGGCCAAACAATTCAAGCGCGCACGCTGATTCAGCGCGTCAGACTAGTATGCCATCGCCCTGACGACGGCCGGGCGCGCCATGATCGTGTCGTGCCAGCGTTTCACGTTGGGAAACTCGGCCAAATCGACTTCGTGATACGCATGCCGCGCGACCCACGGCACCGTCGCCATGTCCGCGATGCTGAGTTCGGCCGACGCAAGATAGGCGCTCTCGCCCAACCGCTTGTCCATGACGCCGTAGAGGCGCCGCGTTTCCTTGGCGTAGCGCGCGATGCCGTAGGGTACCTTCTCGGGCGCGAATTTCATGAAATGGTGCGCTTGGCCGAACATCGGCCCGACGCCGCCCATCTGGAACATGAGCCACTGCAAAACGGCAGCGCGAGTGCGCGCATCGGTCGGCAAAAACTTTCCGGTCTTTTCCGCAAGGTAGATCAGGATGGCGCCCGATTCGAACACCGCCAGCGGTTTGCCGTCCGCCGATCCGTTGTCGACGATCGCGGGGATCTTGCCGTTGGGATTTACCGCGAGGAAAGCCGGCGAGAACTGGTCGTTCTTCCCGATATCGATCTTGTGTGTTGTGTAGGCGAGGCCGCACTCCTCGATCATGATGGCGACCTTGCGGCCGTTGGGCGTGCTCCATGTGTAGAAGTCGATCATGCGTAGGCTCCCTTGTTCATGGCGGCGAGAGAATGGCGATATCGACGATCCTGCGCGAACCGGCTGCGATCGGTCCGACTTCCTGCAGACGCCCGTTGGAGATCGCGAAGGAATAGAGCCGATTGCCGACGACCGCGAAGCCCGAATACACCGCCATCGATTTGTCGGTGTGAATGTCGGCGGCATCGATGCGCGTCTCCCCGCCAAGCCCCGTCGGCCCGATCGTGTTGAGCGTGCCCGCGTTCGGCGGATCTTGAATGACATAGATCCCGTGGCCGGAGTCGAATTCGAACAACTGCGTCTGGGTCGTTCCGGCAACCGAATTCAGATACGCCCCGGCCGTGACCAACGGCGGCTTGCCCGCATTCGCATCGTCGGCCGCATAGGCCAAGCGCCCGTCCACGACCGCTTCGCCGGTATCCACATTGACGCGCAGGCTTTGGCCCGAAAGACCGATCACGCGCAGCCGATTCGCGACAGGGTTGAAATCGACCAACGCTGCCTCGGGCACTTCCAAGGGCACCGACAGCGTCGCAATTTTCTCGCTGATACCGGTGAGCTGATCGATGCGGTAGATGCCGCCCGCCGCATCGACGCCGTAAAGCTTCAGGTCGGACGGACGAACATCGATGCCAAGCAGCCGCGCCCCGGTCCCCTGTACCGCCACCATGGCCGTTAGGCCGGGCCGGGCGGAGTCGAACATCAGTAATTCGTTGCGATCCGTGAGCGCCACAATATCGAGCGCCTGTGCGCTCGCACTCGCGAGCACCGTGGCGGCTGCAAAAACTGCGGCAGCGATATTCATGGCCTCCCCCATCGTTTGACGTCGTTACGACAATCTACGCTGGGTCGCCGCATTCGGATCAACCGGCGAGCTTGGCTTTCAAAATCTCGTTCACCTTCGCAGGGTTGGCCTTGCCGCCAGTTCCCTTCATGACTTGGCCAACGAACCAGCCGAACAACGTCACCTTGCCGCCCCGGTATTCTTCGACTTTTGCCGGATTGTCGGTCATCACCTTGTCGATCGCGGCGTCGATGGCGCCCGTGTCCGTAACCTGAACCAACCCCTTCTCGGCGACGATGCCAGCCGCGTCCTTGCCGGTCTCGACCATGAACTGGAACACGTCCTTGGCGATGCGGCCCGAGATCGTGTCGTTCTCGATGAGATCGAGAAGACCCGCGAGGTTCTTCGCCGTGACAGGCGAACTGGTTACGTCGACGCCCTTTTTGTTAAGCGCGCCGAACAGTTCGACGATTACCCAATTGGCGGCGAGCTTTGGATCTTTGCGGTTCTTGGCAACGGTCTCGAAAAAATCCGCCTGCTCCTGCTCTGCCACCAGCACGCCCGCATCGTAGGGGCTGAGTTTGTAATCCGCGACGAAGCGCGCTTTTTTCGCGTCCGGCAGCTCGGGCATCGCGTCTTTGATGCGCTTGATCGCGGCAGGATCGAGAACGAGCGGCAGCAAGTCGGGGTCCGGGAAATAGCGATAGTCGTGCGCGTGCTCCTTCGAACGCATCGAGCGCGTGACGCCGCGCGCGGTGTCCCACAGCCGCGTTTCCTGGCGGATGGTTTCGCCCGCCTCCAACGCTTCGACCTGGCGGTTCGCCTCGTACTCGATCGCCTGCATCACGAACCGGATCGAGTTGACGTTTTTGATTTCGTTGCGCGTGCCGAATTCGGAAACGCCCACGCGGCGCACCGACACGTTGGCGTCGCATCGCATCGAGCCTTCTTCCATGTTGCCGTCGCAGGTTCCCAAATAGCGCAGAATGGCGCGCAGTTTTTTGAGATACGCCCCGGCTTCTTCGGGCGAACGAATGTCCGGCTCCGAGACGATTTCCATCAGCGCCACGCCCGAGCGGTTCAAATCGATATAGCTCTTGGTCGGGCTCTGGTCGTGCATCGACTTGCCCGCATCCTGCTCCAGATGCAGGCGCGTGATGCCGATCGTCTTGGTGCGGTCGCCCGGCAGATCGACGACAAGCTGTCCTCCCGACACGATCGGGCGCGTGTACTGGCTGATCTGGTAGCCCTGCGGCAAATCCGCATAAAAATAGTTCTTGCGGTCGAACACCGAAACTTCGTTGACCGTCGCTTCGATCCCAAGTCCGGTCTTGATCGCCTGTTCGACGACGTAGCCGTTGATCACGGGCAGCATGCCCGGAAACGCCGCGTCGACAAGACTTACCTGCGCGTTCGGATCGCCGCCATAGGTGGCCGACGCGCCCGAAAACAGCTTGGATTGCGAAACGACCTGGGCGTGGACTTCGAGGCCCACGACGATCTCCCAAGAACCGGTTTTGCCTTCGATGATCATGGCGCTCAAACTCCCGGCCGCGCTTTGAAATTAGCCGCCGTCTCCAAAACGCCGCCCACGCGGAACAGCGTGCTCTCGTCGAACGGCTTGCCGATCAGCTGCAGCCCCAGCGGCAGCCCCTCGCCCGACAGACCGGCAGGTACCGACATGCCCGGCAGACCCGCAAGATTGACGGGCACGGTGAATACGTCGTTCAGATACATGGCGATCGGGTCGTCGGCGTTCTCGCCGATCGCGAAGGCGGCCGACGGCGCCGTCGGCGTCAAGATCACGTCGCATTTTTTCCAGGCTTCCTGGAAGTCCTGGAAAATCAGCGTCCGTACCTTTTGTGCCTTGAGGTAATACGCGTCGTAGTACCCCGCCGACAGAACGTAGGTGCCGATCAGGATGCGTCTGCGCACCTCGGCCCCGAACCCGGCCGCGCGCGTGTTTTCGTACATTTCGTCGAGCGTGTTGCCCGGAACGCGCAGGCCGTAGCGCACGCCGTCGTAGCGCGCGAGGTTGGACGACGCCTCGGCCGGCGCGATGATGTAGTAGGTCGGCAATGCGTATTTCGTGTGCGGCAGCGAGATCTCGACGGGCTCGGCCCCGGCCGCCTTCAGCCAATCGATGCCCTGCTGCCAGAGCTTTTCGATCTCGGGCGGCATGCCGTCCACGCGGTATTCCTTGGGAATGCCGAATTTGAGGCCCTTGATGTTGCCCGTCATCGCCGCTTCGTAATTCGGTACGAGCACCGGCACCGACGTCGAATCCTTGGGGTCGTGCCCGGCCATCGCGCCCAGCATGATCGCAGCATCCCGTACGTCGCGGGTCATCGGACCGGCTTGGTCGAGCGACGATGCGAATGCGACGATGCCCCAGCGCGAACAACGCCCATAGGTCGGCTTAACGCCAACAATGCCCGTAAAACTTGCAGGCTGGCGGATCGATCCGCCCGTATCGGTACCGGTCGCGCCCGCAACGATGTGCGCCGCAACCGATGCGGCCGAGCCGCCCGACGAACCGCCGGGGACAAGATCCTTGCCGTCCTTGCGCTTCCAAGGGTTTTTGACCGGGCCGAAATAGCTCGTGATGTTTGCCGAGCCCATCGCGAACTCGTCGAGATTGAGCTTGCCAAGCATCGTCGCGCCCGCGTCGAACAGGTTTTTTGTGACCGTCGACTCGTAGGGCGGCTTGAACCCTTCAAGGATATGGCTGCCCGCGGTCGTCTGAACGCCGTTCGTGCAAAACAAATCCTTGATGCCGAGCGGAATGCCTTCGAGCGCGCCCGCCTCGCCTTTTTGGAACTTCGCATCGGACGCCGCGGCTTGCGACAATGCAAGCTCCGGCGTCTCGACGATAAAGGCGTTGAGCGATCGATTGTCTTCCACAGCCGCGACATAGGCTGTGGCAACGTCGCGCGCCGAAAATACTCGCGCTTTATAACCGTCGCGCAGTTCCGCGATGGTAAGATCGGTAAGCTTTGCCATTATTCGACCACCTTCGGCACGGTGAAAAAGCCGCCGAGCGCCTCGGTCGTCGAAACGCGCACGGGCTCGCTGGCATTCAGCAATATTTTGTCGGGATAGGCGCCATCCGACACCACGTCGTCGCGCTTGGGCATGACCATTTCGACCGTCGAGGTCATCGGTTCCACCTTCGACGTGTCGAGCGCCTTGAGCTGCTCCACCCAATCGATGATGGTCGAGATTTCCTTGGCCATGCGCCCCTGTTCTTCGGGGGCCAGTTTGATGCGCGCCAGCGTGGCAATGCGGGCGACGGTAGCCGGATCGAGCGACATGCTGTATGTCTCGCTTTGAGCCTTGAAAACACGATTAAAACGGGCCGGGAAGCTAACATCCGACATGCCGATCCGCAACCCCAGCGACCTTTTGGCCGAACTGCCGGAAAAAGCCTGTCTTTTGGGCCTGGATCCCGGCGAAAAAACGGTCGGACTTGCAATCAGCGACCCGAATCTGTCGATCGCCTCGCCGCTCGAAACGGTGACACGCGCCCGCAAAGCCGCACTCGACTATGCCAAAATCGCCGAAGTCGCGGTTGCGCGAAAAGTCGGGGGCTTTGTCGTGGGCATGCCGACGAACATGGACGGCTCGCTGGGGCCGCGCGCCCAAGCCACGCGCGCGTTCGCCCGCAACCTCGTCGCAAAAATCGATCTGCCGCTGGTTTTTTGGGACGAGCGCATGTCGACCCAGGCCGTTACGCGCACGCTGCTGGAGGCCGATATGAGCCGGGCGCGCCGCGACGCGGTGGTCGACAAAATGGCGGCAGCCTTTATCCTGCAAGGGTTCCTCGATTGGTTGCGGATCGGGCGTTGAAATTCGGGGTATGGCCAAATGGCGTTGCTTGAAATCGTGCTGTTCATGCTGATGCTGGCGATCGTGCTCGCACGATTTTCCGACGTGCTGCGCGTTCCCTATGCGGTTCTGCTGGTTGTCGCGGGCATGGCGCTCGCCTTTGTGCCGGGCCTGCCGAGCCTCGATTTCGATCCGCAATTGATCATGGCGCTGTTTTTGCCCCCGCTCCTGTTTTCCTCGGCCTATTTCACGTCATGGCGCGATTTTCGTTTTTACCTCCGGCCGATCTTGAGCTTGGCGATCGGGCTCGTTCTGGCGACCACGCTTGGCGTTGGGCTCGTTTTGAAGCTGTTGATCCCCGAGGTGCCTTGGGCGGTAGCCTTTCTGCTGGGCGCCATCGTATCGCCGCCCGACGCGGTTGCCGCCGCGGCGATTATGGAAAAACTGCGCCTGCCCAAGCGCATCGTGGCGATCCTTGAGGGCGAGAGCCTGGTCAACGATGCGACTGGCCTCGTGCTCTATAAATTCGCGCTTGCCGCGGTTCTATCGGGGACCTTTTCGATCGTCGAAGCGACAGGCGCATTTGCGGTCTATGCCGTTGGCGGCTGCGCGCTTGGATATGCTGCCGGCATGGCGGCCGTGTGGATCGCCAAGCGCCTGCACGAAACGCTGCTGCAAATCGCATTTTCGTTCGTCGTCCCCTTTGTCGCCTATCTCATTGGCGAACAATTCCACGTATCGGGCGTGCTGGCCGTGGTTGCGGCGGGGCTCGTCTTCGGCTGGCACGCGCCCGAATTTTTCGGCGCCGAAGCGCGCCTGCAAGGCCAGATGGTGTGGAGCGCGGTCGTCTTCATCCTGAACGCGCTGGTGTTCATTTTGATTGGGCTGCAGCTCGACGGCATTGTCGAGCGCCTGTCCGACTATTCGGTTGCGCATCTCTTGTGGCTCGCATTTGCGATCTCGCTCGCGGCCATCGCGATACGGTTGGTTTGGGTGTTTCCCAACGCCTATCTGCCGATGCTGATTCCGGCCTTTCGCAAAGCGGAGGGTGGCACGCCGCCTGTAACCTGGATCACAATCGTGGGCTGGACCGGTATGCGCGGCGTCGTGAGCTTGGCTGCTGCCCTGGCAATCCCGACCGTCACCACCGACGGCCAACCGTTTCCGGGCCGCGATCTGGTCGTTTTCCTGTCGTTCGCGGTGATCTTTTCGACCCTGGTCGTGCAGGGCACGACGTTGGGGCCAATGATTCGCTGGATGCGCGTCGGCGGCGATCGCAACAGCGAACGCGAGGAAATCGACGCACGGCGCAAGATGGCGCATGCAGCGGTGGCGGAGATCGACCGGCTTGCGGCCGAAGATATGGTGGCGCTTGAAATTGCGCCCGCAGTGCGGCGCGCTTACGAGGGAAAGTTGCGCACCCAAGCGCCGACCCAGCACGAACGCGAACGAGACGCTGCCCAACGCCAAGCGCGCCGCGTGCGCCTGGCCGTCGTAGCGGCCGAGCGTCGGCGTCTGCTCAAACTGCGCCGCGAGCGGGAAATCGGCGACGAGATCCTCCACAAGCTGATGCGCGAGATCGACCTCGAAGAATTGCGCCTCGCCGGTCTTGGGCTGGATTAGCGCAAGAACCCGGCGACTCCGTCGTAAAGAAGCTTGAGACCGCCGCACAAAAGCAGCGCGTAGCACACAAAATAGAGCGTCTTTTCGTCGAGTTTGTCGTGCCACGCCCGGCCGATCCACACGCCCACCGGCACTACGGGCGCCAGAACCAGCGCGACCCAAAGCAAACGCGGCTCGTGCGAGCCGAGCCACAGATAGGGTCCGATCTTGAGCACGTTGCCCATCGCAAAAAACGCGGCGACCGTCCCGGCGAAAACAGTTTTGTCGAGACGCTGGCGCAGCAAATAGATCTGCAATGGCGGCCCGCCCGAATGTGCCACAAACGTCGTGAACCCCGCCATGCCGCCCCACAGCATGGCCGAGCGCAAACGGGGTTGGGTTGCAGCGGGCACAGGTCGATCGGAAAAAAACAACCTTCCAACGAACCAGCGCAGGGTGAAGACCAGCGTGATCGCCGCGATTGCCAGCACGACGATGCGCTGATCGACATAGACAAACGCCAGAAATCCGACGCCCAGCCCCAGGACCAAGGCCGGCGCCAGCAGCTTCAGATTGGGCAGGCTCCAGGTGCGCGGCGGATAGGCTTTGAGCGCAAAAACATCCTGAAGAGCCACGATCGGCGCCATCACGATAGCCGCATCGAGCGGGTCCATGACCAGCGACAGAAACGGAATCCCGAGCGTCGCAAATCCGCCGCCGAAACCGCCTTTGAGAAACGAGATGACAAAAACCGTCGTCGCTGCAACCAGATAAAATGTTGGATCAGTCGGCAAACCCATGGGGCTAGAGTGGTTTGCCGCCACAGCGTCTGCAAGGCAAACCTGTGCACTGCGAATCATATATTAGAGTCATATAGTTATAAAACTGCAACAGGTCTGCAATAGTGCCAATTTTACGGCTTGCCAATGGCTTCAAGGGCTTGGCGAGCCTCGCTTGACCCTCATTGCTCAAGCGCCTAGACCAACGCTGTACAAACAAAAGTCGGATATCATGTCGTCCATAAAATCGGTTATTTCCGCACTTTGCGGCCGCCAGTTTAGCTGGCTTTATTTGTCGTCCGAGCCGGACCGTTAGCGTTCCCGAGCGAACGCGCGTCAGCGTCTGCCTCGAATTTTGTCCAATTGAAAGTCCCAAGGACCGGTGCCGCAACGGCGCCGGAGCAATTTCATGTTTCTCGATACGATCGATTTCTCTGCGGGTCGCCCGTCGGTGCGGGCGCGTACGTCTGCCGTACGCGGACGCCTTGTCGGTGCGCACGAAGCCGAAGTGTGCGTCGTGGGTGCAGGTTATGCGGGCTTGTCCAGCGCCTTGCATCTGTCGCAAATCGGCTACGACACGGTCGTGCTCGAAGCGAGCAGCGTAGGTGCCGGTGCATCGGGGCGGAATGGCGGCCAAGTTATGCCCGGTTTTGCCGCCGACCCGCACGCCTTGCTGGCGAGCTTGGGAACACGTCAAGCATCGTCGCTGTGGGCCTTGTCGGTCGAAGCGGTCGTAAAAACGCGCGCACTTGCCGGCACGAGTTGCGACATTGATGCGAATGTCGCGATCGTCGCGGCCGACCGTACCGGGCATGCCGAAATCGAACGCGCGGTTGCCGTACGCCGCGACGTGTTCGGCGACCGCAAGATCGCGCTTCACGATGCGGCAAGCCTCGCCAGCGCGGTGGCGACCGCAGACCGGCACGGCGGCGCCATCGATGCGCGCGCCTTCGCCCTCGACCCGCGCAAATACGTGCAAAATCTTGCGAAACGGGTGCGCGACGCGGGCGCAACCATCCACGAAGCAAGCCCCGCCCTGCGGCTTGCGCGCGCCAACGGCCTGTGGACGGTCGAAACGCCGACGGGCTGCGTGCGCGCATCCCATGTCGTGCTCGCGGCCAATGTCGACAATGCAGACCTCGCGCCCGATTCCGATCGCCTCGCCGCACCGGTACGCACCTTCATGCTCGAAACGGCGCCCTCGCCCTTGGTCGGCCAGGCGCTGGCAGGCGTTGCAGCCGGATACGATACGACCGCAAGCCTGCATTACTTCCGGCGCACGGCCGACGGGCGCTTGCAGTTCGGCGGCGGCGGATGGCCGGGCCGCATCGCCCCGCCGCTCGCCGACTTGTATCTGCGCCGCGAGATGGCGCGGGTGTTTCCGCAGCTCGCCCATCTGCCTGTCGCACGCCAATGGAGCGGCCTCGTCGACGTCACGCGCGACGGCCTGCCGCGCTTTGCGCGCCAGGACGGGCTCATTCGGCTCTTGGGTTTCTGCGGCCACGGCATCGCGCTTGCGACACTCGCAGGCCAGCTCGTTGCCGACGCGATCGACGACCAGTCGGACAGGCTTGCCCTGTTCACGCAGCTCGATCAGAAACGCAATTGGCCGACGGCAGCGGGCCGCACCGCACAGCTCGCGATCCAGAGCTTTGCGCCTTCGATGGCACGTTTCCTCAAGCTTGCAAGCGCATAGGGCGACCGCATAAAGCTTGCGCATGCACGGGCAAGGCGTCAAATTCCGCCGATTTCCCGCCCTCGCCGCTTGCAAGGTTTCGTCTATGCCCGATCTGCCGCTGACCGGTCTTCGCGTGTTCGACCTTACGCGCATCCTCGCAGGGCCAAGCTGCACGCAGCTGCTGGGCGATCTGGGGGCCGACATTATCAAGATCGAACGCGCGGGAGCGGGCGACGACACGCGCAAATGGGGCCCGCCTTACGTCAAAGATGCGGCCGGCAACGACACGTCGGAGAGCGCCTATTATCTTTCGGCCAATCGCAACAAGCGTTCTCTGACGCTCGATCTGTCGAAGCCGGAAGGCCAAAAACTGGCACGTCGGCTGATCGCCAAATCCGATGTGATGATCGAGAATTTCAAGGTCGGCGATCTCGCGAAATTCGGGCTCGACTACGCCACGCTGTCGGGCGAGTTCCCGCGTCTCGTCTATTGCTCCATCACAGGCTTCGGCCAGACGGGCCCCTACGCGCCGCGCGCAGGCTACGACATGCTGGCCCAAGCGCTCGGCGGCATCATGTCGATCACAGGACCTGCCGAAGGCGCCCCCGGCAGCCAGCCCCACAAAGTAGGCGTGGGCATTGCCGACATCATGACCGGCATGTACGCGGCCGTTTCAATCCTGGCAGCCTTGCGCCATCGCGATCGCACGGGCGACGGCCAGCATATCGATATGGCGCTGCTCGACACGCAAGTCTCGTGGCTTGCCAACGAAGGACTGAATTACCTTGTCTCGGGGAAAACGCCCGTGCGCCAAGGCAATGCGCATCCCAATATCGTGCCGTACGAAGTTTTTGCGTGCGCGGACGGGTTTGTCATTCTGGCAGTCGGCAACGACGGACAGTTCGCCAAACTCTGCGCCTTCGCCGGCGTACCCGAATTGGCCGCCGATCCGCGCTACAAAACCAACCCCGCGCGCGTCGCCAATCGCGGCGAGCTCGTCGCGGCGCTGAACAAGATCACGGCGCAAAAGTCCCAGGCATTCTGGGTGGACGGTTTGGCAACGGCGGGCGTGCCGTGCTCGCCCGTCAACGATGTCAAACAGGTTTTCGAAGACCGCCAAGTGCAGGCGCGCGGCATGCGCATCGACATGCCGCATGCCTCGGGCCAAAGCGTGCCGCTGATCGCAAGCCCGATCAAGATGTCGAAAACGCCGCCCGCGTATCGCCGCGCCCCGCCCGTCTGCGGCCAGCATACCGACGAAGTGCTGGGCGAAATCTTGGGCATGGGTCCCGAAGAAATTGCCAAACTGCGCGACGACGGTATCGTATGATTCCGCTGACGGCCGACGTGTGGAGCGCGCTGCTGCTGTTTGCGGGCGTCGGCGCGCTCGTCGCGGGCCTGTTGCTCGCCAGCACCGCCAAACAGGTCGCGCGCTTGCTTAGCGTCGTGGGAGCCTGTGCGCTTGCGGGCGGCATTGGCTTGACAATTCTGGGCGTATTCCGCGAAGTAACAAGATGATCCGATCAGGCATATGGCGCGAACTTGGCCTGTTTTTGGCCGCCCTTGCGGTGGCGCTGCAAATCGGCGGCATGTCCGCGCATGTCGCGCACGCAGCCCCGACGG
Source organism: Asaia bogorensis (assembly GCA_945901855.1). GTDB lineage: Bacteria > Pseudomonadota > Alphaproteobacteria > CACIAM-22H2 > CACIAM-22H2 > Tagaea. The sequence goes on along the minus strand of CAMDLT010000042.1, from coordinate 22,736 downwards.
CAAACGACATACATCTTGTTTGGTGCGCCCCCGACAGCGACCAGCCTGCAGCCCAACCGGCGGCCGCCTGCCCGCTCTGCCAATTGCCGCAGGCGGGCGGTTTCGTGCCGCCGACCGCGCCTGCCGCAACGCGATTGGCGTTCGACGAAACGCGGATTGTTTTTACGCCGGTTGCGTTTGGACCTGCGTTTCGCCATGGCGCCTCGCCCCAACAACCGCGCGCCCCTCCGGCTGCGATCGAGACGAGTTAACTTTTCCGTCCGATCCATCAGGAGTTTAGTTATGAAAAAAGCCGTTTTCGCGGCCGCATTTTTGTGCGGCCTTTCGACTTGCGCCCACGCCCATGTAACGCTCGAACAGCCGCAAGCAGTTGCAGGCAGCACCTACAAAGCCGTCCTGCGGGTTCCGCATGGCTGCGACGGTTCGCCCACAATCCGCCTTCGCGTGCAGATCCCCGACGGCATGGTGAACGTCAAGCCGATGCCAAAGGCGGGCTGGGAATTGTCGACGGTGCACGCCAAGTACCCGCAACCGATCGCGGGCGACCACGGCACGCAGATCACCGAGGGCGTGCGCGAGGTCGTATGGAGCGGCGGGCGCCTGCTCGACGAACATTACGACGAGTTCGTGCTGCGCGGCACGCTGCCCAACAACCCCGGCGAGACGATCCATTTTCCGACCGTTTCGGAATGCGAACGCGGCACCGATCGCTGGATCGAAGTGCCGACCGCAGGACGTCCGGCGTCGGCGGATCGCTATCCCGCGCCGGCGCTGCGCTTGACGCCCCGCAATTGAGGGGGCGACGTCAATGACGCGCCTGCTCGCAATCCTCGCCGCGCTGTTCGTCTTGTGCAGCCCGACGATGGCGAACGCGCATGCCGTCTTGCTGGGGACGGCGCCGCTCGACGGCGCCGTCCTTCGGCAGCCGCCCGATACATTGGTATTCCAATTCAACGAAACCGTCGTGCCGGTTGGCGTACGGCTTGTCGATGCGACGGGCCGTACGCTTGCAGGGCCCGACGGCGCCATTTCCAGAAACGGCGAAGTCGTGCTCGCGCTGCCGGCCGGCTTGCCGCCGGGGCAATATGTGGCAAGCTTTCGCGTCGCCTCCGCAGACACGCATCCCATTGCAGGCGCCATCCAATTTTCGGTGGGCGAGATCGGCACCGAGTTGCTGTCGGTACCGAGTGAGGACACCGGCACGTCGAGCTGGCGGCTGGCATCGATCGGCGTACGCTTCGTGCGCGACGCAGCGTTGGCACTTGGCGTGGGCGGTGTCTTTTTTGCCGTCGCGATCGCGCGCCGGAAAATGCTCCCCGAAGTTTTTTTGGCTGCCCTTGGCGTTGCCGCCATCGCAAGCGTTGCCGGTATCGGCGTTGCAGGCGCGAACTTGACGAACGCGCCAACGCTGTTCGACGCATCGGTCTGGATTCTCGGCGCCAAGTTTTCGGTCGCCACTGCAGCCCTCCTCATCCTTGCAGGACTGTCGGCAAGTGCTCGCGCATTGCAGCGCGAAAATGCCGGGCTCGCCGCTGCCGGACTGGGGTTGGTTGCAATGGGCACCGCTGCGACCGGACATGCGGCATCGGGCAGCATCGCGGCAATGCTCGCCCAGACGCTGCATAGTTTTTGTGCCTTCCTGTGGCTCGGCGCATTTTGGCCGTTGCATGCTTTGGCGGCACGCGACGGCTCTGGGCCGCTGCAGCAGGCGGCGCGACGTTTTTCAGATTTCGCGCTTGCGATGCTCGTCGGGCTAGCGCTCGGGACCTTATATCTTGCGGTCACGCGCGTAACACTCGAAACGGCGTTCGAGGCGACCTACGCCAAGCTTTTGGCCGCCAAAGCGGCGTTGCTCGTCGCGCTGTTGGCTGTTGGCGCACATAATCGTTGGGGCCTCGTGCCGATTTTGGCGACCGATGGGACCGCACGCGGCCGTTTGCGACGCAATCTGCGGCTCGATCTGGCGCTCGCAGTCGCGCTGATCGGACTGACGGCGGTCTTGAGCCAGACACCGCCGATGCGCATCGATGGCGCCCATCGCCACGCGGCAAACGGGGGCAAAACGCTTGCGCTGATGCGCGAGGGCCATCAGCTGACGGTGCAAGTGACGGCAACGACGCTTGAATTCTTTCTTGCAACGCCAGCCCTGCAGCCATTCGAACCGCTCGATCTGCGATTGGAACTGGCCAGCGCCGCGCGCGGCATCGAAGCCCTGCACATCGCCACCACCCGCATCGCACCGGGCCATTACCGCGCGCAGGTTCCGCTGCTGGCGGGTGGCGGGGGATGGCAAATGCGCCTCGACGCGCTCGTCACCGACTTCAAAAAGCTTGTCTTCGAAACGACCCTCGACGTGCCTTGACCGCGTGCGCGAGGGCATCGCCGCGAGTCGTCGCCTTGGAATGCCGTGCTTTGATCCGGCGAAGGTTGTCGGTCGAGCGGTTAACGGTTGGTTTCCTTGCGCAAATCGAATTTGCTATCGAGCGCCTTGCGAGGCGAGGCTGCGGTCGATATAACGCGGCTTTGATGTCCCAAAATGCTTTTCCCGCAGGCCGCCTTCGTACCCGCCATCTTTTGGGCATCGAGGGCCTATCGGCCGAGGAAATCACGCTCCTCCTCGACCTTTCCGAATCGTATGTCGAACAGAACCGCGCGCGCGGCGCCAAAAGTACGCTGCTGCGGGGCCGCACGATCATCAATCTCTTCTTCGAAAACTCGACGCGCACGCGCACCTCGTTCGAGCTTGCGGGCAAACGCCTGGGCGGCGACGTGGTCAACATGTCGGCCGAAGTTTCGTCCATCAAAAAGGGCGAAACCTTGATGGATACAGCCGTCACCATGAACGCGATGCTGCCCGACGTTTTGATCGTGCGCCATCCGGACTCGGGTGCCGTCAAGCTTCTGTCGGAAAAAGTCGATTGCGCCGTAATCAACGGCGGCGACGGCACGCACGAACACCCCACGCAAGCCCTGCTCGACGCGCTCGCGATCAGGCGCCACAAGAAGCGCCTGCAAGGCCTGCTCGTCGCCATTTGCGGCGACATTTTGCACAGCCGCGTGGCGCGTTCGAACATCCATTTGCTGGCTACGATGGGCGCGCGCGTGCGGGTCGTCGGTCCGCCCACCTTGATGCCGACCGCGATCGACCGCATGGGCGTCGAAGTCTTCCACGATATGCGCAAAGGGCTGGAGGGCGTGGACATCGTCATGATGCTGCGCTTGCAGACCGAGCGTATGCAGGGCAATTTTGTGCCCTCGGTGCGCGAATATTTCCGCCATTACGGGCTCGACTACGAAAAGCTCAGCGTTGCCAAACCCGACGCGCTGATCATGCATCCAGGCCCCATGAATCGCGGCGTCGAAATCGACAGCGAAGTTGCCGACGATGTCGATCGATCGCTCATTCGCGAGCAGGTCGAAATGGGCGTTGCCGTGCGCATGGCGTGCCTCGATCTGCTGACGCGCAATCTTGTGGCCAACAGCGGGAGCGGCCTTTGAGATATCCCGACGGCATCGTGCCCGCAAAAACGCCGGGCGGGCGGGGCGGCCCGGCGGTCGCCTATGTCAATGCGCGCTTGCTCGACCCCGCATCGTCGCTCGACGCGCCGGGCGGCATGGTCGTGCGCAACGGCACGGTCGCCGAAATCGGCTCGCATCTGGCAACTGCGGGCGCACTGGCTGCAACCGGCATCGAGACGATCGATTGCCAGGGACTGTGCCTCGCGCCCGGCTTGGTCGATATGCGCGTACAATTGCGCGAGCCCGGCGAAGAACATAAAGAAACGATTTCGACCGCGAGCGAAGCGGCGGCCGTGGGCGGCGTTACCACCATGGTTGCCCTGCCCAACACGCGGCCCACGATCGACGATGCGGCACTGGTGGAATCGGTTGCGCGTTTGGCGCGCGAAACCAGCCTCGTGCGCGTGCATACGTATGCGGCCGTCACGCGCGGCCTGCTCGGCAAAGAAATGACCGAGTTCGGCCTGCTCGCGGCAGCAGGGGCACTCGGCTTCACCGATGCCACGCACGCGATCGCGGACCCGCAATTGCTGCGTCGCGCCCTCTCGTACGCGCGCACCTTCGGCAAAGCGATCATCCAGCATCCGGAAGAGCCGATCTTGTCGCGCGGTGCGATGAACGAGGGCGAACTTTCCACGCGCCTCGGCATTCCGGGGTCGCCCGCCGCAGCCGAGATCATCCAAATCGAGCGCGATCTGCGTCTGGCCGAGCTTACCGGCGGGCGTCTGCATTTCGCGCATGTGACAACCGCCGAAGGGCTCGAAGCGATCCGCAATGCCAAGCGGCGCGGCCTGCATGTGACGTGCGACACGGCCCCGCACTATTTTGCACTCAACGAGCTTGCGCTCAGCGACTACCGCACTTTTGCAAAAGTCTCGCCGCCGCTGCGTGCGGAAAGCGACCGACGCGCGGTCGTCGCCGCTTTGCAAGACGGCACGATCGACGCGATCGCGTCCGACCATTCGCCGCACGACCAAGATTCCAAACGCCTGCCGCTTGCCCAAGCCGCTTTCGGCACGGTCGGACTCGAATCGCTGCTGCCGGTCACGCTCGAACTGGTGCACAACAAGCAGCTCGGCTTGCTCGACGCGTTGCGCAAAGTGACGAGCGCGCCCGCAAGCCTGCTCGGCCTCAAAGAAGGCCGCTTGTCCAAGGGGCTCGCCGCCGACTTTGTCCTGTTCGACCCCGACGTGCCGTGGCGCATCGACGCCAAAGCGCTGCAATCCAAGTCGAAGAATTCGGCGTTCGACGGTCGGCTCGTGCAGGGGCGCGCCGTGCGCACGTTCGCCGCCGGCATTCCGATTTTTGTCGCGAACTAAAGCACGATGTTCGATCCCGATACGCTCGCATTGGCTTGGCCCTATTTGTCGGCGGCTTTGGTGGCGGGCTATTTGCTGGGGTCCGTGCCGTTCGGGCTGGTGCTTGCGCGCATGGCTGGCTACGGCGACATCCGAAAAATTGGGTCAGGAAGCATCGGGGCAACCAATGTTTTGCGCACCGGCAATAAGCCGATAGCGCTGGCAACCTTGCTGCTCGACTCCGGCAAGGGGGCGATCGCCGTACTCGTCTTGCGCGCCGTCTGGGGGCCGGATACGGCGCTGGTCGCGGGTTTCGGCGCGTTGCTTGGCCATCTCTTTCCCGTCTGGCTCGGCTTCAAAGGCGGCAAGGGCGTTGCGACCGTGCTGGGGACGCTGTTGGCGATCGCCTGGCCCATTGGACTTGCCGCATGCGCAACGTGGCTGCTGGTCGCGCTCGTTTTCCGGTATTCGTCGCTGGCCTCGTTGGTCGCGGTTGCGGCTGCCCCGTTCCATGCTTGGTACTTGCCGCGCCTATGGGCGCCGGGTGCAGAGATGGGCGGCGATCTGCAACTGGCCGGTTTTGCGGCTGCGGTTGCCGTGCTTGTTTGGATCAAGCATGAGAGCAACATCCGGCGCCTGCTCGCCGGCACCGAGCCCAAAATTGGGCAAAAAAAGCCAGTACCGACCAAGGGTTGACTTCGTAAAACCCGTCCGTCTAAATTCCGCGATGAACGCCAAACCGCTCGACCGCGAGGAACTGTGCGACTGGCTGCGCCTGATTCGCAGCGAAAATGTCGGTCCCATCGCCTTCCGCCAGTTGCTGGCACGTTACGGCAGCGCGGCGGCTGCACTGGCGGCGATCCCGGATCTGGCCAAGCGCGCTGGCAAACGCACCATCCGCATCGCCGGCCGCGCCGAAGCGATGGTCGAAATCGCGGCGGTCGAAAAATTCGGCGGACGTCTGCTCGCCAAGGGCGATCCTGACTACCCGGCTTTGCTTGCCCATATCGAAGACGCGCCGCCGATCTTGTCGGTGCTCGGGTTTGCCCATGTCTGGAACCGCCCCTGTTTGGCTATCGTCGGGGCGCGCAACGCGTCCTTGAACGGCCAGCGCTTCGCACGCGAATTGGCGCACGAGCTCGGGGCAGCGGGCATTGCCATCGTCTCGGGCCTCGCGCGGGGCATCGACACGGCCGCCCACCAAGGCGCGTTGGCAAGCGGCACGGTCGCGGTCATGGCCGGCGGCGTCGATTTTGTATACCCGAGCGAAAACAAAGACCTGTACGATCGCATTGCCGCCAGCGGAGCGGTCGTATCGGAAATTCGCTGGGGCGAAGTGCCCCAAGCGCGCCATTTCCCGCGCCGCAACCGCATCGTCTCGGGCATGAGCAGCGGCACGCTGGTGGTCGAAGCCGCCTTGCGCTCGGGCTCGTTGATCACTGCAAGGCTCGCAGGCGAGCAAGGGCGCGAGGTTTTTGCTGTCCCCGGATCGCCGCTCGATCCGCGCGCCAAAGGGGCAAACGATCTTCTGCGCCAGGGCGCGACGCTGGTCGAAAGTGCACGCGACGTGCTGGATGTCATCTTGCGAGTTGGCGCCAGATCGCCTGATTTTTCACACGAGGTTTCGCAAGTAAATATCTGTAATATAACGGAAACCGAGATCTCAAAAGCCCGCGAAACAATCCTTTCGGCCTTGGCCCCGTCGCCGACGTTAGTTGACGAAATCGTGCGCGAGTGCCAATTGTCCGCCCCCGTTGTCCTCGCCGCCCTGCTCGATCTTGAGCTGGCTGGCCTGGTCGACAGACAGGCCGGGGGCCGGGTTTCGCGCCGCATATAGCGAAAATCGGTCCGGCGCGGAAGGCAGGCGGATGAAGCTCGTTATCGTGGAATCGCCGTCGAAGGCGAAGACCATCAACAAGTATCTGGGCGACGAATATCGCGTGCTCGCGTCCTACGGGCATGTCCGCGATCTGCTCGAAAAAGACGGGGCCGTCGAACCCGACCGCGCGTTCGAAATGCATTGGGAGATCGGCGAGCGCGCCAAAAAGCCCGTCGGCGAAATCACGCGCGCATTGAAGGGCGTCAAGACGCTGATCCTGGCAACCGACCCCGACCGCGAGGGCGAGGCAATTTCCTGGCACCTTAAAGAAGTGCTCGAGGCGACGCAGAAGCTGAAAAACGTCGAAGTGCGCCGCGTCGTATTCAACGAAATTACCAAAAACGCGATCGTTGAGGCGATGCGGCATCCGCGCGATCTGGACCGCGATTTGGTCGATGCCTATCTGGCGCGCCGCGCGCTCGACTATTTGGTCGGGTTCAATCTCTCGCCGGTGCTGTGGCGCAAATTGCCGGGCAGCCGGTCGGCGGGCCGCGTGCAGTCGGTTGCGCTGCGCCTGATCTGCGAGCGCGAAAACGAAATCGAACGCTTCCGCGCGCGCGAATATTGGACCTTGGGCGTCCAGTTCCAGGCCAAAGGCGGCGAGAAATTCGATGCGCGCCTCACGCATCTCGACGGCGCGCGCCTCGACAAATTCGACATTGCCAGCGAAGCGGCGGCCCAGGCCGCGGTCGCCAAGATCGAAGCGGGCGATCCGTATGCGGTCCAGTCGGTCGAACGCAAACGCGTGCGCCGCAACCCGATGGCGCCTTTCACCACCTCGACCTTGCAGCAAGAAGCCTCGCGCAAGCTTGGCTTTGGCGCCTCGCGCACGATGCGTTTGGCCCAGCAGCTTTACGAGGGGTTCGATATCGGCGGCGAAACGGTCGGCCTCATCACCTATATGCGTACCGACAGCGTAACGCTGTCGGGCGAAGCGGTGCGCGCGGCGCGCGCGTTGATCGCCGAGCAGTTCGGCAAGAAGTTTTTGCCCGAACAGCCGCGCATCTGGAAGACCCAGGCCAAGAACGCGCAAGAGGCGCACGAGGCGATCCGCCCGACCGACATGCTGCGTCTCCCCGACCAGGTCGCGCATGCGCTTGCCGACGACCAGTTGAAGCTTTACGAGCTCATCTGGAAGCGCACGATCGCGTCGGAAATGGAAAGCGCGCAACTCGACCAGGTAGCGGTCGATTTGGCCTCGCCCGACGGCCGCACGACCCTGCGTGCCACCGGTTCGACGCTGGTCTTCGAAGGATTTTTGGCGCTCTACCGCGAAGATCGCGACGATCCCTCCGACGCCGAGGACGACGAAAACCGACTGCTGCCGCCCTTGAGCGAGGGCGACGCCACGCCGCGCGGCGCCATCAAGCCAGAGCAGCATTTCACCCAGCCCCCGCCGCGCTTTTCCGAAGCAAGCCTGGTAAAGCGCCTCGAAGAGCTTGGCATCGGCCGACCCTCGACCTATGCCTCGATCATCGAAACGCTGCAGGAGCGCGGCTACGTCAAACTCGACAAGCGCCGCTTCACGCCCGAAGACCGCGGGCGCGTCGTGACCACGTTCCTTGAAAACTATTTCAAGCGCTACGTCGAATACGATTTCACGGCCAAACTCGAAGACCAGCTCGACGAAATTTCGGGCGGGCGCGCCGATTGGCGCAAAGTGCTGGCCGAATTCTGGGACGCGTTCTCCAAATCGATCGCCGACACCAAGGATCTCAAAATCCGCGACGTGATCGACGCGCTCGACGAAGCGCTCGGACCCCACTTCTTTCCCAATCGCCCCGACGGCACGGAACCGCGCGCGTGCCCTGCCTGCACGGCCGGCCGCCTGGGGTTGCGGCTTGGCAAGCGCGGCGCGTTTATCGGCTGTTCGAACTACCCGACCTGCAGCTTCACGCGCCCGCTTACGGTCGATGGCGGCGAAGGGGAACCGGCCGCGGGCGTCGCCAACAAGGTGCTGGGCGTTGATCCCGCGACTCAAGAAGAAATCCAGCTGCGCAACGGGCCGTTCGGGCCGTATGTGCAGCTCGGCACGGGCGGCGCCAAGCCCAAAGACAAACCCAAACGCCAATCCGTGCCCAAAGACATGAAGCCCGACGAGGTCACGCTCGACCTCGCGCTCAAGCTTTTGTCGCTGCCGCGTCTGGTCGGCAAGCATCCCGAAACGGGCGAAACCATCCTGGCTGGATTGGGTCGTTTCGGGCCGTATCTCAAGCACGGCGAAAAATACAAATCGATCCAGACGACGCAAGACGCACTCGAAATCGGCCTCAACCGCGCGGTCGACGTGCTCGCCCAGCCGTCGACGGGCCGCCGGTTCGGGCGCGCTGCCGCCCCTGTCGGGCGCGTCGTGGGCAACCATCCCGAAGACGGGGCGCCCATCACGGCGGCCGTCGGCAGCTACGGCCCCTACGTCAAGCACGGCAGCACGTATGCGAACCTGCCCAAGGATCTTACGCCCGAGGAAGTCTCGCTCGACGATGCCGTGCGTTTGATTGCCGAACGCCGCGCGCGTGCAGGCAACGCGCCCGTGCGCAAAAAGGCCGCCAAAAAAGTCGCAAAACCCAAGGCGGCACCCAAGGCCACCACCGAGGCGCCCCCCAAGGCAGCGCCGAAAGCCAAGCGCGCCAAAAAAACCGCCGCGCCGGAATAGCGGATTGCGCAAGGGTTCAAAGCGGTCCACGCTCGCGCCCATGCCGCCGACGAATCGTGCCCCTGCCCGTCTCGATGCGAAGACCGTACTGACGGTTTTGGCTCGCTCGTCGGCGCCAGTCGAGAAACGGCGCTTGGCGAAGATTCTTGGACTCAAAGGGCCCGCACGCGATGCGCTCAAAATTTTGCTGCGCGACATGCTGCGCGACGGCCAAATCGTGCCCGCTGGCGACGGGCGTATCGCGCTCGCACGCGCAGCCTTGGCGCCCGGCCTCAAAATGGTTGCCGTCGAAGCGATCGACATCGAAGACGGCACGCCCCTCGTGCGCCCGACCGAATGGAACGGCGAAGCGCCGCTCGTCCGCTTGATCGTACCGCTCGGCCATACCGCGCCCGCGATCGGGGCGCACGGGCTCGTCGAGTTTTCGGCGCAAGACGGCGCTTATAGCGCCACGCTGGTACGCCTAGTCGAGCCGGTTGTGGAACGTTTGGTCGGACAACTCGCGCCCGGTTCGGGCGGCACGTTTCGCCTTGCACCGACCGACCGGCGCATCAAATCTGAATTTGTCGTCGATCTCGACGCGCTCAATGGGGCGGTCGCGGGCGATTTGGTGTTGGCCGAAATATTGCCCGCCCGGCGTTTGGGTCTGCCGAAAGCCAAAGTTGTCGAGCGCATCGGCCAATTGGGCGATCCGCGCTCGGCCAGCCTGATCGCGATTTTTTCGCAAGATATTCCAACCGAGTTCCCGGCCGACGCGCTGCACCAGGCCGAACGCGCGAAACCCGCGACGCTCGACCACCGCGAAGATTTGCGCGGCTGCCCGATCGTCACCATCGACGGTGCGGATGCGCGCGACTTCGACGATGCCGTGATGGCCGAGCCCGATCCTTCGCCCGACAATCCGGGCGGTTTCAAGCTGACGGTCGCGATCGCCGACGTCGCCTGGTACGTGCGCGGCGACGACGCGCTCGATCGCAGCGCCTATCGGCGCGGCAATTCGTGCTATTTCCCCGACCGCGTTGTGCCGATGCTGCCCGAGCGACTGTCGAACGACCTGTGCTCGTTGCGTCCCGACGAAGACAGGCCGGTGCTCGCGGTCCATATCGTCATCGGCGCAGACGGCAAAAAGCGCGCGCACCATTTTGTGCGTGCGACAATCCGCTCGGCAAAACGCTTTACCTACGAGACGATACAAGCGATCGCCGACGGGCACGAAAAAGCGCCCGACTGGATACACGACAAGGTCGTCGTCCCGCTTTACGCCGCCTACCGTCTGCTCGACGCCGCCAAGCGCGAGCGTGGCGCGCTCGACCTGGACGTCGCAGAGCGCAAGGTCGAGATCGGCGCGGACGGCAAGATCGCTTCGATCAAACCGCGTCTGCGCCTCGACAGCCACAAGCTGATCGAGGAGTTCATGATCTTGGCCAATGTCTGCGCGGCCGAGACGCTGGAGCGCGCGAAGCTGCCTTGCATGTATCGCGTGCACGAACCGCCCGCCCCCGAACGCGTCGACGGCTTGCGCGAGGTGCTCGACGGGCTCGGTTTCAATCTCGCGCGCGGAGCTGCGATCCGGCCGCAAGATTTTGGCCGCGTGCTCGCCTGGGCCGCCGACAAGGTCGAACGCCCGCTTGTCAGCCAGATGATTTTGCGCTGCCAATCGCTGGCGGTCTATGCGCCCAACAATTTGGGCCATTTCGGGCTGGCGCTGGCGCGCTATGCCCATTTTACCTCGCCCATTCGCCGCTATGCCGATCTGCTCGTCCACCGCGCCTTGATTTCGGCCGGCAAGCTTGGCGACGGCGGCCTGATGGGCGACAAACCGCCGCCCGACTTCAAAGTCGCAGGCGAGCATATTTCGGCAACCGAACGGCGGGCCGTGGCGGCGGAGCGCGACGCAATGGCGCGCTATGTGGCTGCGTATTTGATGGACCGCGAAGGTGCCCAGTTTTCGGCGCGCGTTTCGGGCGTACAGAAATTTGGGCTGTTCGTCACGCTCGACGAGTTGGGTGCCGACGGCCTCGTTCCGGTGCGCTCGTTACCCCAAGATTTTTATAATTTTGACGAGCGGCGCCATACACTTACCGGCAATCGGACGGGCCGCACGTATCAGCTTGGCCAAGCCGTCGAAGTGCGTCTGCGCGAGGCCGAAAAACTGACCGCTAGCCTGGTCTTTGAAATCATGGAAAGCGGCGGGGGCAATATCCGGCGTCCGCCGCCCCGGCACATTCCCAAATCAAACAAGCGACGCCGGCGTTGAGATATGCCTGTGGCAGGAATGCCGCAGCGCCGATCTGGTTTTGGGGAAAGCAGGTTGGCCCATGACCTGCGGCAATTCCGGCGTATATTGATGCGAACGGAGAGTTTTGGACAATGGCACTCGGGCAGCAAGACGACTTTCGCGGATCAGCCCCCCGTTCGTGGCAGCTTGGGCTGCGTCGCGGGGCGGGCGGTCATTGTCCCAATTGCGGTGCCGGCGCAGCGTTCACCGGCTATATTCGGGTAAACCAAACCTGCGCATCGTGCGGGCACGAATTGGGCCGCTACCGGGCCGACGACGCGCCGCCTTATTTCACAATTCTGATCGTCGGCCACATCATCGTGCCGCTGATGCTGATGCTCGAAAAATCGGTTGCGCCGGAGTTGTGGGTTCATATGGCCGTATGGCTGCCTGCAACCATTGTGCTGTCGCTTGCCTTGCTGCGCCCGATCAAGGGGGCGGTGTTGGGCGTGATGTGGGCGACGTCGGCCGAAGGAAGCGACGCATGAGCCGACGCGGCCGCGGCTACCGGCAGATTTCGCGCATCGGTGCTTTGTTCGGCGCACTTGTGCTGTTTGCGACCGCTTGTGCGGGTCCACGCGAGGCCGCGCGCCCGACGGCATCGCAAGAAGCGCGCTACGTTCCTGCGCCGAGCCAGTTCTACCAGCGTGCTTACGACGAATTGGCGACGCGTTACATCAACCCCGTCGATGTTTCGGTCTTGGCGACGTCGGGCCTTGCCAATCTCTCCAAGCTCGACGCGCGCATCAATGTGCGCAATCAAAACCTGCGTTTGGTCGTGCTGGACGGCGAGACTGTCGTCGGGAATTTCGAGGCCCCGCGCCGCGAGGAAGTTGCGCGCTGGGCCAGTGTCACGGCGCAAGCGGTAGAATCGGCGCGCAGCTTCTCGCCCGCACTGCGCGAGGCCGCCAACGATCGCGTGTTCCGAACGGTGCTCGACGGTTCGCTGGCCAAGCTCGATACCTACACGCGCTACGACGACCCGGACCGGGCGCGCGATTCGCGCGCCGTGCGCGATGGCTTCGGCGGCATCGGCGTGACGGTCGGGTTCGAAAATGGCGAGACGCGCGTCGATACCGTCAATGCGGAATCGCCGGCCGGGCGGGCGGGCTTGCGCGTCGGCGACCGGATCATGTCGGTCGATGGGCGCTCGATCCTGGGCCTTCCCGAGCGCGAGGTCATCGCACGGCTCCGCGGCCCCGTTGGCACGGAAGTGCGCATCGATGTGCGCCGCCCGCCGACCGACCAGCGCATCGATATGCGGCTGTTCCGCAGCCATATCGTGCCCACGACCGTCACCTATCGGCGCGACGGCGATATCGCTTATTTGCGCGTGGCGGGATTCAACCAGCGTACCAGCGATACGCTCGCAGACACGGTGCGCCGCGCCAAAGCCGAGATCGGCCCCTCGATCCGCGGCGCAGTGATCGACCTGCGCGGCAATCTGGGCGGGTTGCTCGACCAGGCCGTGGGCGTATCGGACCTGTTCCTGGCGCGCGGTACGATCGTTTCGACCCGCGGGCGGCATCGCGCCAGCCAGCAAAGCATGAACGCTTCGTCGGGCGATATCGGCGAAGATTTGCCGCTGGTGGTGCTGATCAACGGGCAATCCGCATCGGCATCCGAAATCGTCGCGGCGGCGCTCCAGGACAACGGCCGCGCAATCGTCGTGGGCACGACCAGCTTTGGCAAAGGCTCCGTGCAGACGCTTGTGCAGATGCCCAACGACGGCGAGCTCGTGATCACGTGGGCGCGCTTCCACGCGCCGTCGGGCTATCCGCTGGCCGATCTTGGCGTCATTCCGGCTTATTGCACATCGGGCAAGGCCGACGGCGTCGCGGAGGCGTTGGCGGCTGTGCGTCGCGGCCAGATCACGGATCCCGCCACGATGGCGCGTTGGCGAGCAGCCGACCATGCCGATTCGGGCTTGCTGAAACGCCTGCGCGAAATCTGTCCGCCTGAAAATGCCAGCCGCGAAAGCGACCTGGAAATCGCCGAGGCGCTGCTGCGCGATTCGGCTGTATTTGCGCGCGTTTTGCAGTCGGTCCAACAAGCCGCCCAGGCGCGCTGATCGCCCGCCAACCTGCTCGCTTGACAAGCGGCGTTTGCGCGCTATTGTCGCGGCCCGTTTGCCTTTCCTCCTTTGTTCGAGGGCCCATCCATGGCCAAGTCCAAACCGATGCTAATCAAACTCAACAGCACCGCCGATACCGGTTTTTTCTACGTGACCAAAAAGAATCCGCGCAAGACGACCGAAAAGCTTGAGCTCAAGAAATACGATCCGGTCGCGCGCAAGCACGTCGTGTTCAAAGAAGGCAAGATCAAGTAGCCACACTTGCTTCGACCCGGTTGCGGCCGGTGTCTTTTGCCCGATATAGCGCCTCGTCGGCGCGCCGGATTAGATCTGCCGGATCGAACCGGTCAAGCGGCGTTGCAGCCGCGCCAATGCTGATTGTCACGCTGATCGGGCCGTGGTTCGTACCGATCTCCACGGCCTCTTGCGCGACCTTGCCGCGCAAACGCTCGCCGACAATGGCGCAGGTCTTGATGTCCGATTCCGGCATGACGACGATGAATTCTTCCCCGCCCCATCGCGCGACCGTATCGAACGGCCGCACGTTGTGCCGAAGCCGCGAGGCGACTGCCTTCAGCACCTCGTCGCCGATCGGGTGGCCGTACGTGTCATTGACATGCTTGAAATTGTCGATATCGACCATGAGCAAGGCCAAGGAACGGTCCGGCTGGGCCGACCGGCGCGACAAATTGGCCAGATGGGCTTCCATATAGCGGCGGTTATAGAGCCCCGTGAGCGCATCGGTCAGCGCCAGCGCCATATTGCGTTCGTAGTTGTTGCGCAACGCCTCCATATAGCGTCGGCGTCGTATCTGGCTGCGCACGCGGGCGATCAGCTCGTTGGGTTCGACCGGCGCCATCAGATAGTCGGTGACGCCGATATCGATCGCACGCGCAAGCCGAACGTCGTCGCCCTCGTCCAGCACGGCCATGAGCGGCGTGTGGCGCGTATGCTCGCCCGAGCGAAACTCGGCGCATAGCCGCAGACCGTCGGATTTGCGCATTAGCGTGTTGACGAGGATGGCGTCGAAGTCCCCTTCGTTGGCCGCGGCAAGCGCCGCTTGCGGATCGCTCGTCACCTTCAGCGAGATATCGTCCGATTTCATGTGCTGGGCAAGGAGGCGCTGCAGCGTCGGCATTTCGTCGACGACCAGCAGCTTGGCCCCGGCAGTCGGGATCTCCTGCTGCACGGTCTGGCGCGCTTCCGGCATGCCGAAACGTTCCGATGTGGCATTTCTCAACCGCCATTCGTCGGCAAGCATTTTGAGCCTGACGAGCGAGCGGATGCGCGCATAAAGGGCAATGTCGCGCACGGGCTTGGTCAGAAAATCGTCGGCGCCGGCTTCCAGACCGCGGACTCGGTCTTCGTTGGCAGACAGTGCCGTCACCATCACGACAGGCACGTGGCAGGTACGCGGGTCCGCCTTCAAGAGCCGGCACGCCTCGAAGCCGTCCATCTGCGGCATCATCACGTCGAGCAGGATGATATCGGGCGGATTGTCGAACGCTTTTTCGAGCGCCTCGCGGCCGGAAAACGCGGTTGCGACCTGGAAATATTCGGAGCTGAGCCGCGCTTCGAGGAGTTTGACGTTTGGCAGCAGATCGTCGACGACAAGAACGCGCGCGGACATGGCGGCCGACGACTAGGCGAGGAAACGCTGGATGGTTTCCAGGAACTTCGCGACCGAGATCGGCTTCGCAATATAAGCCTCGCAGCCGCCCTGGCGAATTTTGTCCTCGTCGCCCTTCATCGCAAAGGCGGTGACCGCCACGACCGGGATCGCGCGCAAATCGGGGTCTTCCTTCAACCACTTGGTAACTTCGAGACCCGAGATTTCCGGCAGTTGGATATCCATCAAGATCAGGTCGGGGCGATGCAGACGGGCCATCTTCATCGCCTCGATGCCGTCCTTGGTCTGCAAGGTGGCGTAGCCGTGCGCCTCGAGCAGATCGTTGAACAGTTTGATGTTCAGCTCGTTGTCTTCGACGATCAAAACCGTTTTCGCCATCGCCTCGTCCACCTCAGCCTGCACTAGAATACGCTATTCTTATTAGCATAGCGGTCGGGGGCTGGACCAGCCTTCAAATTGTTGGCAAGACCTGTCAAATACAGCCGCCATGAGATACGGAATCGATTTGGGCGGCACGAAAATCGAAATCGCGGTTCTGGCCGACGATGGCGCGATTCTGCTGCGCGAACGCAGGCCAAGCCCCCAGGGCGACTATGGCAAAACGATCGACGCCATCGCCGGACTGGTCACCGCCGCCGACGCCGCGATGGGGGGGCGTGCACCCTTGGGTATCGGCATTCCAGGAACGGTTTCGCCCGCAACAGGCTTGGTCAAAAACGCCAATTCGACCTGGCTGATCGGCCACCCGCTCGACCGCGATTTGGCGGCCCGCCTCGGGCGCAAGGTGAAGGTTGCCAACGATGCCGACTGCTTTGTGCTGTCGGAAGCGTCCGACGGCGCTGCGGCCGGGGCGCACAGCGTCTTTGGGGTCATACTAGGGACCGGGGTGGGCGGCGGGCTGTTCCATGCAGGCAAGCCCGTCCAAGGGATCAACGCCATCGCCGGCGAATGGGGCCACAATCCGCTGCCCAACATGCAAATTTTGGATGGCCTCGACGAGCGGCCGGGGCCGACTTGCTATTGCGGGCGCCAAGGCTGCATCGAGACATTTCTGTCAGGCCCCGGTATTGCCCGCGACCACCAGCGCCACACGGGCCAAGCGCTCGACGCCAAAGCGATCGTCGCGGCGCACGCGGCGGGCGACACGGCCGCAGCGGCAACTTTGGAGCGCTATGCCGATCGGCTGGCGCGCGGCCTCGGCACGATCATCAACCTGTTTGATCCGGACGTGATCGTACTGGGCGGCGGACTCTCGAATGTCGAGTTTCTTTATACGGCGGTGCCCGCACGCTGGGGGCGCTACGTCTTTTCTGACACGGTCGAAACCAAGCTCATGCGCAATCTGCATGGCGATTCGAGCGGCGTCCGCGGGGCCGCGTGGCTCGCGGACCGCTGACGCACAAATCGTCGATCAGCAACGCGGTTTGGGCAGCGCTTCGATGCGTTCGAGTTTGGCCTTCATGGTGAATTCGGGATACTCGAACGTGTAGTCGGCGGCGACGCCGTTGTCCAACATCCGCATCGAGGTTTCGTAGCTCGGCACGCCGGTCTGTTCGTCGGCATTGAAATAGGCCATGCGCACGCGCCAGCCCGCCCGGTTGCCGACGGTCGGCGTGTTGGGCCCCAGCAGCGCCTCGCCCGCGAGCGCGTTGCCGATCAGGGCGGACACGTCGAGCGCGCCGTCCAGCGTGGCGCCATCGAAGACCGCGCGCGACACGAGCTTTTCGCCGCCCGCCGCAAGGTTCAGCAAAAGCAGCGAGTGCGCGGTCGGGAACATGGTCCCCGGCGGCAGATCCATCGTCGTCTCGGGAAGCTGGAACTCGGCCTTGCCGCCTTTGTCGGGGTCGAGCGAGGCGCGGCCGCGAAGCTCTTCGACCAGTTCGCCGTCGCGCGACGTGCGCAAGGAGAAGCGATAGGTTTTGCCGTCGTGCGATTCGAAACTTGAAAACACGATTTCGGTGTCGGCAGCGTTGCCGTCATTCTCGGACATGCGAAAGCGCATGCGCTGGGCGATCGTCCAACCTTCGCAGACCTCGGTCAAATCGATCGCCAGCACGCCGTCGATGGCCGCGATATCGCCCTTGCCGCCCGTGCCCAAACTAAGCGTATAGGCAGCCCGGTGCGGGGCCAAGGTTTGGGCCGCGGCCGGCATTGCAGCCAGCAGCAAGAAGGCGATCCATCCGAACTTTTTCATCCCTACTCCGATCGGTGCGACCATGGCCCAAGAATATGGCGTTTTCGCGGCCATCGGGCGCCGACTATTTCTTGGCCACGGGCAGATCGAGTTTGATATGCAGTTCCTTGAAGCGGGCCGGATCGACATTGTTGGGCGCCTGCATCAGCAAGTCGACGGCGCCCTGGGTCATCGGGAAGGCGACCACTTCGCGGATGTTGGGCTCGTTGGCGAGCAGCATCACGATGCGGTCGATGCCGGGGGCCGAACCGCCATGCGGGGGCGCGCCGAACTTGAAGGCGTTCAGCATGCCGCCGAAGCGGCTCTCGACTTCCTGCTGGCCGTAACCCGCGATCTCGAAGGCGCGATACATGATCTCCGGCAGATGGTTGCGGATCGCTCCCGACGACAACTCGACGCCGTTGCAGACGATGTCGTACTGGAAGGCCTTGATCGCCAGCGGGTCCATCGTATTGAGCGCTTCGAGCCCGCCCTGCGGCATCGAAAACGGATTGTGGCTGAACTCGATTTTGCCGGTTTCCTCGTCGCGCTCGTACATCGGGAAGTCGACGATCCAGCAAAAACGGAAGGCGTTGGGCTCGATCAGATCGAGCTCTTCGCCGAGCTTTTTGCGCGCCGCACCCGCGAGCTTGGCGGCCGGCAAATGTTTTTTGTCGGCGACAAAAAACACCGCGTCCCCCGCCCCCACGCCCGCGAGCGCCTTGAGCTTCGCGAGCCGATCAGCATCGAGGAACTTGGCGATCGGACCCTTGGCCTGGTCGCCTTCGAAGACGATGTAGCCGAGACCCGGCGCGCCCTCGCTCTGGGCCCAGGCGTTCATCTTGTCGAAGAAGCTGCGCGGCCGGTCGGCGGTTTTGGGGGCCGGAACGGCGCGCACCGTCCCGCCCGCCGCAACGATCCCGGCAAACACCTTGAAGTCCGACCCGACAAACACTTCGCTCACATCGGCGATGACCAGGGGGTTGCGCAAATCGGGCTTGTCGGAGCCGTATTTGAGCATCGCCGTGTCGTAGGCAATGCGCGGGAAGCGCTTGTCGTCGACGATGCGGCCCTTGGCGAATTCGCGGAACACCCCAGCCAGCACGGGCTCGATGGCGTCGAACACGTCTTCTTGGATGACGAAGCTCATTTCGAAATCGAGCTGGTAGAATTCGCCGGGGCTGCGGTCGGCCCTGGCATCTTCGTCGCGAAAACACGGGGCGATCTGGAAATACCGGTCGAAGCCCGAGACCATCAGCAGCTGCTTGAACTGCTGGGGCGCTTGCGGCAGGGCGTAGAACTTGCCGGGATGCAAGCGCGACGGCACCAGATAGTCGCGCGCGCCTTCGGGCGAGGACGAGGTCAGGATCGGGGTCTGGAACTCGGTGAAGCCCTGCTCGATCATGCGCCGACGGATCGAGGCGATGACATTCGAGCGCAACATGATATTGGCATGCAGCCGCTCGGTGCGAAGATCCAAGAAGCGGTATTTGAGCCGCATTTCTTCGGGATAGTCTTCTTCCTGGGCGACCTGGAAAGGCAGCACCTCGGCCGCCGATTGCAGCTTGGCCTCGTCGAGACGGACTTCGATCTCGCCGGACGGCAGCTTGGCGTTGACCGTGGCCGTTTCGCGGGCCACGACCCGGCCCGTGACCGTCACGACGCTTTCGGGCCTGAACGCCTCGACCCCGGCGAACAGTGGGCTCGACGTGTCGAGCACGCACTGGGTGATGCCGTAATGGTCGCGAAGGTCGACGAACAGCAGGTTGCCATGGTCCCGTTTGCGATGGACCCAACCCGACAAACGGACGGTCTTGCCGACATCCGCGAAACGAAGCTGGCCGCAAGTGTGGGTGCGATAGGCGTGCATGGCGACTTGGTTCCTTATCCAAAAACGGGCCGCAACAGGATATCTTGGCCCGACGCTTGTCAACCGATAAGCCGACTCGAGCGAGGCCCTTGAGGGGAGGCGTCACGCGGTGTAACAAAATCCATGAGTTTGATCACCGATTCTGCCGCCTTGGCGGCCTTCTGCGCAAATGTTTCCGCATCCGACTACGTGACGGTCGATACGGAGTTCATGCGCGACCGGACCTACTACCCCCAGCTTTGCTTGGTCCAGGTGGCAGGCCCCAACGAAGCGGCCGTCATCGACGCCCTTGCCCCCGACATCGATCTTGGTCCGCTGCTGGCCTTGATGGACAATCCGGCGGTTTTGAAGGTGTTCCACGCCGCCCGCCAGGATCTGGAGATTTTCTACAATCTGACCGGCCGCGTCCCCACCCCGCTATTCGACACCCAGGTTGCCGCCATGGTGTGCGGCTTTGGCGACCAGGTCAGCTACGAAACGCTGGCGGCCCAGTTGGCGCGCGCCCGGATCGACAAATCGGTGCGCTTCACCGATTGGGCGCAGCGCCCGCTGTCCGAGCGCCAAGTGACCTATGCGCTGTCGGACGTGACCCACCTGCGCCCGGCCTACGAAGCGCTGGCCCGCAAGCTTGCCGCCAACGGGCGCGCGGGCTGGCTGCAGCAGGAAATGGCCACGTTGCTCGACCCCGCCACCTACAAACTCGATCCCAACGAGGTCTGGCGCCGCATGCGGCCGCGCGGGGCCAAACCGAAGTTCCTGGCGATCATGAAAGAAGTGACCGCCTGGCGCGAACGCGAGGCCCAGCGCCGCGACACGCCGCGCAACCGCGTGGTCCGCGACGAAACCATTCTCGACCTTTGCGCGCACGCCCCCTCGACCATGGACGAACTCGCCCGCATGCGCGGCCTGTCGAAGAATTTTGCCGAAGGCCGTTTGGGCCAAGAACTGCTCGACGCCGTCAAACGGGGCCTCGCCATGCCGCAGGCCGAAGTGCCGGCATTGCCCGACAGCCCCGACCTGCCGTCAGGTCTTGGCCCGATCGTCGAGTTGCTCAAAGTGCTGCTCAAAATGAAGTGCGAAGAGCACGGCGTGGCCCAAAAGCTCGTTGCAAATACGGCCGATCTCGAACGCATCGCCGCCAGCGACGACGAAGACGCGGCCGACATCCCCGCGCTGCAAGGCTGGCGGCGCGAGGTGTTTGGCGGCGCCGCCCTCGACCTGCGCGCCAGCAAACTTGCGTTCACGCTCAAGGGCAAGAAAATTGTCCTTTTGAAGCTCTAACCGCTGCGCTGACCGCAATTTTCTGCGCGACATCTACGCGACATAGACGCAACACAGACGCGACTTGAACGCGACATAGACGCGACATCAGCGCGACATTTTCGTGAGCGTTGCGCAGCAAGTGACTGTTTTTAAAACAATCACCTCATGAATGTCGCGGCAAAATTTTTGCCGCGCTTTTTCCTTATTCACAATGTCAAACAGCACGGCCGAAGCTTAAATGCATCATGGCATAAAACTTAAAAAAAACGCAATATTTTCCGCATAAAGTTAATTAGCATAAATCTGGTTAACAAGCCTTAAGCCAACAGGCGGTCGGCTGCCGAACGACGACGCCGACACTATGCTCGATCCCGCGGCAGGGTTTATAACTGCAACGCTATGGCTGCAACGACCCAACCCTACAAAGGTCCATCCTTGCGCGAAGTTCAAGCGGGCTTCGCGCGCGAACGCATGCGCAATTGCGAGGCCTTGCTGGACAGGTTGAAAAACTATCCGGACAAAAGCGGCCGCTTTATCCTGTACGGGTCGCTGGCACGCAACGAGGCACGGCACAACAGCGACCTCGACATGCTGGTCGATTTTCCGCCCGATGGCGAAGCGGCGGCATTCGCTTATTTGGAAAATGCGTGCGCGGCGCTCGGTATCGACGCCGATCTGCGTGCCCGGCGCCATTGCAGCGAAAAATTCATGGCCCAAATCGCGCGCGAAATGAAGATCGTCCAGCCATGAACGACGCGGTTTGGAAATTGGTCGAAGACACGTTCGAAGCCGCGCGCCGCCATTTTGAGTTGGCGGTGGCGCTCCACGACAGGGATACGATGGCGGGCACGTCCAACGACGCCTACTACGCCAGCATGGCATTTATGCACGGCATGTTTGCCGCACACAGTTCGGTCGAAACCGGCCTGGAGCTCAGGAGCAAATGAATATTGCTGCCATAGAGTGTTGATTGACTAATCGAAAAAAATGCTGCAAATTTACAATGCATCGCGCAAGAATTGCAAAAGCTCTTAAATTGTAGGATAAATTAAATGCCATCTCTCCGACCAAATCTAGTCAAGCGCATCGAGCGTTTGCCCAAGCCCTCAAATGCTACAATGGCGCTACAGCCACTGTTTGAGGCCATCAGTAATGCAATTCATTCGACGCAAACAAAATTTGGTGAAAATTCTCCGCGTGACGGAATGGTCACCGTCACGATTTCAACTTCGCGAGACAAAGAAAAAGTCTGGGCAACAGTTGAGGATAACGGTCATGGATTAGACTCTAAAAACTGGGAAGCTTTCAAAACCACCGATACTGACAACAAAATTGCTATTGGCGGAAAAGGTGTTGGGCGCTTAATGTGGTTGGACTGTTTCGAGCGAATTTCTGTAATCTCGGTTTATTTTGAAAATGAGCTTTTCAAAAAACGAACTTTTGATTTTGTTTTGTCTATGGATGAACAAATTAAAAATGAAACTGAGACCACGCTAAAAGATCAATCCAGTTCAATGTTTTTTGTCCGTTTCGAAGGCTTGAGGTCCAACAAATATTTCGAAAAATTTCCAGGTCGAGATACTTATCTTATTCGTCACTTTACTTCACATTTTTTGCCTACATTTATCGGTGGCCGCTCGCCAAAACTCAGTTTAATTATTGGAGACGAAACCCACCATTACCCCGAAGCAATTAACGAAATTGTCAAACGACGCAGCGAGCAAACTAAAATCGATTCGGAAAAGTATGGCGAAATGTCACTCGTACTACTGGAGTGCGCAAAATCCGCAAGCGCTGACATGACGGGGCATAATTTTGTACACTTCATCGCGCACGATCGGACCGTCAAATCCCAGCCAATAGACGGAAAGCTTGGGTTAAAGTACTTTGGCTCAGATGGTAATAGTGTGTTCCACGCAATTTTAACAGGTAAATTTCTTGATGATAATGTAAATCAAGAAAGAACTGCCTGAAGCCGCCCCCTAATTAACCGGACAGGGTCTGCCCCCAAGCTAAGGACTAGGGGTATGACTATGTTTATGACTGGAACGAACGTGAAGGGCGAGCTTCTGACGGGGCCCGAACGCCGTCGCCGCTGG
>CAMDLT010000041.1 GCA_945901855.1 Asaia bogorensis | reverse complement strand
CGCTGGCGTTCAGCGCGGTTGCCATTGCGACGAGCCGGTCGGACAGCGGCGGGCGGGCAAGGCTGATGCCGCCGAAATGCACCCATTCGGCAGTCGCTTGCCAGCCGGCGGGCAGCTTCTGCGGATCGAAATGCAAGTCGGCGCTGTCGTCGCCGATGAAAGAGTAGCGCGGTGGCGCCGTCTCGACGACGACCGCAAGCAGCGGCGAACGTTCGACGCGCTGCAAAAAGCGCGGATCGAGGCCGGCCGCTGCGTTGGCGCGCTGCAACGCGTCGCCGAACCAGCAGCGGCTGATCGCACCCGCAAATGCGCTTTCGATGCCTTGGGCAGCGACCGCACGCGCCACGTTCCAGGTCGAGCCGCCGACTTTGCTGACCCACGTCTCGTCGCCCGTGCGAATGAGATCGGTGAGCGCTTCGCCGACGGCGACGAAACGGGGCGGTGCCTGCGCCATCGCGCTAGGCCTTCAGCGTCTTGAGAATTTCGTAGCAAGCGCCCGTCGTATGGTAGTCGACCTTGCCTGCCGGGCTTTTTTCGTCGGTCGTGTTGACGTTCGCGCGCGTCAACAGCCGGAACCAGGCGCCGTGCTTGTGGTCGACCCAATGGCGCCAGCAATAGGCCCACAGCCGGTCGTACCATGCCCAGTATTCCGCCTTGCCCGTTCGATGCGCGAGAACGGCTGCCGTCGCCATGCTTTCGCACTGGACCCAATGATATTTGCGATCGTCGCAGATCGCGAAGTTGGGACCGAAGCCGTAATGGAGGCCGCCATGCGCGTCGTCCCACGCGTGCCGGAAGGCGGTTGCGAACAGCGCTTCGGCTTTGGGCAGCAGCCAGGACCGCGCACGCTGCTGTTCGATCAAGATCAGCAGCTTCGACCATTCGGTGAAATGGCCCGGCTGGTAACCCCACGGCCGGAAGATGTTGGTCATGTCGTTTCTGTTGTAGTCCCAATCGACCGACCAGTCGGCTTTGTAGTGCTCCCAGACCATCAGCCCGTCGGTCAGCGCCGCCTGCCGCTGGACGATGTTCGAGGCCACGCATTCGGCGCGGTCGAGATATTTCGAATCGCCCGTTGCTTCGAAGGCGGCAAGGCAGGCCTCGGTCGCATGCATGTTGGCGTTCTGGCCGCGATAGGGCAGGAGTTGCCAGTCTGCGGTCGCTTCGTCGGCATAGAGGCCAAAAGCGGGTTCCCAGAATCGCCGCTCCATGAGTTCGAACGTTTCCTCGATCCATCCGCGCGCCTCGGCGATTCCTGCCATCGCCGCGTGTGCATAGGCGAGCAGCACAAAGGCAAGTCCGTAGCAATGGTTCGTCGGGTCGAGAATCTGCGCGGAGCCGTTTTGCCAGCGCAGCTGCCACGCATAGCCGCCCGTCGCCGGATTGCGATGCGCGCGGCGCAGGAATTCGACCGCATGGCGCGTGTTGTCGCGATAGGCTTGCGTTTCGGGAAAATGCCGTGCGGCCATCGCCCACAGGAATACGTAGCGCGTGCTGCTGACGAGATGGCGCGTGCGCGCGTCGTAGATCGTGCCGTCGTCCTTGAGAAATTAGAAAAACCGCCGCTCGGGTCGTAGGCACGCGGATGGTAGAAATCGAGCGTATGGCGCACATGCGCAAGGATGGTTTTGCGGCTGCGGAAATCGGGCGGGTCGGGCTGCACGGCGCTTCCTCCAGGCTTTTGTGCGCGAGGATGGGCGGGCGGAAGCGCGCAGTCAAGCGCCGGCGCTTGACGTCCAAATCGTTTTGGATATAGGTTTTTTGAAACGACGATAAAAAAGAGGGGGGGAGATGACGCTGCGCCGCTTGGCCGACGAACTCGGTCTTTCTCCCACCACTGTTTCGCGCGCATTGGCCGGCTACGACGATGTGGCGGCCGCGACTCGTGCCAAAGTTGCGCGGGCGGCCGAACGGCTCGGCTACGTGCCCAACGCGGCGGCCGCGGGTTTCCGCACCGGGCGCAGTCGGGCCGTGGGCGTGGTGTTGCCAGCCCAGCCCGGCCATTTCGACGATCCGTTCTTTCTGCAGGTGCTGACCGCGATCGGCCGGCGGCTTGCCGAAGCGGATTTCGATCTGCTGGTCGCCGCCGCCCAGCCCGGCGAGGCCGAGCTCAAAGTCTATCGTCGGCTCGTCGATGCGCGGCGCGTGGACGGCATGATCGTCGCGCGTGCGCGGCTCGACGACGAGCGCATCGCGTTTCTTCAGGACCGAGATTTTCCGTTCATCGTGCACGGGCGCACGCGCACGAAGCGCCCCTATGCGTGGCTCGATATCGACGGCCACGCGGCATTCCGCGACGCAACGCTGCGCCTTGCGGCCATGGGCCATCGGCGCATCGCCCTCGTCAATGCGCCGGACCACTACACCTTCGCGCATCATCGCCAAGCGGGCTGGCGCGCGGCGCATGCCGAACTGGCGCTGCCGACGGCGGAGTTCCGTGCTGCCGAAGCAACCGAGGAAAACGGCCATCGCCTAGCTGCCGAACTTTTGAAGCTGCGCGTGCCGCCGACGGCGCTGCTGTGCGGCACGGACCGTTTGGCCGTCGGCGCTTTGCGCGCGATCGCCCAGGCGGGGCTTGTGGCGGGCCGCGACGTTTCGCTCATCGGTTACGACGATCTGCCGGTCGCAAGCTACACCCAGCCCGCCTTGACCACCGTGGCGCAGCCTTGGACGCAAGCAGGCGAAAAGCTCGTCGATATGCTGCTCGCATTGTTCGCGGGCGCCAAACCCGAATCGCTCTGCGAATTGTGGCAGGGCAAGCTCGTCGTGCGCGGCTCCGACGGACCGGCACTCGGCCACGATGCGAAAAAAGACGTCAAAACGACGCACGCCAAAAAAGGAGAGAAACCACATGCGCAAACGACTCATCGCTAGTGCGGCGATTCTGCTGGGCCTTGGCTTCCTGCCGCAAGCCCAGGCTCAGGAAACCGTCTTTATGTCCACGCAGCTGCGGCCGATCGAAGAAGCGCAGAAAGTGCGCGACGTGATCCTCAAGGGTTTTGCCGGGCAAGCGGTCTACGTGACCGAGCAGCCGCAGCAGCTCAATGTGCGCATGCGCGCCGAAGCCGCCGCCGGCCGGCGCACGGTCAGCGTGGTCGGCGCGCTGCACGGCGAGTTGCAGCCGCTGCAGCCGATGGGCGCTCTCGACGACATTTCCGACGTTGCGGCCAGGCTCGCCGACCGCGGCATTCCGGCCAATCTGATGACGCTCGGCAAGCTCGGCGGCAGCACGCAAGCCTATATTCCGTGGATGCAGGCGACCTACATCATGGTCGCCAACCGCCAGGCTTTGCCGTTTCTGCCGGCCGGTGCCGACATCAACGCGCTCAGCTACGACCAGCTCAAGGAGTGGGCGAAAAATGTGCGCGAGCGCACGGGCCAGCGCCGTCTCGGCTTCCCGGCAGGGCCGACAGGTTTGATGCCGCGCTTCTTCCAGGGCTATCTCTATCCGTCCTACACCGGCAGCGCCGTTTCGGGCTTCCGTTCGGCCGAAGCCGAGGCGATGTGGACGAATTTCAAGGACCTCTGGCAGTACGTGCAGCCCAACTCGACCAGCTACAATTTCATGCAAGAACCGCTGCTGGCCAACGAGGTGTGGATCGCGTTCGACCATGTTGCGCGGGTGCTTGATGCGCTGCGCCAGCGGCCCAACGATTTCGTCGCGTTCCCGGCCCCCGCCGGCCCCAAAGGCCGCGGCTACATGCCCGTCGTCGCGGGCCTGTCGATCGCCAAGGACGCGCCGAACCGCGCCGGAGCCGTGGCGCTGATCGACCATCTGACCACGGCGCGCACGCAGCTCGTGACGGCGGCCGAGGTCGGCTTCTTCCCGGTCGTCAAAGCCGATCTGCCGGCCGATCTCGCCCCCGGCGTGCGGCTGGCCGCCAACGCGATCGCGCTCACGCAGAATGCGCGCGATGCGCTGGTAAGCCTGCTGCCGGTCGGGCTCGGCGACAAGGGCGGCGAGTTCAACAAGGTCTATATCGACACGTTCACGCGCATCGTACTGCGCAACGAACCGGCGCGCGCCGTGCTCGACCGCGAGGCCGAAAATCTGCGCGCAATCATGAACGCGACGGCTGCGCCGTGCTGGGCCCCGGATCCGGCCAGCACGGGCGCTTGCCCGGTCAACTAAGCGCAAGAGGTGCGGACGGAGCCGCTTGCCGGTTCCGCCCGCACCCTCGCCGACCGAACGCACATGCAAGCGCGCCCCGCTTATCTGCCCTATCTGCTGCTGGCACCGTCGGTGATTTTCCTGGCGGCGTTCTTTTTGTATCCGCTCGCCGAGACGATGCTCTTGTCGCTGCGCACGGCGGAAGGATTCTCGTTCGACAACTACCGCCGCATGGCGGGCGACCTCAATTTCGCCTCGGCGCTGGGCAACACGTTTCTGCTCGTGGGCGTCGTGGTGCCGCTGCAGATAGCACTTGCCCTCGGCTTGGCGCAGATGCTCACCAAAATATCGCGCGGCCGCGAAATGATTCTGTGGGTCTGGACGATCCCGATGGGGGTGTCGGATCTTGCCGCAGGTCTCGTCTGGCTCGCGTTGCTGACCGACCGCGGCTACGTCAACAGCGCGCTTTTTGCGCTCGGCCTCATCGACGGACCGACCGGCTGGCTCTCCTACGAAACGCCGGTCACGCTGTTCGTCGCGATCGTGCTGGCGGAGGTGTGGCGCGCCACGGCGATCGTGCTCGTGATCGTAGTTGCGGGCTTCGGCCTGATTCCCAAAGAATACGGCGAGGCCGCCGAGATATTCGGTGCCACGCCCTGGCAGCGTTTCACGCGCGTGACCTTGCCCCTGCTCAAGCCGAGCCTGCAGACGGCGCTCATCCTGCGCACGGTGCTGGCATTCGAGGTGTTTGCAGTCGTCTTTGCGCTGGGCGGCCGGAATTTTCCGGTGCTCGTCAGCGAGGCCTATGTCTGGCAGTTCGAAAACCAGAGCTATGCGGTCGCCGCCGCCTATGCCGTCGTCGTGATGGCGATCTCGCTTGCGGCAACGGCAGTCTATCTGCGCGTGCTGCGCGTCAAGCCGGAGGCGCGGCTTTGATGCGCCCGCGCAGCCTCCTGTTCTGGGCCGGTGTTGCGACGATGTGCGCCTGGGTGCTCGTGCCGATCTGGCTCATTGCGGCCGGCGCGATCGGCGGGCGACAGGGCGTGTTCCTGTGGCCCAAATCGGTGCTGCCGCCCGAATTCACGTTTTCGGCGCTCGCGCTGTTCTTGCGCATCGAAGGTGTCGGCAAGGCGTTGTGGAACAGCGTGACCGCCGCCGCGATGACGATGGTGTTCGCAACGTTGCTCGGCACGCCCGCCGGATACGCGCTCGCACGCTTTTCCTTCCGCGGCCAGAATGCCTACCGGCTGCTCATTCTGCTCACGCGCGCCTTTCCGATCGCGATCCTTGCATTGCCGCTGACGGTCGCGTTCATCCGCTGGGGCCTCTACGACACGACGCTCGGCGTGGCACTGGTCCACACCGCACTCGCACTGCCGTTTGCGGCCCTCGTCACGTCGAGCCTGTTCGTCGGTATTCCGCGCGAACTCGAGGAGGCGGCCTGGATCTTCGGCTGTACGCGGCTGCAGGCCTTCGTCAAAATCGTGCTGCCGCTGGCTTTCCCCGGCATAGCGGCAACCGGCCTGTTCGCGTTCGTGATCTCGTGGAACGAGGTGTTCGCCGCCTCCGTTCTCACGGTGCGCGAGCGCACACTCACCGCCTATCTGCTGACGGTACTCTCGGAATCGCCGCTGCATTTCCGTTTCGCCGGCGGGCTCGTGCTGATCCTGCCGTCGGTCGTGTTCATCTTCGCCGTGCGTCGCTATCTGTTCGCGATGTGGGGCATCGCCAACCGCTGAGGAAACCCATGGCCGGCATCGCGATCGAAAATGTTCGCAAAAGCTTCGGGAGCATGGCGGCGCTCAAGGAGCTCTCGCTCAACGTCGAAGACGGCGAATTCGTAGCTTTGCTGGGTCCGTCGGGCTGCGGCAAGACGACGCTGCTGCGCATCGTAGCGGGGCTCGAGACGCGCACGTCGGGCCGCATTCTTGTGGGCGGGCGCGACGTCAGCGATCTGCCGCCGCGCGAGCGCAAGCTTGCGATGGTGTTCCAGAACTATGCGGTGTTCCCGCACATGACCGTGTTCGAGAACATCGCCTTCGGCCTGCGCATGGCGAAGGCCGACCGCGCCAGGGTCGACCAGCAAGTCCAGCGCGCGGCGGGTCTCATGCATATCGAGCATCTGCTCGCACGCCATCCGGGCCAGCTTTCCGGCGGCCAGCGCCAGCGCGTGGCCGTCGCGCGTGCACTTGCAGTCGAACCCAGCGTGCTGCTGATGGACGAGCCTTTGTCCAATCTCGACGCGCTGCTGCGCATGGAGATGCGCGCCGAGCTCAAAGCCGTGCTGCGCGAAGCGGGCACGACGACGCTCTACGTGACGCACGACCAGACCGAGGCGATGGGGCTCGCCGACCGCATCGCGGTCATGCATGACGGCCGCATCGAACAGCTCGCACCGCCGATGGCGGTCTATCGCACGCCTGCGACGGTCTTCGTGGGCTCGTTCGTGGGTGCGCCGCCGATGAATTTCCTGCGCTGCCAGGCGGTCGACGGTGCCGTTGCGATCGGCACATTGAAGCTCGCCTGTCCGCGCAGCGGCGGCGAAATCGTGATGGGCGTGCGCGCCGAGGATCTGCTGCCCGCGACCCCCGAGACGGGCCTGCCGTTCGAGGTGCGCGTGGTCGAGCCGCTGGGCGCCCATGCGCTGCTCACCGGCAATGCGCACGGCCAGCAGATGCGCGTCGTCTATGCGGGCGAACGCGACGTTGCGGTCGGCGAAACGCTTTATCTCGCCCCGATCGCGGGGCGCATTTGCTGGATGGATGCGGCCAACGGCCGCGCGATTGAAGGACCGAAATGAACGCGAATATCGAAAAGGCGCAGGCCATTCTGCGCGCCAACGACAAGGGCGGCTACACTGTGCCGACGGCCCGGCTCTATCCATTCCAGTGGAACTGGGACTCGGCCTTCGTCGCAATGGGCTGGCAGACATTCGACGAGTCGGCCGCATGGCGCGAGGTTGAAAGCCTGCTGAAAGGTCAGTGGGACGACGGCATGGTGCCGCATATCGTATTCCACACCGCGAGCGACCAGTATTTTCCCGGCCCCGACGTATGGGGTACACGCCACGTGCCGCCGACATCCGGCATCACGCAACCGCCGGTGCTTGCCTCGGCCGTTGCACGGCTTGTCGGCAAGGCACGCGACAAGCACCTTGCCGAGGCAAAAGCAGCGACGATCTATCCGCACCTTCTGGCGAGCCATCGTTGGTGGTCGCGCGCGCGCGATCCGCTTCAGACGGGCCTCGTGGCCGTGCTGCATCCGTGGGAAACCGGGATGGACAACAGCCCAGCCTGGGATACGGCGTTTGCGCGCGTCCCAACAAACACCACAACAGTCGTCAAGCGACGTGACACGAGCCATGTCGATGCCGGGCATCGCCCGCACGACATCGACTATCAGCGTTTCATCCATCTGGTCGATCGCTATCGCGACGCGGGCTGGGAGCCTGCGCGAATGTGGCAAACGGCGCCTTTCAAGGTCGCCGACATCTCGATCAACGCCATCCTAACGCGGGCGGAAACGGATCTATTGGGGCTTGCCAAGCGCTTCGGCACGGCCGCCGAGCAGGCCGAGATTGCGCAGCGTGCCGCACGTATGAAACAGGCCCTCGCTACGTTGTGGCAACCAAAGCTTGGCCTATTCGGATCGCGCGATCTGATCGCCGATGCGCCGATCGAGGTTGCGACGTCGGCAGGTTTCCTGCCGCTTTATGCCGACGCGGCGAATGCCGAACAGGCTGCACAGATGGGGGCCACCCTCGATCGCTGGGGTTCGCAGGTGCGCGTTCTCGTTCCATCGACGCCGCCCGAATCGTCGGCCTTCGAAGCGCTGCGCTATTGGCGCGGACCGGTCTGGGCCGTCGTCAACTGGATGATCGCGGACGGTTTTGCCCGCGCGGGCGATGCGGCGCGCGCCCAGCAGATTTTCGCGGCCACGCGCAGCGCCATCGAGCAGGTCGGTTTCGGCGAGAATTTCGACCCGCTCACTGGTACGCCCGGCGGCGGCGGCACTTTTTCGTGGACAGCCGCGATCTATCTGCTGCTCGCAGAGACGGGCTGATTGTAGCTGCGCGCGTCCTACACGCGGGATAACTGCTTCTCATGCCGCGTTTCGCCGAGGGATTGGAAACATGGCAGGATTTCGCCCGCGCCTGTTTTTGGAGTTTCAAACGTAAAACTTCGCCGACCCCTTTTTTGGAGGAGTTGGCGAAGTTGTCGCGATGCGTCAGGCCGCGGCTTTTCCGTCGTCCTTGGTCTTCCACAGGCTATAAAGGATGCCGGTGGCCAGGATCGCGACGGTGATCGTGAGGCCCCAGGTCGGCGGGAACTTCTCCCAGCCCAGGCCCCAGGCGACGAAGATCTTCGAGCCGATGAAGATCAACAGGGTCGCCAGCGCGTATTTGAGATAGTGGAAGCGATGCACCATCGCGGCGAGGGCGAAGTAAAGCGCGCGCAAGCCCAGGATCGCGAAGATGTTCGAGGTGTAGACGATGAATGGGTCGGTCGTGATCAGGAAGATTGCGGGCACCGAGTCGACCGCGAAGATAACGTCGGCGATCTCGATCAGGATCAGCGCCAAGAATAGCGGCGTCATGAAATGCGCGAGCTTGCCCGATCCCGACGGCGCTTTGGGGTCCGGCAGTTGCACGAAAAATTTTTCGCCGTGCAGTTGCTCGGTCACGTTGAAGCGGCGCTTCATCCACAGCAGCATCGGATTGGTCGAAATGTCGGGCTGCTTGTCGCCCATGTAGATCATTTTGACGCCGGTGAGGATCAGGAACACCGCGAAGATGTAGAGTACCCAAGAAAAGTTTTCGACGATGGGCGCACCGATGCCGATCATAATCGCACGCAGCACGATCACGCCCAAGATGCCCCAGAAAAGAACCCGGTGTTGGTAAAGACGCGGGATCGCAAAGTAAGAAAAGATCATCGCGATGACGAATACATTGTCCATCGCCAGCGTCTTTTCGATCGCAAAGCCGGTCATGTATTCCATGCCGGACTGGGCGCCGAGATACCACCAGACCCAAGCGCCGAACAGCAGGCCGAGGCTGATATAGCCGGCCGACAAAATCAGGCTCTCTTTGGCTTCGATCTCGCGGGTTTCCTTGTGCAACACGCCCAGATCGAGCGTGAGCAGGCCCACCACGATACCCATGAAGCCAAGCCACATCCAAGCCGGTTTGCCCAACCAATCGGCGTAGAGAAATGCGAATTCCACGGATCACGTCCTCGTATGTCGGCTCGGTTGTCGAAAAAGATCCGACATCGCGATCGCGCCGACTGCGCACGCCAGAGGGGCCCGGATCAGGGGATGACTTGGATGTGGCGCCGGATTCCGCTTTTTCAAGGGTGTATATTTGCGAATCCCGCCTTGAAACGACCGACCCTATATCCCCATTTCTTTGTCTATCGGGGTCCGGGCCCCTCTGGTCGCCAAATCCAGGCGACGATGTCGGACTCTTCCATCTCAAGGCGGGCGATTGCCGTCCGTCTTTCTTGGGAGAAGATCGTGACGCAGCACCATTCTGTCCATTTTGATCCTGAAATTTTGCCGTCGTCGCACGCCCGCGCCAGGGCCGAGACGGGCCACATTGCCGAAGCGCGCGCCCGGCTCGAGGCGCTTGCGCACACCCTCGACAGTGCGGTTCGCATTCCGGGCACGTCGATCCGCATCGGGGCCGACGCCGCCCTCAATCTCATTCCGGGCATCGGCACGCTCGCGGCCAAGGCCGTGTCGGGCTATCTGATTTGGGAAGCGCGCCGCTTGGGCGTGCCGACGGGAAAATTGCTGCGCATGCTCGGCAATGTCGGCATCGACACAGCAATCAGTGCGGTGCCCGTGCTGGGCTGGTTCGGCGACGTATTCTGGCGCGCCAATGCCAAGAACATTGCCATGCTGCGCGACCATCTGGATCGCAAAGCAACAGGAGCGATGGCGTGAACGACAAAGTCTCGGATTTGTTGGACCGCATCGCGGGCTGGCTGTTTCCCCCGCCCGCCATGCAGCCCGTACCCGTGCGCGTGCGGCCAAAACGCCCCGGCGTCGATGACCGTCATCCAGCTCCGCGCGCAGATTGTCGGAGCAGTTCGAAGCTCTAGCGATCAGCTCCCGCCGTGAGCGTAAAATGCATCGCACCGTTCATACCATCGGTGAGCGGTGCGATTTCATTTAAAATCGGCTCTCATGGGCCGGGTTTCGCGGATTCCGGCCGACGCGGCCGGCGCCGAGGGGATTGAAGCGATCAGTATTCGCGAACTCGTTCGTAAATTCGCCGGTGGCATATAAAGCCTGCCGTGGCGGCTTTTGGATTGCGGTGGTGGGGTTTTCCGTGCGGCTGCAAACGCGCGGGCGCTGTCCACTATTGCGGCCTCGTCGCAATGAGGCGCGTCGGCATGGCCATGCCTCTCGCATCGCGCCTGACGGGCCTATTTGCTGACTATGGTCGAGACCGCCTTGACTACCGAAATAATGTTATACCATTACATTGTTTCGGTTGTTATAACATTGCGTTTCTGCAAGATCATGGCCAAGACCCAATCCCCAATGCCAACCGTTTCGAGGACCCGCATGACCACGAAACCCAGCTTCACGCGCCGTTCGGCGCTCGCACTTGCCGTGTCCGCCACGGCGCTTGCCGGTTTCCCGTCGTTGCGCCGCGCTCAAGCGGCAGGCGTCCTGCGCGTCGCCTCTCCTTGGGAGTGGACCTCCAACGAGCCGACCGACACGGGCTATCTCATGGCCCGCCTACAGATCGCCGAGACGCTGGTGATGGTCGAGCCCGATGGCAAGCTCATAGGCGGTATCGCCGAGAGTTGGACGGTGAACGACGACAAGCTCACATGGCGCTTCAAAATCCGTGCCGGCGTTGTCTTCCATGACGGTACGCCGGTCACGGCCGAGGCGACCGCAGCAAGCCTGCAGCGTTCGCTGGCCGGCGAAAGCATGCAACAGATTCCGCTCGATCAGCTGAGCGTCGAAGGCGATACGCTGATCCTCAAGACAAAGACGCCGTTCAGTCATCTGCCGGCTGTGCTCGTCGACTATGCCGCGGTCATTCTCGCACCTGCCTCATGGGGCGCGGACGGCAAGGTGGCAAAAGTCATTGCGACCGGTCCGTTCCGAATCGTTTTGATCGACGGCAAGACCGTCGTCGAGCTTGAGCGCTTCGACCGTTACTGGGGCGAGATGCCGAAGGTCGCCCGCGTCCGTTATTCCGCCATCCCCAATGGCGATACGCGGACCAATGTCGCGATCGCGGGGGATCAGGACATCATCTTCACGACCGTTCCCGCCGCATCGCCACGCATCAACGCCGCAGGTCAGATGAAGGTCGAGAGCATGACCATCCCGCGGATCCGCGCGATAGCCTTCAACTCAAGCGCGCCGCAGTTTTCCGATGTCCGCGTGCGTCGGGCCATCAACATGGCCATCGATCGCAAGGGCATCGCCAGCGCGATCCTTCGTCATCCCGGTTCGGCGGCGACCCAGTTGCTACCCGCCGCCGTCCCCGATTGGCACGATGCCAGCCTGCCGACCTATCCCTTCGATGTCGCCGGCGCTAACGCGTTGCTGGACGAGGCAGGCTGGAAGCGCGGTGCCGATGGCGTCCGCGCCAAGGATGGCGTCAGGTTGGCCGCCACAATGCTGACAATCGCCAATCGTCCAGAGCTGACTGTGATGGGTACGGCCATGCAGGCGCAGCTCAAGACGATCGGCATGGGGCTGGCTGTCGAGCCCGGTCCGTCCGCCGCCATTCCGACCGCCATCCAGACCGGGACCATGCAGATGACGTTGTTTGCCCGGACCTATGTCAACGTGCCTGAGGTCATTGCCACGATCATCCCGGATTTCACCCGTGAACGCTCCACCTGGGGCTCGCTCAACTGGGCTGGTCGCGACAGCGTGAAGGCACTGGCTGACGCCTATGTTCAAAGCTTCGATGAGGCGCGCAAGGCTGCCCTGCGCAAGGAGATCCTGAAGATCATCCACGACGAGGCGCCTGTTGCAGCCGTGGCCTGGTTCGAGCACACGGTCGCGGTCAACAAGCGCGTAGAGGGCCTTGTCATCGATCCGTTCGAGATGCGCTACATGCTGCACAAGATTAGCCTCAGCTAATGGCGCAGGTTTGGTGAGCAGCGCATCGACAACGACGGTTGGAACTCCTGGCTCGATCGGCGCCGGCATTGGTCTGCGCCTTTTGGCGACGCTGTTCTTCTCGCTGATGAGCCTTTCCGTGCGGATTGCCTCCGTCGAGGCGCCCGTTGGACAGATCGTCTTTTGGCGCAGCGCGGTCGCCATCGTGACGATTCTGGCCTACCTCGCCTTGCGGGGGCAATTGCGGCACGGGCTAAAGACTAACTGCCCGATCGGGCAGGCGCTGGCCGCGATTGCGTTTTACTTCGCTCTCGTCTGCGCTCTTTGTGGTCTGGCGAGCCTGTCGCTGGGCTGGGCCGAGATCGACCAGAGCGCGCTGCTTGCGCCGATCGCCTCCGGCCTATTTGGCGGGTTCGTGCATATCGCCATGATCTGGGCCTTGCTCTTCGACCTCGCGATCTTCGCGCTCTGGCCGTCGCCGATCAGCCTCGTGGGGGCGTTGGTCGTTGTGGTGGCGGTTATTGGCGTCGCCTTCGCCGATAGGATCGGCGAGCGACTGAGGAGGCTCATCCGATGAGCGCCATACTGCGAATCATCGTCATGCGCATCGGCCAGGCGCTGGCCACGGCGGCGGTGCTTGCCACGCTCTGCTTCGTCTTCGTGCATTCGCTGCCGGGCGATCTTGCCTTGCGCGTGGCCGCGGCCCGCGTTGGCGATGAGCGCGTGACGCCGGAGACCGCGGATCGCATCCGCCGCGAGGAAGGCCTCGGTCGGCCGCTGGTCGTGCAGTACGGCGTGTGGATGGCGAATCTTGCCCAGGGCGATCTTGGCCGCTCGCTGCTCTCCGGCAAACCGGTCGCGCAGGAACTCGCCTACCATGCCGCCTTCACGCTGCAGCTTGGCCTGATCGGCTGGCTGTTGTCCTACCTTATCGCGCTGCCTCTCGGGCTCCTCGCCGGCTTCCGGCCGGGCGGATGGGTCGACCGTGCGACGGACGCTCTTGCAGTAACACTGGCGTCCTTGCCGTCCTTTCTCGTTGGCATCGCCCTCATCACGCTCTTTGCGCTAACGCTGCGTTGGCTGCCGCCCGCCGGCTTCAGGACTGGCGCGCACATGGTGCTGCCGGCGCTCACGCTGGCGCTAACGCTGGTGGCCTTCTCAATCCCAGTCATTCGCAACGCGGTGGTCGAGGTGCGTTTGGCCTTCTTCATGACCTATGCGCGGGTGAAGGGTCTGAGCGCCGCCGCAGCCTTCTGGCATCATGGCGTTCGCAACGCGGCTATTCCAGTGATCACCTATGCCGCGCTGCAGTTCGCCTTCGTCATCGACGGCTTCGTGATCGTCGAGACGCTGTTCAACTATCCCGGCCTCGGCGAACTTCTGGTCAAGGCTCTGATCGCGCGCGACGTGCCAGTCGTCATGGGCGCAGGTCTGCTGATCGGCTTTGCCTTCGCGGTGGTAAGCCTGATCGCGGACCTAATGCGGCTGTGGCTCGATCCGCATGGCCTTGCGGAAGCACGCGCATGACCCAACCGCGCATGCGCTTTGCTCGCGGAAGACCGATGACCAGATCCGTGCATCCGGCGTTGTGGCCACTGGCGGGACTGGCCGCTCTGGCGCTGATCGGCCCGCTGCTGGCGCCGTACGATCCCAATGCGCAGGACCTTGTGCGCGTGATGGAGGCGCCGGGCCCACGCCACTTTCTTGGCACAGACCACGTCGGGCGCGACATTCTCTCCCGCGTCCTGGCCGGTGCGCCGCAGTCGCTTGGGCTCGCCGTGGCGTGCATTGCACTGGCATGGAGCGTTGGCGTCACGCTCGGGCTGCTTGCCGCCAACAGCGGCTCTGTCGCCCGCGCGCTCATTATGCGCTTTGCCGACCTTATGCTGGCCTTTCCCGGTCTGCTTCTGGCGCTGCTTTTCGCTGGATTTCTCGGCGGCGGCGTCTGGCCTTTGCTGATCGGCCTCACGCTCGCGTTCTGGCCTCAATATGCCCGCATGACCGAGGCGGTCGCAATCGGCGTGCTGCGCGAGGGCCATGTCGAGGCGGCGCGCATCGCAGGATTTTCCGAAAGGATCATCCTCGCCCGCCATGTCCTGCCGCCGGTGCTGCGCGCGGCAATGCCGCTGGCGACGCTCGGCGTGGGGCAGGCCATCATGTCAATCTCGGCGCTCGGCTTCCTCGGGCTTGGCCTCAAGCCGCCAACGCCGGAATGGGGCGCAATGATCAACGAACTCCTGCCCTTCCTCACCGAGGGCTACGTCCAGATGGCGGCACCCTGCGTCATGATCTTTGTGAGCGTGCTCACGCTGACATTGGCGGGCCGGGCACTCGCGCCTGCATCGTCCGGAAGAAGCCATGACTGACATAGCGCTCGCGATTTCCCATCTTTCCATCCGTAACAGGAACGGCGTGGCGCTCGTGGATGATGTCTCGCTATCTGTGCCGTGTGGTAGCGTTTTGACGCTGATCGGGGAGACTGGCAGCGGCAAGAGCCTGATTGCGCAGGCAGTCTTTGGCCTGCTACCGCCAGAGCTTGCCGTCTCCGGCACGATCGCCATCGCCGGCAAAGACCCCGTGTCCGCCAGCAACGCGCATACCTTGTCCATGCTCTGGCGCGAGCAGATTATGCTTATTCCTCAAGAGCCCTCTCTGGCGCTCGATCCGACGATGAAGGTCCGGCGGCAGATGGCGCTGGCGGGAATGGCAGAGTCGGCCATCGCGCCCGCCTTGCGGGATTTCGATCTGCCGGAAAGCGCCGGCAATGCCTATCCCTTCGCGCTGTCGGGCGGCATGGCCCAGCGCGTGCTAGTCGCATCCGCGCTCGGCGTCGGCGCGCCCATCGTTATCGCCGACGAGCCGACGAAGGGCCTCGACGCGGACCGTGTAACGCAGGCGATCGCAGCGCTCGGGCAACTGGCGGCAGCCGGCCGCAGCCTACTGGTCATCACCCATAACCGCCGCGTCGCCGAAGAGCTGCCCGGCGATATCGCTATCATCCACGAAGGCCGGATCGTCGAGCAGGGCAAAGGCGATACGCTGCTATCCGCCCCAGCAAGTGAATATGCTCGCAACTGGCTGGCCGCCGATCCACGGCACTGGCCGCGCTGCCGCCGCTGCTGCGATATGACCCATCTCGCGCTCTCCGCGCACGATCTTGCCTTCGGCTGGCCGGGCCAGCCGAAGCTGTTTCGTGATCTCGAGCTTCATCTTCCAAAGGGGGGCGTGCTCGCCGTCTCTGGCCCGAGCGGCAGCGGCAAAACAACGCTGGGCGACATCCTTCTGGGATTGCGCAAACCGCTCGTCGGTAGCATTGAGTGGGGAGGCATCGATATCGTCGCAGACCCTTCCGCGATTCAACTGAACCGCCAGCGTTACCAAAAGCTGCACCAGGATCCGGCCAAGGCCTTTGCGCCGCACATGACGCTTGGTCGGCAATTCCGGGCGTTGCAGGAAATCAAGCGCGGCCTCAGCGTTGCGCGCGACCTGCCGCCTCTGCTCGATCATCTGCAAGTGAAAGCTGATCTGCTCAGCCGGCGTCCGGCCGAGATTTCAGGCGGAGAGGCGCAGCGCCTCGCACTGGCGCGCATCCTGCTGCTGGATCCCATCGCGATCGTCGCCGACGAGCCCACATCGCGGCTCGATCCCGTGGTGCAGCGCGCCACCATGCTGCTCCTTCGCGCGACCGTCGAGCAGCGCGGCCTCGGTATGATCGTTATTGGTCACGATAAAGCCGTCCTCAAAGCCATCGCGGACGATCACCTCGAACTTGCCGTCATGCATTGACGCAATACGCGCACCGCGCGTCAACTTGACCGAATTTTTGAACCAAGCCGAACGGGAGATTGCTGCATCGCGGTCACCGGTTCGAGAGGCTGGATTTGACCGCATGCCACCGATACCGGTGGCCGAAATCCAAACGACGGGTATGGTCGCTTCCCGTGACGGCATCAGAGCCTACTTGCCAACGATCCAGTCGTCGAAAAGCCGGTAGACGCGATCCATGTAGTCTTCGCGCCAGCTTGTCAACACGATGATCTTTTCGGCGACCGGTTCAATGCCTACACGCTGGCCACCGTAACCGACCCACCAGTAAGTTTTGTTCCGAACCCACGTCTGGAATCCGTAACCGGGAAACGATCTTCCGGCACGCTTGAGCGCGTTCGGAATCTGCTGCGATGTGGCATCCGCCATGAAACGACGTATGCACTCGCTACCGGACTTGAGTTGGGCCATCGAAAATAGGCCGAGGCGCGCCCAGTCGCGTGTTGTCGCGCTTACCCCGGCATTCGCGATCGCCATGCCGTCCTTGTCGAGCAGCCAGTATCCGGGTCCTTCCGCTCCAATGTTTTGCCAGATGTAACTCTCGAAGCTTTGCAGGAATCCGCCAGCACCTTCGGCAACGAACGCAAGCGCCATCGTATCATTCGCCAGATACCGGAACTCCCTTCCCGCCACGATGTCGCGCGCTCCGAATCGCTGCATGACGGACAAGGCGGACACTTTGCCCGCCCGAACATCGACAAACTGCCCTTCATAGGAATTGCCCGAGGAAGATGAAATTGCCGCGCCGCTGCTCATCGTGAGGAGATTTCGGATTGTCGCCTCGCCGTAGACGGTGCCAGCCAGGGAGGCCGCATATCTTTGCGCCTGCTCGTCGAGACTGGCGATTTTTCCCTCGCACAGCAGATTCCCGATCGTGTAGGCCGTCAGGCTCTTGCTCATGGATTGTGAATGCTGTGCGGTTCCGCGCGAGGCGGGCGGCTTGTATCCCTCGAAGAGGATGCGACCCCGTTCGACCAGAAGGATGGACAGCGCGCCTTCGTTGTCGTGCAGAATCTTTGCCGCACGCTCGGAAACTGCCTGTTGGAACTTCGTAGGTGAGGTTTCGAGCGGCAGTTCGCGCGGCGCTGCACTCGGTGGAAATACCTTGTTCTTGAACTCCCGCGCATTGCCTCCACTCTCGCGGCGCGGATCGACAGTCGCAACGCCTTCCTCTGCAGCCTGAACGGCCGCAGTCGAAAGAGTGGCGAACAGGATGGCAATCAAAATCGCTGAAGTTTTCATGCTCATTTCAGTCTCTTGTGGAGAATATCAGATTTGTTGGATCTCGCACCAAAGGCACTCACCGACATGCATTGCGGCCCGCCAGCGCCCATTAAAGCAGACACTGTTCGCCAACTGCGATTTCGAAGAAAGTTGCGACAGCTTAATCGTCTGCCCGCAGAATTTCGGGAGATTCAGACATTTAAACTATTCAATATGCTGAGCGAAGGCGAGCAAGTCAGCGTCGCCGCCGCCGATCATGACCAGCTGTAGCCCGGTCGGCAGACCTGCTGCAGTCGAACCGTTCGGCAGGTTGATCGCGCACAACTCCAATAGGTTTGCCGCGCGCGTATAGCGCGACATCGGGATCGTCGTTTCGTCGATGTCCACAACGGGGATGGCGGGCAGCGGTGTGCCCGGCAGCGCGATCGCGTCGAACCGGGCAAAGGCGGCCTTGAATTCCGCGACGCAAGCGCGTCGCTGCGTCTGCAGTGCTTCGTAGTGCTTTTTGTCTATGTCGCGGCCGGAAAGAACGCGAAGGCGGACATGCGGATCGAGCGGCGTTGCCGGATCCTCGACGACGGCGCGATGCTGGCGATAGGCCTCGTACGCTACGATGCTGCCGCACATCGCCTGGTACTCGGTCAGCGCTGCGGGAAACGCCATCGGCACGAGGGTGTGACCGGCCGCACGCAAGCGATCGAGCGATCGGCCGTAATTCTCAAAAATATCGGGATCGCACGGATCCAGTTGGGCTGAGTCCGGTATGCCCACGCGCAGCAGTTGGCGGGGCTGGCATTCGGCAATAGGCAGCCCTGCCATAATGCAATAGAGCAAGCGCGCATCCGCCACATTGCGTGTAATCGGGCCGAGTGTGTCAAAGGTCGGCCCCAACGCGGCGATGCCGTCGAGCGGGATGCGTCCGAAGGTGGGTTTGAAGCCGACGATGCCGCACAGCGATGCTGGAATGCGGATCGAGCCGCCGGTGTCCGAGCCGATTGCGGCGGGAACGAGTCCGGCGGCCACTGCAACGGCCGAGCCGCTGCTCGATCCGCCGGGTGCACGATGCATATCGGGATCGATCGGATTCCACGGCGTGCCCATCGCATAGTTGGTGCCCCAACCGCCGAGGGCGAACTCGACCATATGCGTCATGCCGACAATGACAGCACCCGCATCGATCAAGCGCTGGATCGCAGGTGCGGTTCGCGCCGGAATTTTGGCTGCGTAACATTTGGACCCAAAGCCGGGCAAACGCCCTTCGATGTCGGCAAGATCCTTCACGGCGATCGGCACGCCGTGCAGCGGGCCGACCGCACCGGTTGCGGCCGCGTCCCGGTCGAGTTCTTCGGCGCGCCGCATCGCAGCTTCGGCAAAGACCTCGACAAACGCGTGTAGCTTGCCGTTCTGTGCTTCGATCGCGTCGAGCGAGTTCCGCACGAGTGCTTGGCTCGACAGCTGGCCGCGCGCGCAGCGCAGCGCAAGTTCGCCGACGGAAAGCGCCTGGCTCAACTCCGCCTCATGCGGCCCGAGGCAGGAACAGCGCTTTGTAGCCGAACAGCGACGTCGCACCGCCCGTGTGCAGGAACACAATATTCTCGTCGGCGCCGAATGTGCCTTTGCGGATATGGTCGATCATGCCGGCCATCGCTTTGCCGCTATAGACCGGATCGAGCAGGAGCCCCTCGGTCCGTGCGAGCAGCGTCACGGCTTCGATCATGCCCGGGGTGGGTACGCCGTAGCCCGCACCGACATAGCCGTCGTCCGCGAATACGCGCGCGCGCTCGACGCTGCCGGCGTGGCCGAGATGCTCGGCCGTGCGGCAGGCGAGATCGAAGACGATCTCTTCCTGCTTCTTGCGCGGCTGGCGCACCGAAATGCCGAAAACTTCAACCGGACTGCGCAGTGCTGCAAAGCCCGCGACGAGCCCGGCTTGCGTGCCCGAGCTGCCGGTGCCGTGCACGACGCGCGAAATTTCCATGCCGTTGGCTTTGGCTTGATCGAGCAGCTCGACGGCACAAGCGACATAGCCGAGCGCCCCGACAGGGTTGGAGCCGCCGCCGGGAATGACGTAGGGCTTCGCGCCTTTGGCTGCGAGATCCTTCGCGACATCGGCGCAGGCAGCGGCGACATCTGCGCCGCTCGGCACATAAGTCCGCGGGCAGCCGAGCAATTCGTCGAGCAGGACGTTGCCGTTCTCCTCGTAGTCCGCATCCGTCGCCGTGACGCGGCGTTCGAGAACCGCGTGCGCCTTGAGCCCGAACCGTGCGGCGGCGGCGGCTGTCATGCGCACATGGTTGGATTGGACGGCACCCGGCGTGATCAGCGTGTCGCAGCCCTTGGCCAACGCGTCGGCCACGAGGAATTCGAGCTTGCGCGCTTTGTTCCCGCCTTGCGCGAGGCCGGTGCAGTCGTCGCGCTTGATCCATAGTCGCGGACCGCCGATTGCGGCGCGCAGCCGATCGAGCGGCTCCAGCGGCGTGGGTGCGTGGGAGAGACTGACGCGTGCAAATCGGGAAAGGAGCATGTGGGACCGCCTTGATGAAATCGACAGGTTCAGCAAGTTAGCTGCGGCCATCGCCGGTTTGAAATTCCGTTTGCACAATGCTTATGCGGAATTTGCATGATCTTTAGGCGACGCGGCCAAGGCGCGCCAAACATGTTCGACGATCGAACGTTCGCGTGCTGATCGGCGATAGGCCCGAATTTCGACGTCCAGCGCGTATTTTCCCGCGTCCTCGCAGGTGACCAGGCGGCCTTCGGCCAAGTCCGCTTCGATCGCGGCGCGCGGCAGCCAGGCGATGCCTTGTCCCGCCAGCGCCATTCCTTTGAGCGCCTCGACGAGGGCGCTTTCGTAGGAGGGGCGCGCGCGGGCCCTTAAATTCCAAGCTTCCAGGGCCGAGCCGACAAGCCGCCCGAGATAGGAATTGCCGGCATAGGCCAGCAGCGCAAAGGGCTCGGCGCCTGTACCCCGAATGGCATGCAGCGGGCGCCCGCGCTTGCCGGGTGCGGAAACCGGCACGATGACGTCGGCCCCGATGGTCACGGTCTCGAATTTCGCGATGCCGAAGACCGACGGCACCGATTTCGCGTTGTAGGCGAGGACGAGATCGCACGCACCTTCCATCAAGGCTTGGCCGCATTCGTGCAGATCGGCCGCAATCATTTTGACGGCGATTTCCCCGCCGCCGAGCCGTCGCACGGCTTGCAGCCATTTTGGTGCGAAATGGATGGCCAGGGTATGGGTTGCGCTGATTGTGATTGTGCGTTCGTCGCGCTGCACCATGCCGCGTAGTTCCGCGCGCTCGCGGTGCAGGATGCGCACGACGTCGAGCGCCGTCTGATAGAAGGCATGCCCAGCCGGCGTCAGCGTCGTGGGAAAGCGCGAACGATCGATCAGATCCGTACCCAGCCAATGCTCCAGCGCGCGGATTCGACGGCTGAATGCCGACTGGCTAATGTTGCGGTCGTCGGCCGAGCGCGAAAAATTGCCTGTCGCCGCGAGACTGACAAAATCCTCCAGCCATTCGACTTCCATGCGTTTCCTTGCCGACATCGACCTAATGCAGAATGCGCATAACGTATCGAAAATGAGCAATGGCCGCA
Source organism: Asaia bogorensis (assembly GCA_945901855.1). Lineage (GTDB taxonomy): Bacteria > Pseudomonadota > Alphaproteobacteria > CACIAM-22H2 > CACIAM-22H2 > Tagaea. The sequence continues at coordinate 15,512 of CAMDLT010000041.1, read as the reverse complement.
ATGCAATACGAGCCGCTATGGTTTTTGCAAGCCTCCTTTGAGGGGCGTTTGAACAGGATATTGGCCACCATAGGAGATGTGCGATGCGCTTTGTCGGACGTTTTGCCACTGCCGTCCTTGCGGTCGGTGTGGGTTTCGCAGGGGCGATTTTCGCCGCCGATCCGGCTGCGGCGCAAAAGCGCGGCGGCACGCTGGTGCAGATCACTCAGCCCGAGCCGCCCACGCTTGGCTCCTACATCTCGACCGCCTCGCCGGTGGGGCAGGTCGCCGCCAAGATCTATGACGGGCTCTTCGAATACGACTTCAACCTGAAGCCGGTTCCAGCTCTGGCACAATCCTGGACGGTTGCCGATGACGGAAAGACGATCACATTCCGTCTGCGCCCTGGCGTCAAGTTCCACGACGGCAAGCCGTTCACCAGCGCCGACGTCCAGTTCTCCGTGATGGAAGTGCTCAAGAAGGTGCATCCGCGCGGCATCAACACCTTCGCCGAGGTGACGGCCGTCGAGACGCCCGATCCGATGACGGCGGTATTCCGCCTCGCCAAACCGGCGCCCTACATCATGTCGGCGCTGTCCGGCTACGAAACCCCGATGCTGCCCAAGCACATCTTCGAACAGGGCGATATCCGGACCCACCAAAACGCCAACAATCCGATCGGAACGGGGCCGTTCAAATTCGTCGAGTGGCGGCGGGGCGAGTTTGTCCGCCTGGATCGCAACCCCGACTATTGGAAGCCGGGTCTGCCGTATCTCGATCGGGTCGTCGTGCGCTTCATCGCCGACAACGCGACGCGCGCGGCCGCGCTCGAAAAGGGCGATGCGCATGTCGCCGGTCTCGGCGCCGTGCCCTACAACGACGTCAAACGGCTCGAGCGGATGCCCAACATCCAGATCGAAACGCGCGGCTCCGAGATGCTGTCGCCCGTGGTCGAACTGATGTTCAACACCCGCAAGGCTCCTTTCGACAATCCGAAGGTCCGCCAGGCGATTTCCTACGCCATCGACCGGAAGTTCGTGATCGACAATATCTGGTTTGGCTTCGGTCAGCCGTCGACCGGCCCGATCAGCTCGAACTTCGCGCCGACGGGGCTCTACAATGGGAACGTCGCGAACTACAACGTGCCCGACGGGGTCGAGCGGGCGAACCGGCTGCTCGACGAGGCGGGCTTTCCGCGCAAGGCCGACGGCACGCGTTTCGAGATCGTGCACGACATCACGCCCTACGGCGAGGAATGGCGCCGGTTCGGCGAGTACACGCAACAGGCTCTCGCACGGATCGGCATCAAGGCGACGACGCGCTACGAAGACATCGCGACGTGGCTCAAGCGGACTTATACCGACTACGATTTCGACATGACCTCGAACTGGCTCTTCAATCTCGCCGATCCCGTGCTCGGCGTGCACCGGGCCGTCCACTCGCGGTTCATCCGCCAAGGAACGGTGTTCGTGAACGGGGCGCGGTGGAGCGATCCGCGTGCGGACGAACTCATGGACATGGCCACGATCGAGACCGATGCCGCGAAGCGCTCGGCGCAATACGCGGAGGTCCAAAAAATCGTCGCCGATGCGGTACCGATCGCTTGGGTGCTGGAGGTCAAGTTCCCGACCGTCATCGACAAGCGCTTCCGCGACGTCATCGTGAGCCCGCTCAACATCTTCACGAACTTCGATCGGGCCTGGCGCGAGTAGAATAGGGGCGGTCCGCGGGCGATGCGGACCGCCTTTCTCTTTCGCCTGAATGCCGATCGGAGGGACGTGCAGCCATGAAATCCGGTTCCTTGGGTGGCTACGTCGTCCGGCGGTTGATCCAGACCGTTCCAGTTGTCTTTGGCGTCGTAATCGTCAATTTCCTGCTGCTGCAGCTTGCACCTGGCGATCTTGCAACGGTGTTGGCGGGCGAAGCGGGCGGGGCGCCGAAGGAGTATATCGACCAGCTGCGGGCACGTTTCGGGCACGACCAGCCGGTTTACGTCCAGCTCTTCAACTATCTACGAAACCTGGTTGTTCTCGATCTCGGGTATTCCTTCCGCCAGAGCGCGCCGGTGCTGGATTTGCTTCTCCAGCGCCTTGGGCCGACGCTGCTGCTGATGGTGTGCACGCTCGTGCTGTCGCTCGGCTTCGGCATCCTCATGGGGCTGCTCGCAGCGCTCTGGGTGCGCACCTGGAAAGACAACGCGATCTCGGTGGCCGCCATCATTGTCTACGCCACGCCGCTTTTCTGGGTGGGCCTGATGCTGATCCTTGTTTTCTCGATCTGGCTCGACTGGTTTCCGACCTCGGGCATGGAGGATGTCGTCGCCTTCCACGAAGGCTGGGCGCGGGCCGTGGACATCGCCCATCATCTTGTATTGCCGACGCTGACACTGTCGCTGTTCTATTTGGCGCTCTACGCGCGGCTCATGCGCGCCTCGATGCTTGAACAGCGTGGCCTCGATTACGTCGTCACGGCGCGCGCCAAGGGACAGAGCGAACGCAAGATCACAACGCGGCATGTGTTCCGCAACGCGTTGCTGCCGGTGGTGACGATGGCCGGGGTGCAGACCGGCGGTCTGATCGGCGGTTCGGTCGTCGTCGAGTCGATCTTCGCGTGGCCTGGTTTGGGGCAGCTTGCCTACCAATCTTTGTTCGCACGCGACTACAATCTGCTGCTGGGCATCTTCTTTATGTCGGCAGTTCTGGTCGTCGTGGTAAATTTGATCGTCGACGTCGTCTACGTCTTCCTCGACCCGCGCATCCGGATCGGGTGAGCGCGATGAAGACCTTTTGGAGACGCTTTCTCGGCAATCCGCGCGTCTATCTCGGACTGATCTGGCTGGCTTTGTTGCTCGTCGTCGCGATCGCGGCCGATCTCATGGCGCCGATCGATCCGTTCGCGATCGTCGGCAAACCAATGTCGAGCCCGAGTGCGGCATTTCTGCTCGGCACCGACAGTCTCGGGCGCGACGTGCTCGCAGGGCTTCTGCACGGCACGCGCGCGACGCTGGTGATGGCCGTACTCGCGACGCTCGTGGCCGTCGCGTTTGGCACCTTCGTTGGCGCGGTCGCCGGCTATTACGGCCGCACGGTCGACGACGCGCTGATGCGCTTGACCGAATTCTTCCAGACCATTCCGTCGTTTCTGTTCGCCATCGTCTTGATCGCTGTTCTGTCGCCCTCGGCGGCGAACGTCGTGATCGCGATCGCGACCGTCAGTTGGCCGCCCATCGCGCGGGTCGTGCGCGGCGAAGTGTTGACCGTCAAGTCGCGGGAGTTCGTCCAAGCGGCCGTCGTGGCGGGACAGGGCGACGCCGCTATTCTGCTCAAGCAGATCCTGCCGAACACGCTTTCGCCATTGATTGTTACGGGTTCGTTGCTTGTCGCCACCGCCATACTCGTCGAAAGCGCGCTGTCGTTTCTCGGCTTGGGTGCGCCGAACCTGATGAGTTGGGGCTTCATGATCGGTGCGGGACGCTCGTTCATGCGCGAGGCGTGGTGGCTCGTCACGGTTCCCGGAATTGCGATTCTCCTGACGGTTCTGGCGATCAATTTGATCGGCGAAGGGCTCAACGACGCCCTCAACCCGAGGCTCGCAGATCTATGAGCGATATCGCCATCTCGATCCGGGATTTGAGCGTCGGACTACCGGCCTGGTCGGACCGGAAACTCGCGGTCGCGGGCGTGTCTGTCGATATCCGCAAGGGCGAGATACTCTGCATCGTCGGCGAGTCCGGTTCGGGCAAGTCGATGATGGGAAGAGCTATTCTAGGACTTCTTCCGGGGCCGCATGTCCGCGCGGTTGGCGGCCAGATACAGTTCGAGGGGCGGAACCTTTTCGATCTTTCGGAAGACGAGATGCGCGCCGTGCGCGGCTGCCGGATCGCAATGATCTTCCAAGAGCCGATGACGGCGCTGAATCCGCTGATGCCGGTCGGACGGCAGATCGACGAAATTCTTGAGATCCACACGGATCTTCCGCCGGCGCGGCGGCGCGAACGCGTGCTCGACCTCATTCGCGATGTGCATCTGCCCGATCCGGAGCGGATGGTTGCGAGCTATCCACACCAGCTCTCCGGCGGGCAGCGCCAACGGATCGTCATCGCGATGGCGCTGGCGCTCGAGCCGGGCCTCATCATCGCCGATGAGCCGACCACGGCCCTCGACGTGACGACGCAAGCGCAGATCCTGCATTTGATCAAGGAACTGCAGCGCAAGCACGGCACGGCCGTGCTGTTCATCACACACGATTTCGGGGTCGTTGCCGAAATCGCGGATCGCGTGGCGGTGATGCGCTACGGCGAGGTTGTCGAGCAGGGGCTTGCCGCCGACGTGCTCGACGCCCCCCAGGCAGACTACACGAAAGCACTCATCGCGGCGGTGCCCGGTCTCAAGCCGCGTGGACGGGAAGTGGGTGCTGACCCGAGCGTGCTGCTTCGCGTGACGGATATCGAGAAGACCTACCGCCTCGCATCCGGCTTATTCGGCGGTACGGTCCGCGAAGTGAAAGCCGTCAAAAAGATTTCGCTTGAGCTCAAGCGCGGCAGTTCGCTAGCCCTTGTCGGCGAGTCCGGTTCCGGCAAGACGACGCTGGCGCGCTGTATCATCGGCCTCGAAAGCGTAGACAGCGGCATGATCGAACTCGACGGCGAACGCATCAGCGGGCGCTCGCGCGCGGAGCTGCGGCCGTATCGCAAGCACATTCAAATGGTCTTCCAAGATCCCTACGCGTCGCTGAATCCGCGCCAGCGGGTTGGCGATATTGTTGCCCTCGGACCGATGCTCAACGGCATCTCCCGCGAGCAGGCCATCGCCGAGGCGCGCGAGTTGCTGCGTCTCGTCGGCCTCAAGCCCGAAGCCATCGAGCGCTATCCGCATGAATTCTCCGGCGGGCAGCGCCAGCGTATCGGCATCGCGCGCGCGCTGGCGGTGAAGCCGAAACTGATCGTGGCGGACGAACCGGTGTCGGCGCTCGACGTCTCGGTCCAGAAGCAGGTTCTTGAACTGCTGAACGACCTGCGCAAATCGTTCGGATTGTCGATGCTGTTCATCACGCACGATCTGCGCGTTGCGGCAACAGTGTGCGAGGAGATCGCCATTATGCAGCGCGGTGAAATCGTTGAGCAGGGTGCAACCGCGGCAATCTTCGCCTCGCCTGCACACCCTTATACGCGCAGTCTGTTCGACGCCGTGCCCGGCCGCGAATGGATCAGCGGCCTCGGGTGAAGGCCGCTATCGGGCGATAGTCTCTGGCTGCGTTTTAAATCCGAGAGAAGCGCACGCTGAGGCGCCAACGCCTATCCGCACTTGCCGCAGCCGTCGCGACGAGCTGGCGCGTGTTCGGATTGGGGTGGTCGCTATCGCTGCGTGGAGCGGAGATATCGCGTATCTCCAGCCGTGCGGCGTCGCCTGCAAAATGCACACGCAGCGTCTTGTCTTTCTGCGTCAGGATCGCTGTTTTGTCCGCAATGCGGATTTCAGCTTCGGTACACATGGCCCAGCGGATTTCGCTGCCGGGTGTCGCGCCTTCGATATGGTCTTCAATTTCAACGCCGTCGCTGGAAAAGCGGACCCGGCGCACAGCTCGCGGCAGGCCAAGCACTTGGGCAAGGTCTATCAACGCTTCGCTGTCGCTCGGCTTTTGCAGGCTGGCCATTGCTGAGGCGCTGTGAAGTTGGCCGGCAACGGTAAGCGTGTTGTGCGCGTCGCTGCCGAGCCGGAAGACTTTCCAGCGCGGCGAATTTTGCCGCATGTTCCACAGTTCGATCCCGCGGGATTCGAGACTGAGGTAGTCCTGCATGCCGAGGTCCTTTGCCCAGCGTAGGCCGTCCATGTCCAACACGAAGCTGCCTGCATCCATGTGGCCGTGATTGTGTCCAGCACCGCCGCCCTTGACGGCAAACCAAAGCGCGCTCGGGTCGGTCCATGAGGTCCGCCAGATTGCCACCGGCTGCGGCCCTTGGCCGGAGAAAGTCAGTGGCGGCGGCGTGCTGCTTTCGCGCGTCGGCCACCACAAGATTGAAAGCGGTGCGAAGCGCTCCCAGACGCCCTGATTCTTGCGGATCATCTCGCGCTTGGCCGCAAGCAGCGCAGGTTGATTCAATTCGCGGGCTAGGTAGACGATGGGCGCGGGCAATTCTTGTCCCTCCGTGCCATCGCTAAAATTGAAGTGCTTTGCGGAAGGGCCAATGGAATGGGCGTAGAATTCGGCACTACGCGCAAAGCCAGGTGCCTTGAGCACGCCCCAGTCGGGCGCAGCGACAGTGCGCAGCGCTGCAACAAGCAACACCGAGTAGGTCGTTCCGTAGCTCCAGTAGCCGGGACCCTCGGGATAGACGCCGTCCGGACTGTAGGCATCCAACCCGATCAAGACGTCTTTTTGTGCAGCCGCCAACAGATCGCGGGCCAAGTCGGGTTCGTCTTCTTGCACGGCCAGCGCCCCCAACACCATGCCGCCGATGCAGACTTGGCTCCAGTTATTGTTGGATCTGAAGGTCCTGTGGCCATAACGGGCTTGACCAATGCCTTTTTCCACGATGGCTTGGCGGATCTTGGTGCGCTCGTCGGCTGGCAACTCGTTGAAGAGCCAATCGTAGCCGATGGCCAAGCCGGCCGTCATCTCGGCCACATCCAGATAGTGGCTCGGATTCCAGTCGGCAAAAGCCGCGACGGCGAGCATTTCGCGACGCGCCCGGTCAAGAAAGGCGGCATCGCCCGTGACGCGGTAAGCAAACGACCATTCCAGCACGCGGCGGATGAATTCGCGCGAAACGCTAAGCAGGCGCCGGCCGTCCAATTTGCGCTCAAGCTGCGGCTGGTTGAGATCCCGGCGGGCACGATCCAGCAGCAATGTCGCAAAGTGGTTCAGGTCTGGATCGGCCGCGCGGCGGGCGGCGAGGCTCGACCACTCGGCTAAACTGACGAGCAGGCGTGGATGCCCCGCGGCACCGGCTGGCGAAGCGACGACGGTGCCGCCAAACGCGGTTGGCAGGACGGCAAGCGAAGCAAGTGCTGCGGCGAGTTCACGACGATTCATGCGCAGCTCCGGCAGCAGGAGTCGGAGGATCCCAATTTCAAGCAGAATACATCAACGTCCGACGGCCGACAAACGCTCGGCAGATTGTTTGTGTTTCCGTCAAAGGTTCTCACCGACGTCCATTGCGACACGCCGACGCTGGCAAAAACAGGCAATATTCACCAGGTGCGCACCTGAAGCGAAATCGTCCGCAGCCTTACCACGTGTCCATGGAACCGAGAGCAGCCCGTCGAGGGCGAGAATCGGTGCCGATCACGTCGGCCCCTCTTAGGGATTGGCAGTCGCAATCAGGGCCGCGATATTCGCGGCGCGGCCGATGCCACGCGAAGCCGCGATCAGCCCGCCGCTCTTTGCCTTCCCGATCACGGGCTCGCATAGATCCATGACCTTGGCATCGAGCTCCGCATCGGTCAGCGGGCGATGCAGGCTGCCGATGGCATTCTCGACGAACAAATGGTGCTTCTGCCCGTCGGTCGTTGTGAGGATCGCGTCGACTTGGTGCTCGTGGATGCCGGGCGTCGCAACGGCCTTCACCTTCTGGCGCAGGCCGACGATGACCGAATCGGCCACGACATCGTCCGAATACTCGTGCTCGCCGCAGCGGCCGTGGACGATCGCAGCGGCGCAGGAATGATAGACCGAGAATTTGCCCTCGAGGCCCGTGCGCGGCGCCGTCTTGCCGGTCAGCTCCAGCACAAGCGGATGCACCTTAAGGTCGATAGCCGCCACCTTGTCCGCCGTCAGGCCGAACTTGTTGCGCAGCTGCACGCAGGCATCGATCGCCGGATGGATGACGATGCCGCAAGCGAAGGGCTTGTAGGTATTCAGCGCGATCTCCCAGCTGCCGCCCAGATTGTCGACGATCTCGCGCGGATCGAACTTGGTCGATGCCACATTCGCAAAGCCGCGCGGCGCCTCGATGCTGCGGTCGGAGCTCGTGTAATCCTGTTGCGCCAGGAACGCGGCAAACGTGCCGTTCTGGGCCGCACGGCCCGGATGGAACGACTTGCACATGGTGCCGAACATTTCGCGCAGGCCCGAGGACTGGGTCGCGGCGATGCCGAGCGCCCACGTCATCTGCTGCTCGTTCAACCCGAGGATCTTGCCAGCGGCAGCGGCGGCACCGAAGACGCCAGCCGTTCCCGTAATATGCCAGCCGCGATCGTAATGGTCCGGATAGACCGAATTGCCGATCCGGCATTCGACTTCGACGCCGAGAATGAATGCGTGCAGCAGATCGCGGCCCGAGACCGGGCGCGTCTCGGCGAGCGCCAGCAGACCGGAAGCGACCGGGCCGGCCGGATGGATAATTGTCTTCAGATGCGTGTCGTCGAAATCGAAGACATGCGAGGTGATGCCGTTGAGGAGCGCGGTATGCAGAATGTCGGTCCGGTGTCCGCGGCCCAGCACAGTCGCCTGGGCCGGACCTGCAAACGGCGCAAGCGCCGCCATGGCGCGATCAAGCGCCGGATGGATCGAGCCGCCGACAGCGCAGCCGATCCAGTTCAAGAACGACCGCGTCGCCTCGGCATAGACGGCCTCCGGAACGTCGGATGGCTGGTTCTCGACCACGAAGCGAGCAAGCGTCCGGGTCACGGCGGCGTTATCGGTCATTCCTGTCCTCGTCTGTTTGCCGGACTCGCCCGGCTTGTTCGAAGCCACATCAACACCAAGGCGCTCCAAATTGTCAACACTTTGACGTACGCATATTTTCAGCGACGCTGATTTTACGGCATATCTTGCGATCATACAGCGCGAAATCGTTGATAACGACGGAAAAGTGTTGACGAACTACAATCGCGCGGCACAGTCTTCGACGATGACTTCATTCGAACCAATCGACATCCTTCGCACGCGATCGCTGTCGAGTGTTCTCGAAGGCGAGATCGAGCGGCTGATTTTGAGCGGCGAGATCGCGCCTGGCGACAAGATCAACGAAAACCAGCTCGCGCTTCGCTTCGGCACGAGCCGCGGACCGATCCGCGAGGCGCTTCGATCGCTCGAGGGGGCGGGGCTGGTCGAGACCATTCGCAATCGCGGTGCTTTCGTCTGTTCCATAAGCGTGGAAAGCGTACGGGAGATTTACGAGGTCCGCGCGGCATTGTTTGCGCTGGCCGGTCGGCTGCTGGCCGAGCGCGCGACGCGGGATGTCTTGGCCACGCTCGACGATTTTATTATGCAAATGGAGCAAGCGGCCCAAGCGCATGACTTCGACAGCTACTACCCGCTCAACATCGATTTCCACGCCTTCATTTTGAGTGCCTGCGGAAATGCCACGCTCGCCCAGCAATATCGGGCTTTCGTGCAGCGTTTGACGCTATTCCGGGCTCGCAGCCTCATCCAAGGCGGCGGGCTCAATGTTTCCAACCGGGAGCATCGCGAGATGGTGGAAGCTATCCGCGCCCGCGATCCGGACTGGGCTCACGAGGCGCATTGGCGCCATGTGATCAATGCGCGGAACCGCCTGCTGGCGGTGGTGCGGGAACAGCAAAACGCGACCTCGGCCTGACGCTATTCGTTCAACCACCACAGATGCGGCTTAAAAAAACCGCACCAACGGGAGAAACGACCATGAAAAAGAAGTTTGCAGCCCTGTTCGCGGCTATGGGCTTTGCCCTCGCCGCGGGCGCAGCCAATGCCGAGCCTGCGGCCTATCCGCACAGGGTCGTTACGCTCGTCACCCATTCGAGTCCCGGCGCAGGCTCGGACATTTTCCTGCGCGAACTCGCCAAGCAGCTGCCGAAATTCATCAACGCCACTTTCGTGGTCGAGAACGTAAATGGCGGCAGCGGCGCGCGTGCCATGTCGAAGCTCGCGACCTCGAAACCGGACGGCTCGATCTTCTATGCGACGACGCCGACCTATGTGTTCACCTCGCTGCTGTCGAAGCCCCAGCACAGCTACAAGGACCTGCAGCCGCTGGTGAATTTCTTCACCGATCCGACGCTGATCTACACGCGCGCCGATGGTCCCTTCAAGACGATGCAAGACGTGATCGCGCATGCGCGGGACAATCGCGGCCGCTGGGGCGCATCGACCCCTGCATCGATGGAACGGCAAGCGGCGGAGCTCCTGCGCAAAGCCGCCGGCGTCAACGCGGCGGTCGTCTCGCACGACGGCGGCGGCGAACTGATGCTGAACGTGTTGAACGGCACGCTCAATTTCGGCGTTGGCGAGTTTCTTGAGCTTCGCCCGCAGATCGAGGCGAACAAGGTGCGCCTCCTTGCCACGTTCACCGAAAAGCGCGTCGATACGATGCCCGACGTCCCCACCGTCAAGGAACTTGGCTACAACATCGTGCTGCGCAAGTATCGCGGCCTTGCCGGCCCGCAGGGCCTTCCGGCCGACATCATCGCCATCTGGGAAAAGGCGACCCAGCAGCTCCTGCGCGATCCGGACTATCTGAAGATCGTCAGCAGCGAGAGCCTGATCCCCGACTATATCGGGCAGAAAGACTATGCCGCATTCATCAACCAGTTCGCGACCGAGTCCGAGGCCTTCCTCAAAGAAAACGGCGTTATCAAGTGAGCAGATCGGACGGTCGTACCGCAGGGCTTAGGGATGCCGCCGCAGGCGGCATCCTTTTCGTCCTTGCAGCTCTCTATTATTGGCAGACCCTGCAGATCCAGGAATCGAGCCTTTCCGACGAAGTCGGTCCGCAGGGACTTCCCTTCATGTTGGCGAGTTCGCTCGCGGTCGTGGCGGCCCTGATCGGCATCCGGGGGCTTCTGGCTGCCAGAAAGGCGGCGGCGGCTCCCGCTGCCAAGGCGAGCGAAGTAGCTGCGGACCATGTTGCCACGATCCCGCGTGCGCTCGGCTTCCTTGCCATCGGTGTCGGCTACATGCTGATCGGTCCCCTCGTCGGCTACATCGTTGCCATCGGCCTGCTGATCGGCGCCATCGCGATCTATGAGGGGCGCAAACCCAGCCTCGGTCTTGTCGTCGTCGCTGCCTGCGCAGGCGTCGGTTTCTGGGTGGCCTTCGTCCTTCTGTTGGGCACCGAACAGCCGCAAGGCCGGTTTTTCTAAGGACAGCATCATGGAAGATCTCTCTCGCGCTCTGACCTTGCTGGTCACGACGCCGCTGGTCCCGGTCGCCATTGCGGGGCTGATCTGGGGAATCGTCGGCGGAGCGCTGCCGGGGATATCCGCCTCGATCACGATGGCGCTGATCCTGCCGCTTACCTATACGCTCGACCCCATGTCGGCGATCGTGCTGCTGGCTTCCGTTTACATCGGTGCCGAATATGGCGGCTCGATCCCCGCCATCCTGATCCGGACGCCCGGCACGAATTCCGCTGCGGCGACCGTCATCGACGGCTACGAGATGAACAAGCAGGGCCGTGCAGGCGAGGCGTTGGGCATTTCGCTGTGGTCGGGAGTCGTTGGCAGCCTGTTCGGGCTTCTCATGCTTGTCTTGCTCACGGAGCCATTGTCGCGCATCGCGCTGCTTTTCAATCCCACCTCCTACTTCGCCGTTGGCGTTCTGGGTCTCAGCATCATCGCGTCGCTCGCGGGCGGCGCCCTCCTGAAGGCGCTGGCTGCGGCAATCGTCGGGCTCATGATTGCAACTGTGGGATCGGATCCGGTATCGGGCGTGAGCCGCTTTTCCTTCGGCATTCCCGAATTGCTGTCGGGCGTGAAGCCGATTCTCGTCATGGTCGGCCTGTTCGCGGTGAGCGAGCTTCTCCAGCAATCGGGCAGTGTCGGCCTGACTGAAAAACTTAAACAGTCGGTGCGCCTGCGCTTGCCCAACTTCCGGATGATGAAGCGGCTTGCCAAGCCGCAGGGCATCGGTTCGGCGGTGGGAACAGTCGAGGGCTTGCTGCCCGGCGGCGGCGGTTCGATTGCCGCCTTCTTCTCGTATAACGAGGCGCGCCGCTGGTCTAAACATCCGGAGGAATTCGGCAAAGGTTCACCGGAGGGAATCGCGGCACCGGAAGCCGCCAACAACACGGTTGCGAGCGCGGCGCTCATTCCGCTCTTGTCTTTTGGCATTCCGGGATCAAACTCGGCGGCGGTGCTGCTCGGCGGGCTGCTGATTCATGGGCTTATTCCGGGGCCGCGCCTGTTCGAACAGAATCCCGATGTCATCCTTGGCCTCTATACAGGGTCGCTGGTCGCAACCCTTGCGCAGATCGTCGTCGGTATCCTCATTTTGCCGATTTGCATTTGGCTCGTGAACCGGCCGCGTCCCTATCTCACGGCCTTCGTTCTGGCGCTGGTCGTGTCCGGCATCTACACGATCAACTCGACGATGTTCGATATTGGGATTGTTCTTGTCGGCGGCTTGGTCGGCTATCTCATGCGCATGGCAGGGTTCCCGTTTCTGCCGGCCGTGCTCGGCGTCGTGCTCGGGCCATTGGTCGAATCGAACTATCGGCGCTCGCTCCAGCTTTCGGGCGGCGACCATGCGATTTTCCTCGAAGACAACATCACCATCGGGCTGCTGGCGACGGCCATTCTGTTCATCTTGATCGCCCTGGTTCGGGAATGGCGCGACAGCCGCAAGGCGAAACCAGCAGGAACGGCAACGTGAGCACCGCCCCTTTGCTGGCATCCCTAGCGCAGGGCCTGCCAGATGAAGAAAAGACCGGCGCCAACGGCAAATCCTTCGATCGCCAATGTATGGCGCCGGATGCCCGCGCGGGCCACGACGCGCGCGCCGAGCCAGGCGCCGGGTATGGTCGCAGTGCCGATCAGCAGCGCCGCAAAAAGCCGCTCGGGCGGCAGAAGGCCGATAGCCGAGAACGAGCCGATGCGGGCCAACGAGACGCCGACCGCGAGCGCGGAATCGGTCGCGATCAAGGCCGCTCCCGTCAGTCCAGAGGCCAGCAGAACCGGAATGGCAAGCGCGCCTGCGCCGATCCCAAGGCTGCCGAGAAATCCAAGCGCAAGCGAGGCGATCGCGAGCCCCCTGTCGCCCAGACGCCGATCATGGTCGCGGGCAAAGCGACCGATTGGAACGGATGCGATCAAGATCGTGCCGATTACAGCTGCGACTGCGGCCGTTGGCAGCAGGGCATGCACCTTGGCCCCGACGATCGCCCCGGGTATAGCTGCGGCAAGCGCAATCAGCAGCGGCCGGCGGCTGACCTGTGCGCGATAGGCATAGATGCGGCCGGCATTGGCGACCATCATCGCGGTCGAGACGACAGGGACGACCGCCTCGACGCCGAAGATGCCGGTCACTGCAAAGGAGAGCAGGATACCCGCACCGAGGCCGAATACGGCACCAAACGCGCCCGCCGCGACTGCAGCGAGCCCGAGCAATATCAGCGCCGTCGTTCCAAGGTCGGCAAGAGCTTCAGGCATCGTTTTGAACACGCAGCGCGAGTGAGTACAGCATGACAGGGCAAGAGTCGGACGTTTCGAGCTTTGCGATTATACGGGGCGCAGACAGGGCGTTAAAGCCGCGCGAGACAGGGCTGACCATCGTGGCGGACAGGGGATATGGCGCGCATCGCATCGCCGATCTCATCGAGACGGCCGGCCCGCATGTGGATTGGGTAAAGTTCGCGATCGGGCACTGGCGCGTGCTGCCGGAGGCGGCTTTGCGCCGGAAGATCCGCCAACTTCGCGATGCCGGGATCGGCGTTTTCCTCGCGGGCGACGCGAGCGAAGCCGCTTGGCTGCAGGGCGTATCGCGCGACTACTTCGCCCGCGCGATCGATGTTGGCGCCGAGGGCGTCGAGGTGTCGAGCGCGCAGGTGCTGATGCCGACGCAAGAGAAGCTGCGCCTCGTCGAGCAAGCGGCAGCGACAGGACTTAAGGTTGTTGCAGAGGCGGGCCGCAAAGGCTCCGATCCTCGCCCCTCGCTGCATGGCGGCATTATCCGCGAGATCGATCAGCTACGGGGCGTTGGCCCGTGGCGCGTTCTGGTACAGGCCGAAGGCATCACCGAGGGCGTCGAGGAACCGCGCACGGACTTGATCCGCGAGATCATCGCCACGTTCGGACTTTCGGACCTGATCTTCCAGGCCAAGGACGCGCAGATCCAGGAATTCTACATCCGCAGCTTCGGGCCCGAGGTCAGCCTCGACATCGAGGACGACCAGGCCGTCGCGCTCGAATTGCTGCGGATCGGCTTGCGCAAATCGGCCCTTGCCGGGCTCACGCGGACCGAAGGCATACAGGAGAAAGCCCGATGAGCGACAAGACAGGCAAGATGGAGCCGCAACGCATCGCACCCGGCGAAGCGCTGGCAGAACGCTTCGCCGAGAAGCTGATCGGCATCTCGCTCGCCACGCTGCCACAGCGCACGCTCGATGTTGCTTTGGACGACCTCCTGGATGCGGCAGGCCTTTGCGTTGCCGCGCGGCAGTCGGACTATATCGCGGCCATCTTGAAGGGCTGGGACGGCGAAGGCGCCTGCACCGCCATCGGCCATGGACGCGGACTCGATGCGGCTGGTGCCGCGCTCGTCAACGGCACTGCGATCCATGGCGAGGATTTCGACGATACGCTCGAAGGCGCGCCGATCCGCGTCGGCGCCATGGTGATCCCTGCCGTGCTCGCCGCCTGCGAGCGCCACAAGCGAAGCGGTGCCGATGCGCTGAAAGGCATCGTTGCAGGCCTCGAAACCGTTTGCCGGATCAACCAAGTGGTTCCGGGCGCCATTCACAAAGCTGGTTTTCATCCGGTCGGCATTCTGGGAACGATCGGGGCTGCGGCCGGCACCGGCGTGGCGCTCGGGCTCGACAAGATTCAGATCGGCCGGGCGCTCGGGATCGCGGGCAGTTTCTCGTCCGGTATTGGCGAGTTCCTGACCGAAGGTGCGTGGACGAAGCGGCTGCATCCGGGCTGGGCGGCGCATTGCGGCTATCGGGCGGCGATGTTGGGCGAGGCCGGCTTTGTCGGGCCGCGCACGATCTTCGAAGGGCGGCGCAACCTGTTCAAGGTGTTTGGCCGCGACGCGCCGGCAAAGCTCGACGGATTGCTTGACGGCCTGGGCACGAGCTTTCTGCTCGAGGCCATTGCCTTCAAGCCCTATGCCTGCGGAACCATGATCCATCCCTATATCGACTGCATGATCGAGCTGGCTGCCAGCGGCGTGCGGGCCGACGACATCGTGGATATCGTCTGCGAGGCGGCGGAAGGCCCCGTCGATCGGCTATGGGAGCCGCTGGCCGACAAGCATGCGCCCCCGTCGGGCTATGCGGCGAAATTCTCGATGCCGTTTGGCATGGCCGTGGGCTTCTTCGACGGCGATGCGGGGCTTGCCCAGTTCACCGACGAAAAAGCACGCGATGCGCGCATCCTCGCGCTGGCCGGGCGCATTCGCTACGTGATCGACCCCGGCAATCCCTATCCCGTCGACTATACCGGCCATATCCGCGCAACTTTGCGCGACGGCACGGTTCGCGAGATCCGGCGCGCGCATATGCGCGGCGGACGGCATGCGCCGCTGACGCGCGACGAACTGATCGCCAAGTTCCGCGGCAATGTCGCCCACGGCGGCCTGTCCGGCAGCTTCGGCGACGAACTGCTTGCGACCTGCCT
>CAMDLT010000040.1 GCA_945901855.1 Asaia bogorensis | reverse complement strand
TCGTTGCGGCGGTCGGCCATCGCAGCTTTGCCGATCTCGATCTTGCGGCGCTCACGGCCGACGACGCGCTGCTGTTCGACATCAAGGGTCTCTGGCGCGGCAAGAGCGTGCCGACCGGCCGACGCTACCGCGCCCTGTGACCTCGCGCGTTCCTTTTCTTGGGCGGTTCAACCGCGTTGCACTCGCCATGACCCACGATCTGGGTATGGCCGGGATCGCATTTTTGGTTTCCCTCTACCTGCGCGTCGGCGACGACATGTTCGACTATTCCGCCGATTTTCTCGGCGGCGGAACCTTGACGTTCGTGCTCGCGGCAGCGGCAGCGTTCTACATGACGGGCGTGTCGCGCGGCGTGTGGCGGTACGTATCGATCGACGATCTGGCCGTTATTGCGCGCGGCACAACGCTGGCATTGCTGCTGTTTTTGCCGGCCATGTTTTTGTGGTCGCGTCTTGAGGTCATGCCGCGTTCGACCATTTTTATCGGCTGGTTCGTGCTTTTTGCCCTCCTCACGGGGCCGCGCCTGCTTTATCGCACGGTGCGCGAGGGCCAGCTCAATTTGTCGTTCGGCGCCCCGCGCGCCGACCAAGTGCAGGTGCTTATTGTCGGCGCCAACGACGGCGCCGAGCTGTTCTTGCAAGCCAATCGGCGGCGCGGACGGGCGCCTTATTTTGTCGTCGGCATTCTCGACAAAGCGGAGCGTCGAAAAGGCCGCAAAATCGGCGGCGTGGGCGTACTTGGATCGATCGCAGATCTGGAATCCGTCCTCGAAGACCTTAAACGGCGCGGCTTTCGGCCGCAGCGTTTGGTGCTTGCGGCACCTTTCGACGCGGCCGAACTCAGCAGCCTTGTCGATCTTGCCGACCGCTGCGGGCTTACGGCCGTAAGGCTACCGCGCATCAACGCGCTCGGCGCAGCGACAGGCGATGCCGCCCTTGAGGTGGCGCCGATCGCGATCGAAGATCTGCTCGGGCGACCGCAGACCGTGCTCGACCGGGCGGCAATGGACGAACTCGTGCGTAACCGCCGCGTGGTCGTCACCGGTGCGGGCGGAAGCATCGGTGCGGAGCTTGTGCGCCAGATCGCTCAGCGCGGGCCGGCGCACCTCACACTGCTCGACAATTCCGAATTCGCGCTCTACGCGATCGACCGCGAAGTCGAAGAGAACTGGCCCCAGATCGCCCGCAACGCCACGATCGGCGACGTGCGCGAAGCGGGTTCGATGCGGCGCCTGCTCGCGCGCGAAAAGCCGGAGATCGTATTTCACGCGGCTGCACTGAAGCATGTGCCCCTGCTGGAAGCCAATCCTGCGCAAGGCGCGCTAACCAATACGATCGGCACGCGCAATGTGGCCGACGCAGCTGTCGCAGCAGGCGCGCACGCGATGGTCCTGATTTCGTCGGACAAGGCGGTAAATCCGACCAACGTTCTGGGCGCAACAAAGCGTCTGGCCGAAATCTTCTGTCAGGCACGCGACGCGACCAGCGCGTCCACGCGCTTTGTGACCGTGCGCTTTGGCAACGTGCTGGGTTCGTCGGGGTCAGTCGTACCGCTGTTCCAGCGCCAGTTGGCGACCGGCGGGCCGATCACAGTCACACATCCCGATATCGAGCGCTATTTCATGACGATCCGCGAGGCGTGCGAGTTGGTCCTGCAAGCAAGCGTGCTGGCGATCGCAGGCAATGGCACGGCGCGCGGCGGCCTGCTGGTGCTGGAAATGGGCGGGCCCGTTCGCATTCTCGATCTTGCCAAGCGCATGATCCGACTGGCGGGCAAGCGTCCAGAGCGCGACGTGGCAATAAAATTCACAGGCCTGCGGCCGGGCGAGAAGTTGTTCGAGGAACTGTTTTACGCCGACGAAAGCAATACACCGACCGCGATCGACGGCATCCAGTTGGCATCGTCCCCGCCCGCCGACATCGCGGCCATCGAAGCCGACATGGCGGTGCTGGAAACCATCGCTTGCACCGGCGACGATGCTGCCGTTGTCGCCAAGTTGCAGGCAATTCTACCGAGCTACAAACCGGCTTAAACGCCGTCTTTCAGCAGTTGCGCCACTGTTGCGGGCAGCGCCTTGCGCCAATCGGGCAGCGTAACGTCGTACTCGCGCGCGATGCGCGAACAATCCAGCACGCCCCACGCTGGACGCGGCGCGGGCAGTGGATATTCGTGGGTCGCGATGCGCACGACCGGTGGTCGCGGATGGCCCAACAAAGCTGCCGCGTCGAGAATCGCGTCGGCAAAGCGCGCCCATGTCGTGGGCGGACGGCCCTGAAAATGGAACACGCCCAGTCCCGCCTTGTGCTCGCCCGCCAGTTGGCGGGCCGCGATCACGAGGATCGCATCCGCGATCGCCAACGCCGATGTGGGCCCGCCGCGTTGGTCGTCGACGACTCGCAGGCGTTCGTGCGTTTTGGCGAGGCGCAGCATCGTCCGCACGAAATTGTTTCCCCAGGGCGCAAACACCCAGGACGTGCGCAAGATCACGCAACGACCGCCCGCTTTGTAGGCCGCGATCTCGCCCGTCCGTTTGGTGCGGCCATAGACGCTGATCGGCATCGCAGAATCCGCCTCGCGATAGGGCTTGTCGTCTTGGCCGTCGAACACGTAGTCGCTCGACAGGTGCACAAACGGCAGGTTTGCCGCCGCTGCCGCGTGCGCGGCCATGCCCGGCACCTCGCCATTCAAAAATAGGGCTTCCGCCTCCTCGCTCTCGGCCTTGTCGACGGAGGTGTAGGCGGCCGCATTGGCAAGCGCATCGGGTTTGGTTGCCGAAATTGCTGCGGCGATCGAAGCGGGGTCGCGAAGCTCGATATCGGCACGACCGCGCGCCACGACTTCCCAGCCGCTTTCGGGGCCTTGCTGGACGAGCGCGCGGGCCACTTGGCCGTTGGCGCCCAAAACGAGAAGACGCGGCACGGCGGATCTCAGCCTTGGCCCAAACGCTCGAGCGCGTAACGCTTGGCGCGAATCGCGTCGAGCCACTCGGCATGCGCCAGATACCAATCGACCGTCGCCGCCAATCCGCGTTCGAAATCGTAACCGGGTTGCCAGCCGAGTTCGGCCTTGGCTTTTGCGGCGTCGATCGCGTAGCGCAGATCGTGGCCCGGCCGGTCGGCGACAAAACGCACGAGGTCGCGGCGTGCGCCCGCGGCCCGCAGGCCCAATCGCGCGTCGAGCACGTCGCAGATCGTGTGCACGACGTCGAGATTGGCGCGCTCCGCCCCGCCGCCGAACGCATAGCTGTCGCCAGGTGCCGCACGCGACAAGGCCAGCCACAAACCCGCGACATGGTCGTCGACATGCAGCCAATCGCGCCGATTGATGCCCGTCCCGTAGACCGGCAGCTGTTCGCCCGCCGCCGCCTTGGCGATCATCAGCGGAATCAGTTTTTCGGGAAACTGCCAGGGCCCGTAATTGTTGGAACAGTTGGTAACGAGCGTGGGCAGGCCATAGGTTTCAAACCATGCGCGCACCAGATGGTCTGATGCGGCTTTCGATGCCGCATAGGGCGAATTGGGCGCGTATGGCGTTTTCTCTGTAAAGGGCGGATCGTCGAAACCCAGCGCGCCGAACACTTCGTCGGTCGAAACATGGTGAAAGCGGAACCGTGTTTTGGCTTCGCCCGACAAGGTGCGCCAATGTCCAAGCGTCGCGACGAGCAGGCGCGCCGTCGCGGCAACATTCGTTTCCACAAAAGCGAGCGGTCCGTCGATCGAGCGGTCGACATGCGTCTCTGCGGCAAAATTGACGATCGCATCGGGCCGGATTTCGCCAAGCAGCGCCGCGACTGTCGCTTGATCGCCGATATCGCCCTCGACAAAACGGTAGCCGTCTCGAAGCTCGGCATGGGCAGCCGGGTTGGCGGCATAAGTCAGCTTGTCGAGATTGACGGCGCGCGCAAAGCCGTTGCCCACGACATGGCGCAAAAAAGCCGAGCCGATGAAGCCGCAGCCGCCGGTGACGAGCAGCGTTCGCATGTCACGATCCCAATCTGGCAATACGCAGCAGATATTCGCCGTAGCCGCTTTTTCGCAGCGGTTCCGCGAGCTTCGAGAGCTGCGTCGAATCGATCCAGCCCTGCCGCCAGGCGATTTCTTCGGGGCAGCCGATTTTGAGACCCTGGCGGCGCTCGACGGCCGCGATGAAGTTCGCTGCGTCGAGCAGCGAGTCTTGCGTGCCCGTGTCGAGCCACGCATAGCCGCGATTGAGCGTTTCGACGCGCAAAGTTCCGGCCTTCATGTAAAGCCGGTTGAGATCCGTAATCTCGAGTTCGCCGCGCGAACTGGGTGCCAGCGACTTTGCCAGACTTGGCGCGTTCGAATCGTAAAAATAGAGCCCCGTCACAGCGAGGTTCGAGGGCGGATTTTGGGGCTTCTCGACGATTTCGCGCGCCGTGCCGTCCGGAGCGAGCGTGACGACGCCGTAGCGTTCGGGATCGACGACTTGGTAGGCAAAAACGGTCGCGCCCGGTGCCGTCGATTTTGCCGCCGCCTGAAGTCGGCGCGAAAGGCCTTCGCCATAAAAAATATTGTCGCCCAGCACGAGGGCACACGTGCGTCCGTCCAAAAACGATTCGGCGATAATCAGCGATTGCGCCAAACCTTCGGGCTTCGGCTGTTCAGCATAGTGAAGCTCGATGCCCCACGCAGCGCCGTCGCCCAGCAGCCGTTTAAAAGCAGGCAGATCCTGCGGCGTCGAGATCAGCAAGACGCGACGAATGCCCGCCAGCATCAGCGTGCTGAGCGGATAATAGACCATCGGCTTGTCGTAGACCGGCAGCAATTGTTTGCTGCCGGCCAGGGTCGCCGGATGCAGGCGCGTGCCAGCGCCGCCCGCCAGAACGATGCCGCTGCGCTCAGTCATAGGTCGCGGCCTCGGCAAGATCCTTGCCGTTTTTGTCGCGCTCGGCGAGCAAAGCGGCCCCGGTCGGGATTTTCCAGTCGATGCCGAGTGCCGGATCGTCGAAGCGCAATACGTGCTCGTCCTTGGGGCTGTAAAGGCCGGAGACCTTGTAGGCGAAATCGGCAAACTCGCTCAGCACCGCAAATCCGTGCGCAAATCCCGGCGGAACCCAGAGCTGGCGGCGATTTTCGGCACTGAGTTCGACGCCGAACCACTTGCCGAAACCCGGGCTCGCGCGACGCAGATCCACCGCGACGTCCCAAACCGAACCGGCAACGACCGAAACAAGCTTGCCTTGCACGTTGGGCGATTGGTAGTGCAGCCCGCGCAGCGTGTATTAGCGCGAGCGCGACAGATTGTCCTGCACGAACGGACCAACAATTCCTGCGGTCGCGTAGCGCGCTTGGTTCCAGGTTTCCAGAAACAGGCCGCGCGCGTCGCCAAAAACCTTGGGCTCGACCAGTTTGAGGCCGGGCAATTCGAGATCGGTAACGTTCATACGTTGCCGTAAACGGAATTGCGGATCATGCGGTAGCCCTTGACGAGTTCGCCGATGCCGTCGTCGAGCGAATAAGCGGGCTTGAAACCGGTCGCTTCGATGCGCGCGTTCGAGACGATATAGTCGCGTTTGTCGGGATCTTCGCCGATCGGCGCTTCAAGAAACACGAAACCCGGTACCTGCGCCTGGATGCGCTGGCAGAGTTCCATTTTGGACAGGTTGGCGTCCGACAGACCGACATTGTAGGGCCGGTTCTTCATCGCCGAGAAATTTTCCAGACCGTGCAAGAAGGCGCGCGCCACGTCGCGCACATGGATGTAGTTGCGCTTAAAATGCGGCTCGAACAGCACGACTGCGCGGTCGGTCACCGCGCGGTGCACAAAATCGTTGACCAACAGATCGATGCGCATGCGCGGGCTCATGCCAAAGACGGTCGCCAGGCGAAACGACATGCCGTTGTCGCGCGCGAGCACGATCTCTTCGGCCTCGACCTTCGTGCGCCCGTAAAGCGACAGGGGACGGAGCGGGCTTTCCTCGGTGCATTCCTTGCCCGCCTCGCCGACCCCGTAGCCCGAGTTGGTGACCGGCATCAGCACGCGCTGATCCTTCGCCATCAAGCCCAGAAGCGTTTTCACCGCGTCGCGGTTTGTCGAGGTAGCGCCCGTTTGGTCGTGGTGGCACATGGGCGCGCCCACCAAGGCAGCCAACGGAATCGCCACGTCGATTTTGGCGACCAGCGGTTTGAGCACGCTCGCGTCGCGTGCATCGCCGCGCACCACGTCGAAATCCCGGTTGGCGCAGACATGCGCAAGCGAGGCTTGTTTGAACATGAAATTGTCGAGCGCCGTGACCGCGTGGCCTGCGTCGAGCAGGGCCGGGATCAGCGTCGAGCCCAAATAGCCCGCCCCGCCCGTCACCAAAATTCGCAGCTTTTTTGCCATGATGTCCGGGCCCTTCCGGTTCGTCTTTTGACAGCGAAGCGTAAGCGCATGATATAAGTGATTATTTCCACCCTCGCAACTCTTGGCCACAAGGCGGCCAACGGAGCTTCGACGTGATCGTATCGCGCACGCCCTATCGGTTGTCGCTGTTTGGCGGCGGAACCGATTATCCCAAATGGTTTCAGCGCCATGGCGGGGCCGTGATCGGCACGGCGATCGACAAATACTGCAATATTTCGCTCCGTCGGCTGCCGCCGTTTTTTTCGCATCGCTATCGCGTGGTGTGGTCGCGAATCGAGCTCGTCAACGACCTGCTCGAGATCGAACATCCGGCCGTGCGCGCCGTGCTGCTCGACCAGAAGGAAAAACGCGGCCTGGAAATCCACCATGACGGCGACTTGCCCGCACGCTCGGGGCTGGGCTCGTCGTCGGCATTTACGGTGGGTTTGCTCAATGCGCTCTACGCGCTGCGCGGCCAGATGATCTCCAAACATGCTCTGGCAAGCGAGGCAATTCGCATGGAGCAGCAGGTGATCCGCGAGCCGGTGGGCAGTCAGGACCAAATTTGGGCCGCATATGGCGGCTTGAATCGCATCGATTTCCGCCCCGACGGTTCGTTCGAGGTCGCGCCCC
Source organism: Asaia bogorensis (assembly GCA_945901855.1). Lineage (GTDB taxonomy): Bacteria > Pseudomonadota > Alphaproteobacteria > CACIAM-22H2 > CACIAM-22H2 > Tagaea. Next base: position 30,345 of record CAMDLT010000040.1, on the reverse strand, counting down.
TGATCGTGACGCGCGAGCGCCGCGACGAGCTCGAATCGACGCTTGTGCTGTTTTTCACCGGCCTATCGCGCCATGCGTTGACGATGGCGACCAAACAGATCGCCAATATGGACGCCAAGGAGCGCAACCTGCATCGCATGCGCGAGATGGTCGACGAGGCGCAAGCGATCATCACGAGCGCCAAACGGCCGATGCTGGAGCTGGGGACGCTGATGCAGGAATCGTGGCGGCTCAAGCGCGAACTGGCCGACGGCATTTCCACGCCCGAGATCGACGCGATCTACGAGGCCGGCATTTCGGCCGGGGCTGTCGGCGGAAAACTGCTGGGTGCGGGCGGCGGCGGGTTCGTCGCGTTCGTGGCCCCGCCCGGCACGCGCCAGGCAATCCGCGAAAAGCTCAAAAATTTCATCGAAGTCGACATCAAGATTGCCGCACCCGGCAGTCGCATCGTGGTGTACGAACCCGACGGCGACCCGCGCTGACTGCTCCCGCGTCGGCTATTTGACGGCAGCGTCGAGGACGCGGCGCAAGGTTTCGATCTGCGGCGTCAGGTCTTGCGGATGGTTGCCGACGAAGAAGCCACGATCGTGCGCGAGTTCGGCATTCGGCACGCCGTCGCCGACGATTTCGTAGTCGTAATACTTGATCGTGTCGTGGCGTAGGAAACAGCCGCCCGTAATGATGCGAAACCCGATATCGGCTGTTTTGAGCGCGGCAAAAATCTTTTCGCGATCCAGATCGCGCGCCGGATTCAAAATCAGCGTGAAACAAAAAGACGAGCTTTGGCCGTGCTCGCGCTGGATGACGAAATTGGGATCGCCCGTAAAATGTTTCTGGAACAGCGCCAGATTTTTGCGCCGCGCGGCGGTCATGGCAGGCAGCTTCTTCAACTGTTCCAGCCCAACCGCCGCTTCCATTTCGAGCGGACGCACATTGTAGCCGGGAAACAAAAAGCGGTACGCCTCGAAATGGTCGCTGCCCGCGCGCTTGTAGAGCGGCGAGTCGGCGGGCAGATCGCGCGTCCAGCCATGCGCGCGCATGCATTTGAGCAGATGGCAAAGCTCGAGATCGTCGGTCAGCACCATGCCGCCTTCCATCGTCGAGATATGGTGCGAGAAGAAAAAGCTGAACGTACTAAGATCGCCGAGCGTGCCCGCTTTGCGGCCCGACGGCAAAACCGCGTCCATCGATTCGCAATTGTCTTCCATGAACCACAGGCCATGGCGGTCGCAAAAGGCGCGCATTTCATCGAGGTGCGCGGGATTGCCGAGAATAGAGACGGCCACAAGCGCCTTGGTTTTGGGCGTCAATGCCTGCTCGAGCTTCGAGATGTCCATGTTGAGCGTCTCGAGCTCGACATCGACGAAGCGGCATTTGAGCCCATATTGCTGCAACGGATGGTAGGTCGTGCTCCATGAAATCGCGGGCACGATCACTTCGTCGCCGCGCGCGAGCGGGCGCTTGGAATGGTATGCAAGCGCCGCAATGCAAATGAGATTGGCGGACGAGCCGGAATTCACCATCACGCCGTATTTTTTGCCGTGATAGGCGGCGAAAGCGGCTTCCATGGCCGCCACGCGCTCGCCCATCGTGTAGCGGCCCGACGCGATGACGGATTGCAGCGCTTCGATTTCTTCGGGGCCCCATGACGGCGTCGCGAGTTCGTAGAACATCAAAACGGCCCCTTGAACTGAAGCTGGTAGGCGAGCTCGGCTTTGGCAGCGTCCGGCGTCCATGCGGCCGCATCGGGGCGCACCATCGCGTGCGCGGCCGACGCGATGGTCGCGGGGTTGGGATAGAAGGCCGCCTCGAGAATCGGCGACGGCGGGCACGGCGTTTCGGCAAATCCCATGCGTTTGATCTGCACGGGGCCTTCGCCCGCGCACGCCTCGGCGACGCGCGCGGCAATTTCGGCGCCAGCCCCGCACATGTTCCAGCCGTTGTCGACGATCAACAGCTTGCGCGTGCGGCGCACGCTCTCGACGATCGTGGCACTGTCGAGCGGAGAGAGCCAAATCGGGTCGATCACTTCGGCTGCGATGCCGATTTCCTTGAGCAGATCGGCCGCGCGCAACGCCTCGACCAGCATGTTCGAAATGCCGACGATCGTCACGTCGCGCCCGAAGCGACACACGCGCGAGCGACCCGGCGGCACGGCATAGGGCGCTTCGACGACAAAGGCTTCGGTCGGATAAAGCAGCCGGTGTTCGACGAATACGACGGGATTGTCGTCTCGAATGGCCGCGATCAACGCGCCCTTGGCGTCGTGGGCATTGGAGGGCGCGCACACCTTCAGGCCCGGCACATGCATGAACATCGAATGCAGGCCCTGGCTGTGCTGGGCGCCTTGGCCCCAGGATTTGCCGATGATCGTGCGCACGACGAGCGGCACTTTCACTTGCCCGCCATACATGTAGCGCGCTTTCGCCGCGATATTGACGAGCTGGTTCATGCACAGCATCAGAAAATCCATGCGGATATGCACATGGATCGGCCGCATGCCCGCCATCGCAGCGCCGATGGCGACGCCCGTCATCGCGTCTTCGGAGAGCGGCGTTGTGAATACGCGCTCGGGCCCGAAACGCGCGAGCAATCCGCGCGTCGAACCCTGGATCGCGCGATGGTCGTCGACATCGAGTCCGAACAAAAAAACGTTGGGATCGCGCGCCATTTCGAGCGCGACGGCTTCCGACAGCGCATCGACATATTTCAGCAGCCGCCGCCCATCTTCGACGCGCCCCGGCCATACAAGTTTAGGCGAAGACATCGCGCGTCAACTCCTGCAAAGCGGGGAAGGGCGAGTCTTCGGCAAATTTGACGGCAGCCTCAATCTCGGCTTCGATCGCGGCGTCGATCGCGGCGCGTTGGATGGCTGGAACCGCGCGTGCCGCTTTGGCGACAGGATCTTTTTTTTGCCATTTGACGAGCGTCGATTTGTCGCGAAACCCCGCATCGTAATCTTCGCCAGGCCCGACATGTTCGCGCCAGCGCCAGGTCAGGCACTCGATAAAGATCGGTCCGCCGCCCTTGCGCATTTTGGGCAATGCCTTGGCGACATGCGCGCGGATAGCCCGCGTATCCGAATCGGCAAATCGTTTGACGGGAATTCCGTAGGTCGCCACGCGCGCGCACAGCCGGTCGGTCGCCCACCGCTTGGACAAAGGTTCGTGGATGGCAAAACCGTTGTTCTCGCAAACGAAGATTACCGGCAGTTTATGGAGCGCCGCAAAATTGAGACTCTCGGCAAAACAGCCCTCTTCGGTCGCTCCGTCGCCCAGAAAACACGCGACGACCGCACCCGTCTTCAGGCGTTTTTGGGCCAGCGCATACCCGACCGCCACGGGCACGGTCGTGCCCACGACGGCCGAAGTCCCCAGCACCTTGGCCGACATGTCGACCAAATGCATCGAGCCGCCTTTGCCGCGGGCGCAACCCGTATCCTTGCCGAAGAGCTCGGCCATCATCGCGGGCAAAGCGCCGCCTTTGGCAAGATACGTCGCATGCCCGCGATAGGTGCCCGACACCGCGTCGCGCAGTTCGAGCGGATCGCACACGCCCACCGCAATGCCTTCCTGGCCGATCGACAGATGCACCGGGCTTTTGATTTTGTCGGTGGGGTAGATGCGCGCGATTTCTTCTTCGACGCGCCGGATGCGCCGCAGGCTGCGATAGAGTCGCGCCGCGTCGGCTGTCGAATTCGGCGATTTGCGCAGGACAGGTTTGGCTTTGGCGGGCATTGCAGCGACTCGATTCGCAGGAACCCGCCCATTAAGCCCGATGGTACGGGTGTCCAGCAAGCAGCGATGCCGCGCGCCACAATTGTTCGGCCAGCATCGCGCGGGCCAGCAGGTGCGGCCAGGTCATGGCGCTCAGCGACAGCTTCAGTCGCGCTTGCGCCAGCAGCCTGTCGTCGAGCCCGTCGGCGCCGCCGATCGCGAAAGCCACCGTGCCCGCCCCGTCGTCGCGCCAGCGCGCCAATTGCTGGGCAAATTGCTCGGTCGTGAGGGTCTTGCCGCGCGGATCAAGCGCAACCAAAAGCGCGCCGTCGGGGATCTGCGCCAGCAACTTTTCGGCTTCTTCGGCCTTGCGCTGGGCCGCAAGCTTGGCCTTGGTTTCGATCTCGCGGCAGTCCAGCGGACCCAGCCCCGCCGGGCCGGTTTTCAGGCGCTTGGCATATTCGGCCACAAGCGCGTCCTCGTTCGAGCCGCGGGCGCGACCCGCAGCGACAATCACTAACCGCATGGAAGCCGACCGCTAGGCGTGTGCGGCGGTCGGCTGTTCCCAATCGTCGGCCCACATTTTTTCAAGGCCGTAGAGCGCGCGGATCTCCGGGCGGAACAGATGCACGACGATGTCGCCGCCGTCGATCAGCACCCAATCGCCTTGGTCGGCACCTTCGATACGAATGCCCTTGAGGCCTTTGCCTTCGAGCTTTTCGACCACGTGCTGGGCCATGGCTTGGATATGGCGGCTGGAAAGCCCGCTCGCGACGACCATGTAGTCCGCGATGGCGCTTTTGCCGGCGAGATCGATCACGACCGGATCGCCGGCCTTGTCGTCGTCGAGCGTTTTGGAAACCAGTTTGAGGACCGTTTTGGGCGCGGATACGGTCTTGCGCTTTGTCGTGGCGATCGCGTGTCTCCCGGGGTTGGTCGAGCGGTTAACGGTGCGAACTCAACGGCCAGTGATGTTTTTTCGTCGCGCGCGGCCAGGGAGCCTTGAGGCCCGCACGGATGCGCGTGGCAGAGGCCGGGTGCAGGCGAACCGGAAAGAACGCCCAAGCCGGCGGCGCGAGCGTGCCCAAATGGCGGGCCCGACGGGACCCGATCTGGGCTGTGGAAAACGCCCGTGCTGCCTTTGCGGCCAATGCTTTGCTAGAGTACGCCGGACGCGCGAAAACGGCAATGACCATCGTGTTAAAGATTTTCCGCCAGCGTTGCCAGCGATCGAATTGGACCAGATTGTCGGCACCCATCAGCCAAACGAACTGCGTGCGCTTGAACCGTCGGACGCACGCTTCGAGCGTGTCGGCGGTAAAACGCGTGCCGAGCCATGTTTCGAGCGCCACAGCACGCAGCCGCGGATCGCCGCCGCACGCGCGCCGTACGCTCGCCATTCGCGCTGCAAGCGGCGCCATGCCGCTTTGCGCCTTGAGCGGATTTTGCGGACTGACGATGAGCCAGACTTCGTCGAGATCGAGTCGCTTCAAGGCTTCGCGCGCGATGTGGGCGTGGCCGGCATGCGCTGGATTGAACGAACCGCCGAACAGGCCCACGCGACGCTTGGGCGCCAAGCCAAGGCGATGGAGAGGCGAAACGACGCTCAAGGGCGCGTCTGCCCCGAGCCGCGCAGCACGTATTTGTAGGTCGTGAGTTGTTCCGCGCCGACGGGTCCGCGCGGCGGCAAGCGGCCCGTGGAAATGCCGATCTCGGCCCCGAAGCCGAATTCCGCGCCATCGGCAAACTGGGTTGAGGCATTGTGCAGCACGATGGCCGAGTCGACGCGCGCCAAAAACAGTTCCGCTGCGGCCGAATCCCCCGCCACGATGGCATCCGTATGGTGCGAGCCATAGGCATTCACATGCGCGATCGCGTCTTCGATTCCATCGACGATTTTAACGGCCAGAATGGCGTCGAGATACTCGGTCGTCCAATCGGCCTCGACGGCCGCGATCGCGCGACGGTCGATTTTCAACACGTCCGCATCGCCGCGAATTTCGCAGCCCGCCGCGATCAGATCGTCAAGAATGGCGGGCAAATGCGTCGGCGCTGCCGCACGGTCGATCAGCAAGGTTTCCGTCGCCCCGCACACGGTCACGCGGCGCATTTTGGCGTTCATCGTAATTTTGCGCGCCATGTCGATGTCCGCCGATTCGTGGACATAGGTGTGGCACAGCCCTTCCAGATGCGCGATGACCGGGATACGCGTTTCTTTCATCACGCGTTCGATCAAATTCTTGCCACCGCGCGGAACGATCGTATCGACATAGCGATGCATCGCCAGCAAATGCCCCACCGCCGCACGGTCGCGCGTGGGGACAAGTTGCACGGCGTCCTCGGGCAGGCCATTGGCGGCAAGGGCTGCGCGCAGGCACGCGACGATAGCACGCGAGGAGTTGAAACTTTCCTGGCCACCGCGAAGAATCGTGGCGTTGCCGGACTTGACGCACAAAGCGCCCGCATCGGCCGTGACGTTGGGCCTTGCTTCATAGACGATGCCGATCACGCCGATCGGCACGGAGACCCGCGAAATCATCAGCCCGTTGGGCCGGTGCCAGCCCTGCAAAATCGAGCCAACGGGGTCGGGCAACGCCGCGACGTCTTCGAGGCCCTTGGCGATCGCCTCGACGCGCTTCACGTCGAGACGCGAGCGATCGACCATCGCCGAAGAATTGCCGACATCGATCGCAAACGCGACGTCCGCCGCATTGGCGTCGAGAATTTCGCTGGTCGCCGCACGAATTTTATCGGCTGCTGCGCGCAATGCGGCGCTTTTCTTTTTGGCCGGCGCCACGGCCAGCAACGACGCCGCGCGGCGTGCCGCAACGCCTATCGCCTCCATGGCTGCTTTGAGGGCGTTCGGGTCAAGGGCCTCTTGGGCGGGCATCGGTTCGGCTTTCATGAAGGTTACTCTAGCGATCAAACCGGTCCCATCGCCAGATCGTCGCGATGGATGATCTCGTCGCGCCCGCGATAGCCGAGCAGCTCTTCTATTTCGGACGAACGACGGCCTTGGATACGTGCGATATCGCCCGATGCATAAGCGCTGAGGCCCCGTGCCACGTCGCGGCCGTTTTTGTCACGCACGCGAATGGCATCGCCCCGCTCGAAACTGCCTTCGACGCCGACGACGCCCGCAGGCAGCAAACTTTTGCCTTGGCCAAGGGCACGCACCGCACCCTCGTCGATCACGACCGCACCGGCGGGCGCGACCGTTCCCGCGATCCAGCGTTTGCGCGCCGACGCCGGATTCGCGGGCGGTACAAACCAGGTGCAGCGCGCACCCTGTTCGATCGCCTGCAACGGGCGCAGCGTCTTGCCGGACGCGATCGCCATCCGGCACCCCGCACCCATCGCAATGCGCGCGGCCGCAAGCTTCGTCACCATGCCGCCCGACGAGTAACCCGGCCGTGCTTCGCCTGCCATCGCGAGAATCTCGGGCGTCAGATCGCGCACTTCGGCCAAGTGGTTGGCTAAGGGGTCGCGATGCGGATCGGCCGTGTAGAGCCCGTCGATGTCGGAGAGCAAGATCAGCGCGTCGGCCGACGCCATCTGCGCCACGCGCGCGGCGAGTCGGTCGTTGTCGCCAAAACGCAGCTCTTCGGTCGCGACCGTGTCGTTTTCGTTGATAATCGGAACGGCGCCGGCTTCGAGCAACGTCGCGACCGTCGCGCGCGCGTTCAGATGGCGGCGGCGCGATTCGGTGTCGTCGGGCGTCAGCAGCAGCTGCGCGCCGACCAGACCCCGCACCGCCAGCGCTTCGAGCCAGGCGTGCGCCAGCCAGACTTGGCCCGTTGCGGCCGCCGCCTGTTTTTCTTCGATCTTCAAAATCCGCTTGCCGTAGCCGAGCTTCCAGCGCCCGACCGCAACCGCCCCCGACGTTACGACAATGACGTCGAGGCCGCGCGATTTGAGGACGGCGACATCGTCGGCCAATCCGGCGAGCCAATCGGCACGCATGCCGCCGGCATCGTCGACGACCAACGCCGATCCGGTTTTGACGACCAGGCGCTTGATGCCCGCAAGGCTCATCGATCGTCGTCGCTGCGCATCAAGTCGCGCTCGGCGCGGTCTGCGGCGCGGCGCGCGTTGACGGGCCCGGTCAGGGCGCGCAGCACGTCGATTACGCCGATACCCGCAGCCCCCGACAATGCCATTACGACCGAGCCGGGCGCGCGTTTTTTGGCGGCACGTTTGAGCGCCGCGAGCGCCTTTTTGATCGCATCGGCATCGAGCGCGTCGATTTTGTTGAGTCCGACAATCTCGGGCTTTTCGGCGACGCCGTGGCCGTAGCTTTCAAGTTCGTCGCGAATTTGATTGTACGCGGCGGCAACTTTTTCTTGCGTTCCGTCGACCAAATGGAGCACCGCCCCGCAACGCTCGACATGGCCCAAGAAACGGTGGCCAAGGCCCTTGCCCTCGGCCGCGCCCGCGATCAAACCCGGCAAATCGGCCACGACCAATTCGTCGTCGTCGATGCGCACGACGCCAAGCTGGGGCTTTAGCGTGGTGAAGGGATAGTCGGCGATTTTCGGCTTGGCCGATGTGGTGGCTGCCAGAAACGTCGACTTGCCCGCATTGGGCAAGCCCACAAGCCCGACATCGGCAATGAGCTTCAAGCGCAGCCAAATCCAACGCTCGTTGCCCTTCCAGCCGGGTCCGGCATTGCGCGGCGCCTGGTTGGTCGACGATTTGTAGTGCGTGTTGCCAAAGCCGCCATCGCCGCCCTTGCACAGGCGCACGCGCTGGCCGGCCTCGCGCATGTCGACGATCAGCGTTTCCTGGTCGTCGTCGAGCACGGCCGTGCCGACCGGCACTTTCAGCACGATATCTTTGCCGCCGGCGCCGGACTTCTGGCGGCCCTCGCCATGGTGGCCTTTTTCGGCCTTGAAATGCTGCTGGTAGCGGTAGTCGATCAGCGTATTGAGATTGGCAACCGCTTCGATCCAGATATCGCCGCCCTTGCCGCCGTCGCCGCCATCGGGACCGCCATATTCGATGAATTTCTCGCGCCGAAAACTGACGGCGCCGGCACCGCCGTCGCCCGCTTTCACGAAGATCTTGCATTGGTCGAGAAATTTCATCGATTTCGGGTCCGAAAAACGAAGAAAGGGAACGGCGGGGCGCCGTTCCCTTTCTTGCAAGAACCGCCCGAAGGCGGAATATGGGACGGCTTACTCGGCGGCCATTGCAACCGGGGCAGCGACCGGCGCCGGTTCGACCGAAACGATCGTCTTGCCGCCAGCCTTGTGGAAGGTCAGCTTGCCGGTCTTGAGCGCAAACAATGTGTGGTCGCGGCCCATGCCGACTTCCTTGCCCGCTACGTAAACCGTGCCGCGCTGACGAACCAGAATGTTGCCTGCGAGCACGAGCTGGCCGCCCGCGCGCTTGAGGCCGAGGCGACGGCCGGCTGTGTCGCGACCGTTGCGCGAAGAACCGCCTGCTTTTTTATGTGCCATTGCCCGAGCTCCTCAAGCGACCTTGATATCGACGATACGCAGCGTCGTTTCGAACTGGCGATGCCCGTTCTTGCGGCGCGAATTCTGGCGGCGACGCTTCTTGAAGATGATGATCTTCTCGCCTTTGCCCTGGGCCAAAACCGTGGCCGTCACCTTGGCGCCCGCGATCGTCGGGCTGCCCACGGTCGCCGAACCCGCGTCCGTTACCATCAAAACGTCGCCAAATTCGATCGTCTTGCCGGCTTCGGCTTCGAGCTTTTCAACGACAATGACGTCGTTCTTGGCGACCTTGTATTGTTTGCCGCCGGTGCGAATGACTGCGTACATGTTCCATATCCCTCGGGCGCTATCGGCAGCCGAAAATCGGCCGACCGAGACTGCCCCGGCCTTGAAAAGAGCGCGCACTATACTGACGGTGCCTCGCCTGTCAAGCGAATCGCCCGGCGATTTGCGTGACGGGGCTTCTGGTACCTGCTAAACCCCGCGCCACAATGGCACAAACGGCTCCCAAATCCCTAAAAACCATGATTTTGCGCTGGATTTGGCTGCCAATCATGGCGCTGGCGATGTTGGCGTTGCTGCGGCTCGTCGATCTTGACCAAGTGGGCCAAGCGCTTGCCACGGCAAACCTCTGGAACTTGGCCGCCATGTTGGGATTTTGGTTGATTTGGCTTGCCGCGCGGCCGCTGCGCATGCGCCTGCTGCTTCAAGCAACCGCCCCGGCAACCCCCGTCGGCTACAACGACGCTTACGGCGCGCACGCTTTAGGCAATGCAATCAATAGCTTGATCCCGATGCGGGCCGGCGAATTTGCAATGCTGTGGGTGTTGGCGCGTCGCGCGCGCGTACCGATTCCCGCTTCGCTCTCGGCCGTGGTGCTGGATCGACTCTGCGACGTTGCCAGCGCGCTGGCGGTGCTGGTGTGGGCCATTTTGGTCATGCCGAATCCGCCCCAAACGCTGGTCGAGGGGGTCGAGATTTTTGCGGCGCTGCTGGTCGTCGGTCTGGTTTTGATGGCGTTGGCTGTACGCCTGCGCAAGCGCGCGCTGACGCTTGCAGCCGTACTGCTGCCGCGCCGCTGGCATGGCGCCGTTTTGCAACGGATCGACGATCTGCTTCAAGGACTTGGCGTTCTCGCCCGACCTTCGGTTTTGGTGCGCGCTGTGGCGCTTTCTGGATTGATTTGGATGCTGGCCGTGCTGTCCTTTGCCGTTGGCATCGGGGCGGTTTGGCCCGACACGACAGTGGCCATGGGGGCGTTCGCGGTGGGGGTGGTGGCGGTTGCGTTTTTGGTACCGGCGGCGCCTGGCGGGATCGGCGTCTTCCATGCCGCGATCGTTTTCGCACTGTCGTTTTACGGCGTGCCTGCGGCAACCGCTTTGGCTTACGCGCTGGTATCGCACCTTTCGACATTCCTAGCGGGGCTTGCGGCGGCAGCAATATGGACGCTGTGGAACGGCTTGGATCCGCGCGAAATCGCGCGCATCCCGCAGCCGCCCGACGCGTGAGCCGACACTTGCGCTCGGAACGGTTTGGCATTAGATATGCCCGCCTTTACGATAGTCCTTTCGTGCGGACAGGTGGCCGAGTGGCTGAAGGCGTCAGTCTCGAAAACTGAAATACCGGCAACGGTATCGTGAGTTCGAATCTCACCCTGTCCGCCAGATTCTCGCGACATTCGCCCGGAGCATGCCGAGACTTGTAGAGATTTTGACGCATGATCCTTCGCAAGGCATCCGAGGCAATCCGAAATCCGGGCGTGCAAGCCCTTTACGCGTTTTGGGATGCCGCACGGGGGACACGCAAATATCCCGCGCGGTCGGATTTTCTGGCCGAAGGCCTGGCGCGGTGGTGGCCGCATTTGATTTTGTACGAAACCGAGACGACGGCGACGGGTCTCGCCTATCGGTTTCGCGTCCACGGCGAATCTGTCATGCGCAGCGACGGCGGAAATTTCATGGGCAAACTCATTTCCGACGTCCTGCCGGCAGAAGTTTTGCCGGCAATTCTGCCCTACTACAATGCAGTGGTTCGCGACGGCCTGCCCCACTATTCATTCGGCCGTCGGCCCAACGGTCATGGGATTTTTTCGGAATTCGAGCGGCTGGTTTTGCCGCTCGGCGCGGACGGCGTCGACCGACTGCTCGTCATGCTGCTGCGTAGCGAGCGCAGCACGAATGTCGTCGGGGATGCCTTCGCCTCGGGCACGAGCGCATACGAATTGGTGTTCGACGTGTTTTTGGAAAGCTGAAAACTGCCGCTGCGCCAGTGCAGAACCGCGACGAAAGTGGTTGCAAATGGTAGCATTTTGGAAGCCAGTCATAAAGCGCAAGTCGGCATTCCGTGCGGCGAACCAAAAAAGATGCTTCGCATGCCTTGCATAGCGGCGCCGAAATCGACGCACCCGGCCTCGCGAGGCCCCAGCCGATCGTGACCGCACCCAGGGCGGCATCGGCGCCGGTTCGATCCGAAAAACATCCGGCGCTCGCTTGGCCGACCCGGACTTATGGAAAATGCTCGGCGGCAAGGGCGCGCATCGCAGCTTCGTCGCGGCCGGGTGCGCTCGCCAGCGCCCATAAATCGTAAGCCGGGTGACCGCGCCGCAGACAGGCCACAAGCGGGAAGCCGCCCTGCGCCAACGTATGCTGGAGCACTTTTTCGGTAAAGCCGCAGCGGTGGGCCATGTAGAGATTGCCCTGCTGCATCGACGGGCGGTGCCCGTAAAGAATGTCGATCGGCGCGATCGGTCCGGCCGGGCTCATATACGCAGGCTCGGTCAGTTTGTTGTCGGCGACCAGCGCGCATACCGACTGCAAATCGGGGCAGGTGATCACGACAAAGCCGTCCGCTTTCAAGATGCGCTTGAATTCGCCGATTGCGCGCGGAACTTCGTGCGCATAAAGATGCTCGAGATTGTGGCTCGAAAAAACCGCGTCCACGCTGGCACTCGGGATCGCGGACATATCGGTCATCGAACCGGTCACGTCGGGCTTGGCGGCGGGATCGATATCGAAACGCAGCTCCGTCCACGCATCGCTTGCAAAGCCGCGCGTGGTTTGCTGCTTGGATTGGGGCCCGCAGCCGACATGCACAAAAGTTCTGGTTGCGTGCGACATCGGCGCTAGCCGACCCGGCGCCTGGCGATCGCGTCGGCAAGGGCGACCGTGCGGCGCGCGCTTTCGACGTGCAGATGTTCGACAAGCTTGCCATCGACCACGGTAACGCCCTCGCGATTGGCGGACGCCGTCTCGAAAGCGTCAATCACTTTGCGCGACCAGTCGATATCGGCGGCCGACGGACCGAACGCCGCATTGCAGGTCGCAATCGTTTTGGGATGGATCAGCGTCTTGCCGTCGAACCCCATATCGGCGCCTTGGCGGCACGCGGCAGCAAAGCCCTGGTCGTCGTTGAGGTCGAGATGCACGCCATCCAGAATCGGCAAGCCGGCCGCACGCGCGGCCAGCAGGCACAGGCCCAGCGACGGCATGATCGCAAGCCGGTCTTCGGAATGGCGCGCGCGCAGATCTTTGGCAAGATCAGATGTGCCCATCACCAGACAGCCCAGATGCGGGCTGGAGAGCGCAATTTCCTGGGCGCGCAAAACGCCGAGCGGCGTTTCGATCATCGCCCACAGCACGACATTTTCCGGCGCCCCCGCCGCCGCCAACCGCAAAGCCGCGTCGCGCACTTCTTTCGCGCTTTCCACTTTCGGCAACAGCACGGCTTGGCAGCCCGATCGTGCGGCGGCCTTGATGTCGGCCGCCCCCAGCTTGTCGCTGAGCGGATTGATGCGCACGACCGTTTCGGCGCGGTAGCCGCCTTTGCGCAAAGCGCCCATAACCTGGTCGCGCGCGACATCCTTGCGTTCGGGATGGACCGCGTCCTCCAGATCGAAGATCACGACGTCGGCGTCGATCTCGCGCGCTTTGTCGAGCGCGCGCGCGTTGGAACCCGGTACGTAAAGTGCGGAACGGCGCGCAACGGTACGAAAATCGGCCATGATCGACGTCTTCCTCTCCCTTGAATTATCTCCATCCTGTCAGCCTGGCCGCGGAATGCAAAGCCCCACGTTTGCGCTGTCGACAAATTCGACTAGAAGAGTGCGATGCAGATTCTCTCCATCCAGTCGTCCGTTGCAACCGGCGCCGTCGGCAATTCGGCGGCCGTCTTTTGTTTGCAGCGTTTGGGGCTCGAGGTCGGGCGCATCGATACGGTACGATTTTCCAACCATCCCGGCCATGGCGGTTTTGCAGGCGGCGCTGCCGATGCAAAGGAAATGGCCGCCCTCGTCGACGGGATCGATGCGCGCGGGCTTTTTGGCGGCTGTGCTTGCGTGCTGTCGGGGTATTTGGGCACCGGCGAACAGGGCGCGGTCGTGGCCGATGCGGTGGCGCGCGCCAAACGGGCCAATCCAGCCGCTTTGTTCGCGCTCGATCCCGTCATGGGCGATCGCGGGCGCATCTTCGTGAAGCCCGACGTGGTGAACGCCATTCGCGCATTGGAACCGTTGGCCGACATTTTGTTCCCCAACGCGTTCGAACTCGGTTTGCTCGCGGGCATGCCGGTGCAGGACATCGCAAGCGCGCAAGCGGCGATCGCGCAGCTGCGTGCACACAAGCCGGCACGTTTGGTCGTCGCAACTTCGGTGCCCACCGCCGACGGCATCGGCGCGCTGGCGAGCGGCCCCGCGGGTACGTTTAGCGTTCAAACGCCTGCCATCGACCATCCGGCCTACGGGGCGGGCGATGCGTTTGCGGCCCTTTTCTTGGGCAACTATCTCGACCGGCACGACATGGCGCATGCGCTTTCGCGCGCAGTGTCGGCCGTGCACGCGGCGATCGCTGCGACCGCCAGAATGGGCGCCATCGATCTGGCGCTTGTCGCATGCCAAGCCGAACTCGAAAATCCGGGCGTGCTTTTCTCGGCACGCAAACTTTAGTATAGGGACCGTCAGCGCTTTCCCCTTGCAGCAGGCCGAATGCTCGACTGGATTTTCTTCAAAGGTGTTTTGGTTGGCATGCTGATTGCGGCACCGGTCGGCCCGGTCAATGTGCTCGTCATTCGGCGCACGCTGGTGCATGGACGTTTGGCGGGGCTTTTTTCGGGCCTCGGGTCGACCCTGGCCGATACGGTTTTCGGAGCCATCGCCGCATTCGGCATTTCGGTCCTGCAATCTTTTCTCGAACGGGAACGAAATTTCGTTTCGATCGCAGGCGCCGCGGTCTTGCTGGTCATGGGCATAAAGCTGCTGTCGCGCCCGGTACCGACGATCGCGGCAGGCAAAGATCCCACAGGCTTGGTGGCGGATCTGACATCGGCGTTTTTCCTGACGCTGACCAACCCGATCACTGTGCTGTCGTTCCTGGCGATCTTCGCTGCTTTCGGCGTGAAATCGGACGGCACGGTGCTGGCCGACGACTGGTTGCTGATCGCAGGCGTTTTCGGGGGTGCCGCCTTGTGGTGGACGATGGTCGTTGAGGCCGTATGCCTGTTCCGCGACCGCTTCACGACCACGGGCCTGACTTGGGCCAACCGCCTTGCGGCTTATGTGATCTTGGCCTTTGCGTGCGGCGTTGGCGGCGAAGTCGCGCTGCGGCTGGCGGGGTTGATTTAGCCGAGCGGCACGAGCTGGTCGAGCAACGCGGGAAAACGCTGGCGCACCAGGGTTTGGCGTTGGTGCCAGCGCTCGGGTGCCAGAAACTCCGGCCGATAGGTTGGGCCGGGTTCGATATCGATCGTGCGCGCGGCCGTGCCGGGGCGCAGCGGCTGTTCGCGGGCAACCGTGCCCGGCGTTTCGAGCTGGCGCGCGATTTCGCGCGGACCTGCCATGCAGATCTCGACATCTTGGGGGCGCCGTGCCGCTAGGCTTTGTTCGAGGGCCAATGCCTCGTTGCGCAAGCGCGCGCGCCGTTCGCTCGGCAGACTGCGCGCATAATGCAGGGGCGCTGCGCGTGCCGACAAAATTTGGCGCACGCGCGCGTCGGCCGCCTGGGTGTCGGCGCATTTGGCGCCGTCGGATGCGACCGCCAGAACGGTGGCGACCAGTACCAGCGCCGCCTCCGCGCGCAGCGCGTCGTTGCGCTGGCCCTCGCCGATCTGCCACAGCAAATCGCCGTACGCGATGCCGATCAAATGCGGCGCCCCCGCCTGCAGCCGCGCTTGCGCCCACCCCAGAACGGCACGCGCATTGGCTTCGTCGCGCGGCGCGAACATGGCCTGTGCGGCCGCCTTGAACTGGCGCGCGCTGTAGAGCCGATCGAGGTCGGCAAGGCTTGGGCTGCTTTGCGCGCCAGCCCCGGCAGACCAGACCAGCGCCAGCGCAAAAGCCGCCAGCGCTTTCACGCGGTTTCGGCCAAGGTCAGCGCCAAAGCGACGATCGGTAAGGACGAGGCCGCGCGCAAATTGTCGGCCGCGAGCCAAAATGCCAACCCGTTTGCGACCGACGGATCGTCGCGCAACCGGCTGATATAGATCTTCGTTTCGCCTTGCGATTCGAGCGGCGTGACAAAACCTTCGACCGCGCGATGGTCGACAAGACCGATATTGTCGTCGCGGATCAGCAGATTGCGCGCCTGGGCAACGCCCAGCGGCTCGGCAAATTCGACCGCAACCGAAATGCCGTGGCCGACAAACGTCGGCACGCGCACGCAGGTTGCAACAACGCTCAAATCGCCGCCCAGGATTTTGCGCGGTTCCAGCGCAAGCGCCTTTTCGTCCGCCGTGCGCCCGTCGTTTTCAAACGCACCGCAATGCGGAATCGAGTTGAACGCGATTTGTTTGGCAAAATGCTGGCGCTCCAGCGTCTGATTTACGTAGACCGAGCGCGTTTGGTTGAAAAGCTCGTCCATTGCCGCACGCCCGGCTTCCGACACGGCCTGGTAGGTCGATAGCACCGCGCGCTTGGCCTGCGATTTTTCGTGCAACGGGAACAGCGCGCGCGCGAACATCGTCACGCAAGCGCCCGGTACCGCGACGATACGACGCTTGGCGCGCGCAAAGGTCGCCGGATTGTCGTTGACCCCGGCCACGACAAGCGGCACGTCGGCGTCGAAGCGAAAATGCGACGACGTGTCGATGATCCAAGCGCCCGCTTTGGCGGCCTTGGGCACGGCTGCCGCCGAAACGGCTGCCGCCGTGCAGAAGATCGCGACGGCCGCATTCGCGAAATCGAACTGGGCAAGATCGTTGGTCACAAGCTCGGTTTCTTCGCCGTACGACAATGTCACGCCGATCGAGCGTTCGGAAGCCAGCGCCACCACATCGCCCGAAGGGACGCCGCGCAGCGCCAGTTCCTGCAAAACCTCGCGACCGACCGTACCGGTGGCGCCAACGACCGCAATTTTCCTAGCCATTCGATCCCCTCATCCGGGTCTTGCCCGAATACTGCAATAAATTCATAATAAACCTCGAAACGAGACCCTTGAAGCATATATATCCCCTGTCCCAATAGCTCTACTTGGTTCTGCCTGAAAGCTCCTGTCGCCATGAAAAAAGAAACGCCGGACGGCCTGCTGTTTTTCAAACGCTGGCTTGCCAACCCGATGAAGGTCGGCGCGGTGGTTCCTTCGTCGGCCAACTTGGCGCGCCTGATCGCCAAACAGGTCAAGCTTGGGCCCGACCACTGCGTGGTCGAATTGGGACCGGGCACGGGCCCTGTAACCAAAGCGCTGCTGGCAGCGGGCGTGCCGGTCGAGCGGCTGTTTGTCGTCGAGATCGACGGCGACATGGTCGGCTATTTGCGCAAAGAATTCCCCAACGTCAACGTGATCCACGGCGACGCGACGAAGCTCAAATCTCTGCTGCCCCCCCAATGGGTGGGCAAGGTTGCGACGGTGATCTCGGGCATTCCGATGCTTCCGCTGCCCATCGAATTGCAGCGCCAGCTGATCGACGCCGCATTCGAGGTGATGGTGCCCGGCGGCGAAATTCTGCAATACACCTATTCGTTGGCTTCGCCGATCAAGGAAAAGCCGCTCGGCCTCAAGGGACGGCGCAAAGGCATCTCGATGCTCAATGTGCCGCCCGCCTGGGTGTGGAGCTACGCGCCGGCGGTGTGAGTTACGCCGCCAGCTTGTCGAGTTCGCGCAGCAGCGCGTCGCCCATCTGCGTGGTGGAAACTGTCGCCTCGCCCGGCAACGCGATATCGCGCGTGCGAAAGCCCTGGGCCAGAACGTTCTTGGCCGCCTGCTCGACCAACGCCGCGTCGTCGGGCAGGTCGAACGAATAGCGCAGCATCATCGCGAACGACAGCAACGTCGCCATCGGGTTCGCCATATCCTTGCCGGCAATGTCGGGTGCCGAGCCGTGCACGGGCTCGTAGAGCGCTTTGCGCCGTCCCGTGGCATCCGGCAGGCCGAGCGACGCCGAGGGCAGCATGCCGAGCGAACCCGTGAGCATCGCCGCGCAATCCGACAGCATATCGCCGAACAGATTGTCGGTGACGATCACGTCGAACTGCTTGGGGTTGCGCACGAGCTGCATGTTGCAGTTGTCGGCCAGCATGTGCTCCAGCACGACATCCGCATAGTCGGATTTGTGCAGCGCCGTGACCACTTCGCGCCACAGCACGCCCGTATGCATGACGTTCGATTTTTCGACCGAGTGCACCTTGTTGTTCCGCTTGCGCGCCAGTTCGAACGCCACGCGCGCCACGCGCTGGATTTCCGAGGTCGTGTAGACTTGCGTGTCGACCGCTTTCTTCTGGCCGTCGGGCAGCGTGGACACGCCGCGCGGCTCGCCGAAATAAACCCCGCCCGTAAGTTCGCGCAGGATCAGAATATCGAGACCCGCCACCAGCTCGCGTTTGAGGCTGGAGGCGTCGGCAAGCGCGTCGAACACCAAAGCGGGGCGCAGATTGGCGAACAGGTCCATGTCCTTGCGCAGGCGCAGCAAGCCGCGCTCGGGCTTCTTCTCGAACGGCAAGCCGTCCCATTTGGGGCCGCCCACCGCGCCGAAAAGGGTGGCGTCCGAATTCATCGCGACGTCCATCGTGGCGTCGTCGATCGGCCAGCCATGCTTGTCGATCGCTGCCCCGCCCACGAGACCTTCCTTCACGTCGAACGACACGGTGCGGCGTTTGTCGAACCAGTCGACCACGCGATGCACCTGTCGCATCACTTCGACGCCGATCCCGTCGCCGGGCAGAACAAGGAGTTTGCGGTTGGAAGCCATGGGTTCGTCTCCGGTTAGCGTGCGGCGAAGAGCCAGGGCTGGCTCTGGCGCTGCTGGGTTTCGTAGGTGTCGATGTGCGCGGCCTTCTGCATCGTCAGGCCGATATCATCGAGGCCGTTCAGCAGGCAGTGTTTGCGGAATTCGTCGATGTCGAATTTGACGGCGCCGCCGTCGGGGCCTTTGATTTCCTGCGCTTCCAGATCGACCGTCAGCGTCGCGTTCGAGCCGCGCTGCGCGTCGTCCATCAGTTTCGCAAGGTCTTCCTTCGACACGCGGATCGGCAAGATCCCGTTCTTGAAGCAGTTGTTGTAGAAAATATCGGCAAACGACGTGCTGATCACGCAGCGGATGCCGAAATCGAGCAGCGCCCAGGGCGCGTGTTCGCGCGACGAGCCGCAGCCGAAATTGTCGCCCGCGACCAAAATCTGCGCCTTGCGATAGGCCGGCTTGTTGAGCACGAAATCCGGATTTTCCTTGCCCTGCATGTCGTAGCGCATCTCCTCGAACAGCGCCGAGCCAAGGCCCGTGCGCTTGATGGTCTTGAGATGCTGCTTGGGGATGATCATGTCGGTATCGACATTGACGATCGGCAGCGGTGCGGCAACACCCGTCAGCACGTTGAATTTTTGCATGTGCGTTTCCCCTTCAGTCTTTGTCGGCGCTAACGACGCGCGTTCCAGCCAGAATGTCGTGCAGGGCCTGGCCCGAGCCGGTCAGCCCGGCCAGCAAATAGCCCATCCCCGTCGATGCGATATCGCAGAGTTTCAAGAATTGCCGCGCCGTCGCACGCGCGTGCGAGAGGCGCTTGCCGTCAAGATCGGTCACCTTGATGGCGAACAGACGCTTGCCCGGCGTCGCCTGGCGAGAGCCTGCTTCGAACAGCGCGAAATAGACGAACGGCAGCAGCACGATTGCGATCTGCGCGACGGCAAGCTGCACGATCGCGCGCACGTTGCGCCCGATCAGCGTTTCGCTGCGCACCGGTTCGCTCGTGCCGTCGTCCGACACGATCTCGCCTTCGATGACCGTGTAGATCAGCAACGAACCGTCGGCATAGCGCCGTGTCTCGGTAAAAAATTCGACCGTGCGACGGCCGCTATTGTCGAACATGCGCTCGTCTTCGCGCGACGCAAGTTGGCGCTCGACATCGACCAAACGGGGCTCCTCCCACGGCATTGTCCAAAGCGCGCCGGTGCCCAACACCGCTTTGGCGCCCGATGCGAGCGCCCACAGCATGACAACCAGAATCGCCGCATCGACCGCCAAGGCCGCCACGCGCCGCCCGAACGGCGCGTGCGCGCCGTCTTCGATCGGCAATCGCATGGCGGCAACGCTCACCCGCGCGCCCTCACTGGAACTCGCGCACGTCGGACAGGCGGCCCGTAAATGCAGCGGCGGCCGCCATGCCGGGGCTCAGCAGATGCGTGCGTCCGCCGCGCCCTTGGCGGCCTTCGAAATTGCGGTTCGAGGTGGAAGCGCAGCGCTCGCCGGGCTCCAGCTTGTCGGCGTTCATGGCAAGGCACATCGAACAGCCCGGCTCGCGCCAATCGAAGCCGGCCGCCTTCAAAATGCGGTCGAGCCCTTCTTGCTCGGCCTGTTCCTTGACAAGACCGGAGCCGGGCACGACCATCGCATGCACGTTGGCGGCAACCTTTTTGCCCTTGGCGACGGCGCGTTCGACGATCGCTGCAACCGCGCGCAAATCTTCGATGCGCCCGTTGGTGCACGAGCCGATAAAAACCTTGTCGATCGCGACATCGACAAGCTTCTGGCCGGGTACGAGGCCCATGTATTTCAGCGCGCGTTCCATCGAGGCCTTGGTATCGGCATCCGGCGCGTTGGCGGGATCGGGTACGGTTCCGGTGATCGGCAGCACGTCTTGGGGCGACGTGCCCCATGTCACCATCGGCGGAATGTCGGCGGCGGCGAGCGTCACTTCGCGGTCGTAGAAGGCGCCCGCGTCTGAGGGCAGCGTGCGCCAGTAGTTCACGGCCGCTTCCCATTGCGCGCCCTTGGGCGCGAACGGGCGGCCTTTGACATAGGCGAAGGTTTTTTCGTCCGGCGCCACGAGCCCCGCGCGCGCGCCGCCTTCGATCGTCATATTGCACACGGTCATGCGGCCTTCCATCGAAAGGTCGCGAATGACGGAGCCCGCAAACTCGATCACGTAGCCGGTACCGCCGGCCGTGCCGATCCTGCCGATGATCGCCAGGATTACGTCTTTCGACGTGACGCCCGTCGGCAGCACGCCGTCGACCGTGACGCGCATGTTCTTGGCCGGGCGCTGCAACAGCGTTTGCGTCGCCAGCACATGCTCGACTTCCGACGTACCGATGCCAAACGCAAGCGCGCCGAACGCGCCATGCGTGGCCGTGTGGCTGTCGCCGCACACGATGGTCGTGCCCGGCTGCGTCAGGCCCTGTTCCGGTCCGATGATATGCACGATGCCCTGGCGCACGTCGTCCATGCCGAAATGCATGATTCCGTACTGCTTGGCATTGGCTTCCAGCGTGTCGACCTGGATCTTGCTCTCGGGGTCGGAAATGCCCTTGGAGCGATCGCTCGTCGGCACATTGTGGTCTGCAACGGCGATCGTCGCATCCGGCCGGCGCACGGTGCGCCCCGTCATGCGCAGGCCCTCGAAGGCTTGCGGGCTCGTGACCTCGTGGACAAGGTGGCGGTCGATATACAGCACGCACGTGCCGTCGTCCTGGCGGTGGACGACGTGGCTGTCCCAGATTTTGTCGAACAATGTGCGCGGCTTGCCCATCGATGCTGCTCCCCTCAAGGTTCCGGCCCGCCGCTCCGGATTGGCTCCGGATGCGGCGGTCGTGGTCCAGACATTACTTCGTTTCGGTCGCAGCCGCTTCCAGGTCGGCGGCCGAAAGGTCGGCGGCCGTGGCAGGCGTATTGGTGCCCGACTTTTCCAGAATGCGGGCGGCCTTGCCCGTGCGGCCGCGCAGGTAATAGAGCTTGGCGCGACGCACGTCGCCGCGACGCACCACTTCGATGCCGCCGATGCGCGGCGAGTAGAGCGGAAACACGCGCTCGACGCCTTCGCCGAACGACATCTTGCGAACGGTGAAGTTCGACGCGATGCCCGAGTTCTTGCGCGCGATGCACACGCCTTCGAAGGACTGCAGACGCTCGCGCGTCCCTTCCAGCACCTTTACCTGCACGCGCAACGTGTCGCCGGGGGCGAAGTCCGGCACTTTGCGCGCCGCAACCAGCTTGGCGATCTGCTCTTTTTCGAGCTGTTGGATGATGAACGACATGGTCTTTCTCCTTGTTGATCCGTTTATGTCAGTGTTGCGTGCGCGCCCGGTATTTGGCCCACAGATCGGGCCGCCGTTCGGCGGTCAGGCGCAAAGCCTGCTCCCGCCGCCAGGCGCGGATGTTTTTGTGGTTGCCGGAGGTCAAAACCGCCGGCACTTCGCGCGCCTGCCAGATGGCCGGGCGCGTGTAATGCGGATGTTCGAGCAATCCGTCGTCGAAGCTTTCTTGCGCAAGCGATTCGGCCGCGCCCAAAACGCCGGGCAACAGCCGCACGCACGCGTCGATCAGGCACATGGCCGCAGGCTCGCCGCCCGACAGCACAAAATCGCCGATCGAAATCTCGCGCAATGCCCGCGCTTCGATCACGCGCGCATCGATGCCCTCGAACCGCCCGCACACGAGCACGACGCCCGGTGCGGCCGAAAGCTCGCGCGCCAGCGCTTGGTCGAATGGCTGGCCCGCCGGCGACAGACAGATCGCAACCGCGCCCGCAGGGGCCCTTGCGATCGCCACGGCCAAGGCCGCATCGAGCACGTCGGGTTTCATCACCATGCCGGGCCCGCCGCCAAACGGCAGGTCGTCGACGGTGCGATGCTTGTCGGTCGCGAAGCTGCGGATATCGAGCGTGTCGAGCGTCCACGCCGCGTCTTCGACGGCGCGTCCGGGAATGCCCAACCCCAGCGGACCCGGAAACATGGCCGGATACAGCGTCAAGACGCAGGCATGCCACGGCGCTTTTGCGCCGATGCCGCCGGTGTCCGTTGCCGTGTCCGTTGCCGCGTTCATTCGTCCGTTCCGTCTTCTTTCGCTTCGATTTCCAGCGGCGGATCGATCGTGATCCGCCGGGCTTCGATATCCACGTCCGGCACCGTGCGCTTGGTGAAGGCAAACAGCAGGCTTTCGCCCGCGTCCGTCGCCACCTCCAGAATGTCGCCCGCACCGTAATTGGCGACGTTCTTGACCGTTCCCATCGCGGCCCCGTTGGTGTCGAACGCTGCCATGCCGATCAGATCGGCGACAAACCAGCGCTCGCTGCTCTTGGCCGCGCGCTTGGGCTTTTTGCCCAGCGCCGCGCGCGGCACGTAGAGCCTCAGCCCCTTCAGCGCCTCGGCGGCATTGCGGTCGCCGACGCCCTCGAGCGCTACGATCACCAGCCCCTTGGCCTCGCCGCGCAGCTTGAGTTTGAAGCGGCGTTGGCCGCTTTCATCCTCGACCGGCCCGTAGGCGCCAACGTCGCGCGCGACCTCGGTAAAGCTCTTGATCTTGACCTCGCCGCGCACGCCATGCGCCGCCGCGATCGCCCCGACCAAGATGCGCTTTTCCGACATCGGCCCGCCGTCTTAGGCGGCCGCGCCGGCTTCGGCGGCCTTGGCGGCGGCTTCTTCGGCGGCCCTCAAGCGCTCTTGCGCCTTCTTCTTGGGCGCCGACTTCTTGGGCGAGGGGCGATGTTCGGGCTTCGGCACCAGCGACAGCGTGTGCAGGAACAGCGCGACGCGATCCGACGGCTGGGCGCCCTGCGACAGCCAGTACTTGGCGCGCTCGACATCGATCACGACGCGCAGCGGGTCTTCCTTCGTGCGCATCGGATCGTAATAGCCGATCTTCTCGATGAAGCGGCCGTCGCGCGCCATGCGGCTGTCGGCAATCACGATCTTGTAGTGTGGGCGGTTCTTGGCACCGCCGCGGCTCATGCGAATTTTGACGGACATTGTCGGATCGATCCTTTCGGTTGGCTTGTCTGTGTGTTCGTTGAAATCGTCTAGCGGCGGAACAAGTTTGCGATCCCGGTCCGCATCACGCCCTTTTGGCCGAGCTTGCCCATCTGCTTCATGACGCGGCTCATTTCCATGAACTGCTTCACGAGGCGATTGACCTCCTCGACCGAGGTTCCCGAGCCCGTCGCGATGCGGCGCTTGCGGCTGCCGTTGAGCAGCTTGGAATCGCGACGTTCTTTTTTGGTCATGGCGCGAATGATCGCGGCCTGACGGCCGACGACCTTCTCGTCGATATTGGCGGAAGCGAGCTGCGCCTTCATCTTCTGCACGCCCGGCAGCATGTTCATCACGCCGCCAAGACCGCCCATCTTTTTGAGCTGTTCGAGCTGCGAGAGCATGTCGTTGAAATCGAATTCGCCCGACTTGATTTTGCGGGCCAGTTTCTCGGCGTCTTCGGCCGCGACATTTTCCTGGGCCTTTTCGACAAGGCCGACAATGTCGCCCATGCCCAAAATGCGGCCCGCGATACGGTCGGGATAGAACACGTCGAACGCGTCCATCTTTTCGCCGAGGCCGACGAACTTGATCGGCTTGCCGGTGACGGCGCGCATCGACAGCGCCGCGCCGCCGCGCTGGTCGCCGTCCACGCGCGTCATAACGATGCCCGTAACGCCGAGGCGCGTATTGAATTGCGTCGCCGTGTTGACCGCGTCCTGGCCGGTCAGCGCATCGACTACCAGCAGCGATTCGGTGGGGCCAACCGCATCGCGCACGGCGGCGGCCTCGTTCATCAGCTCGTCGTCGATCGACAGGCGCCCGGCCGTATCGAGAATGACGATATCGTAGCCCTCGGTGCGGCCCACTTCCATCGCGCGCTTGGCGATCGCGACTGGATCTTGGCCCGCAACGATCGGCAGGGTCGGGACTTCGACCTGCGTGCCGAGGACAGCCAGCTGTTCCTGGGCGGCCGGGCGGCGCACGTCGAGGGAGGCAAGCAGAACCTTCTTGCGATCTTTCTGCACGAGCCGACGGGCAAGCTTCGCCGACGTCGTGGTTTTGCCCGATCCCTGCAGGCCCAGCATCAAAATGGCAACCGGCGGATTGGCGCGCAGATTAAGGTCGACCGCCGACGAGCCCAGCATCTCGACCAGCTTGTCGTTGACGATCTTGACGACCATCTGGCCGGGCGTGACCGAGCGCACGACCTGCTGGCCGATCGCTTCGAGTTTAACGGCCGAGATAAAATCTTTGACGACCTGCAAAGCGACGTCGGCTTCGAGCAAGGCGACGCGCACGTCGCGCAGAGCCGCATCGACATCGTCCTGCGTGAGCGCACCGCGCCCGCGCAGCTTGTCGAAAACCGACCCCAATTTGCCTGAAAGCGTCTCGAACATCTTTCCCTTGCGCGCAAAACAAAACGACCGCCGTGCGCGAAACTCGCGGACGGCGGGAGACCCGAAGGCCCAGAGGTGCAAAATTTCCCCTGAACGGCGGTGGTTTTAAGGCGTCGGCGTTGGGGCGTCAAGCCTTGATCCTCGCCTTCCATCCGACTTTGAAGCGACTGCGCGCGCCCGGCGGCGCTTCAATGCCGGCACGATCCGGCGGCGCGGGGCTCGTGGCTAGACAAACCCGGCCCCAGCGCCCTATATCGCGGCCATGGGCACGCTGCCGTTCTTGAAAATGCATGGTCTGGGCAACGATTTTGTTGTGATCGACGCGCGCACACAGCCGCGGGCGCTCAACGACAATCTCGTGCGCGCCATTGCCGACCGGCGCAAAGGCGTCGGGTTCGACCAGCTGATCGTGCTGGAGTCGCCCAAGAGTCCCGCAGCCGACGTGTTTTTCCGCTTCCTCAATTCCGACGGATCGCAAGCGGGTGCGTGCGGCAACGGCACGCGCTGCGTGGCCGACCTTGTCATGCGCGAAATGGGCCGCGATGCGCTCGCTATCCAGACCGTCGCTGGCGCGCTTGCGGCCGTGCGCGACGCCAAAGGCCGCGTCACTGTCGATATGGGTCCAGCCCGCTTGGCTTGGAACGAAATCCCGCTGGCCCGCGCAGTCGACACGCTGCATGTGCCGATTTCGGTCGGCGCGCTGGCCGATCCCGTGGCGACCGGTATGGGCAATCCGCACGCGACGTTTTTTGTGCCTGACATCGGGGCAATCGATCTTGCCGCGCTTGGCCCCGGCCTCGAACGCCATGCGATGTTTCCCGAGCGCGCAAATATCGGCGTTGCACAGATCCTCGATCGGGCGCGGATACGCTTGCGCGTGTGGGAGCGCGGGGCGGGCATTACGCTTGCCTGCGGTTCGGGCGCTTGCGCTGCGACCGTTGCGGCGATCCGGCGCGGGTTGCTCGGCGGGCGCAAGGCCGAGATCGTCGTCGATGGCAGCGCCGACGGTTCCGGCAGCCTGGATATTGAATGGCTCGAAAATGGCCATGTGCTGATGGGCGGACCCGTCGCCGTGTCGTTTACGGGCGAATGGCAGTTATGAGCGAGCCGCGCGTGATCAATTTCGGCTGCCGCTTGAATGCCGCCGAGGCTGCCTCGATCGAATCGATGCTGGCTGGCGCTGGCGATCGCGATACGGTCGTGATCAACAGCTGCGCGGTCACGCTTGAGGCCGAGCGCGACGCGTTTGCCGCGATCCGTCGTTTGAAGCGCGAGCGGCCCCATGCACGCATCGTGGTGACGGGCTGCGCCGCCCAGATCGACCCCAAGCGCTTCGAAGCGCTGGACGAAGTCGCTGCCGTGATCGGCAATCGCGACAAGCTCGACCCGGCCGTCTGGGCCGGGCGCGCGAACGGCGTTTCCGACATCATGGTGCGCCAAGATTTTGTCGAAAGCGACGCGAGCCTCGCTCCCGGCCGCACGCGCGCGTTCGTCGAGATGCAGCAAGGCTGCGACCATCGCTGCACTTTCTGCATCATTCCCTACGGACGCGGGCCCTCGCGCTCGCTGCCGCTCGACCGGTTGGTCGCGCGGGTTGCGGGCGCAGTCGATGCCGGCCGCTTGGAAGTGGTGCTGACCGGCGTGGATCTGACCGCGTGGGGCAACGATTTGCCGGGGCGTCCGCGCCTGGGGCACGCCTGCGCCGAGATTTTGGACCGCGTGCCCGGCCTCAAGCGGTTGCGCCTGTCGTCGGTCGATCCGGCCGAACTGGACGATGCGATCTTCGAACTTTTGGCGCACGAATCCCGCCTCGCGCCGTTTTTGCATTTGTCGGCGCAGGCGGGCGACGATCTGGTCTTGAAACGCATGAAGCGGCGTCACAATCGCGCGCAGATTTTGGAAGTCGCAGCGCGCGCGCACGCAGCACGCCCCGATATCGCGATCGGCGCCGATCTGATCGCGGGTTTTCCCACCGAAAGCGACGCGGCGTTTGCCAATAGTCTTGCGCTCGTCGACGAGGCGGGCTTTTCGAACGCGCATGTCTTTGCCTATTCGCCGCGCCCCGGCACCCCGGCAGCGCGCATGCGCGCCGTCGCCCCGGGCATCGTCGCCGCGCGCGCACAGCGCCTGCGCAACGCCGTGGCGGCGGCGCGCACGCGCTATCTTGCGGCGCGCATCGGGACGATCGCCGACGTGCTGGTGGAAAAATCCGGATGCGACGGGCTCGATGCGCAGGGTGTGCGCGTCAAACTCGCGACGCCGGCGAACCGCGGCACGCTGCTGCGGGTTCGGATTCGAGGGCACGACGGCATGGCGGCATTGGCATGAGCTGGCTTGCGAAACTCAAAGACGGCCTGCGCAAATCGTCGAGCAAACTTGTCGAAGGGATCGGGCGCGCGCTCAATCTTGGCCGCCTCGATGCCGAATCGCTCGAAGCGCTTGAGGACGCGCTGATCGCTGCCGATTTGGGTCCTGCGGTCGCGGCCAAGCTCGTCGAGGGCATCCGCGCACGAAAATTTCCGGCAGGCACGCCCGCGATCGACGTGCGACGCGCCCTTGCGGCGGACATTGCGGCAATTTTGGAGCCCGTGGCCAAGAAATGGGCGCCCAATGCCGCCAACCGTCCGCATGTCGTGCTTGTCGTGGGCGTCAACGGCAGCGGCAAGACCACAACGATCGGCAAAATCGCGTCGTCGCTCAAAGCCGAAGGCAAGTCGGTGATGCTGGCCGCAGGCGATACGTTCCGTGCGGCCGCCGTGCGCCAGCTTGAAATCTGGGGCGAGCGGACGGGCGTTGCGGTTGTATCGGGCAAAGAAGGCGTCGAACCGGCGGCACTTGCGTTCGAGGCGCTCGAGAAAGCGCGTGCGGCCGATATCGATGTGCTGCTGGTCGACACGGCCGGGCGTTTGCACAACAAAGCCGACCTGATGGACGAGTTGAAAAAGGTCGTGCGCGTGATCAAGAAGCTCGATCCGACGGCGCCGCACGACACGATGCTCGTGCTCGACGCGACGATCGGACAAAACGCGCTGACGCAGGTCGAGACGTTCAAGAGCATCGTTGCGGTCGATGCGTTGGTCGTCACCAAGCTCGACGGCAGCGCCAAAGGCGGCATCTTGGTCGCGATCGCGAATCGATTCGCGACTCCGACGATTCTTATCGGCGTTGGCGAGGGAATCGACGATCTGAAATCGTTCGATGCAAAAAATTTTTCGGACGAACTTTTGGATATCGAAAGCGTCTAAATACGATCAGAGTTTCATCCAAAGGGTGCGGATTGAAAACCTTCGAATTATTTCGATTTTATGCGGGTTTCTTGGCGATCAAACACCAAATATAGCGTCGTATTTTTTTGCTTCCGCAAGACTCGGCAGAAGCCGCTACGCGTAGTGGGATCAGCGATGTCAACCCCCCTCATATTGAATTTCCTTGACAGCCCCTTGTTCAAAATGATGTTCTGTCGATGGTCGGATCGTGTTCAGAAAGGGCTCCAACTCCGCTAGCGGTCAAAAGTGCAGGGATAAACACCCAGCTCCGCTCAGATCTCTAGCGTGCTCTTTCGGGTTCGACTCCATCGGAAACAAGGAGTCACATCATGGCTGCGAAGAAAAAGGCGAAGAAGAAGGCCGCGAAGAAGAAGAAGTAAGCGGCTTCTGCTCGGTGCATTTGGGGGCGTGGGGGGTTCTTCTCTCCGCGCCCCTTCTGCGTTTGGGGTCCTGAAAATTCGCGCTATGCTAATTCACGATGGAAGATGAAGCTGCTCTGCGTCTCGCGATTTTTTTCGGCGTGCTGATCGTCATGGCGCTGTGGGAGGTTGCCGCACCGCGGCGCGCCGCCACGCTTGGACGCAAAGCGCGGTGGCCTTCCAATGTCGGCATTGCGATCCTCGACTCGCTGATCGTGCGCGTGGCGCTTCCAGGCGGCGCGGTCGCGTTTGCGACGGCGCTCGATTCCGCGAATATCGGTTTGCTGCCGTTTTTGGGCATCGCGGGTTGGGGTGCTTTTGTCATTGCGTGGGCGCTGCTGGATCTTGCGATCTATTTCCAGCATCGGGTTTTCCACGCGGTGCCGATTTTCTGGCGATTGCATCGCATGCACCATAGCGACGTCGATCTTGACGTCACCAGCGGCGCAAGGTTCCATCCCGGCGAGATCGTGCTGTCGCTCGGCATCAAGCTCGCGCTGATCGCGATTTTGGGCGCGCCCGCCGCTGCCGTGCTGGCGTTCGAAATTGCGCTGAACGCGTGTTCGATGTTCAACCATTCGAACGTCCGGCTGCCGGACTTTGCCGAGCGTATCGTGCGACTGGCGCTCGTCACGCCCGATCTGCACCGTATCCATCACTCGACCGTGCCGGCCGAGACCGACAGCAATTTCGGTTTTTCGGTGCCCTGGTGGGATCGTCTTTTTTCGACATTCCGGGCCGAACCGGCCGCAGGCCAGCTTGGCATGACGATCGGGCTCGATGCGTTTCGCCCCGCCCAAGCGCAGCGCCTGGACGCCTTGTTGCTGCAGCCGTTCAGGGATCCGCGTTAGATTTTGGGTTTGTATCGGGCGAAAAGTTCGTCGCATCGCCGACGCGCCGCCAAGCTTCCAGCGCCCAACGAACGGTGGGAAACGCCAACGCATCCCACGGGATTTGCGACCAGTCGAACAATTGTACATCGAGGCTTTCGATGCCTGGCGCGAAACCCGGGTTACGAAACGTCGCGCGGTAGATGATCTGCACCTGGCTGATGCGCGGTACGGAGTAGATGGCGAGCAGCGCATCGATCGCGATATCGGCGCCCGCTTCTTCCAGCGCTTCGCGCGCGGCCCCGGTTTCGGGCGCTTCGCCAAGTTCAAGATAGCCCGCAGGCAACGTCCAAAATCCAATGCGCGGTTCGATCGCGCGCTTGCACAGCAACACGCGCCCGGCCGACAGTACGAGCGCGCCCGCCACAATTTTCGGATTTTCGTACTGCACGAAGCCGCAATCGGCGCAAACCAAGCGCTCGCGATTGTCGCCGTCCGGGATCGTGCGGACCGAAGGACCGATGGATTTGGCGCTGCTCATCTTGGAAGCCGAGTGTCGCGCGCGAGCGCCGAGATTGGCAAGGATCAGACGCGCAAATCGACCAACGAACCGCGCGGCAACGTGCGCGCAGGCTTCGCATCGTCCGAAAAATTGGCCGCAATCGCGAGGCGTACTTCGGCAAGGGCGGCCCCACGCGGCGGTATCGGCAGGTTTTGCGAAAAATCAGCCGATACACTGGCGGACGAGCGTCCGGATGGTGCGCTGCGCGCGCCAACGCGCGCAGGATCGGGGCGAACCCCAGCATTGCCAATACTGACAGCGGCGGATTGAATCTGCATAGAATCGATTATTGGCAAAATTAGATAAATTTTTCGTTAACTTGTTCGGCTGATTTCTTCACGTTGGTTGCTTTTTTATGCTCTGAGATTCGGGATCTTTTGCGGACTCTATCGATCGATTGCGCACAGTCGTCGACGCGTTGTGCAATTTGCGAATTCTATTGCAAAAGCTGCGGCAACACAGCCACGGACGATATCTAAGTGTCAGTTATTTCAATGAGCAGACTCGCTTCACCGAATTGGGAGCGTTAGAGTG
>CAMDLT010000039.1 GCA_945901855.1 Asaia bogorensis | reverse complement strand
CGTTGGCATGAAGCGCGAAGCCAGCCGTGGTTTCCCTACCGACTCCCATCGTGTAGGTTTCGGCCATCCATGCCGGCCTCACCGGCACGGCCGTGGTTTCCCTACCGACTCCCATCGTGGAGGTTCGCGCCTCGATCAGGTTGCGCGTGCGGCTGGCCGTGGTTTCCCTACCGACTCCCATCGTGTAGGTTCGATCGCCGTCACGCACGTGGCGGGGATGCGCCGTGGTTTCCCTACCGACTCCCATCGTGTAGGTTCCGAGGCGCGGCGCGGCGCTCGGCATTTTCGCCGTGGTTTCCCTACCGAATCCCATCGTGTAGGTTCGTCAAGCGCTGGGCCAACGGCGCCTATCGGCCGTGGTTTCCCTACCGACTCCCATCGTGTAGGTTGCCACCAAGATCCGTGCGGTGATCGGCCCCGCCGTGGTTTCCCTACCGACTCCCATCGTGTAGGTTTCGCCGCTTGGCCGACTGGCTTGGCTTTGAGCCGTGGTTTCCCTACCGACTCCCATCGTGTAGGTTCGCCGAGCTCGAAGCCCGCGCCGAATACGCGCCGTGGTTTCCCTACCGACTCCCATCGTGTAGGTTTTTGGCACTGCATCGACCTCGTGCGGAGCGGCCGTGGTTTCCCTACCGACTCCCATCGTGTAGGTTGCGCGCAAGCCCCAGATGCCAGCCGCCGGCGCCGTGGTTTCCCTACCGACTCCCATCGTGTAGGTTCGCCCCGGCAAAACTGCTTGAAACTGCTCTGATTTCCGCCGATTCTTCGGCCGAAATCAGAGCAGAACAAGCTGGCGGGCGGCAAATTTCTCGTTTTTTCCGGCCTGTCCCAGCAAAAGTCGCATCCGGCCATATTGGCGCTCCGTCACTTGCAGGACTCTTACGCTGCCCGTCGTGGGCAAGCGCTTGGTCACGCGTGCAACATGCTTTTCAACGGCATCTTCGCCCCTGCAAGCGCGCGCATAAACCGAATACTGCAGCATCATGTAGCCGTCGTCTTTGAGGAAATTGCGGAATTGCGTCGCCGCGCGTCGCTCGGGCTTCGTTTTCACCGGCAGATCGAAAAAAACGAACAGCCACAAGATACGCACCTCCCCGGCGATCACGGCGCGAAGATCGGCAATTCCAACAGCTCGGGCGACGCGCCCTCGATCGCGCGCACAAGACTTGCCGCTGCGCGCTCGCTTGCCGCGAGCAAGGTCAAGCGATCCGCCCCCATGCGGCATGCCGCAAGCGGCAAGCCCGCGAGTTGCTGCCGGTCCTCGCGCGTCAGCTTGGCGCGCGAGGGCGCGCCGTCGCCCGCCATTTGCCAGACCAGCTCGTCGACGAACGGGCGGAACGGCTCGATCAGATCGTCGGCCAGATTGAACGGATTGACCGCACTGGCATGGTGCAGGCCAAAGGCGGGCAGCAGCCCTGCCCCTACGAGCGCGCGCGCCACGCACGCGCGCATGACCGCATAGCCGTAGTTGAGACGCATATTGCGCGTGTCGCCCTCGTCGTCGCGCACAAAATCGGGCCATAGGCTCGCCCAATAGGCACGGGCCGCACGCGCCTCCACATTGTCGGGGTCGCCCGAGCCCACATGCGCCAGCATCTGCCGGATAGCGGCCGCATCGGCGCGGCCCAACCGGTCGAGCGCGGCGGCCTGATTGGCTATTTTGGCGCGCGCGATCGCCTGCCATAGGCGTTTGCGCAACGGCGCCCCCGTATTCGCCTGTTTGAAGGCAATGTCGGCCTGCCGGTGATGGCGGTGGAACGGCAGCAGCAACCCCGACGGCATGTGGCGGGCATCTGTCGTCATCACGGCGATGCCCGCTTCCATGCAGGCCGACAGCAGCGCCGCCGTCAGCGTGGCTTGGGGCGTATCGACAATCAGCCAGGCAATATCCTCCAACGCCAATCGCACCTCGCCGTCTTCTTGCGCCACTGCCAATTGCCCGTCTTCGAGCGACAAACGGGCAGGGCGCGTTATTTGCACGCCTCGCCATGCCATGTTCGCTGCTCGCTTTTGATTTCGAAACGACGGCCGAGGCGGTCGACTTGGAATTTGCGCATCGAATGTAGCGTTTTGAACCCAATTTTTGGGCTTAGTTCCGTTTTTGACGTCGGAAATGAAATCTTAAGAGAGTTGCTGTCTCGATCAACACTACGAAAGTAGCCTTCGAGTACTTTGCCTGTTGATTTAACAATTTGGACCAGACTTAGTTTGTATAGGCTGAAGCGGAACACATGCTCTCTCTTGATTTCCACCCAATCGTTCTCGGCTCTGTCGCGCGTAATCGCTCGATTCGGAGGTTCTGGGTGGAGTCTTTCGTTCATCACTTCATGGGGATAGATCGGGACTAGAAAAAACTCGTCCTTGCCGCGCGTGTTCGGTTTCGTAAACACATCAACACGAACCATCTCGCCACGACCTGCTGTGCCGCCACGAACTTTGACCGCTACCTTGTCTTTGCTCTTGAGGCGTACCTTCCCGATCGGGTGACCCTGCGGCGAGATCGGTTTAGTGCCTTTTTTCTTGCCGTCCTCGATCCAGGCGCGCAATACCGAAATCAGCGCAGCGTTGCGCTCTGAATCCGGGACCCGTTCGAGATCCGTAAGCGTGAGTTCTTCAACGGACTTACGCTCGTAGACTTGGGGACCGTCCGGCGTGTCTTCGAAGCCTTTTATCGTTTCTTTGTGTCCTTGCCCGCGCGCGCGACGGCGCTCGGCGCGTGCCACGAACACCTTAGCGTAGGCGGCAAGCGCTTGTTCGAGGAAGCCGGGCCACGGCGGATCGAGCCTGCCGAAATCGCGCGGGCTGCCCAGCGCCTCGGCCGCCTGAAACGCCTTGGTCAGCGCGTGCAGCATCGCTTCGCTGGTCGCCGCCACGATCAGCGCGTCGATCGCATGGTGGCGGTCGTCGGGGATGCGTTCGCCGTTTTCGTCCTTCTTCAGGCCCTGCACGCCCCAGCCGCGCCGCAGCCGGTCGGTCAGCGCGCCGGGCCGCGCAAACACGCTGCGCGCCGCGTCCTTCTTCGGGTAGAGCGCACGCAAAATATCGGCAAACGCGCGCGTCGCAAAGCGCGTATCGCCCAGATTGCGGTCGCGGAATTTGGTTTCCAGAACGCTCGCGTCTTTCAGCAGATAGTTGCGCTTTTTGCGCCCCTTCATCGGGCGCAACGTTTCCACGCGCGCTGCAAACGCGTCCCATTGGTCGGGCGTCTTGGCGGCTGCGTGCCATTCCCAGGGCGTGCGGCCCTTTTTCTCCTGATTGGCCTTGGCAAAACACAGCGTCTTGTTGACGAACGAATCGTCGCCCGAGCGGCTCCACGGCAAGATGTGGTCCACCTGGATCGAATTGTCGTCCGATGCGAGCAGGCCGACCGGGATCGGATCGCCGGTATAGAGGCAAAAACCTTGCTGTTCGCTCCACAGCTCGAAGCGCTGGAAATCGCCCGCATTGCGCGGTTTGCGGCCCAGTTGCTCCTCGAAACGCAGGCGCAGCCTGTCTTTCTCGGCGTTGCGCTTGTCGATGCCGGTCTTGATTTCGTCGCGCTCTTCTTTGCTTTTGCCCACGTCGCGCGCCAGCTCGACATGGATCTTGCCCGGCAAGCCGTATTCGCGCGCCAGCGCCACAAACTGTTTGGCCGATTCGCTGAGCGCCTTGCGCGCCACGGGATTGCCGATCTCGTCGATCGCCTTGCGCGCCTGGATGCGAAATTCGCCCAAAGCCTTGCCGATATCGCCCGCCGCGACAAGCTCGGCAAGGCTGCCGGCCCGGCTGTCGGGATCTTTCAGGCTCGCCGCCGCGCAAGCCTTTGTGAAATCCAACCCCTGCGCCAGATGCGGCAGCAGCAAGCGGCACGCTTTGGCCGACAGATCGGCCGCGCCCGTGAAGTCCGAAAAATCGCCGCGCGCCAGCCCCGCCATAAGCGCCTCAAGCAAGGTCGCTTCGAGGCCGATTTCGGCGAGACCCGCTCGGATCGTGTCGTCCGACTCCCGGAAGCTCAGCACGAAGGCGATGCGGTCGAGCTTGTCGGGCGCGCCCAGAAGTCCGTTCCAGGCCGCCCCCAACGCTTGGCGCAGCGCGTAAGTGCCCGACGCCGAATCGCCGTTGCGCGACACGACCTCGCGCTTGCCTTCTTCGTCGAGGGGCACGCCCTCGAAGCGTTCGGCATCGTCGAGTTTCAGCGTCTTGCGCAGCTTGGCGAATTTCAGGCCGTGATTCGCGCCGAAATCGGCGCTGGCCAGACGAATTTCGTCCGCCGTCAGCGTTCGTTCGGCGCGCCCGGTGCGCAGGCGCAAATTCGCCAAGCGCGACATATGGCGGAACAGCTCGAACGAATAGGCGCGTTTTGCGGCCCGACGTTCATCGGGAAAAAAGCGGCAGAACCCGACGCGGTCTTCGCTGTCGGCGAGCCCGCGCTGGCGAAAGGCGATGGCGACGTATGCGTCTTCCAACTCGCCCGTTGCCGCCGCATTTTTGAAGCGCCGCTGGCGGTCGAACAGCAGGGCCACCTCGCGCGCCAGCGCGTCGCGCTCGACCGACCTCGAATAGTCGCCGTCGCGGTTGCGCTTGCGCAGCGCAAATTCCGGGTCGCGCGCGAGCATTTCGCCGACCGTCTCGAAATTGGCGAGCTTGGCCTTCGTTGCTTCGAGCGCGCCCAGCATGCCTTTTGTGTCTTTGGGCGCGTTGGCGCCGCGATCGCGCTTGCTGTTCGATTTGAAGCCGCGATGTTTGGCGATATGCGCCAGCGCCACCGCCAGCTCCGGCATCGACAAAGCGCGCTTCAACCCCTCGGCCCGCAGCTTCCACGGATCCAGGCGCAAGACGGCAAACGCATCTTGTACCCGCGAGGCGAGCAGTCCGTGTTTTTCGAACAGCACGCGGATGTCGCGCATGCGTTGGCGGCGGCGGCGCAGCACGCGCCGCATGCCGCGCGCGGTGCGGCGAAGCTGGTTGGTTGGCGTGCGTTCTTTGTCGGTTTCGGGCGCATCGAACAGCCAGACGCCCATATCGACGATCTTTTCCCCGTCGTCGATAACCGCCCACCCGCACGATGCGATGCCGATGTCGAAACCGAACGTACGATTCGCCTCGAATTTCATATGTTCCTCGCCAAAGTTGTCTTCAAGAATTAGCATCTTGACGGGAATGTGGCGAGATGGTTTAGTCGTTTTGGGAGTCGGTTGGGAAACCACGGTAAGTGGTTTATCCACTGCGGGCTTACCCCCTCGTCCGCAAGGGCGAGTGGGGGATGCCTCCCCTTATTTTTGCGATCTGCTTGGCGCTTCGCTGTAACAGTCGCGCCCGCGCGCCGCTCCTACCGGTATTTTCCCAGGTTCGAATCCTGTCGGGTCCACCGGCGGCACGGATTTGTTTAGGTCTCGCCCGGTCCCGTTTCGAGGAACGCGAGGAGCACCAGGGCGGCAATGCCGGCGTTGGGGCCGGTTGGGTTGCGCAAGGTCCAGGTCCCGGCCACGAATTCCGACGTGCGCCGCACGATGCGCGCCGTGCCTTTGACGCCGATGCTGCCAAGGGCACCCTCGACCGCAAGATCGAAATCGAACGGCGTGCCGTCGGTCGGCAGCGCGTCGGACCCGCCCGCGGCGGCGGCGGCGATGCGAAAGCCCGTGCGGCTCCAATCGAGGCATGCATGCGCGCCAGCGCCGAAGATGCCTGCAGGCACCAGGCTGCCGCGTGCCACCTCGTAGCGCGGTTCGTGTCGGCGGTCGGTTGCGTCGGTCATACGTGTTTCGCCCATTCCTTCGCCACCGGATAGGTGCGCGCAAGAAATCCGTATATCTGCATGATTGCGCGCTCGGCACGCTCGCTGCGCACGGGCGCCACGGAGCGCCACGATTCGACCGTCGGTTCCCATTTGAGGAACTCGCCGCGCAATTCGTCGCGCGCCGTGCGGATGAAGGCGATGGCGGTCGGCAGATTGGGCATCACGTTGGCGGTCTCGGCGGTCTGGCTGTCGAGATTGTCGAAGCGCGCGGCAAGACGCGCCAGCGGCGGCGTCATGAGTTTCAATGCGCGCTCGATCTCGCCGGCGGTCTGGTGTCGGCCGCGATACAGGCGGAAGAGCTGGCGCAGCGTGGTGCGCACGCCCTCGATCGCGGCAAGCCGCTCGCGCAGCGCCTCGATATAGGCAAGCTCTTTGGCGAGCGTGGCCACGCGGCCGAGCACTTCGCCCGTGCGCGCAGGCGGCAGCCCCAGATGTGCCGCGAGTCTGTCGAAGGCCTCGCGCAGGCTTGCCTTCGCCTGCGGATCGGCAGCGAGCTTCATCAGCGCCGACGGCTCCAGCGCGTGGCCGTGTCGCTCGCCTATCCAGGCCAGCAGCGAAGCGCAGATTCGCCCCTGCGAGAGCAGCAGATGGCGCGGCTCGATGTGCCACGATGCGGTCCCGTCCAGTATCTCGGATGGGATCGCGTCGCCGGGCGCGATGCGCTTGACGTGTGCAAGCGCGCGGCGGACCAGTTCGAGCATCTGCGCGTCTTGGGAGTCGGCCGCAATGCCGAAGCTGTTGGCGATCGCGTCGAGATCGATATGCGCCACGATGTCCCCAAGGTCGACCGCAAGGCACATCGTGCCGGTCGCCTCGGCGGTTTCGAACATCGCCCCTTTGACCGCGAAAAGCCGATGTTCGAAGACGAAATGCGTCGGCCCGTCGGCGCCGCGCGGCGAAGCTGCAGGATCTGGTTGCGCTTCGTTTCTGAGAGTTGTAATCGCCATCAAACTGCCATCAAAGCGGTAAACTTGTCAGGAAACCTTCAATACGCTGCCTGCGCATTGCTAAACCGATCCGTGCGCGGCGACAATGGAGCTTATCCGATCCTAGCAAAAAGTTGGCAAGAGAAACGCCATGTGGCGGCAAAGCGAAACTCTTCTCGATCCGCGCGTCGCGCTCGATTCGCGTTTTGCAAAAATTATGCATTTCCATGCGGCGGTTGATCGACAAGGACGCCTGGATCAAGCGTCGCACATCCAAGGCGCGGCCCGCGTCCCGTCGACGGCAAGGGCCAATGCGCTTGGAGTCGCTGCAGGGGGCGGGCGGGGCGGTTGCAGCTTTGCGATACGAAGTGCCAAGTGCAGACCGACAGAGCAAACTCGAACGAAATAGGACGGATTGCGGCGCCCTTGGCGCCGCACGCTTGCTCCGCTACAACAGTCGCTTCCGCGCGCCGGAAGGGCCCGTAGTTCAGCGGTTAGAACCCGCCGCTCATAACGGTGTTGTCGCAGGTTCGAATCCTGCCGGGCCCACCGGAGGCGCGGATTTGTTTATGCCGCGCCCGGCCCCGCTTCCATGAACGCGTCGAGGATCGCTGCCGCCATCTCCGCATGGGGGCCGCTGGGGTCGCTAAGCGTCCAGGTGCCGGCAATAAAATCGTCTGTCCGGCGCACGATCGTGCCCGTACCCTTTACCGATATGTGCCCAATGGCCGCCCGGATGCGCAGCGCGACTGCAAACGGCCCGGCACCTTCTTCGGGCAGCATGTTGCGGCCGTCCGCGGTCTGGGCCGCGACGCGAAAGCCCGTGCGGCTCCAATCCAAACAGGCATGCCCGTCGGCGGCGGGCGCGTCGGCTTGCGTCATGGCGCCGCTCGCCACGTCGAAGCGCGGTTCGCGCCGCCGATCGAGCGGTTCTTTGGGCTTTTTCATGCGTGCGATGTCCATAGTTGGTCGGCAGGATATTGGCGCGCCAGAAAGCGGTACAGATAGACGACCGCGCGCTCGGCCTTGGCGCTGCGGACGGGCGCAAGATCGCGCCACAATTCCAACTGCGGTTCCCAGAGGCGGAATTCCCTGCGCAGTTCGTCGCGCGCCTGGCGGATGAAGGCGATCGCGGCGGTCAGGTTCGGCATCACGTTCGCCGTCTCGCCGGTTTGCGCATCGAGTTCGTCGAAACGCTGCGCGAATTTTTTGAGCGGTGGCGCCATCAGTTTCAGCGCGCGGTCGATCTCCTCGGCGTTTCTTTTGTCGGTACGGTACTGGCGGCGCAGCTCCGTCGTCTTGGCGCGCAAACGCTCGATCTCGCCCAGCCGCTCGCGCAGCGCCTCGATATAGGACAGCTCCTTGGCCAGCGTCGCCACGCGGCCCAGCACCTCGCCCTTGCGCGACGGCGGCAGGCCCATGCGCTCGGCCAATCTGCCGAACGCTTCGCGCAGGCGCGCTTTGGTCGCAGGATCGGCCGCCAGGCGCGCCAATTCCCCCGGCGACAGCCGATCGTCCTGGCTGCCCCCCATCCAGGCGATCAAGGATTGGGAAATCCGCCCCTCGGCCACGAGCAGATGATGGGGCCCGATCTTCCACGATGCGGCGCCGTCCAGAATCTCCGAGGGAATCGGGTCGCCCGGCGCCACGCGCTCGACATGTTCGAGCGCCCGGCGCACGAGTTCGAGCATGTGCGCATCGGCGCTCGCAGGCTCGATGCCGAAGCCCGCACCGATCGCGTCCAGATCCATATTGGCGACCACGTCGCCAAGATCGACCGCCAAGCAGGGGTGGCCGTTGGTTTCGTCGACCCGGAAGACGGCGCCTTGTGCCTGGAACAGTTTATGTTCGAAGGCAAAATGCGTCGGCGCGTCGCTGCCGCGCAGCAGGACGGCGGCTTCGGGCGAAATTCCGGCGGGTTTGGCATCGGCAGCCATGGCGGTCCTTTTCCGCCTTCAGCAAACCCCGGAACCGGTTAACATATCCTCAACGACACCGGCGAACCGGCCGAAAAAAAGGGAGACCCCCGCATGTGGCAGCAAAGCGAAACCTATCCCGATGCGCGCGTCGAAACGCTCGACCCGCGTTTTGCCAAATACGTGCTGTTCCATGCGGCCGTCGAACGGCTGGCCACGGGCATGCGCTGGTCGGAGGGACCGGTGTGGTTCGGCGACCAGAACTGCGTTTTGTGGAGCGACATTCCCAACGACCGCATCCTGCGCCTGGATGCGGGCACGAACGCGCTATCGGTCTATCGCCAGCCGTCCAACAATTCGAACGGCCATGCGCGCGACCGCCAAGGGCGCCTCGTCTCGTGCGAGCATCTGACCCGCCGCGTGACGCGCACCGAACATGACGGCAGCGTCACGGTGCTCGCCGACAATTTCGAGGGCAAGCGCTTGAACTCGCCCAACGACGTCGTCGTCAAATCCGACGGCTCGGTCTGGTTCAGCGATCCCATCTTCGGCATCGGCGGCGACTACGAGGGCGCGCCCGGCGCCTCGCAAACGCCGATGGCGTTCTACAGGATCGATCCTGCGAGCGGCGCTTTGTCGGTCGTGGCCGACGGCATCGACGGGCCCAACGGGCTGTGTTTTTCGCCCGACGAAAAGCTGCTTTACGTCGTCGAGTCGGCCGCGCGGCCGCGCAATCTGTTCGTCTACGATGTCGTGGCGGCGGGAACGAAACTCGCCAACAAGCGGCGCTTTGCCGATTGCGGCGCGGGCACGCCCGACGGCATTCGCTGCGATGTCGACGGCAATGTGTGGGCGGGGTGGGGCATGGCGCCGGGCTTGAACGGCGTGCGCGTCTTTGCGCCCGACGGCACCGCCATCGGCCAGATCCATTTGCCCGAGCGCTGCGCCAATCTGTGTTTCGGGGGCTTGCGCAAAAACCGCCTGTTCATGGCGGCCAGCCAGTCGCTGTATGCGCTCTATGTCAATACGCGGGGCGTGTGAAACAGCCACGCGACGAGCGCCAGCAGCCAAAAGCCCGTCGCCAACGCCGCCGCCGCCAGCGCGAACTGGCGGTAGGTGTCCTGCAACGCGCCCGTGATCAGGCGA
Source organism: Asaia bogorensis (assembly GCA_945901855.1). Lineage (GTDB taxonomy): Bacteria > Pseudomonadota > Alphaproteobacteria > CACIAM-22H2 > CACIAM-22H2 > Tagaea. Next base: position 28,860 of record CAMDLT010000039.1, on the reverse strand, counting down.
TGCACATGCGCCTCGGGCACGTCGACATGGCGCTCCAGCATGATCCACACTTCGGTCGATTTGTAGGATGTGCGGGGCGCGCGCTCGCCCTTCAGCACCAGAATGGCGGTCGCAAGCGTGCAGCCGAGCGCCGCGAGCTTGAACGCGATATGCGGCCACGCCACCAAGCTGAAACTGACCATCGCGATGGCGAGCATGCCGAAGGCGCACGCGCGCCCGATGGAAATCCATGCCATCGCCCGCACGCGGTCCAGTTCATCCATGGCGCAAGGCCCCCCGACCCTCGTTTGGAAGGTTAGGGGAGGAACGGGCGTTTTACCAGAGGCCGACGATACGCAAGATGGCAGGCGTGGACAGCAGCACGCAGCCGCCGATCCAGATTTGCATCGAGCGTTCGCTGGGTTCGGTCTGGCCGCGCAGCCCTTCGTAAATCGCCGCCGCAACGCCCCCTGCGATCAGCGTACCCATGCCGAGCAGGAACGAGGCGCCGTAAAACACGGTCTCGCGCGTCAGCGGGATGATTTCGGGCAAAAAGAACGGCAAAAAGAACGCAATCCACGGCAGCCAGGGCGACAGCGTGCCGTTGGCGAGGCTGACCGCGAGGGCGATCGCAAACAGCTTGCGCGGCTCCATGGCGCTAGCCGCCCTCGGCCCCGGTGCCGGACAGCATGGGGGCGAGCCCCATCTTGAACAGCACCATCGAGCCTACCAGACGCAGCAGCCCGAGCCAAAAAAACGCGATCAGCGGAACCCAGACCGGGCGCACGTAAAGCGGCGTCACGAAACGCATCGCGTACATGACCCAATCGGTCAGCAGACGGAACCAGCGCCAGATATAGTTGGGCGAGTTGTGCGGCAGAATGGCGCCGAGCATGAAGCGCCCGACGCACGTCCATTGCACGATGGCAACGCCGTACACGAACGCGAAAAAGATCGGATACGCGAAGACGAAATTGTTGCTGCCCGACATGCGTTCCGGTCTACCCGATTTTTCGGTTTTGGCAAAGAAAAAGGGCGGAACCTTGCGGTCCCGCCCTTCCGTTTGTTTAAGCTGGACGCCTGCGCTTAGTGCGCGGGCGCTTCGCCGTCGGCCATCTTCACCGCGCCCGAAGGGACGCGGATCGAGTCGATGAAGTCCTGCATTTCTTGCGGCGGCGGCGTCGTGAGCTTGGAGACGATGATCGTCATCAAGAACGCCGTCGGGATGCCGAAAATGCCGACCGAGATCGAGTTCAACCCGAACGGCCACGCCACCTGGCGACCGCGCGCGGCCACGAGGGTGGTGCTGTCGCCCAGGAGCGACTTGAGCCACGGACCGTAGAACTCCGACGCGACGAGCATGAACATGCACACGCCGAAGCCCGCGATCATGCCTGCAAGCACGCCGGGTTTGTTGCAACCCTTCCACCACACGCCGAGCACCAAGCCTGCGAACAGGCCGGACGCGGCAATAGAGAAGGCCCAAGCCACCAGGAACAGAATGTCTGCCCCGAGCTGGCCCGCAACCCAAGCGCCCAAGAATGCGAGCACGATGAGCAGCACGCGGCTGATCAACATGCGCGTTTTGGTGTCGGCCTTGGGGTTGATGACCTTGTAGTACACGTCGTGCGACATGGCGTTCGACATGGCGAGCAGCAAGCCGTCGGCGGTCGACAGAGCGGCCGCGAGGCCCCCTGCGGCCACCAGGCCTGCGATCACGTACGGCAAGCCGGCGATTTCCGGCGTTGCCAACACGATCGCGTCCTGCTGGATGCGGAATTCCGCCAGCTGGACGATGCCGTCGTTGTTGGCGTCGCGCAGCGTCACCAGACCGATCTTCGCCCACTCTGCAACCCAGCCCGGCAGCGACGTGATCGGCTGGCCGATCACGTTCTGATAGACTTCGAGCTTCGCGAACACCGCATAGGCCGGCGCCGTGAAGTAGAGCAGGTAGATGAAGAAGATCGACCAACCGACCGACGAGCGAGCTTCGCGCACGGTGGGCGTGGTGAAGTAGCGCATCAAGATGTGCGGCAACGACGCCGTGCCCACCATCAAGCAGAAGGTGAGCGCGAAGAAGTTGACCATGCGCATGAACTCGTACTCGCCGCGCGCGTTCGAGAACGGATTGGCGTGCGCGTTCAAGATGCCGAGGCTCTTTTCGAGTGCCGCGACCTTTTCGAGCGCCTGGCCGTACATCAGCTGCGGGATCGGCACGCCCGTGACTTCCACCGACATCACTGTCACCGGAATCAGGTACGCAACGATCAGGATGATGTACTGGGCAACCTGGGTCCAGGTCACGGCCTTCATGCCGCCCATCATGGAGCAAACCAGAATGCCCGCGAGGCCGGCGAACACCGCCACTTCGAACGACAGGCCCAAGAAGCGCGAGGTGATGATCCCCACGCCCACAAGCTGCGCCACCATGTACACGAACGACGCGACGATCAGCACCACGACGGCCATCAGGCGCGCCGCGTTGCCGCCGTAGCGGGCCCCGAAGAAGTCGGGAACCGTGTACTGGCCGAATTTGCGCAAGTACGGCGCCATCAGCACCGAGACCAGCACGTAGCCGCCGGTCCAGCCGATGATGAACGCGTGGCTGTCGAAGCCGCCCAGATACAGCGAGCCCGCCATGCCGATGAACGATGCCGCCGACATCCAGTCGGACGCCGTCGCCATCCCGTTGTAGAACGCCGGGACCGAACGGCCCGCGACATAGTACTCGGTCAGCTGGCCCGTACGCGACAGAACGCCGATGATCGCGTAGACCGACAGCGTGCCGAAGACGTACATGTAACCGAGAAATTTGTTCGGCACGCCCATGTATTCGAGAATGCCGATGATGACGGTGAAGGCCAGAAAGCAACCCGTGTACATCGCGTAGACGCGACCGAGGTTGTTCAGGAACCCACCTTCCATTTTGACGACCATGGCTGAGCGCTCCTTACGATTCTTCGTCGACGCCGAATTCGCGGTCGATCGCGTTCTGGGCCGACGAGGACCAGAAGCAAAGGATCACGTACCCGGTGATCGAACCTTGGGCGACGAACCAGAAGCCGATCGGGAAACCCAGGATCGAAATCGAGTTCAGTTCGCGGGCGTAAATATGGACGACGAAGCTCAAGAAGAACCAGATCGCCATTGCAGTCCACATCAACGTGGACGTCTTGGCCCAATGGGCCTTGGCTTCTTCTTGAGTGAGCTGCTTTGCAGCCATGGGGGGATCCTCTCTCGTTTTTCGTGGACTTTGAAATGTCGACCGTCGACATCCGGTGGAAGTGCCAAGACTGTGCGCGTCGATGCCCCGCGACTGACGGAACGCGCCCAAAATCAAGGCATGGAGATTGCGAGGTTGGGGAGCGGAAAGATTACGGGGGCATTCTCCGGACAAGGCTTGCATTTCGAGTCTTGTTGTACAAGCTAAGAGCCGTGTATCACGTTCAAACGAAACGCTGCAAGTCTTATCAGTATCGGAAAATATCGTGAATTTCACAAATTCTGTTCGTAGATATTTCGCGGATACTTGGCGGCGCTGGAAAGCAGCACCTCTCGCAGACCGGGAGTCGTTGAAGATTTTTCTCTACGAGCGTGCGTCGTTGCTGGCGCAGCGCACCTCGCAGGAGTTCTGCCGGAACTCGCTGGGGCATTACGGGCAGGCGGCGTTTGCCAATGCCGAATTTCAGGCGGCGTTGTTTGTCTGCCGCTGGGAATCGTTTGTAACCGTGCTGGCCGACATGCTGCTGGTGCTGGAGGGCGAATTGCGCAAGCCCGGCACACTCGACGACCGCCGCCTGGTGCCGGGGCTGGTGCAGATCTATGCCGAGATCCTTGCCCGGCACGAACCGCCCGAAAGCCGGCCCGATGGCTGGGGCCCGGACATTGCGGTGTTCGAGGCGCGTCTGCTGGCGGCGATCGCCAAGCCGCCGCGCCCGGCCCAGAAAATCGCCATCCGCTCGGCCAAACGCATGTTCGAAACGATGCCGGTCAAATCCGGCGTCCACGATGCCGACTACCAGGCCGTGTCGGGCGGGGTCAAATTCGGCATGGTGTCGTACCTGCAGGATTTGCGCCCGATGCTGCAGGCCGAGCCGTTGCGCGCGGCGTTGGCGGGCTGATGGCGGGGCGCACCGCGCTCGAACTGTTCTTGGGCCGGGCTAGCGACGCGCTCGACATCGTGCCGGTCGTATCGCTCGATCTGCCGATCGAAGCAGCGCTGGCGCAACTGGCCGCCTCCAACGCCTCGGCCGTGCTGGCGGTCGATGCCGACGGCAAGCTTGTGGGCTTGTTGACCGAGCGCGACGTCGTCACGCGCGTCGCGCTCAAGGCCGAACCCGGCGCCGCCGTGGCGCAGTTCATGACGCCGAACCCGGTCGCGGTGTCGGCGGACGAACATCTTTACCGCATCGTCGCCAGGTTGCGGCGGCGCGGCTGGCGGCACATGCCGGTTGTCGATGTCCACGGGCGGCCGCTGGGCCTTGTGGCGCGGGCGGGCGCGTTGGCGGCGGCAGGGGCGCGGGTGCTGCGCGAACTCGACATTTTGGGCGGGCTCGAAACCGCGCTTGCCGACCATCGCGCCGCCAAAGCCGCGCAGATCGAACTGGCGCAAGCGCTGCTCGACGACGGGCTCGCCGCCCCCGACATCCAGCGCGTGGTGACCGAGATCAACCGCGACATCCATCGCTTGGTGCTGAAAACGCATCTGGCCGAGCTTGGACCGCCGCCGGTCGCCTTCACGCTGCTGATCATGGGATCGGGCGGACGCGGCGAGAGCTTCCTTGCGCCCGACCAGGATCACGGGATGATGCTGGCCGACTATCCCGACGATGCGCACGCCGTCATCGACGCCTATTTCATCGAGCTTGCGGTGCGTTTTGCGCGCACGCTGGAAAACGTCGGGTTTGCGCTGTGCAAGGGCAATGTCATGTCCGAAAACCCGGTATGGCGCAAAACCGCTGCGCAATGGGGCGAGCAGGTTGCGACTTGGATCGGCCGTCGCACGCCCGCGGCCTTGCTGACGGCGGATATTTTCTTCGATTTCGAGCCGATCTGGGGGGATCCCGCCCCTGCCGTGCGGCTGCGCGCCCAGGTTGCCGCAGCGCTCAAGCGCTATCCGGGGTTCGCGCAGGCGATGCTCGGCGAAGATCGGCGCCTCAAAGTCGCGCTCGGCATGTTCGGGCGGCTGTCGACGCTGGGCTCGGGCGCGCATGCGGGGGAGATCGATCTCAAGCTCAACGGCACGATGCCGTTGGTTGCCAACGTGCGGCTTCGCGCGCTCGCGCACGGCGTTCTGGCGACCGGCACGCGCGAACGGCTCGATGCTTTGGCCCGTCTCGACAAACTGCGCGCCGACGAAGCGGCAGCCCTCGGCGCGGCGTTCGAGACCGTGACGTATTTCCTGCTGCGCAGCCAATTGGCCGATGCGCGCGCGGGGCGGGTCCCCGACAATTTTGTGCGCCCGGACGCGCTTTCGAAGCCCGAGCGCGGACGGCTGACCGAGGCCTTGCGCGCCATCGACCAGTTTGCCGCCGCCACGCGCGCGGAGTTTACGGGCCGCCTGCTTGGCTGAGCTGGTGGGCGGCGCGGCGCATGTCGAGCGCCATGTTGGATGCCGCCATCAGGTCGCCGTAGCTTGCAACGCCGCGCGCGGCGCACATCTCCAGCAGCCTGGCAAAAATCGCCGCCGTTGCGCGCGCGTCGTCGAGCGCGGAATGGCGCCGTCCCGGATCGACGCCCAGAAGTTTGCCAAGCGCATCCAGGCTGTGGTCGGGCAGATCCGGAAACAGCCAGCGCGCGATGAGCAGCGTGTCGAACGGCGGATTGTCGAACGCATAGCCGCCCGCCGCCGCCGCCCGGCGCACGAACGACAGATCGAACGCGGCATTGTGCGCGACCAAAATCGCGTCGTGCGCAAAATCCTTGAGGCGCAAGATCGCATCGGCCGGCGCGGGCGCGCCTGCCACGGCCGCATCGTCGATGCCGTGGATAGCGGTCGAGGCGGCCGGGATCGGGCGGCCGGGATCGACGAGCGTCGAAAATGTTTCGCCCGCCAGCACGCGCGTGCCGAGCGCGCGCACGGCCCCAACCGACACGATCTGGTCGCCCGCAATGTCGAGCCCGGTCGTTTCCAGATCGAACACGCAATAGGCGAGCGCCGACAAGGGCCGCAAGGCGACGGCTGCCGGGACCTCGCGCAGACGCACCAAATCGAAATCGTAGAATTCCGGCCGTGCGGGAACGCGCGCAAGCGCAAGGTCGCCCGCGCCGATGCCGCCGCCAAGGGTCACGGCATAGACATGGCCGTGCGTCGCGTCGCCGATCCAGGCAATGCGTGCCTCGAACGGGCCGCGCCCGTCGCGCAAGCGCAAGGCGGCCGTCGCATGGCCGTCGCTTCGCGCCGCCGCAAACGCATCGCCGGCGCCCGCAAGATCGACCAGGTTGCCTGCATCGCGCCGCAGCCCGACCAGCCCGCACGGCGCCAGCAGCGCATGCGCGCGCGCATTGCACAGCAACAGGCGGAACTGTTCGTCGAGCACCATTACCGCGTCGCTCAAATCGTGCAGGATCGCTTCGAGCCATTGCCGGTCGTGCGCGATTTGCGTTTCGAGCTGGGCCGTGGCTGTGCGCGCTGCCGCCAATTGCGCGCCCATCAAGCGCTGCTCGGCCGCGGCATCGGCCCCGCTTTGGCGCAGCGCGAATGCGATCGCCCCCAGACATGCCCCCAGCGCCATCGCCGCGCACAGCACGACAACGCCAAGCTCGGGCACCCGGCCGCCGCGCGCGAGGCTCCAATAAAGCCCGGCGAACAGCACGATTCCGATCGCAAACCCAAGCAGCAGCACACGCGGCGGGATCGATACGGCTTTCATGCGTGCCAGTCTAGCAAACGGAGCCGCCCAAGGTCACGTTTGCGCACGCGGCGCGCCGTGCTATTCACGGATCCATGACCCCAAGCAACCAAGCGGGCGGTTGGACGCCCATTCCCATTTCCGTGCTCACCGGCTTCCTTGGCAGCGGCAAGACCACGCTGCTGGCGAAGCTTTTGCGCCATCCCGGCATGGCGCAGACGGCCGTGATCATCAACGAGTTCGGCGAAATCGGGCTCGACGATCTGCTGGTGCAGGGCGAACTTCTGAACCATGTCGATCCGACCGCGCAGACCCAGTTCGTGAAGATGAATTCGGGCTGCCTGTGCTGCACGGTGCGCGGCGATCTGGAAGTGGCCTTGCGCGAGCTGTATCTGAAGCGCGTGCGCGGCCAAGTGCCCGAATTCAAGCGCGTGGTGATCGAAACCACGGGCCTTGCGGACCCTGCGCCCATTCTGCACACGCTGATGGACGATCCCGTCCTGGCGGCCTATTACCGGCTCGACGGTGTGGTGACGACGGTGGATGCGGTCAATGCCGAGGCGCAGCTTGGCGCGCAGTTCGAAAGCGTCAAGCAGATCGCCGTTGCCGACCGTCTGATTTTGACGAAGACCGATATTGCCGATCCTTCCGCCGTGGCCGCCTTGCGCCAGCGCCTGGCCGCAATCAATCCGGCGGCGCCGATCGTCGTGGCGACGTTGGGCGAGGTCGATCCCGCCGCGTTGTTCGATGCCGGGCTCTACAACCCCGAGACCAAAACCGCCGATGTGCGCCGCTGGCTCGCCGAAGAAGCCTACGCTGCCAAAAAGGGTCATGACCATGACCATGACCACACGCATGGCCCCGACCACGACCACGACCACGCCCACGGGCACGGGCACGGGCACGACCATCTGGACGTCAACCGCCACGACGATCGCATCCGCGCGCATTGCTTGACGGTGGATGCGCCGATGGATTGGGACGTGGTCGCAAGCTGGCTTGGCAGCTTGGCCCAGTCGCGCGGCGCAGATTTGCTGCGCATGAAAGGCATCGTCAATATCGCGGGCGAGGACCAGCCGGTCGTGGTGCATGGCGTGCAGCACCTGTTCCACCCGCCGGCCCGCTTGCCGGCATGGCCCGATGCGGATCGGCGCTCGAAATTCGTGTTCATCACGCGCGAGATCGCGCGCGCCGATCTGGAAAAAACGCTGGCCGCCTTCCAAAACGACGCGGCACGGCGCGCCCAACTGGCGGGCTAACGCGATTGCGGTTCGCAGGGATTCACCCCGGCGGACCCACCAAAATCGCGGCGTCCGGCATCGCTTCGAAGCGCGCGGGCAGATGCGCCACGATGTCGCCGTCGCCTTGCACGGGCTCGCCTGCGGGGCCGTCGATCTCGATCGTCCGCGCCGATACGATGCGCACATCCTCGCGCGTCGGCAGGCGCCCCAAGGCCAGCGCCAGCGTATAGCGCAAGATCGCAAAACGCCCCTTGCGCTGGAACAGCACGACCTGCAAATCGGGATTTTCCAGGCGCGCCTGCGGGGCGGCGACGAACCGGCCGCCGTAATAATGGCCGTTGCAAACCAAGAGCGATGCCGCGCGCATGGCGACGCCGTCGACGCGCACGTCGTAGAATTTGCTTTTGTAGACGACGAGCTGGCGCAACGTCTCCAGCACGTAGGCGCCCTTGCCGATCGCGCGCTTGAGTTTGCTCGATACGTCGCGCACCACATGCGCATCGAAGCCGACGCCCGCCATCATCGAAAAGCGCCGGCCGTTGACGGTGCCCAGCGTCACGCTGTGCTGCCGCCCGTCGAGGATCGCTGCCGCCACGGTGCGCGCCGACTGGCCGATGCCAAGTTCGGCCGCCAGCACGTTCGCCGTGCCCAGCGGCACGATGCCAAGCGCAACCTTGCTGCCCGAAAGCCCGTTCAGCGCTTCGTTGATCGTGCCGTCGCCGCCCGCGACGACCAGGCGCGTGGCGCCGCCTGCCGCCGCCGCTTGCGCCAGCGCCTGCGCGTCGCCGCGCGCCTTGGTGGGTTCGAGGCGAACGGATGCCGCCCGGCCTTCGAGCTGTTCCAGAACGCGCGACAGAAAGCGACGTCGTCGGCGCCCGGCGATCGGGTTGTAGACGACCAGCAAAGGCGGCAACGCAACCGGTTCTTGTGACATCGGCGTGACGTTCCTGTGAATCTATGAAGAAATTCGACCGCAATGGAATATTCACTTAAGTTTGTTACCACAAAAACAATATACAGAAGATGAATTCCTGACGACATCCATATATGGGGTGGGCTTGTGGATCGTTTTGTGGACAAAAAGTTTTTGCATGTGCCCGACGGTCTCGATCGCGGCGCTCTTCCCGTTCCGGGGGACGAACCCGATGCGCGGCGCTGGCGCGCGATCTTTTTGTCCGACATCCATTTGGGCACGCGCGGCTGCAAGGCGGACTTCCTGCTCGATTTTCTGCGCCACAACGAAAGCGACCGGCTGTATCTGGTCGGCGACATCGTCGATGGATGGCGTTTGAAACAGAGCTGGTTTTGGCAGCAATCGCACAACGACGTGGTCCAGAAGGTGCTGCGCAAGGCGCGCAAGGGCACCGATGTGATCTACATTCCCGGCAACCACGACGAAATGCTGCGCGACTATCTGGACCTGCATTTCGGCGGCATCTTCGTGGCGGGCGACGCGGTCCACGAAACCGTCGACGGGCGCAAGCTGCTGGTCATCCATGGCGACGCGTTCGACGGCGTGGTGCGCTATGCGCGCTGGCTCGCCTTCCTTGGCGACCATGCGTACAACTGGGCGCTCTGGTCGAACGACTGGTTCAACCGCGCCAGGCGCGCCCTTGGCTTTCCCTATTGGTCGCTGTCGGCCTGGCTCAAGCACAAGGTCAAGAACGCCGTCAAATACATCGACGATTTCGAAATGGCCTTGGCCAACGAAGCGCGTCGGCGCGGGCTCGACGGCGTGATTTGCGGCCATATCCACAAAGCCGAAATCCGCACGATCGACGGCATGCTCTACATGAACGACGGCGACTGGGTGGAAAGCTGCACGGCCCTGGTCGAAGACTGGGACGGCAGCTTCCAAATCGTCCATTGGGCCGAGATCCGCAAATTCGACATGATGGAGAGCGTGCGATGATCGCAACCGCAACCGGCAAATCCCTGCGCATCGCGATCGTGACCGATGCGTGGCGCCCCCAGGTCAACGGCGTGGTGCGCACCCTGACCGAAACCAAACGCGAGCTTGAGCGGGCGGGCCACACGGTCGAGATGGTGGCGCCCGAACGGTTCACGACGTTTCCATGCCCCACATACCCCGAAATTCGCCTGTCGCTGGCAGGGGCGGGGAGCGTTGGCAAACTGATCGACGGGTTTGCGCCCGACGCCGTGCATATCGCAACCGAAGGTCCGCTGGGGTGGGCTGCGCGCAAGGCGTGCTTGAAGCGCGGCCTGCCGTTCACGACCGCCTACCACACGCGGTTTCCCGAATATGTCGAAGCGCGCACGCGGTTGCCCGTCGGCCTCAGCTATTCGGTCTTGCGCCGCTTCCACGCGCCCGCCAGCCGCGTGATGGTGCCCACGCCCACGGTCAAAGCCGATCTCGACAAATGGGGCTTCAAGAACGTCGTGCTGTGGACGCGCGGCGTGGATCTGGAAATTTTCAAGCCGGGGCCGCGCGACCGGCTCGACACCAAGCCGCCGATTTTCGTCTATGTCGGGCGCGTGGCGGTCGAAAAAAACGTCGAGGCGTTTTTGGCGCTCGATCTGCCGGGCTCCAAATGGGTGGTCGGCGAGGGGCCCGCGATGGCGTCCCTCAAGGCCAAATATCCGGAGGTCAGCTATTTGGGGGTGCTGCAGCAGGCAGAATTGGCGCGCGTGTATGCGGCCGCCGACGTGTTCGTGTTCCCGTCCAAGACCGACACGTTCGGCCTGGTCCTGCTCGAAGCGATGGCGTGCGGCACGCCGGTCGCAGCTTTCCCGGTCACGGGTCCGCTGGACGTGCTTGGCGACGTTCCGGCCGAGCGGTCGGGCGGTGCAATGGACGCTGATCTGCGGGCCGCATGTTTGCGCGCACTGGAAATCCCGCGCGAGCGGGCGCGCGAACACGCGGCGCGCTACAGCTGGGCCGAGTGTGCACGCCAATTCGCCGACCATCTGCGCCCGCGCGGCGTCGGCGGGCCGACGGCGGCTGCGGCTGCGGCCGAGTAGGCCGCGCGCGGAATAGGTTATCTCTGCGCCGCGTTTTCCCGGCATGGAGGAAAACGCGATGCGCCGGTTGCCAGTTCTTCTGATCTTTTTGTTCGTGGCAGATTTTTTTGCGCTTGGCGCTGCTCGGGCCGAGACGCTTGTTCAGCGCGATGCGCAGGGGCGGCGGACGGGCACCGTCGAGATCGAGCCCAGCGGGCGCCAGATCCTGCGCGATGCGCAAGGCCGGCGCACCGGCACGATCGAGCCCGACGGGCCCAAGCGCATGGTGGTGCGCGACGCGGCCGGGCGGCGCATCGGGACCCAAGAGCGGCAATAGACGAAAAGGGCTTAGTGCCGGACGCCGCGCAGGCGCGCTTGCAGTTCCTGCTGGAACATTCCGCCGTCGCGGCGGCTTTTGGATTTCAGGAACTCCGCGATGACTTTTTGGGCGGCCGTTTTGTCGTAAATCTCGCCGCCTTCGACCACGCATTTGGCGCGTTCGAGCACTTTGGGGTCGAGTTTCAAACGGATTTTGTCGGCCTGGGCCGTGATCAGGCGCAGGCTGGACTTGCGTTCCGGGGAGGGCGAATCAGACATAGTTGAATCGTAACGCGAATCGCCCAAATTGGCTAGTGAAACGACGCGGGGCGGCGGGGGGTTGCCATCGGGCGCCCTTCGGTATATATCCCGCGCCGTTTTACGGATTCCGGTCGCGGCGTCCCGCGCGAGCGATTCGGGCGGGCGACATGACCGGTTTTTGCGGTTCCAAACCCATCTTTTACGGCCCCGTGCAGCGTTGCGCATCGGGGCGTCACTCTCCGACGGAGGCAGTCGTGCCCAGAACAATCGCGCTCGAGAAGATTCGCAACATCGGCATCACGGCGCATATCGACGCCGGCAAGACCACGACGACCGAGCGCATCCTGTATTACACCGGCAAGTCGCACAAGATCGGCGAAGTGCACGACGGCAACACCACGACCGACTACATGGCGCAGGAACGCGAGCGCGGCATCACCATCACGTCCGCCGCCGTGACCGCCGAGTGGGAAGGCCACCGCATCAACGTCATCGACACGCCCGGCCACATCGATTTCAACATCGAAGTGAACCGCTCGTTGCGCGTGCTCGACGGCGCGATCTTCGTCATTTGCGGCGTCGCGGGCGTGCAGCCGCAGTCGGAAACCAACTGGCGCCTCGCCGACCGCTACAACGTGCCGCGCGTCGTGTTCATCAACAAGATGGACCGCACGGGCGCCGACTTCTACAAGGCCGTCGACTCGATGCACGAGAAGCTCGGCATCAAGACCGCGATCTGCCAGCTGCCGATCGGCGCCGAAGGCGACTTCAAGGGCATTATCGATCTGGTTCTGATGAAGGGCGTGGTGTGGCAGGGCGACGAGCTCGGCGCCAAGTTCAACGACATTCCGATCCCCGCCGATCTGGTCGACAAGGCCAAGGAATATCGCCAGCAGCTGCTCGATACCGTGCTCGGCATGGACGACGCGGCCATGGAAGAGTTCTACGAAAAGGGCGACGTGTCGGTCGAGATGCTCAAGCGCTGCATCAAGAAGGGCGCGGTCTCGGGCGAATTCCGTCCCGTGTTCTGCGGCTCGGCCTTCAAGAACAAGGGCGTGCAGACGTTGCTCGACGCGGTCATCGACTATCTGCCGTCGCCCGCGGACGTGCGCGGCATGCGCGTGATCACCGAAGAAGGCGAGCCCGAGCGCTTCAAGCTCGCCAAGGACGAAGAGCCGTTCTCGGCGCTCGCGTTCAAGATGATCAACGACAAATACGGCAACCTCACCTTCGTGCGCGTCTATTCGGGCGTGCTGCGCTCGGGCGATACCGTTCTCAACACCACGAAGGACGGCAAGGAACGCATCGGCCGCATGTTCCAGATGCACGCCGACAAGCGCGACGAAATCAAGGAAGTCTACGCAGGCGACATCGCCGCGTTCGTCGGCCTCAAGGACACGACGACGGGCGACACGCTCGCAGCGCCCGAAGACCCCGTGATCCTCGAGCGCATGGCGTTCCCGGTGCCCGTCATCGACATCGCGGTCGAGCCCAAGACCAAGGACTCGGTCGAAAAGATGGCGCTCGGCCTGCAAAAGCTGGTCGCCGAAGATCCTTCGCTTCGCCTGCGCACCGACCACGAATCGGGCCAGACGATTCTGTCGGGCATGGGCGAGCTGCATCTTGAGATCATCGTCGACCGCCTGAAGCGCGAATACGGCGTCGAAGCCAATATCGGCTCGCCGCAGGTTGCCTATCGCGAGACGATTTCCAAGTCGCATGTCGAGGTCTACACGCACAAGAAACAGTCGGGCGGTTCGGGCCAGTTCGCCGAAGTGAAGATCCGCTTCGAGCCGGTCGAGCGCAACGGCGGCGTGCAGTTCGAAGACAAGGTCGTCGGCGGCACGATCCCGCGCGAGTTCATCCCGGCGGTCGAAAAAGGCATCAAGGTGCAGTGCGAACAGGGCGTGCTGGCGGGCTTCCCGACGGTCGACTTCAAGTACACGCTGCTCGAAGGCAAGTACCACGACGTCGACTCCTCGGCGCTCGCGTTCGAAATCGCCGGCAAGGCCTGCTTCCGCGAAGGCATGAAGAAGGCATCGCCCATCATCCTCGAGCCGATCATGGACGTCGAAGTGACCACGCCCCCCGACCATGTCGGCGACGTGGTGGGCGACTTGAACCGCCGTCGCGGCATCATCCAAAGCCAGGACCAGATCGCCACGTCGGTCATCATCCGCAGCCACGTGCCGCTGTCGGAAATGTTCGGCTACATCTCGGACTTGCGTTCGATGTCGAAGGGCCGCGCGTCCTTCACGATGCAGTTCGACCACTACGAACCCGTGCCGCGCAACATCGCGGACGAAATCATGGCCAAGAACGCGGCCTGATTTCGCCAAACGGTTTGGGAACCGAAGAAACGGCGCGGGCCAAAAATGCCCGCGCCGTTTTTGTTTGTCAGGTCATGCACGCCGCATTGAGCAGGCCGATGCAGAAGGCAAACGCCGCGTAGGATACGGCCGTGGCCGTGCGGCCGGCTTCGATGTCGGCCGCCAGGCCCGGCTTCAGCGCGCGCGCCACGAAATAGACGCCAAGCTGCACGACCAGGGCCACCGCGCTCCACACCGCCATATCGACCAGATTGAGGCTGCGCACGATCACGATCGAAAGCGGGATCGCAAAGCCGAGCCCGGCGCCGGCCAGGCTGATCGCGGCGGCGTTGTTGCCCTCGCGGATCAGTGCGAGTTCCGCCCAGGGCGTTACGCGCGTGTAGATCCACAAGAACGCCGCCAGATAGGCGAGGGCGGCGACAAAGAACATCAGAAAATTCGGGATCGTTTCGAGATAGATCATGGACCTCACCTGACGATATGGGGGACAAAACGGGCGGCGCTGCCAACCAAGGCGCCGGCTTCGGCGCGAAGGCCAAGGCCCGCGGGCTGCGAGGCGACCATCCAGGTCGAGGCCAGCAGCTTGGCCTCGCCAAGCGTTGCAAGCGGCGCCAGCGCCTGGAACACGATCGGGCCGTCGCGCGGGTCGACGGGTTCGCGATCGCCGCCGGTTTGGCCCGCATCGAGACCGTTGGCAAACAGCCGCACGCCGGCGCCATTGCGCCCCAAAGCGGGTTTGGCAACGCCAGCCCCCGCAATGTCGCCCGATTCCAGACTGGCGGGCAGCAGCAGCGGATGGCCCTCGAACCGTTCCCACAGCAGGACCAGCAGGCGCTTGTCGTCCAGCAGCATTTTCCACGCGGGCTCGATCGTCGTCATTTCGGCGTCGGCCAGATGCGCGCCGAAGTCATCTTCGACCAGCCATTGCCACGGATAGAGCTTGCACAAGGTGCGGATCGGCCGGTTGTCGCGATCGAGGAATTTTTCGCCGTCCCAACCGATCGCGTCGAGATCGAGGCGGTTTGCCTCGAAGCCGGCTGCGCGCGCGGATTGCGCCAAAAAATCGAGCGTCAGCGCGGCGTCGGCGTCGTCGCCCGACCCTGCAAAATGGATAGGCAGCCGCGCCAGGCCCATCTGGCGCCAGGCTTCGACAAGCCGCGCTTCGATTTCGTTCCATTGCATCGCGTCGGGAAAATGCCGGTCTTTCCACGCCGCCTGGTAGTTCGCCGCTTCGACCAGCACGACCGGCGTGTCGGCATTGTATTCGAGCAGCTTGGGCGGGCTGCCGGGCACGTAGGCCAGATCGAAGCGGCCGATCAGATTGCGCGCTTGGCGCTGCCAGCTGTCGGCGACCAGCCGCGCAGCGACATCCGAGAGCCCGAAGCGCGCCAAATCGTCTTTTTCGATCGCGTGCGCGACCGCATCGAGGCACAGCCGCTCAAGTTCCAAGCTGGCGTCGTACAGCGCGTCGATTTCCGTTTTGTCGAGCGCCACGCCCTCGTGCTCGTCGATATAGAGCGTTCCGTCCGCATGGCGCGGATCGAGGCCTAACGCGGGAGCCAGCGGGTCAGCCGCTTCGACGCGAATCCATTCCATCGCGGTGCGGCTCAGCCGCCGCCCGCGCGCCCGCCGCCCGACATGCCGAAGCCGCCGCGTTGCACCGGCGCCGAGGCTGCCCGACGTTCCTGCACGGGCGCACCTGCTGCCTGCTGGGGACCGCGCGCCGGAGCCGACGCAGCTTGCCCTGCGGCACGCGGCGGCGGCATCAGCCGGTCGTCGAAACGGCCCATCGGCCGGTTGCCCGAATAGGCGCGGTTGTTCGCGTCGCGATAAAGCGGCTGGGCCATCATGCCCCCGCCGCCCATGCGGCCCATCATGTAGCCTGCCAGCAGCGGCATGAACCACGAGCCGCCCGCTTGCTGGACCTGCTGGCCGGCGGCACCTGCGGCCGCTTGCGCGGTTTCGCCGGCGCCGGCTGCAAGCTGTTCGGCCGTTGGGCGCACGTCGGCAACCGCTTGGCAATTGGCTTGGCCAAAACGCTCCTCGCACGCCGTCTGGCTTGCGAAGGCCGGGGCCGTGCGCTGATGGGCGATACGCGCGTCGGCCAAGGCTTGGCGGCAAGCGCTTGGATCCGACTGACTGGCGCATTGCGCCTCGTCGCGGACGAATTCCGACGCGATGTCGTTTTGGCCGTCGCAGGCCGACAGAGCGAGCACGGCGACCGAGGCGAGCAGAAGGGGGCGGAGTTTGCGCATGAAGACAATGTAGGCACATCGCCGGGCGTTTCAATGGAAGAAAATGCGTCGCAATTTCCAAGGAATGGCCGTTAATTGCGACCCTAAGGCGGTATATCCGCAAAATGCAAAACGGATTTTTGCAAATTGCTTTTTATCCATCTGATTCTGCATCTAAACTCTTGTTTCGAAATCGTGCCGATGGCCGCATACTTGCATCAACTTGCGGCCATTATCGTCTTTGGTTCTGGTTGCAATGTCATTTCGCTGCGGAGACTCGGCATGTCGGAAGCGCCCTCGCCGTTCAAATTTGCAAAGCAGCAAGTGTTGCAAGGGCGCGACGCTTCCGGAAAACTCCACGAAATCAAAGTTGTACAAGGCCGCGCCCAGCAACGCTGGAGCTTCGAAGCGCAGAAGGCGATTTTTTTCGAAGGCCAGTCCGGCGATGCGGCCTATCTGATCGAAAGCGGCGAGGTCGCGATTGTCAAGAACGCGCAGCCGGGCAGTGCGTCCAAACACGTGCCGATCGCGCGCCTCAAAGCCGGCGACGTGTTCGGCGAGATGGCGCTGATCGACGGACGCAACCGTTCGGCTTCCGCGATCGCGATCGACAAGGTTGTGGTGCTGGCCATCGAAACGTCGGATTTCGAGCGCGAACTTGACGGGGTGGAGCGGTCGGTCTCCGACGCCTTGCAGATCATGCTCGACTATATCCGGGCAGTCCCACCGCGCGACATGTGGGTCGACGGGCTGATGCCCGCTCTGTCGGGCGAGATCAGCCGCGAAAAAGTCTCGCGCGTGCTGGCCGAAGCGGCGGGCCATTTCGCGAAAATCGACAACGAATTCCTGCGCGCGATCTACCGCAAGCTCGCCGAGTACGTGCTGGCGCGCATGCCCAAGACCGGCGCTTGATACGCGTCCCCGCTCAACGATAGACGATCAGCAGGCCGAGCGCCGCCGTGCCGAGCGCGATGCGGTACCATGCGAACGGCGCGAAGCCGTGGCGGGCAACGAACCCCACGACCGTGCGCACGACCAGCAGCGCCGACACGAACGCGGCGACAAAGCCGACGGCAATGACGTTGAAATCCTCGGCCGCGAGCAGGTGGCGGTTTTTGTAGAGATCGTAGACGGTAGCGCCCAGCATGGTCGGGATCGCCAGAAAGAACGAAAATTCGGTCGCGGTCTTGCGATCCACGCCCATCAGCAAGGCGCCCATGATCGTCGCCCCGGAGCGCGACACGCCCGGAATCATCGCGACCACCTGGCACGCCCCAATCTTGAGGGCCATCAGCGGGCCGATCTGGTCGACCTCGTGGATGCGTGCCCGGGGCACGTTGCGCTCGATCCACAAAATGGCGATGCCGCCCGCAATCAGCGCGACCGCGACGACCCACGGGTTGAACAGCACGCCCTTGATGAAGCCGTGCAGCGTGAAACCCAGCACGAGCGCCGGGATGAAGGCCAGAATCACGTTGCGCGCAAAGCGCCGGTCGGCGGGCTCGCTTGCAAGGCCCAGCGCCACCCCCAACAATCTGGCGCGATAGACCCACAGAATCGCGAGGATGGCGCCCAACTGCACGGCGATTTCGAACGTATGGCCGGGCGGGCCTTCGAAGCCGAGCAACGCGTTGCCGAGCAGCAAATGGCCGGTCGAGGAAACCGGCACGAACTCCGTCAAACCTTCGACGATGCCAAGCAAGATCGCGTCGGCGTAAACCCCAAAGCCCATGTCAGTTCCCCAAAACGGCGCTGCCCGCACTGAACAGCCCGAACACCAACGCGCCCACGACCGCGAACGCCAGAATCCCCGCACTGTAGCCCATAATCACCAGGCGCCCGTCGCGTTCGAGCAACCCCACCGCCAGCAAGGCAAGCGCGATGGCGGGCGGCGGATTGCCGAACGGAATCGGCGCCGCGAGCAAAATTGCGACCGGAATGCCGAACAGCCCGAGCACGCGTTTGCCGACGTTCGAGGTGAAGACGGGCAGACGCGGCTTCACATAGGCTTCGAGCTTTTCCAAATACGGCAAGAAGCGCCGCACGACGCTGGCGTAGGTGGCGCGATCGACCGTGCGGTCCAGAAGCTTTGCGGGCAGCCAGGGTTTTTCGATGCCCACCACCAGCAGCAGGCAGAAAAACGCGATCGGCAGACCCGTGAGCGCCGAAAATCCGGGAATCGAAAACGGCAGGAAATTCGGTAGGCACAGCAGCACGATCAAGGCGCCGAAACCGCGCTCGCCAAGCTGGTCGAGCATTTCGCGCAAGCTGATCGTGGGGCCGCGCGCGGGATCGAGCAGACGCAAAAAAACCGCCGACAACGCGTCGGAATCGGAACCGGGATGGGCGGACATGAACGGGCCTCGCGGGCGGGGGAAGGGGATCAGAAAGCGCCGGGGCCAAACACAACCCAGACACGCGTATCGTCGGTATGGTCCTCGAAGCGATGGGCCTCGCCCGCCGCCACAAACAGCAGATCGCCCGCCCCGAACGCCACGCGCTCCTCGCAGCGCCGCAAGAACCCGCGGCCTGCGACCACCACGTAGATTTCGTCGCGGTCGTGCGGCGTTTGCAGGTCGGGGTTGGGCGGCGCGTACCAGCGCGCTTCGAGACCAGGCGTGTTGAGCACTTGCGCCGACGATCGGCCCGGCGCATGCGGCAGCGCCGCTGCGGCATGCGCCGTCGTGCGCGTGGGGATCAAGCGGCCGTCCCGCCGACGGTCAGGCGGTCGAGCAGCAAGGTTGGCTGGCCCACGCCCACGGGCACGCCTTGGCCGTCTTTGCCGCACGTGCCGATGCCGGGGTCGAGCTTCATGTCGTTGCCGACCATCTTGACTTGCGTCAGCGCCTCGGGGCCGGCGCCGATCAGCATCGCGCCCTTCACGGCCGGGCCGATTTTCCCGTTTTCGATCAGATACGCTTCGGCCGCGTTGAACACGAATTTGCCCGACGTGATATCGACCTGCCCGCCGCCGAAATTGACGGCATACAGGCCCTTCTTGACCGACTTGATGATCTCGGCCGGATCGTGGCTGCCCGCTGCCATGACCGTGTTGGTCATGCGCGGCATCGGATGGTGCGCAAAACTTTCGCGCCGGCCGTTGCCGGTAGGCTGCATGCCCATCAGGCGCGCGTTCTGGCGGTCCTGCATGTAGCCGACCAAAATGCCGTCTTCGATCAGCACGGTGCGCTGGGTGGGCGTGCCTTCGTCGTCCACGGTCAGCGAGCCGCGCCGGTCGTTGAGCGTGCCGTCGTCGACGACCGTAACGCCGGGGGCTGCCACGCGCTGGCCCATCAACCCCGAAAAGGCCGACGTCTTTTTGCGGTTGAAATCGCCTTCCAGCCCGTGGCCGATCGCCTCGTGCAGCAAAATGCCGGGCCAGCCCGGCCCGAGCACGACCTGCATTTCGCCCGCCGGGGCTGGGATCGAGTCCAGATTGACCAGCGCTTGGCGCACCGCTTCGTCCACGCCGTGCTGCCAGTTGGCAGGATCGACGACGGCTGAAAACGCAAAGCGCCCGCCCCAGCCGAACGAGCCCGTTTCCTGGCGGTCGCCCTTGCCGACCACGACCGAAACGCCCAGGCGCACCAGCGGTCGCACATCGGCCAGACGCTGGCCGTCGGCGCGCAGAATCTGCACCGCCTGCCATTCGCCCGCGATCGAGCACATCACCTGGCGCACGCGTTCGTCCTTGGCGCGCGCATAGGCGTCGATGTCGGCAAGCAGCTTGGTCTTTTCGGCAAAGGCCATCAGTTCGAGCGGATTGTCGTCGGTGTACAGGCGCGCATTGGTGCCCACGGGCCCTGCCGCCGCGGCGTGCCCCGAATGGCCCGCTTTGGCGGCCGCAACGGTCCGCGCCGCGCGCGCGATCGCATCGTGGCTCAAATCGGAGGCGTGCGCGTACGCGGCCGTCTCGCCCGCGATGGCGCGCAGGCCAAAGCCTTGCGTGGTGTCGAAGGACGCGCTTTTGAGCTTGCCGTCGTCGAAGGCCAAGCTCTCGGACTGGCGGTATTCGAGAAAGAGCTCGCCGTCGTCCATGCCGGCCAGCGCTTGTTCGGTCTGGATTTGGGCTTTGGCAAGATCGAGACCGGCATCGGCAAAGAACAGCGCATCGGTGCGGTCGAGATGGTTCACGGCGGGATGGCGCATCGGGCAGGCAAACTCCGGCAAAAGGACGTCTTGCGAACAATATAGGCGGTTCGGGGACAATTTCCAAATCGGCGCTGCTAGCCAGTCGTGCCCGGATATTGCATAAACGGGGGGAGCATTGTTTCTTCGAGGATTCGCGCGCATGGACCAATCTCCCGACCATCCGCTGCGCCTGGCGCTGGCCAACGAAGTCCATGCGCGGCCGTTTTTGGCGCTGGCGGCGCCCGAGCGCGCCTCGCATCTTGCCATGACGTCGGGCGAGCAGGGGGCGGCGGCGGACCATGCCCATCTGATCGCTTTGTGCCAGCGCTACGGGGCTGCCTATCCGCCGCCCGGCGCCAACCATTTTGTCGCCGAGCTTGACGGCTATCGGCTCAAATGGGAGCGCCATACCGAGTTCTGCACCTGGACGTTTTTGAAAGCGGGCACGTTCGCCACGCCCTTTGCGCAGAACGCCATCGATCTTGCGCCGCCCGACTGGGTCGCCGCCATTCCGGGCGAACGGCTGGTGGCCGTGCATGTCGCTATTCTGGCGCGCTCCGCCAGCGACCCCACGACCGAGGAACTCGGCGAATGGTTGCATGCCGACTATCTGGTCGGCAGCGTGGTCGCGGGGCGCGCAGCCACCGCGTGGACCGATTTTCGCCTGCATCCGGACGGTTTCGCGCGCATCGTGGTGCAGGACCACGGGCTTGGCACGCGCCAAAGCGGGCGCCTTGTGCAGCGGCTGCTGGAAATCGAAACCTACCGCACGATGGCGATGCTGGCCTTGCCGATGGCGCGCGAAATCGGTCCCAAAATCGGCGCGGTCGACCGCGAATTGCTGGCGATCATGGACGCGATGCCGAACGTCCAGCATCTGGCCGAGCAGCGCGCGTTGCTCGACCGGCTCAGCAATCTGGCGGGCCGCATCGAGCAGGCGACGGCGGCATCGGCGTTTCGCTTCGCGGCCGGCACGGCCTATGCCGAACTGGTCGGCCATCGCACGCAGGAACTGCGCGAAGAACGCATCGAGGGTCTGCAAACCTACCGCGAATTTCTCGAACGCCGGTTTGCGCCCGCCATGCGCACCTGCCAGGCGACGGCGGAACGATTGCGCCAAATGTCCGAGCGCCTGACGCGCGCGGTCGCCTTGCTGCGCACGCGCGTGGATCTGGCCGTCGAAGCGCAGAACCAGGAACTGCTGGGCTCGATGGATCGGCGCGCGCGCCTGCAACTGCGCCTGCAGCAGACGGTCGAAGGCCTGTCGGTCGCGGCGATCACCTACTACATGGTGGGGCTGGTCGCGTACGGCGCGCGCGCGGTCGAAACGGCGGGCTTGCGCGTCGACAAGGACATCGCGACAGGCTTTGCCATACCGCTCGTCGGGTTCGCCGTGTGGCTTGGCCTGCGGCGCTTCCGCAAATCGATCGAAAAAGACGAACGCAAATAGGAACCAAGCAAATGGCGCCGCGCACAAAACCCGGCAAATGGGAATCGGGCCTCGAACGCAACGCGGCCAATTACGAGCCGCTGTCGCCGGTGGGGTTCCTTGCGCGCGCGGCTGCCGTGTGGCCCAAACGCACCGCGATCGTGCACGGCAAGATCAAGCGCAACTGGGCCCAGACGCATGCGCGCTGCAAGCGGCTGGCAAGCGCCCTTGCCAAAGCCGGGGTCAAACGCGGCGATACGGTGGCGCTGATGGCGCCCAACATTCCCGCCGCCTACGAATGCGCCTTCGGCGTGCCGATGGCGGGCGCGGTGCTGAACGCCATGAACGTGCGCCTGGATGCCGCGACGCTCGCCTTTCAGATCGACCACGGCGAAACCAAACTGCTGCTGGCCGATACCGAATTCGCGCCCGTGATCGCCGCCGCGTTGAAGCTTGCCAAACGCAAGCCCCTGGTCGTCGATATCGCCGACCCAGAAGGGCCCGGCGGCAAGCGTCTTGGCAAGGTCGAGTACGAAGCGTTTGTTGCGGGCGGCGATGCGGATTTTGTGCCGCTCAAAATCCGCGACGAATGGGACGCGCTCGCCCTCAACTACACGTCGGGCACCACGGGCGATCCCAAGGGCGTCGTCTACCACCATCGCGGCGCCTATCTGAACGCCGTTTCCAACACGATGGTCTGGAACCTCGCGCACCACCCGGTCTATCTGTGGACCTTGCCGATGTTCCATTGCAACGGCTGGTGTTTCCCGTGGACGATCGCGGCCATGGCGGGCACCAACGTGTGCCTGCGCCGCATCGACGCGCCGAACATCTTCGCCGCAATCAAAGAACGCGGCGTCATGCACATGTGCGGCGCGCCCATCGTGATGAACATGCTTATCAACGCGCCCGAAAATCTGCGCCAGGACCCGAGCCACGTGGTCGAAATCATGACGGCCGCAGCGCCGCCGCCCGCCGCCGTCATCGAAAAAATGGAGCGCATGGGCTTCCACATCACGCATGTCTACGGCTTGACCGAAGTTTACGGGCCGGCCGTCGTGTGCGCGTGGCACGACGAATGGAACGCGCTGGCCCCTGCCGACGCGGCCGCGAAAAAAGCGCGCCAGGGCGTGCGCTATCCGATGCTCGAAGGGCTGATGGTGGCCGACGAAAAAACGCTGCGTCCCGTGCCCAGCGACGGCCGGACGATGGGCGAGGTCTTCATGCGCGGCAACATCGTGATGAAGGGCTATTTCAAAAATCCCGTCGCGACCAAAAAAGCGTTCAAGGGCGGCTGGTTCCGCACGGGCGATCTTGGCGTCATGCATCAAGACGGCTACGTCGAACTCAAGGATCGCTCGAAGGACATCATCATTTCGGGCGGCGAAAACATCTCGACCATCGAGGTCGAGAGCGCGCTCTATCGCCATCCCGACATTCTGGAAGCGGCCGTGGTCGCGCGGCCCGACGAAAAATGGGGCGAAACGCCGTGCGCGTTCGTCGCACTCAAAGACGGTCGCACGCTGGCCGCAAGCGAAGTCGTTGCGTTCGCGCGCGAGCATCTCGCCCATTTCAAAGTGCCCAAGCACGTCGTCTTCGGCCCGCTGCCCAAAACCTCGACCGGCAAGATCCAAAAATTTCTGCTGCGCGAACGCGCGAAGGCGCTCTAGCACCGGAAGCGTGGTTCGCGAAAGCGGGTCAAGCGGCGCTCGCCGCCGCCCGCCATTCCCAACGATCGAGCGCCGGTTTTGGCAGGACGGCGGGGCCGCAAGGGCTCGGCTTCAGCCCGACATGCGGATCATTTCGTCTTTCAATCGAAGTTTTTCTTTTTTGAGGGAGGCAACGATAACCCCGTTGGGCATCGGCCTTGCTTCCTCGTGCGTAAGTTCGGATTCCAATTTGGCGTGTTTGGCTTGCAGCGAGCGGACGCGATCGGATTTTGGCATTTTCCCAACCTCCTTCGGCTTCACAAGACATCGGTTCCGTAATCGAACCGTCACAAGCCTAAGCCTCGGCAAAAACGTGCGCAAGCGTACGGGCGTACGCTTTGTGTACGATAGATTGTAATTTTTCAAAAATTGCGAGGCATGACCTTGATTTCAAGGCGCTCAGTCAAGGGCCGAAATTATTTTTTCGACGGCCGCCGCAGTTTTGCCGCTTTTTAAGAAGAGCCGCAGATTGGTTCTGGCATCGCCAACGCATCTGGCCGCGTTTGCGGGCGCAGGTGCGGGCGGGCTTGCGCGCATTTCCAGCAGGCGCAGTTGCAGCCGCTCGGCGTCCAGTTCGGCGCGTTTGACGCGGGCGCGCAAACGCTTGGCGCCCGCATCGGCTTCGAGCGGTTTGAGCGCGCGCCTTGCGCGGCGCAGCGGCGCCACGATGTCGTCCTGCCAGCGCGCCGAAATGCGCTGCCATTCGCGGCTCTGGGCGGCGCTCAAAATGCCGCGCGCACTGGCGCCATGCCACAGCGCCGCCAGCAGCAGCGGCACGTCGGCGCCGTGTTTGTCCTGGAGTTCCAAAAACGCGTCCGCGACGCCCGCCTGGCCGTAAAGACGCAGCGCAAACGGCCACAGAGCGCGGTTCCGCCCCGCGGGTTTTGCTGCTACAGTGCGTTTCCTGTTTGGCATCTGTTTTTCCGGCTCTGGCGTCGATGGACGATCCGCTGTTCGAAGAAATCCGCCGCCAGATCGCCGAGCTGCAAAGCGCGCATCGCGATCTGGACGAAGTAATTGCCAGGCTCGCCGAAAGCAGCACGACCGACATGCTGCAGGTCCAGCGCCTGAAGAAGCGCAAACTTGTCCTCAAAGACCAGATGGCGCGGCTGGAAAGCCAATTGCTGCCCGATATTATCGCCTGATCGTCCGGCCCTACGGCGTGCCGCGTTTGGCGTCGCGCTTGCGTTCGTACATTTCGCGGTCGGCGCTTTCCAGCAAGCGCGCGATGTCGTCGCCGCCGCGAAACGTATAGACGCCCCACGCGACCGACGGGCGGATCGCAACGCCCCGCCAATCGAGCGCGCTTTCCTCGACGCGCTGGGCAAGGGAGGCGGCTTTTTCGTCGGCCAACGGCTTGTCCATGTAGGTCAAAATCACGCCGAATTCGTCGCCGCCCAACCGGCCGACCACGTCGGTGTCGCGCACGTTGGCGACCAGCACGCGCGCGATATGCGCCAGCAGCGCGTCGCCTGCCGCGTGGCCGTGCGTGTCGTTGACGTTCTTGAGGCCGTTGGCATCGAAATAGACGAGGCTCGACGGCTGGTCGTAGCGTTCGGCGAACGACTGCATGCGGCCCAACTCGCGCACGAAGGCGCGGCGGTTGAAAACCGGAATGAGGCTGTCCTGGTCGGCAAGGCGTTCCAGATGCGCGCTGCGCGCGTTGGCTTGGGCGGCTTCGCGGCGCAGTTTGTCGACCTCGCCCATCAGACGCATGATTGCGTCGCGCACCTTGGGCGTAAACTCGGCCTCCGGGATGCCCATGACTTGGGCAACGTCGAGCGGCGAGCGCACGCCCGCCGTCGGGCCGCCGCCGGGGCGCGTGGGCGTGTCGGTGCGCCGCGTTGCCGCGACGGTTCCCAGACCTTGAGTTCGAGGAGGATCGCCGATTTTCATTTGTTTGCCGCAAAGACGCGCTTTCGTCCCAGAGAAATAGCACAGAAATCGCGAAAAAGACGCATCGTTCTTCCCCTGGCCGGGGGTGGGAATCTATAGTGCGCCCTTTCGCGGGCGAAAGATCGGGGAGTACGCGCAAGCATGGCCAAAAAGCCGTTGGTTGGGATCATCATGGGCAGCCAGTCGGACTGGGAAACCATGCGCCATACCGCCGAAATTCTCGATCAGCTTGGCGTCGCGCACGAAACCAACATCGTGTCGGCGCATCGCACGCCAAAGCGTCTCTACGACTACGCGGGCGCGGCGGTTTCGCGCGGGCTGGCCTGCATCGTGGCCGGGGCGGGGGGGGCTGCGCACCTGCCGGGCATGGCGGCGGCGCTGACGCGCCTGCCCGTATTCGGCGTGCCGGTCGAATCGCGTGCCCTCAAAGGGCTCGATTCGTTGCTGTCGATCGCCCAGATGCCGGCGGGCATTCCTGTCGGCACGCTTGCGATCGGCAAGGCGGGGGCAACCAACGCGGGCCTGCTCGCTGCCGCCGTCATCGCCCTGCACGATCCCAAAGTGGCGGTTGCGCTCGACAAATTTCGGGCGGCGCAAACTGCCAAAATCAAACGCAAGCCCGCCCGATGAAAACCAAGCGTCTGGCGCCGGGTGCAACGATCGGCATTTTTGGCAACGGCCAGCTCGGCCGCATGACGGCACTTGCCGCAGCCCGGCTTGGCTATCGCACGCATTCCTTCGGGCCCGAGCCGGATGCGCCCGCAGCCCAAGTCTCCGACCGCGCGACGGTCGCAAGCTACGCCGATCATACCGCCTTGAGGCGCTTTTTCGCGGCGTGCGACGTCGTGACCTACGAATTCGAAAATATCCCGGCTGCCGGCATTGCGGCGGTCGCAGCCAAAAGTGCCGCCGCCTTGCATCCTTCGGCCAAAATTTTGGCCGTCTGCCAGGATCGCATTGCCGAGAAGACGTTTCTCAACCGCATCGGCGTTGCGACCGCGCCCTTTTTGCGCGTGCGCACGCGAAACGATCTGGAGCGCGCCTTGGCCGATATCGGCCGCCCGTCGGTTCTAAAAACTGCAACCATGGGATATGACGGCAAGGGCCAGATCAAGCTTGGCCCCAAAACGCCGATCGACGACGCGTTCGGCGTGCTCAAGGGCAATGTCGGCATTCTGGAAGGTTTTGTCGATTTCGAGCGGGAGATTTCGGTCGTGATCGCGCGCGGCAAAGGTGCCAAGGGCGCGCAGGTCGCGTGCTACGTGCCGGTCGAAAACCGCCACAAAAACCATATCCTCGACGAAACGCTGGCGCCCGCGCGCCTTGCCCCAAGGCTCGCGCACGAGGCCGAAGCGATCGCGCACCATATTGCGGCGAAGCTCGATCTCGTGGGCGTGCTGGCGGTCGAGATGTTCGTGACGCGGGCGGGGCGCTTGCTGGTCAACGAGCTTGCGCCGCGCCCGCACAATTCCGGCCATTGGACGATCGACGCGTGCAAGGCCAGCCAGTTCGAGCAGCTGGTGCGCGCGATCGCGGGGCTGAAGCTTGGCGATCCTGCGCGCCATTCCAACGCGCGCATGAAAAACCTGATCGGCGACGACGTGCTGGCGCTGCCAGCGCTGCTCGACGATCCCGGCGCGATCCCGCATCTTTACGGCAAATCGACCCCGCGTCCGGGCCGCAAAATGGGCCATGTCACGTGGCTGTCGAAAAAAACGCGCTGAGGCGTTTCAGCCCGCGCGCTTGAAGCGGGCCAGCAGCGGCGACAGCAACGGGGCCAGCGGGTTCGGCAGTTTGCCCAAGCGCGCCTGCACCCCCGCCATCGCCTTGGGGATCGCCATGACGTTGGCGATGCGCCGGTCGAGGAAGCGCCAGGTGTCTTCCTGGTTTTCCGATTTGTCGTCGAGCCAATGCAGCAGCGTCGACGAATACACCCCGGCCGCCAAACCGCGCTTGGAATAGAAGTTGAAATCCGTCGCCGTGTCGCCCGCAAGGTACCAGACCGCATCGACCGTGCGCCAAACGGTCTTCAACGACACGCCAACGCCCGTCGGCAAAGCCAGCACGCCAAGCGCGCGCCGCACGGCCTCGCGATCGCCCGCCAGCGGCGCCAGACGGCGGCGGATGGCGGTCGCGATTTTCTCGCGCACTTTGAGCGCAGCGAACGCCGGATCGTCGGCGCAGGCTTCGACCATCGCGCGGTCGGCCATGGCGCACCAATGTTCGATCGCGTCGATCGCGCCGCCCGGAAAGACGCGCAGCGCCGTCAGCGCCTCGTAGCCCGCATCTTCGGCCGCGCGGGCGAGCACGGCGCCGGTCCAGCCGTCGAACGCGATATGCGGCAACGCCGCCCGGCAGATTTGGTCGCGCGCGAGGTCGCGGTCGAAAGCCATGTCATTTCTCCTGGCGTTTGCGCATTTCGTCGACGAAGCCGAGTTGGCCCAGATCGTCCATGCGCTGGGGATACACGATGCCGTCCAGATGGTCGCATTCGTGCTGCACGACGCGCGCATGGAAACCTGCCACCGTGCGCTCGACAAGCTTGCCGTCCAGATCGAAGCCGCGATAGCGCAAATGCGTGTAGCGCGTCACGCGGCCGGTCAGGCCCGGCACCGACAGGCAGCCCTCGAACGCGTCGTTCGTGGTCTCGCCCTGCGGCTCGAGCACCGGATTGACCAGCACGGTCAAATCCACGGGCGTATCGCCCGCAATCCCGGTCGTACGTTCGGGGCGCACAAAAAACACCACCACGCGCAACGGCACGTGCACCTGGGGTGCTGCAAGGCCGGTACCCGGCGCATCCACCATGGTATCGATCATGTCGGCCGCAAGTGCGCGAATCGCCGGATCGGTCGGATCGTCGACCGGGTCGGCAAGCATTGCCAGGATCGGGTGCCCCATCCGGGTGATTTTGAGAATGGCCATGGTCGATCAACCATATGGCACGCAAGGGCAGGGCTGAAAAGGGGGCCAATCGAGGCTTTGCAAGCCCGCAAACCCTATGTTATAAGCCCCGGCTCAGTCGGTAACGGGCGGGTTTCGAAAGCGCTTTCGGGTTTTTCGAAATTCCCCTAACCTCTTGAAACGGTTTTGGAAAGGAGCACGGATCCCGTGCAAGTCATCGTTCGCGACAACAATGTCGACCAGGCCCTGCGCGCGCTCAAGAAAAAGATGCAGCGCGAGGGCATTTTCCGGGAAATGAAGCTGCGCCGCCATTTCGAGAAGCCCTCGGAAAAGAAGGCGCGCGAGAAGGCCGAAGGCGTTCGCCGTCTGCGCAAGCTGCAGCGCAAGCGTCTGGAGCGCGAAGGCTTCTAAGCCTCGACGACCGATTTCAAGCGTTTCGACGCCAAAGCCGCCTGGGGATGCCCCGGCGGCTTTTTGGTGTTCAGAGCACCTCGACTGCATCGCCCCTGCGGCGGGCCTTGCGGGCGAAGACGGCATCGGCCGTGACAAGCGGCATGCCCAGCTGGCGCGCGACAGCAAGATAGACGCAATCTTGTGCGGCGTGGTCGAGGGCGAG
>CAMDLT010000038.1 GCA_945901855.1 Asaia bogorensis | reverse complement strand
ACCGCCGCAAGTCGATGCTCGAAGACATCGCGATCCTGACCAACGGCCAGGTGATCTCGGAAGATCTGGGCATCAAGCTTGAAACGGTCACGCTCGACATGCTGGGCCGCGCCAAGCGCGTGACGATCGACAAGGACAACACCACGATCGTCGACGGCTCGGGCAAGAAGAAAGACATCGAAGCGCGCTGCGCGCAGATCAAGGCGCAGGTCGAGGAAACCACCTCGGACTACGACCGCGAGAAGCTGCAGGAACGTCTGGCGAAGCTCGCCGGCGGCGTTGCGATCATTCGCGTGGGCGGTGCCACCGAAGTCGAAGTCAAGGAACGCAAGGATCGCGTCGACGACGCGATGCATGCGACCAAGGCTGCGGTCGAAGAAGGCATCGTGCTCGGCGGCGGGGCAGCTTTGCTCTATGCCGGCCGCGTGCTCGAAGGCCTCAAGCTCGCCAACCACGACCAGCAGGTCGGCGTCGAAATCGTGCGCAAGGCGCTGCAGGCGCCCGCGCGCCAGATCGCCGAAAACGCCGGTGCGGACGGCTCGCTCATCGTCGGCAAGCTTCTCGAAGGCAAGAACGAGAAGATGGGCTTCAACGCCCAGACCGGCGAGTACGTGGACATGATCAAGGAAGGCGTCATCGACCCGACCAAGGTCGTGCGCTTGGCCTTGCAGGACGCGGCCTCGGTGGCAGCGTTGCTGATCACGACCGAAGCGATGATCGCCGAACGTCCCAAGAAGGACGACGCTCCCGCCGGCGGCGGCGGCGGCATGGGCGGCGGTATGGGCGGCATGGGCGGCATGGACTTCTAAGTCCAAGCCAACCGGGCTTCACCCGAACCAAACGAGCGGGGCGGAAGGGCAACCTTCCGCCCCGTTTGCGTTTGGGGTCGCGCTTGCGCTTGGGGCCACGTTTGCCGTCAGCGACGCGGGCTTGCTTTATGCCGCCCGGATATTGCTAAGGAAGCGGTCCACTTCCTGGCGCAAGCGTGCGGATTCGTCCGTCAAGGCAGCCGACGCGCCGCTCATTTGCTTGGCCGATATGCCCGCATCCTGCGCCGCGCGCGTCACGCTGCCGATCGAACTCGAAACCTCTTGGGTTCCTTGTGCCGCTTGCTGGACGTTCCGCGCAATTTCCGCGGTCGAAGTGCCCTGTTGCTCGACCGCCGCCGCGATCGCGGCCGCGATGCTGTCGATGCGCTCGATCGTTTCGCGGATCGAATGGATGGCGCCGACCGTGGCGCCGGTGGCCGACTGGATTTCGTCGGTCGCTTTGGCGGTCTGGTTGGCGAGGCTCTTGACCTCCGAGGCGACGACGGCAAAACCTTTGCCCGCATCGCCCGCGCGCGCCGCCTCGATCGTGGCGTTGAGGGCAAGGAGGTTGGTCTGGCCCGCAATGTCGCTGATGAGCTTCACGACCTCGCCGATTTTGTCGGCCGATGCGGAAAGTTTGTCGACCTGACCCGAGGTGCGCTTGGCTTCGTCGACGGCCTTGCGCGCGATCTCGGCCGATTCCGAAACTTGGCGGCTGATCTCGCGGATCGAGGCGGTTAGTTCCTCGGCTGCCGCCGCAACGGTCTGCACGTTGGTCGAAGCCTCTTCAGACGCGGCCGCCATGACTGTCGCCTGGCGATTGGTCTCTTCGGATGCGACGCCCAAAGCCGTCGAACTTTTTTGCATCTGCTGGGCGGAGGCCGAAACCGTATCGACCACCGATTTGACGTTGGTTTCGAAATCGTCGGCCATCTGCGCCTGGCGGGTGACGTTGGTCCACACCAGCATCGGCCCGATATAGGTGCCGACCTTGTCGCGGATCGCCGAGATGCGCACGTCGAAAAGCTCTTTGCCGATCTTGATCGCGGCGCGGCGTGGCAAACCGGCCGCATTGCCGAGGCTCGAATCCTGCAGCGTTTCGTCGCGATGCAACGCCCCGAGCTTGGTGCCGACCAAATTGTCGGCGGCGCACGGCAGTTGGTCTTGCACGCTGCGCAGCGCGTCGGACGATGCGCGGTTGGCATAGCCGATCTTGAAGCCGTTCTTGGGGTCGGCCGTCATGACGGCTGTCGGCATTTCTTCGACCATCTGGCGCAAGCGGAACGCATCGCCGACGGTCGCGCACAAGACGCGCATCGCTTCGATCAGCGTGCCAAGTTCGTCCTTGCGCATGGTCGGCGCGATCGCGACGTCGTCGCGCCCGGCCGCCAACGCCTTGGCCGCATCGACGACGACCGCCAGCGGGCGGCGCAAGCTTGCAACGAACGCCGCGGCGACGAGCAGGCCCAGCAGCACGGCGATCGTGCCCATCACTGTCATGATCCATTCGCGCTGCCGGACGGCCGACGATGCCGCCATGTTGGCTTGTTCGGCACGCGCTTCGACGGATTTGCGGATCTCGTCGGTAAGACCCGACAGCGCATTGCCCTGGGCGCGGAAGGTGTCGCGCAACTCGCCGATCTGCTTGGAGAAAGCTTGGACTTTTGCATATTCGTCGCGGTACGTGACAATTGACGCGATCGATTGGTCGATGCGCGCGGCGAATGCGGTCGGCGATTCGCGCTTACCGACGTTTGCCGCTTCGATCGCGTCGTTGAGGGCGCGCGCCCCATTTGTCATGTCCGTATCGGACAGGCTGGTGCGGTAGCGCATCGCGCGCACGCGGCCAAGCATGTAGTGTTCGGCCGATAGATTGAGGGCTGTACCGGCGACCGGACTTGCCGCAACGACTTCGTCGCGCAGGCGCTGAAGCGTCGTGCGGTTGGGCGGGCCGACGCGGTCGAGTTCTGCCAAGATTGCAGCGCGTGCGGCAAATACGCGCTGGACGGAGACCCAGCTTTCGTTGCGGAATTTGTCGAGCGTTGCGGCATAGCGCGCGACCAGTTCGCGTTCGGATGCGGATGTGTCGCTGTCCTGCAGCTCCTTCAGCGCCAAGTCGAGGCGCGCAAAAGCCGCTTCGGCTATTTCGGCCTGCGGCTGTGCCGGCGCCTGTAGCCATATATTGAGCGCGTTGCGCGTTTGCGTCAGGCGCAGATCCACCATCTGCGCGCGGTCGGCAGCGGCGCTGATTTCGCCCGCCAGACTGGTCTCTGTCGCCGTCGCGATGAGGCCGTTTACCCCGTAGGCGGCCGTTCCGACAAGCAGCACGCCCAGGAATCCGAACGCCGCATAGACTTGTCCGACAAGCGAGAATCGGCCAAACGGGCTTAACGAGGAGAGCAGATTCATGGGGGGCTCCGGTTCTAAATTTGCAGCCTCACTATCGCGCTCAATTTTTAATGTAAGGTTAACTGCGACGCATAATTGTCGTTGCCCGGCCGCTGTCTCGGAAGATTAGACAAATTTTATGTATCGTATTTGTTATCATGATAACGAAACGGCGACTTCGCAAACGCCGCGTTAGCAATGCAAATGTACAAAAATTTAGACGAATCGCCGCAGGCAAGCGGCGTGCGGGACAATGCGCCCTTTGTCAGGCGGTCATCCCGCTTGTCTGGCGTTGGATTTCCTCCAACGGATTGACGGGAAAGCGCTCGCCGGCCTGAAAATAGATTTTTCCGGCAAGCCCGGCCAGCGAGCAACCCTCGAGGAAAACGACTTCGATCTCGTCGCGCAGATCGGCGGGGATATGCTTGTGCGTGCGCAGCATCAGTTCCAGCTTGGGCTTGCGCATCAGCCCGTCGATCTGCACGTCGCCAAGTTCGGAGAACTCAACCTCGACGACGAAGCGTTTGGAATCGCGCGCGCGTTTGTCCTTCTGTTCTTCGCGACGCGCGAAGATGCGCATTTGGCGAAGCTCGCCGCCATCCTGGAACGGCACGTAGGATACGCGCCAGTCGCCGGCGGCAGCCGACTGGCGCTGCATTTCTTTGAGATCGCCGTCGAGCCGTTGCAGAATTTCGCCCTTGCCTGCGCGCTCCAAGGCATTGGCAATGTTTTCGCCCAAGAGGCTGCGCGCGTCGCTTCGATCGGTCGCGAGGAACGACAGGATTTGTAGGGCGAGTTTGGGTCCCGGTCGCGGCAGCGCTTCGTCGATCAGCCGTCGCGCCAAGCCGGGCTCGGCATCGCCCAGAGTCTTGAGCGCTTCTTTGAGCGTCGGCCATTCGCGCGCCAGCGGCAGGCCCGTGCGCAGCGTTGCGGATTCGGCTGTCGCCTTGCCCGGAACCGGCGGCAATTTGAGTTCGATTGAAAGCGTCGCACCTTCGGGCGGGCGCGATAGGCCGGGCGGCCAGAGTGCCGCCAAACGGCCGATCGGCGTTTCAAGCAATGTTTGGCCGCCGGGCAAGTGCGCTACGATTTTTGCGGTCACGGTCGCCGGCAACGAGGGCGCGAGGGATGGGGCGGAAGGCGGCGCGGGGAACGATGCGGCGGTTGGCGGCGATGGCGCAGGCGGTATCGGCCGTGTGTCGGGGATTAGCCGGAGTTGCACGGTCGTGCCGGTCGGTGCGATCGGCAGGGCGTTGGCGGCAAGCGTTTGCGGACTTGAAACGACGGTCGCGGAAATTTGCGCACCCGGTTTGTTTTGCGGCGCCAGCGCCAACTGCGTTGCGGGCGGGTCGACTGCCGGTTTTGGACTGTTTGGCGGTGGCGCGGCTGTTTTTGGTTGTGCTTGCGGACCGGACTGCGATGCGCCCAAAGGGTTCGGTACGACGACCAGCGCAGTCGGCGTGGCGGGCGAGCCGCCCACTTGCAGTGTGACGTTTGCCCCTTGCGCCAGCGTCTGCGCGGCTTGCAGCTTGAGCGCGACGGTGCCCGCATCGGTTTTGACCAGCGTATGGCCGCTTTGGTCTTTGCCCAAGACCTGGCCTTGGATCTGGATCGTTGCCGATCCGGCTTGCGATGTCGCAGCCGTGGCAGTGTTCAAGACGGCCAGCAATTGTTGGGCAAGCGTGGTCGGCAGCTGTGCGACCGTCGCCTGGGTTTGGGAAAAGGATTGGATGACGGCAGGCGACGGGAGCTGTGCGGTTTGCGGCACCGGGACGGGCGCCGGCGTACTGCTTGCGGCGGGCGTCGCAGTTGGCGCCGCCGCAGTTGGTGCCGCCGCAGGGGACGGGGCTGTCGGCGGACTGGACGGGATTGACCCGCTCACAACCGCGCGATCAGGCTCGCGGCGATCGCATCGACATCGAGCGCGGCGTGCGCCGCCGGATGGCGAACGGGCAGCGGCGTTTGGGCGTGGATCGTGTCGCGCACGCGGCCATCGCGGCGCACGACCCCCAGCAGCGGCGGATCGAAGCGCAAAAATTCGCGGCAGGCTTTGGACAGGGTTTCGTGGATGCGCTGGCCTTGCGTGGGATTGGCCGCGCTGTTGACGACGATGCGAAGATCGCTGCGCTGGCGGTGCTGGGTCAGAACTTTGATGAACGCGTAGGCGTCGGTCAGCGCTGTCGGCTCGTCGTTGGTGACGACCACGCAGGTCCGCGACAAAGCGGCGAGGCCGCGCGTATGGGCCTCGATGCCGGCGCCTAGGTCGACGATCGTGGCTTCGTAGTCGGCCGACAACTCGTAGAGATCGCGCACGAGCTGGGCAAAACGCGGCTGCGGCAGCGAGGCAAGATTGCCCGAACCCGATCGGCCGGCCAGAATCTCGAAACCGCCGACCGGATAGTAGGTCGTGCATTCCGCAAGCGCATGGGCGCCCGAAAAATAATGGCCAAGGTCGCGCTTGGGAAACAGGCCAAGCTGGATATCCACGTTGGCAAGCCCAAGATCCCCGTCGAACAGCAACGTCTTCAGGCCTCGTTTGGCGAGGCACGCGGCGAGCGTCACCGAAAACCACGTCTTGCCGACGCCGCCTTTGCCCGAGGCGACGGCGACGATGCCGAGCGAGCGGCTGGGCCTGGCATCCTGGCCGGTTTCGACGACCGCCCGCGTATGGGCTTCGGCGTAGGGCAGGGTGTGGATCTGGCTCACGATACGGCCTCCGGGTGACGGGCCGCGCGCGCGTTCGATGCGGCGGCCACAAGAATGCGGGCAAAACGATCGGCATCGACGGTCTCGAGACCGTCGGCGGGACTGGCCGAGACGCAAATCTCGGCAATGGCGTAGGTGCCGCTTGCGGCAGCGGCCAAAAGACCGCCCATGCGGCGCGCGATGTCGAGCCGCGTTGCCACGAACCGCGTGCAACCTATACGCGCAAAAGCTTCTGCCGTATCGGCGCTTTCGGCCGCGTCCAACCCGGCTTGCAGCGCCAGCACGGGCTCGCCGCCGGTTGCCACGATGAGGCGCGCTAGGGCTGCCAATTCGGCCGGGTTGCCGGGGTTGGTCGCCGCCGTATCGACGATGAGCGGCGTTGCGTCGCGCGTGGCGAAGGCGAAGCGTTGCAGATCCTCGGGACTGTCGGCAATGTCGAACGGCACGCCCAAGATTCCTGCGAAAGCCGCCAAAGCCGGAACGCCGCCTGCCGAACTGCGATCGCAGGTGACGAGGCGAACGCCGCGCCCGTCGAGAACCGCCTGCGCGGCAAGTTTGGCGACGGCCATCGTTTTGCCAGCGCCCGGCGGGCCGACGAGCAGGATCGGCACGTTGTCGCGGGCGGTGGCAGCCAACGGCGCAAATCGGAACAACGCCGACAGACGGCGTGCGAGCGCAGCCACAAGCGATGCGTCGCTGCCGCCGCGGCCGATCTTGGCGCCTTCCTCAAGCCGGGCCGCAAGCATCGCGGGCACGCCGTGGAATGCGAGCACGCGGCCAAGCGCGTTCGCCTCTGGCGGCGGGGCGCCGCGCCCGAAACGCGGTGCGGGTTCGGCGTCGGGTGCGCCGGACGCGTTGTCGTCGTCGACCGCATAGGGCGCAAAATTGGGCTCGGGCGTTTCGGCCGGCTCTTCGACCGCAACCATCACGCGCACGCCGCCCGTATCCGTTTCCGTCGACACGACAAGCGCATCGTCGCCCAGCTCGCGCTGGATCAGGCGGATCGCGTCTTCGGCTGTCGCCGCGTGGAAGGCTTTGAGGCGCATGGGCTAGATCGTCCCCACGGTTTTGATTCGCGCTTTGGGATGGATTTCGTTCTGGGACATCACCGTCGTCGACGGGCGGAAGCGCTCGACGATCGAACGCACGAAAGGCCGCGCCAGCGGGCTTGTCAGCAGGACCGGGCTCTCGCCCATCATCGAATGGTGTTCGAACACCGAGCGCACGGTCTGGATGAATTCCTGCAAGCGCGAGGGCTGCATCGACAGCTGGCGTTCTTCGCCCTGGCCGATGATGGATTCGGCGAAGCTCTGCTCCCATTCCGGGCCCAGCGTGACGAGCGGCACGAACCCGCCTTCGGCCACGCTCTGCTCGCACAGCTGGCGCGCAAGGCGCGTGCGCACGTGCTCGGTAATCGCGGTGATGTTGCGCGTGTGCGACGTGGCTTCCGACACGCCTTCCAGGATCGCGGGCAGGTCTCGGATCGACACGCGTTCGGCCAGCAGATTTTGCAGCACGCGCTGCAGGCCGCCGACGGTGATCTGGCTCGGCACGATTTCTTCGACGAGTTTTTTGTGCTCTTTGCCCAGTTCGTCGAGCAGTTTCTGCGTCTCGGTGTAGGACAGCAGCTCGGCCATGTTGTCTTTGATGATCTCGGTAAGATGCGTCGTGATCACGGTCTGCGGATCGACGACTGTCATCCCCTTGAACAAGGCTTCTTCGCGCAAGCTTTCGTCGACCCACAAAGCGGGCAGCCCGAAGGTCGGTTCCTTCGTCGCCTCGCCCTGCATCGCGATCGTTTCGCCGCGCGGATCCATGACGAGCAACTGGCCCGGCCGCAAATCGCCGCGGCCCGCGACGATTTCCTTGATGCGAAACGCGTATTCGGTCGCGGGAAGCTGCATGTTGTCCTGGATGCGCACCGACGGCATTACGAAGCCCATGTCGGAGGCGAGCTGGCGGCGCAGCGCTTTGATCTGGTCGGTCAAACGCTGGCCGCGATCGGCGTTGATGAGCGGCAGCAGCCCGTAGCCAAGCTCAAGGCGGATGAGGTCGATATGCAGCGACGCTTGGATGGTTTCTTCCGCGGGCGGCGGGGGCGCATCGGCGACGGCTTTGAGGGCCGCTTCTTCCGCCGCCAGGCGGTCCTGTTGGCCGTACATTTCGTAGGCCGCATAACCGCTGATGGCCGCCAAAAACGCGAACGGGATGAACGGCAGCCCCGGCACGAGGGCGAGCGCCCCCGTCAGCACGGCGCACAGCACGAGCGCTTTGGGATAGCCGCCGAGCTGACCGAACATCGCCTTGTCGGCGGAGCCGCGAATGCCAGCCTTGGTCACGAGCAAGCCCGAGGCGACCGAGGTGATGAGGGCGGGCACCTGGCTCACCAGCCCGTCGCCGACGGTCAGCAACGTGTAGTTCTGGGCCGCTTGCGCGATCGTAAGGCCATGGGTCGTTGTGCCGATGATGATGCCGGCGATCACGTTGATGAAGACGATGAGCAGGCCCGCGATCGCGTCGCCGCGCACGAATTTCGCGGCCCCGTCCATCGACCCGAAGAAGGTGCTTTCGTCCTCCAGTTCCTGGCGGCGCTTGCGTGCGGACGCTTCGTCGATCAGACCCGCCGACAGATCGGCGTCGATCGCCATCTGCTTGCCGGGCATCGCGTCCAAATTGAAGCGCGCCGACACTTCCGCGATGCGCCCCGAACCTTTGGTGATGACGACAAAATTGACGATGATCAGGATCGCGAAAATGATCACCCCGATGACGAAATTGCCGCCCATCAGCAAGCCGCCGAAGGCGCGAATGACCTCGCCGGCCGCGCCAATACCTTCGTGCCCGTGCGACAGGATCAGACGCGTGGTGGCAAGATTGAGCGCGAGGCGCAGCAGCGTTGCGATCAGCAGAATGGTCGGAAACGAGCTGAAATCGAGCGGCCGCTGGATGAACAGCGAGACCAGCAGGATCAGCACCGAAAAGGTGATCGACAAGGCCAGCAGAATGTCGACGAGCCATGTCGGCAGCGGTACCAGCAGCACCAAGAGAATGCCGAAAACGCCAAGCGCGAGCATGACGTCGCCCTGGCGCCCGAGCGTACGCAGATTGCCGATCACATCGAAGCGCATGCCGCCGCTACCCGCGGGTGCGGTGGCGGGCACGACTTCTTGGTTTGCAGCGGGATCAGCCATGGGCGGCGTCGCTTGTCATGGGCCTATGTTGCTGCGCGCGGTTCGCCGCCAAGAACTGGCGGCGGCGGTGCGAAACCCTGGTCGTTGTAGATCTTGAGCTTGTTGCGCAGCGTGCGGATCGAAATGCCCAGGATATTGGCTGCGTGCGTGCGGTTGCCGAGGCAATGATTGAGCGTATCCAGGATCAGCTCGCGCTCCACGTCGTCGACCGTGCGTCCGACCAATCCGCCGCGTGCACCGCCCGCTTCGCCCGCAGGCGACGCGGTCGCGGGCGCGCCTGCGCCCGGCCGGTCTTCGGCGCGCGTCGCCCCTTGCAGCACGATCGCTTCGGGTCCGATGGTCGGGCTTTTGGCGAGCAGGACAGCGCGATGCATGGTGTTTTCAAGCTCGCGCACGTTGCCGCGCCAGGTATGGCCGCGCAGCATGGCCATGGCTTCTGGCGCGACAGCGCGCGCGTCGGTGCCGTTGGCTTCGGCATATTTGCGCATGAAATGTTCGGCCAGAACGTCGATGTCGAGCGGGCGCGCGCGCAGCGGCGGCAGGCGCACGGTCACGACGTTCAGGCGGAAATAGAGATCTTCGCGAAAGCGCCCCGCGCGCACTTCGCCCTCGAGCTCGCGATTGGTCGAGGCGAGGATGCGAATGTCGATCTTGATGGGCTGGGTCCCGCCGACGCGGTCGATGACGCGTTCCTGGATCGCGCGCAGCAATTTGGCCTGCAGCCGCATGTCCATTTCGCCAAGTTCGTCGAGGAACAGGGTTCCGCCATTGGCTTCTTCGAACTTGCCGATGCGGCGTGCGACCGCCCCCGTGAAGGCGCCTTTTTCGTGGCCGAACAATTCGCTTTCGAGCAGATTGTCGGGGATGGCAGCGCAATTGACGCAGATGATCGGCGCCTGGGCGCGCTTGCTCTTGGCGTGGATGTAGCGCGCCATCAGCTCCTTGCCGGTACCGGACTCGCCCGTGATCAGGATCGAGGCGTCGGATGCGGCGATGCGATCGGCCAGACGCAGCGTGTCGCCCATCGCCGGGTCCTTGAAGACGATGGCAGCGCTTTCTTCGGTGACGGCGGCAAGCACGGCCGCGATCAGTTCGGGTTCGGGCGGCAGGGGGATATACTCTTTGGCGCCTGCCTTGATGGCACGCACGGCGGCAGCGGAGTCGGCGCCGATCCCGCATGCCACGACCGGAATATGGATGCGCTCGGCGCGCAACGCATCGACGAGCTTGCCGATATCGAGCCCCACATCGATCATCACCAAATCGGCGCCTTTGCCGCCGCGCAGCGCCTCAAGCCCGCGCGACACGTCGTCGACCTGGCTTACTTTGGCGCCGCGCGCGATCGCGATTTTGGCGGCCGTCGAAACTTGGCCGCTCAGCGTGCCGATGATCAGAAGGCGCATGCGCTCGAAACTCCCGGTCTTTTCGTGTCTGCTGCTTAGCTGCGGTCGACTTTGACGATTTCCGTCATCGTCACGCCGAGCCGTTCGTCCACGACCACGACTTCGCCGCGCGCGACGAGGCGGTTGTTGACATAAATGTCGATCGCTTCGCCGACCTTACGGTCGAGTTCGACGACGGCGCCGCGGCCGAGCTTCAGAAGCTGGTTGACCTGCATCGTCGCCTTGCCGAGCACGGCCGAAACCGTGACGGGGATGTCGTAGACCGCCTCGAGTTCCTTGGCCGTGCGCGCTTGGCGACCGTCGCCACCACCACCACCGCCCCCCCCGCCGCCGCCGCCTTGCAGCGACGGTTCGCCTGCCATGGCCTTTGCCATGTCGAGATCGTCGAAATTCACTTTTTCGTCGGCCATCGGATGTTCCTTTCCTGAATTCTAAACTTTGACGGGCTGCCCCGGTTGCATGGACAGATAGCGTTCGATCGAATCTTCGATCTCTTTCCAGATGTCGGCCAGATTGCGCTCGACGCCGCCATTGGCCCACTCGATGCGCGCATCGG
Organism: Asaia bogorensis; assembly: GCA_945901855.1. Classification (GTDB taxonomy): domain Bacteria; phylum Pseudomonadota; class Alphaproteobacteria; order CACIAM-22H2; family CACIAM-22H2; genus Tagaea. The sequence goes on along the minus strand of CAMDLT010000038.1, from coordinate 28,291 downwards.
TTTCGGGCAGGCTTGGCTCGGCCAGCACCACGAGTTTGCCCGCAAATCCGAGCGTCTCGGCAAGATTCTCGATGCGCGCGCGCACGATATCGAGCGTTGCGGGCGCCGTTTTGACGACGAAGCGCGGCTGCTCGACCAGGCGTTCGATGCATTCGCGCGCCAGCGCCTCGATTTCGTCGACGCCGTGCGATGCGGCTAGCTTCGGTAGCAATTTGCGGGCGATGGCGCCCATGGCGGTCACGGCGCCCGCATCTGCCTCGGCGCGCGCGCGCTCGGCTGCGGCAAGTGCGGTCTGCAACGTGGTCTGCAGATTGGCGATCGCCTGGGCGGCGTGATGCTCGACCGATGCCAGCGCTTCGGCGTTGCCTGCCATATGGCCTTCCGCGCGGCCTTCCTCGAAAGCGGCTTTTTTAGCCATCTCGAGTTCGACTTCGCTGAAATGCTTGGGCTTGCGGCGCATGATGATGGGCATGGGCGCACCGTCCGGGCCCACGCCTGGCTCGACGAACTCTTCGGCGAAAAGAAATTTGCTGATGGCTGGCATGTCGCTCCGGGATCCGTTTCTAGGCGGCCAAAGACAGAAAAACGTGCGTGGCAAATTCGTCGATCAGCGTTTCGACCTCGCGCGCTTCCAAGCGCCCCAGATCGGCAAAGCCGATCGCGAGATTGGTGATGTCGCGGTCGCTCAACTCGGCGCAAATTTTGGCGGCGGACTGCTCGCCCAGCGCGAGCAGCAGAATAGCAGCTTTGCGCCGTCCGTTCGCGATCGGCGCGTCGGCCGGGGGGCGCTCTTGCGGCAGGCGGGGGGCAGCCGGTTGGGAGGCGGGGCGGTTGGACATGGGATGGATCGACCTTTCTGCCGGCTAATCTCAAGTTTCCTGGTACATCCAGGTCCGCAAGATTGCGACCGCTTCTTCCGGATGTTTTTCGACGATTTCGCCGATCTTTTTGATCGAGGAGGCGCGCACGCGGCCTTCGACCTGGGCGATGTCGATCATCTGCTCGATTTCGCTGGGCCCTTCCATGCCGGGCGACGGACCGCCGGGCAACGCAAGCCCGCCGGGGCCGCCGGCCATCAGTTGGGCTTGCTGGGCGGCTTGTTCGGCCATCATCTTGTCGGAATCGCGCTTTTCTTGCGAGGCGCGCAGCACGTGGTTGATGATCGGGCGCGCGACCAGCAAGATCACGAGCAGCGCCACGATCGCCATCACAAACACTTCGGCCAAACGCAGCAGATCGGCGCGCGTGAAATCGAACAGCCCGGGTTCTTTGGTATCGACTTCGATCTCTTCGGGCGCGTAGAAGCGCATATTGACGACTTCGAGCGTGTCGCCGCGGCGCTGGTCGAACCCGATCGCCGAGCGCACGAGCGTCGTCAGCCGCTGCATTTCTTCGTCCGAGCGCGGGGCGTACTGCTTGTCGGCGCCGGTTCCCGTCACGTTGCCGTCGACCACGACGGCGACCGACAGGCGGCGAATGACGCCCGACTCGCGCACATGCTGGCGGATCGTCTTCGAGATTTCGAAGTTGGTTGTTTCTTCCGAGCGGTTGCCGCGATTGGTGGTCTTCGGCCCGCCGGTATCTGCGCCGGCGTCGGGCAGATTGTTCTGGACCGTGACTTGGGCGGCGGCTTCGGCGGATTCGTTGGTCTCGGTCACGGTCTGCGTCGAGCGAACGACCTGGCCGTCGGGATCGAACACTTCCTGGTTGGTCGTCACGCGGTCGAAATCCAGATCGATCGCCACTTCGGCACGGACCTTGCCGGGGCCGATCGTGCGCTCGACGATGCCTTCGACCGTGCGTGCGAGGCGCTGTTCGTAAGCGCGGCGCAGCTCCTCGGCCGACGAATTGAGGGCGGAGGGATCGTCGCCCTCGGCTTGGCCCTTGGCGAGCAGATTGCCGCGGTCGTCGACGATCGAAACGCGCACCGGGCGCATATTGGGAACGGCCGCCGCCACAAGCGACTGGATCGCCTGGATCTGCTGGCGCGGCAGGCGGTTGTTGGGATCGCGCATGCGCACGATTACCGAGGCGGTCGGTTCCTGGCGCTCGCGGTTGAACAGATCGCGGCGCGGAATAACCAGGTGCACGCGTGCGCCGGCGAGCGGCTGCAGCGCGCTGATGGTGCGCGCAAGCTCGCCCTCCAGCGCGCGCTGCTGGTTGAGCGTCTGCATGAAGTTGGTTTGGCCCAGCACGTCGCCTTTGTCGAAAATTTCGTAGCCGATCGACCCGCCGCGCGGAATGCCCGCCTCGGCAAAGCTCAAGCGCAGCCGCAGCACGCGGTCGTCGGGCACCAGAATCGTGTTGCCGCCGTTGGTCAGCTGGTAGGGCACTTGCTGCTGTTCGAGGCGCGTGGTGATCTGTGCTGCATCTTGCGGCGACAACTCGCTGTAAAGCAGCGACAAAGGCGGCTGCGACAAACGCAGCGAAAAGAAAAAGAAAAAGCCGAGCAGTCCAACGGCGACTGCGCCCAACAGGCCCAGGCGAAGCGGACCCAATTGCCGTAAAGTATCCATGAACTGCTCACCCAGACCTTCTCTTGTGCCGGGACTGGAAATAGGCTTCCAATCCTCGAAACACGGTCTCGTTTTGATTCAAATCACGCCTCAATTTGCGTAATTTTATCCAAAACTTGAGCAGTATCGTAGACAAGATCAATGAATGAAGTGTTAACACCCGGCAGTTTTTTCCGGGTACCGGGAAAAATTTGCCGGTCTTCGGTAAGATTGAGACCGAACTTCGAGTGAAATCTGAACTTAAGCCGGTTCCGCAGCGTAATTGTGGCAACGGTATTCTTGTAGGCGCGTTGCGCGCAAGGCGCGCGGCCCGTGCCGGTCGATAAGCCTTTGCCAGGAATTGAATTCTTCGGGTGAGAGCTGGTAGGTGCGGCATGCCTCGGCCAGCGAAACCGTGCCGCTACGCACCGCATCCACGATCGCGGCCTTATGGCGAACGACCCAGCGCTGGGTTCCGGGCGACGGCAGGTCGTTGTTTTGAGCGTGCGGGAGCATGGCTAGGCTGGCCTTTAGTTGAGGTTAAAGGGGGGGGGGGTAGGTCAAAAGGGGGTCGCGCGCGCAAGGCAGTCGCGGCGGCACAATGCAAGCTGCGGCGCCGCCGTTTTGGCGGCGAGCGGGTAGCGCAGGCAGCGCCCGCAACTCGTGGCCCAGGTGGGGGAACCGGTGTTTGCGATCGGTTCGAGCGCCGTCGCACTTTTCGAGGTGCGCGGCGGCTTCGCGTCGTCGAGCGCCCAATCGCCGTTGGCGGCTTTGATCCAGGCGAACTCGAAGCGCGCTTTGAGGCCTTCGCCATCGAACGCGACCAAGCCCGTGAGCGTGCTTGGCGCTGTGCCGATATCCGCCGACGGCAGCAAGGCTGTGCGCCAAGCGGCATCGAGATGCGCGGTTTGCACGGGGACCACGATCGCCAAAGGGGCGCGCTGCAAGGCGCGCGGTCGCCAAGCGAGCAAATGCAACTCGTTTGCCGCACCCACAAAAACTTGGATGAGTCCGGGGGCAAAGGTCGCGATGGCGCCGACCGGCTCGCGGGCGTTGGTTGCGAGCATGGCGCCAAAACTGGCCTCGCCTGCAAGCAAGCAGGGCCGTGCCAGCAGGACCGGATACGAATCGATCTTGCTTTCGACGCGCGAAACTTCGCCTCCCAAGGCCATCAGGCGACGGGCACGCCGCGAACCGAGGCAAGCTGCGACAGCGGCAATTTGGTGCCGTTGACGGTGAGCAGCACGGTGCCGTTCGCGTAGTCGACGGCCGAAACCATGCCGGAGATTTTTTTGTCGACCGTGATGGAACCGCCCGTGCCGTTGAAGGCCGAGATTTCGACTTTGTAGTCGCCGTCGGGCAATTGCGATCCCGTATCCGAGCGGCCGTCCCACTTGACGATGTTGCTGCCGGCTTCTGTGGCGCCTTCTCTGCGCGCCACGAGTTTGCCGCCGGTGTCGTAGATGTTGATCAGCACGCGGCCTGCGGTTTCGGGCAGCGAGTAGGTGATCTTGCCTTCGCCGCCGACGAGGCCGACGCGGTCGCCCGTCATGTCGACGGTCTTGCCGATATAGTTGACGGCATTGGCGGACTGCGAGTTGCGCTGCATCGAGATCAGCGTTTCAAGGTTCGAGTTTTGCTTGATCGACTGTTCGACCGACGAAAACTGGACGAGCTGCTGGGTGAACTGGGTGGTGTCCATCGGCGACAGCGGGTTCTGGTTCTGCAGCTGCGAGGTCAGCAGCTTCAAAAACGTGTCGAAGTTCTTCCCGAAGGTCGCCTGGCTCGACGCGGCCGACGTGGTCGTGGCGGTCGAGATGTTCGAGCCGTTGCTGCTTGAAATCGAGGAGGCCATGGAATTTCTCCGGTTGAAAAGGATCAGACGTTGAGGTCGAGGCGGCCCGCACCCGCATTGCGCCGTGCGTAGGATCCGGTCGCGACGGGCGCAGATGCGTCTGTCGCGGCCGGATCCTCGCCGCGTTTGCGCGCGAATTCTTCGCTCATGTGGCGGAAGGCTTGCGCGTTCTCGCGATTGTCGCCTCGCAGGGAAAAGTTGAGACCGCCCGCATCGGTGCTGAGACCGGCCTCGGAAAGTGCGCGTTCGAGCTGGCGGCTGTCGTTTTTGAGCAGTTCAAGCGTTTGCGGACGATCGGCGGCAAAGGCCGCGCGCAGCGTACCGTCGGACGCCACTTCGAGCTTCACGTCGATGCGGCCGAGCTCGACCGGGTTGAGGCGAATGGTGATCTGGTCGATCCCGTCTGCGACGGCTTTGCGCACATGCACGGCGACCTGCTCGTGCGGCGGCACTTGCTGCGCGCGCGCGGCAGTTTTGGCGTCGTCGGGCGCCGATACGGTGCGCGCTTGGTCCAAGATTTGGGCGAAGTGCGTCGACGGATCGATCGATTTGGCGACGGGCTTGCCCTCGGTGTCGTCGGGCAAAACTGCCGCCGCGTTGCCGCCGACGGTCGCATCGATGGCGCCGTTGTCGTTGTTCGCCACAGCCTGCACGGCAAGCGCCGTCTGCGGTGCTACAGGGACGGCGGCAATGGTCGTCGGCGCGATCGTCACGCTCCAATTGGCGTCTTTGGTCTTGGCATCGGCTTTGCCCATATCGCTGTCCTCGTCGAACGTCGCGACATTTGCCGAGGCCGCCGCAAGGTTGCGCAGCATGAAGTCGGCATAATCCTCGGCAGGCATCGAAGTAGCCTGCGCGTTCTGCTCGGCCAGCGTCGAAGTCGGTTTCGCAAGTTCTTGCGTTTGAAGTTCTGCCGCTTCGGCGGCAGCCTTTTGGGCAGCGGCAGCGGTGTCGGGGAAAGGGTTCGCCGGGGCGTGTACGGTCGGTTGCAAGGCGATACCGGGCGCCATCGCGGTGTCGTCGGCGCCGGTTTGCGTCTCGATCGGTGCGGCCGCGAGGGCGGCGAGCGGGGTTGCGATCGGCGCAGCCGTCTCGGCAGCGATGGCGACCAGATCGGTTTGCAGATCGGATTGCACGGCGAAGGCCAAGGCGGTCGGCACGGCCTCGCTTTCCATCGCGACGTCCGCGCTGTCGGCGGCATTGGCAATGCTGACGCTCGTGTCGTCGAAACTCTGTGCGGCTGTCTTTTGGATGTCGGCGCGCTGGCTGTTTTCGGCGGAGGGTGCCGTTTTGCGCGCGGTTTGCGCAGGCTCGGCTGCCTCGTCTTTGGCTGACTTTTCGATCTTGCGCGGTTTGTCGTCGCGTGTCGGACGATCTTTTTGTTCCACGCGATCGCGCCGTTCGACGCGCGCAGGTTTTTCGGCAGGGTCGTTGTTGTCGCTGCGCTCGGCCCGATGGGCGGTGCGCGACCCGGCAGGTTCCGCACGCTCGGTATTCGGGCGCTCGGTTTTTGTTTCGAGCAGATTGGAAAAGCGCGGGCCATTCGAATCGGCGGAACGACGCGCACCGTTGGTGGCGGCGGGCTCCGGGCGGATCACTTGGTCGATCGTGGCGATGTCCATTGCGGGTGTTCCTGATTCGAGTGGCGACACCACCTCCTCAGCAAGCCCAGGGCCAATATGCAAACCTTTGATTTATATAAGAATTTGACGCGACGAAGGGCGGGGCAATCTGCCCAGCGGCAAAAATCACCCGGCAGAAACTGCCTGTTGCCAAGCGATCTCGAGCGCTTGCGCCAGCCCGGGCCCGTCGCCCAGCGGCGAGTTTTGCAACTCGGCGCGCAACGTATGCCTGCTGGTGCGACGCGTTTCGGTGTCGTTTGCAAGTTCGATTGCCGTACGTATATAGGTGTCGATCGTGTCGCAGGCCCACTGCGCGCGGCCAATGCGTGCGACAAAGGCGGCTGCAACGCGCCCTGCTTGTGTCGCCCCGCGCAGCGCCACGACCGGAACGCCCATCGCCAATGCCTCGCAGCTTGTGGTCGTGCCGTTGTACGGAAACGGATCGAGTGCCACGTCGATCTCGCCGTAGAGCGCGAGATGCCCCAGCGGATCGGCGGTCCGCGCGCGGCATACGATGCGCGCGGGCGCGATGCCGTGGGCGGCAAAAGCCGCGTGCAGCCGTGCAACCGTTGCGGGGTCGGCCATGGCTTTGTTCTTGAACAGCATCGAGGCGTCCGGTACGGCGCGTAAAATTTGCGCGAATGCCGCCAAGCAGGCGGGCGAATGTTTGGGCCAGTTGTTGAACGATCCAAAGACGATCGCCGCCGATGCGGCGCGCGCGCCGACCGGTATTGCCACGGGCGGGGTCCCGTCGGGCAGGGCGTAGGCATGGCAGCCCATTGGCAAGCGCCAGGGCCGCTCGGGCCCCGGCATGTCGACAGGGTCGAGCGCGCCGTCGCTCAAGCGCCAGTCGATGGCGTCTTGACCGGTCGGACCCGGATAGCCGAGCCAGCTCATCTGGACGCGGGCCGGGCGGCGCGCGAAAACGGCAAGCCGATTGCCCGCCGTGTGGCCCGCGAGATCGATCAGCACGTCGATGCCGCTTGCTTGGATTTGGGCCGCCAATGTTTCGTCGTCGAGGCCGACGGTTTTGCTCCAGCTGGCAAATTCGGGCCGCAAGCGCCGCGTGATTGCGTCTTCGTGCGCCAGTTCGCTGAAGGCGTGCAGCTCGAATTTTTGCCGGTCGATATGTTTCAGCACCGGCAGCAAAAACCACGCAACCGAATGCGAGCGCAGATCGGGCGACACAAAGCCGATGCGCAGTTTCGCGTCGCGCTTGCGCGCGGCGGGGCGGCGCGCGCGCACGGGCCATGTCCGGCGCACCAAATCTTGGGCTTGCGCTGCCAGCGTCGGCGCGTCGATGCCAGCCACAAAATTGGCCGCATAAAGCGTGTTGGAACGCGCAAGATGCGCCCGGCAGTTTTGCCAGCGTCCGATCGCCTCGTCGACGCGCCCGCAATCGAACAACGCAGCGGCGAGATTGACGCTTGCATCTTCGTTGTCCGGGGCGATCGCCAGCGCAGCCTCGCCGGCTTCGATCGCGTCGCCAAGTGCGCCCGTTTCCGACAGTGCGGCGCATAGATTGGCAAGCGTTGTGGCGTTGGCGGGTTCGGCATCGCGCGCCTGTCGCAAGGCCGCACAAGCGCCGTCCAGATCGCCGGTCGCACGTCGCGCATTGCCAAGATTGGCGAGCAGCGGTCCCCACGGGGTCGCCATCGTGCGCCAAGCTCCTTCCAGTACGCCAAGCGCTTCTTGGGCGGCACCGGTATCGAGCAGGGCGGCCCCCAGGCCGTTGCAGATGCCAATGTCGCCCGGCGCGTAATGCAATGCCATGCGATAGGCAGACAGCGCCTCGCTAGCATTGCCATCGGCGTGCAACGCAAGGGCAAGCCCCGCCCAGACCGAAGGATCCTGTCCCGCACGATCGACACAACTGCGAAAGACGATGCTCGCTTGCCGGTGCTGGCCGGTGCGCAGCAACAGGCGCGCTTGCTCGTTTTGCAGGGCAGGGGCAAGCGCGGCATCCAAGCGCAGTGCCTGGTCGATCGCCGCCAACGCTTCGCCATCCCGTCCCAAGGCGGCCAACGCCGCCGCACGGTTGGCGTGGATGGGCGCGATGTCCCCGCGCAACGCCAACGCCCGATCGATCGCAACCAACCCTTCCGCCGAGCGGCCTTGCTGGTGTTGCAACACGCCCAGCAAATGCAGCACCGCCGCATCCTTGGGGTGAGCCGCCAAATGGGCGCGATAGCCTGTCGCCGCGTTCGCAAAGTCGCCCGCCTGGTGTGCGGCCAAAGCCGCTTCCAACTCATATTCGGACATTTTTCCTCAACCGTTGCGACAATTGAAACGATTAACGTCGTGCATCGGATGGCCGACTCGCGTTAAGGTGTTGGTAATACAGTTCCAAGTATAGTGAGTAGTCAAAAACGGCAAATTTTTCGGTTTTTCCAGGGAGCAGCGATGAGCGGGTATCAGGCCTATGGCCGAGCGCAAAATATTGCCGAGAATCCGCGTTCGACGGAGTATCGGCTGTTGGCGCAAGTATGTGGGGCATTGTCGCGCGCGCGCGACAGCAAGCGCGGCACCTCCGATTTTGTCGATGCGCTGCTGTGGAACAAAAAAGTTTGGGACGCCTTCATCATTGATCTGTCGAGCGACGGCAATCGCTTGCCGATCGAATTGCGGGCCCAGATCATCGGTATCGGTTTGTGGGTCGGGCGCGAAACGATCCAAGTGCTCGACGGGACCGGCGATATCGACTCGCTGATCAACGTCAACAAGTCGATCATGGAAGGCCTTGCCCCGCAGCCGACATCGGCAGCCGTCAAGGCACCGGCGCCGCCGCCGCCATCGGACCGACCGAAGGGTTCGGGGCTTTCGGTCTCGGGCTAGACACACAAGCGCATTTGCGTCCCGCAAGCCGCCCCGGCCAAAAAGGCTCGGGCGGCTTGTTTGTTTTGCGGTCTATTGATTTCAGAAGCCACGAAAGCGGCAAAAGCTGCCGGGTCGAAGCTGCCGGGCAGGCGATTTGGGTCGTGCGGCCGAGCGCGTCGAATTTAATTAAATCGTTATAAATCAATATTTTATTCGATTTTCAGGGTTGGCATGGCGGTTGCGAATGTCATCGGGAACCCGTGCCGCGCAATCGGCACAGCCCTGGAGCAAAGACGATGTCGCTTTCCGCCGCCCTAAATTCGTCGCTGAGTTCGCTGCTGACTTTGCAGCAGCAGACGCGCGTCGCTTCGGCCAACGTCGCCAACGCCCAGTCGCCCGAGTATTCGCGCAAGAACGTCAATCTCACCACGCCCGCCACGCAAGGCCTGCCGACCGGCGTTTCGATCCAGTCGATTACGCGCACGGTCAACACGGCGCTGCAAAACGATTTGATCGCGCGCACGGCCGACGCTTCTGCCGAAAGCGTGCGCATGAAGTATCTCAGCGACATCGGCACCGTGCTGAACGTCAAGAGCGAGCAGCCGGCGATCACCCAACATCTGCAGCGCTTCCAGCAGGCCTGGACCGACTTCGAGGCAAATCCCGAAAACACCAACATGGCGCGCGCGATCGCGGTGCAGGGCCAGCAGGTCGCCACCACGCTCAACCAGATGGCAGCCCAGCCCGCCCAAATCGACTCGCGCATCGCGTCGGACATTTCGACGGGCCTTACGCGCCTCAACGGTCTTATCTCTCAGGCCTATTCGCTCAACACGCAGATCGTCAATCTGGGTTCGACCGGCCAGCCGATCGGCGAACTGCAGGACCAGATGGACTCGGTCGTTCGCCAAATGGCGACGCTGACGAAGGTCCAGGTCCTGCCGACTGGCACGGGCGCCGTTCAGATCCTCACCGGCGGCGGGCAGTCCTTGGTGTCGGGCACTGCGCCTGCAACCTTCAGCTTCGACTCGCTCAACAACCAGGTCCAAGTGACCAACGGTTCGACGACTGTAAACGTGCAGGGCACGGCGTTCCAGTCCGGCCAGATCGACGCGCTTGTGCGGCTGCGCGCGGGCTATGTCGACACGTCGACCGCCTCGCAAAGCATCATGACGTCGTCGTCGCCGACCGACGGCACGCTGCGCAAATTTGCGAACCAGATCGACCAAATGGCCAACCAGTTGGCGTCCATCGTCAACACCGCCTACAACAAATCGAATTCGTTCGGCACCGAACTTGCCGCAAACTTCTTCACCTTCTCGACCCTTACGGATCCGCCCGCCACGACCGTGGCCACGGCGGTCTCGCAAGGGACGGCGACGGCAACTTCGACAGGCGGGGCGTTGACCGATGCGGCTGCCGGCTTTGGCGCATTGGCGCCCACGCCCACTTTGTACCATCGCATCACGATCATTTCGGGTCAGGGGGCGGGTTCGTCGGCGGTGATTACGGCCAATACCGGCACGGACATCACGGCACCCGGACTTGCCGCGACCGATGCGACCAGCCTTTATCAAATCCAGTCGGTTACCGGTCCACTTATGAACGGGACCACGACGGCCGCGACGACGACGACGCTGACCGACACCAACAATTCCTGGAACGCGAACCAGTGGGCGCCCACCGCCAGCGGCGTCGTCTATCAGGTGCGCATCACGTCGGGCAGCGGTGCCGGCCAGATCGGCCGCATAACGGGCAACACGGGCACCGACCTCACTGTCAATCCGCCGTTCTCGGCGGTGCCGGGCGTGGGCTCGACCTATGTGATCGAACCGGCGTTGCGGAACACGCCCTCGGCCGCCTCGATGCTGCAAGTCAATCCCTCGCTTGTCGGCGGCCAGACCACCGTCATGCGTACCTCCGCAGCCAAGGTCAAGCAGGCGCTTAGCTCGTCGACCGCAGCCGTGTTCGATCCGATCCCGATCGCCAGCGCTTCGGTCGCTTCGCTCGGCAATTCGGGTCTGATCCAGGGCACGTTGACGATCAACAACACGTTCGCGTCGGTGCTCTCCTACGCCGCGCAGGCCATCGCAGTCGTCGACAAGGCCCAGGAAGACGCCGACACGCTGCGCCACCAGACCGACCAGAGCTACCGCAGCGCGGTCGGCGTGTCGGTCGATACCGAAATGTCGAATCTGATCGTCCTGCAGAACGCGTATCAGGCGTCGGCGCAGGTGCTGCAAACCGTGCGCACCATGCTCGATACGCTGATCAACATCGGAAGGAACTAAGCCATGAGCGGCGGAATCGGCGTCACCAACTACGCCCAATTGCTCGACATCCAGCGGTCGCTGTCGCGCCAAAACCGGGAACTTTCGGATTTGCAGAAAGAAACCGGCGGCACGCGTCGCGACGGCTTCGTGGGAATTGCGCGCGCGGCGATCCTGGGCGATGGCCTGGGATCGGATACCGTGCGCGTGCAGCAGTTTCGCCAGTCCGAATCGCAGTCGCGCGTGTATCTGCGCGCGATCGACTCGGCCAATCTGCGCACCGACATCTACGACAAGGCGCTCAACGAACTGACCAAGATCGCCTCGGACGTTAAGGCCGAAATCATCAAGACGCAGAGCCTGGGGCCAGCCGCCTATTCGGCCCAGTTCGGCGTCGTGACCGGCGCTTTGTCACGCGTCCAGTCGATCCTCAACCAGACCGACGGGCAGCGTTTTCTGTTCGGCGGTTCGGCCTACAACACCGCCCCCGTGCAGTCGTTGAACGGACTCGATCCGTCGCCGCCCTCGGCCATGCCGGTGTTCGCCACATTCACGGGTCAGCCCGGCGAAGGACCGCCGCGCGACGTGGGCCAAGTGTACGCGAATGCCGTGCAGACGAACGGCACGTTGCCGGTCGCGGCGATCTTCCGCTCCGACAGCGCCACGGCCGCGACCGACGTCGCGCCCGGCTATATCAACGCCAACTTGCGCAGCCAGCTCGTCAATACGGCGGGCGAGTCGATCGCGAACAAGCCAAGCGTTTTCATCGATGACCAGCTCAATCTGGAATTCGGCATCACGGCGAGCGACCCCGCCTTCCAGAATCTGATCAACGGCCTGCGCAACTACAAAATGGCGCTGGGGACGGCAATCAACGCGAATGCCGCTGTCGTACCGCCAGGCCTACCCCAGGATATTTCGGCAATTCCCGCCGCCGTGCCGTTTCTGGCCCAGGCCACTGTGCAGATCGATCGCTCTCTGCTTGACGTTGCTGCCTTGTCGGGCGTCAACGGCGGGCGCCAAGCGCAGCTCAAAGAAATCGGCGAAAAGCACAACGAGCTGATCGACATCTCGAGCGAGGGCGCGCTTGCGCTTCAAGGCGTCGATGTCGGCGAGGTCGCGACGCGCATCAAGGGCATCCAGACCTCTCTCGAAGCAAGTTACGTCACCACGCGCCAGATCCTCGAACTCTCTCTCGTCAGATTCCTGCGCTGAAGCAGGAACAAAAGAAACCAAACCACCGAGCCAATAGAAGGAAACAAGTGCCATGACAACCGTCGCCATGAACTCCGCCATCAGCGGCCTGAATTCGTTCCAGAGCGCGATCAACTACATTTCGGACAACGTCGCGAACGCGCAGACCGTCGGCTTCAAGCGCATCGACGCCAATTTCTCGAGCTACGTGTCGAACTCCACGACGCGTCTGTTCAGCTCGGGCGGCGTCACCGCGCGTCCGACCTTCGTCAACGACCAGCAGGGCACGATCATCCAAAACGCGTCCAACACGTCGATCGCGATTTCGGGTGCGGGTTTCCTTCCGGTCCAGGAAGGGGCGACCTCGTCGGCCGGGTTCGCCGGCAACGGCCAGACCCTCTATACGCGCCGCGGCGACTTTGCGCTCGACGAGAACAGCTTCATCAAAAACGGCGCCGGCAAGTTTCTTTACGCCCGCTCGGTTCCGGCGCCGACGTCCGCCGTGCCGAGTCCGCAGCCGAACCAAGGGCCGCTTGTGCCAGTTCAGATTAACCAGGCGGCTCTGCCGGCTCTGCAAACCTCGACGGCGTTCTATGCTGCCAACGTGCCGTCGAACGCACCCGCCGGCACGGTCTTCAACGGCGGCACCATTACGATGACCGACGCGACGGGCGCGCCGCGCGCGTTTTCCATCACCTGGTACAATCGCGATGCGACGGGCGATTTGCCGGCGATCAATGCCAGTCCCGCGACCGGTACGGCAACCATTCCCGCACCCGGCGTTGCGACCGTGCCGCAATGGCGCGCGGTCATCACCGCGCCGACCAGTTCGGCGAACGGCAACGAAAGCCTCGTGCTCGATTTCACGTTCGGCACGCAGGTCGGCGTCGATGCGGGTCTGCCGACCGGTTTCACGATCCAGTCCACCGACAACACGACGCTCGATGCAACCACCACAGGGACCGATGGCCGCCTGGCGATCGTCTACAGCGCGCCGGGCCTCACCGCCACGCCGACCCAGGCAATCAATCTCGAATTCGGCCAGCCCAACGCTAACCCGGCGCTTGCTTCGTCGCTGACCGCCTCGGGCGGCGTCACCAGCTTCGGCGGCACGTCGATTTCGGTCGCGCGCGTCACGGCCAACGGGTATCCGGCGGGTTCTTATAACGGGATCGGCATCGACAATTCGGGCAATATCTTCACGACCTACACCAACGGCCAGCGTCTGACGCAGTACCAGATCGCGCTTGCCACGTTCAACAATCCTGGCGGGCTGGTGCGGATCAACGGCGAAGCGTTCCGCGACGACCCCGAGGCCGGTTTCATCGGCTTAAACCAATCACGGCAGGGTGGAACGGGCACCATCAATCCCAACTCGCTCGAAAACTCCAACGTCGATATCGGCGCCGAGTTCACGAAGATGATCGTAGCCCAGCGTGCCTATTCGTCCAACGCGCGCCTGATTACGACCGCCGACGAAATGCTGCAAGAAGTCGTCAACCTCAAGCGGTAGGCACGCCGTTTTTTTCGAAAGGCTCTTCGACTTTCGGCCGTCGGCAACTAGCCGACGGCCGCTTTTTTTGCAGGCAGACGGTAATGGTAGCCATAGACCGGCACGAAGCCGAGCGAGCGGTAGAGGGCGATGGCCGGCGCATTGTTTGCGACAACCTGCAAATAGGCGGTATGCGCGCCGTTGTCGGCACCCCACGCCATCAGATGTTCGACGATCCGACGCGCATGGCCTTGGCGGCGCTGCCCAGGCGCGCTCAGAACTTCGAAAATACCGACAAAGCCATCTTGTGCCACGCCCATGCCGAACGCGGCCGAACCGATTCGCGCAAACGACGCTTGCGGCACCAGCGCGTCCAGCACGGCTGCAAGCTTTGCATGCGTTTGGGGCGCGGCTTCTGCGGTCGCAATAAAAGCGTCGAGCCAGCCCGCGTGCGGCGTTGGCGCCGCTTGGATGCTCGATGCCCGGCACCGCGCGTCCGTCGGTGCTGTCATGACAAGGGAATGGTCTTGCTGCCGGTAGTCGCGAGCGGCGAGGGCGGCGTCGATCGCGGGGTCGGCCAACGGCGTTATCCGAAAAATGGGCGGCAGACCTTGCGCGGTATAGGCTGCCTCGATATTGGCGACCAGCGTTTCGGGGGCTTCGCGCGACGCGTCGAGCGCGTTGGCAGAGTTGGCGCGCTTGGTGAATCCGTCGGCAAACCGCAGGACCCAACCGTCGTAGCGCTGCGTCCGCAAAGCGGGCCAAGCGGCAAAAGCGCGCTGTTCGAGCGTGCGGATCGTTTCTTCCATGCGCGGAGCGTGGCGGTCGGGCTAGAGTGGCGTCAAGCGCCATGACAAACGATACGATTGCGGCCGCGACGGCCGAAGCATTTTTCAAGGACGCAAATCGACGCGCGCAGGCGGGCGATGCGCCGGGCGCGTTGGCACTTTACGACCAAGCGATCGCGCTGGCGCCCGGCATGGCGGGCGCGTTCGTCAACCGGTCAGCGATGCTGCTGGCGACGGGCGATCTGTCGGGCGCTTTGGATGCCGCGCGCGATGCGGTCGACCGCTTTCCGCAACTGGCGGCAGCCCATGCGGTCGCGGGGGAAGCTGCCCTGGCCGTCGGCTTTCCGCATGCAGCCGAAGCCGATTTTGCGGCAGCGCAAAGCCGTGCGCCGGACGACGCGGCGATCGCCAACAATCTGGCGCTTGCGCTGCAATCCCAAGGCCGCATTGGCGAAGCGCTAGCGATTTACGCGAAGGCGCGCGCCTTAGCGCCGCACGACCGACGTTTGGCATCGAACATGCTGTTGGCAGCGCAGTACGATCCGCCGACGCCAAATTTGCTGGCACTTGCACAAGGCTGGCCCGGTCGCAGCGCAGCGCCGAAGCGCCCGCATTTTGCAACGCGTGGAACGCGGCGGCTGCGCATCGGCTATGTTTCTCCCGATTTTTGCAATCATTCTTGCAGCTATTTTTTGGTGCCCGTGTTGGCAGGGCACGACCGTGCGGCGGTCGAGCTGTTCGCCTATAGCGACGTGGCGCGGCCCGATGGAGTGACGGCTGCATTCGGCAATCTGGTCCCCCGGTGGCGCGATATGGCCGACCGGTCGGATGCGGATTTCTGCCAAGCGGTGGCGAACGACGGGATCGACGTGCTGGTTGATTGCGCCGGCCATACGACGGGCAATCGCTTGGCCGCGTTCGCGCTTCGCCCGGCGCCCGTGCAGCTGACGTGGCTTGGCTATCCCGACACGACGGGCCTTGGCTGTTTCGATGCGCGCCTGGTCGATGCAGTCAGCGATCCAAAAGGGCCGGCCGACGCAATGGCAAGCGAGCCGTTGGCGCGACTGGAGGGCGGATTTTTGGCCTATATGCCGCCGCCTTTTGCGCCTCCGGTCGGGCCGCTGCCGATGGCCAGAGAGGGCCTTGCGACCTTCGGATCGTTCAACAATCTGCCCAAGATATCGGATGCGACGGTTACATTATGGGCCGGTGTTTTGCGCGCTGTGCCTGGGTCGCGGATGCTTGTCAAAGCGCGCGGGCTTGCCGAACCGGCCGCGCGCAAGCGTCTGTTGGCGCGATTTGCGGATGCCGGAATTGCGCCCGAACGCGTGATCGCAACGCCGTTCGATACGGCCGTGCAGGACCATATTGCGCGCTATGGCGATATCGATGTCGCGCTCGATACCACCCCCTACAACGGCACGACGACGACCTGCGAAGCGCTGTGGATGGGCGTGCCGGTCGTTGCCTTGCGCGGGAACCGGCATGCCGGGCGCGTGGGGGCGGCGTTGCTGGCGCAAATTGGGGCCGAAGCGTGGGTTGCCGACACGGCCGATGCATTTTGCGATATCGCCGCCAACTTGGTTGGGGATCCGGCTACCCTTTTGGCCACGCGGGCAGGCCTACGCGCTCGCATGGCCCGCTCGCCGCTCTGTGACGGGCAGCGGCTCGCCCGCCAGATCGAAAAGCTGTGTTTTGACTTGTTGGGCGGGTTGTAAGTCCGGCGCGAATGGTATAATCGCGCTATAGTACGTTCATTCATTTAAGGATTCGCCATGCCGCTCGTCTTGCGTTTGAACCCCGGCGAAAAGATCATCATCAACGGGGTGGTGATCGAGAATACCGGCGGCCTTGCGATGTTTGCCGTCCGCAATCGCGGCAATATTCTGCGCCAAAAAGACATTTTGCAGATCGAAGAAGCCGCAACGCCTGCCATGCGCGTCTATTACACGCTGCAATGCATCTATCTGTTTCCGGACGAGGCCAAGGTCTACACGGAGGCATGCGTGCAGTTTCTCAACGATTTCGAAGCGGCGGCCCCGACCTCCAAGCCGATTATCGACACGCTGCGCCAGCGCATCGAAAAGCTCGAGCTGTATCCGGCCATGAAAGACGCCAAGCGGCTGATCAAATTCGAATGGGATCTCCTTGGCAAAACGACCGAGCGGGCGCGCCAATTGTTGGCGGGCGGCGAAGGGGCAAAAAGCCGCAAAATGGCGCCGCAAATGGCGGACAGTGCCAATTCTGAGGATTGAAATTATCCATATAATTTGATTGATATTTTATTTGTTTTCGAATTATCTTGTGAAAATGCGTCAGATATGCAATATAGATACTGCCGAGAACGGCGTTTAGGAGAATTGCCATGACGAGTTCGATATCGAGCGGAATTCCCGCTCTTACGGCTTGGAAGCAGCTCGAGAAGTCGGGTGCGGCAATCCAGGCGCGCTTTTCCAAGCAGGCGACCGTCCAGCAAAAGGTCACGGCGGCCGAAAACGCGGTAACCAAAGCCAAAACAATCGACGAGTTGTTGAATAACCGCCGTTTCATGGAGTTCGCGCTGTCGGCCTACGGCCTCGAGAGCGAGATCGACAAAAAGGGCTTGCTGGCGCGCGTGCTGAAATCCGATTTGAACAAGAAGGATTCGCTGGCCTACCGCGTGAACGATCCGCGCTTTCTCGAACTGACCCGCGCGCTGCAGTTCCAGTCGCTCGGCACGACCAACATCAAGACGCCGGCGGTGTTCGAAGCGCTCAAGCAGCGCTATCTTAAAAGCGAGTTCGAGAAGTCGCAGGGCGAACAAAGTCCGGGATTGCGCGAAGCGCTCTATTTCAAGGGAAATATCGCGGCGGCGACGGGCAGCATCTATTCCATTCTGGGCGACCGCACGCTTCGCGAAGTGGTCACCAAGACGCTCGGCATTCCCCGCGAATTCGCGGTACAGAGCGTCGAAACCCAGGCCGCCACCGTTTCGCGCAAGATCGATATTTCGAAATTCAAAGACAAAGTCTTCGTCGACAAATTCATCCAGCGCTATCTGAATACGGTCGACCAGGAAACGTCGAGCAAGAGCGGCACGCAAAGCCTTTACAGCACGTTGCTGGGCGACTCCAGCGCCAGTGGCGGCGGCATCAACCTGACCGGTATTTTGGACGTGCTGCAGGGTTTCAACGCGCGCCGTTTTTGAACGTGTTCGCGTGATATAGTGTGGTCTTGAACAAGCGCGATTCGCGCCCCAACGGACGGAGCGGCCGGCAATGGCGAACGACGTGTCCAAAGAAAGTTTTCAGGTCGATCCGACCGAACAAGAACGGCTGGCCGCCATGCGCGTGATCGCCGATGCGATGGAAGAAGGCATGCGCCAAGGCCTGCATCGCGACGCGCTGACGGTCGGGTGCCTCAGCGTGATCTTGCAGATGATGGTCGAGCTTTATGGGCGCGATGCGGTTCGCACGATGCTCGCCGGCATCGATCCGCGCATTACGGCAGGCGATTTCGGCTGAGTCTGGTCGGGATCAGTCCAGTTAGGCTTGGCCGGTTAGGCTGGGCCTCTTTGGGGTGACGCAGTTTTAGCTGCGTTTGGCCGCGACCAGAAAGCCCGGCAGGTCGACGCCGTCTTCGCGCCGGAACGATTGCGTTTCGAAAATTTCGAGCACAAATCCCGCCGCTACCAAAGCCGCCTCGGCATGCGCGCGGGTATGCATGTAGCGGCCCGAAACGCGGACGGCCCAGCCCTGCGCCGCACGCGCATTGTCTTGCGGCATTGCTTCGAGCGTGAAGACAAGCCGTCCTTCGGCGCGCAAACAAATCGCGGCCGCCGCAAAGAGCGGCACAAGATCCCCGAAATAGACAAACACGTCGGCTGCAGCCACGAGGTCGTAGGCAGAAGCGTGCGCGCGCATATCGGCCATCGCTTCGCTCGTCCGCAGTTCGTCGTAACGATCGAGCCGTTGCGCCAGCGCCAGCATGCCCGGCGACAGATCGACGCCCGCCAAGCGGCGCGCATACGGCCGCAAGATTGCCGCTGCCAGCCCCGTGCCGCAGCCCACATCCAGAATGTCGAGCGCGCGGGCAGGGGGGCCGAGAAGCGCCTTGAGCGCGATCTCGATCGCTTGGGGCGCTCGGTAACCCAGGCCCGCAAGCGTGGTTTCGAAGGTCTTGGCGAACATATCGAAGCTGCTGCGCACATACGCATCGTCCGCGCGCACGGGCGCTTCGTCTTGGGTAAGAGCGGCATGCCAATGCTGTGCGATGGCATTGCCGGGATAGGCTGCACGCCAGGCGCGTGCGCGGGCGAGTACCGCCTCGCCCGCGCTGGCGTCCAAGCGGCGTTTGGCATAGAGCGCCGTGCCGTAGTTCGAGTGCGCTTGCTGATGTTCCGGCGCGATCTTCAGCACGCGCTCGTAAAGTTCCATGGCCGCGTCGAGATTGCCGCGCCGCTGCTCCAGATTGGCCAGATTGTTGAGCGGATCGGGATTGGCTGGGGCAAGCGCGATCGCGGTACGATAGGCGTCGGCTGCGGCGTCGATGCGCGACAGACCGACAAGGGCCGCAGCGCGTGCGGCGTGCGCGAGGGGCGCCAGCGCATTGCAAGCAATCGCACGGTCGCTGGCTTCCAAAGCTGCCGCCGCATTGTCTGCCGCAAGTTCGGCGGCCGAAAGATTGCCCCAGATATCGGCCGAGTTCGGCAGCAGCGCGCTCGCGGCGCGGATCGACGCGACGGCGGTTTTGCTGTCGCCGCGCGCGTGGGCGATAAGACCGCTCAGATGGAGCGCGTCGGCATGCCGGGGCGCTTGCGCAAGCACGCGCCGATAGCAGTCGAGGGCACCGTCCAGGTCGCCGCGCTGGTGGCGATCAAAACCGTCGCGCAAGATTTGCTGAATTTCCATTGCGGGCGTTCGAGGCGCGGCCACGGCAACCGCCCGCGTCGACGCCTCGCGTTTACTCGACGCCTGCGCCGCGC
This sequence comes from Asaia bogorensis, assembly GCA_945901855.1. Taxonomy (GTDB): domain Bacteria; phylum Pseudomonadota; class Alphaproteobacteria; order CACIAM-22H2; family CACIAM-22H2; genus Tagaea. The sequence continues at coordinate 8,795 of CAMDLT010000038.1, read as the reverse complement.
AAACCGTCCATCACGTGGCGGTTGATTGCGATCAGCATGTCAAGATCCCCGTCGGCATGGTTGTTGATGATCATGTCCGAGTTTTTGTTCACGTAGGCAGCAAGATTGATCAGCAAGACCTTGAGCTCTTTGGGAAGTTTGTTTTTTTCGTCCGCCACGTCCGTCACAAAGGCGTTCCAAACGTCGCGATTGTGGAAAATCGCGTCGCACACCTGGCCGACGGACTGCGGGTCGAGCTGGGTTACGATCTCTTTGGAGTCGGTGAGTTTTTTGGTCACCAGTGCCAGCAATCGATATTCGCGATCACGTTCCGATTCGTTGGCGCTCTGCGCCGATGGGTTCGGATTCTGCACGGTCCCTCCTTGAAGCAACGACTCGGTAACGCGAAATCGTCTTTCGATTTAATAGCGTTTTTTGAAGCGATTCGCAAAAGCAATCAAACGCTTGGCGCAGGGAAAGCAAATTGCCGTAGCACCTCGCTTGCCGGAGCCCAAACAAAAATGGGGACGGCCCGAAGGCCGTCCCCATTTCCGCGAAGGAAGGAAAGGGTTGTCGGTTCCGCGTTTAACGGAACAGACCCAACAGCACCGAAGGCTGCTGGTTGGCGATCGACAGCGACTGAATGCCGAGCTGCTGGCGAACCTGCAGCGCCTGCACCGAGGCCGATGCTTTGCCGATGTCGGCGTCCACGATGGCACCAAGGCCGGTCGTGGTCGCGTCGACGATCGAGTTTACGAAGCTGGACTGCAATTGCAGCGAGCGCGTTTCGGCCGCGTTGGCGCCAAGCGAGGTCGCAACGGCTTGCTGGAACGTGCTGAGATTTTGCAGGCCCGCCGCTGCATCCGATGCCGTCGCGACAATGTTGGCCGTCGTCGCGAAGGTATTGAAGGCCGCATTGACCGACGACTGCGACGTCAATGTCAGCGACGTGCCATTGGTATCGGCCAAGAAGGTCTTGGCAGCAGAAGCGGCCGAGAGCAGATTCGAGCCGTTGTAGTTGGCTTGGCTAATGAAGTTTGCGACCTGCGACGTCAGCGCATTGAAGTCGGCCGTGTAAATCGTGCGCTGGTTGGCATTGATCGATCCATCGGCGAGCTGCGTGATCTTCGCTTGCAGGTTGCCGACCAAATTCGAGATGTTCGTCAGCGCCGCTTGGGTGACTGTGCCGATACCGACACCGTTGGCGAGCGAAGCCTGCACTGCCTGATAGGCTTGCAGATTTCCGCGAATGCCTTGCGCGACCGAGAAGGTCGATGCGTCGTCGGAGGCGTCCGCCACGCGGTAACCGGTTTGAACCTGTTTCGAGGCGACCTGGAGATTCGCCTGGGTTGTGCGCAAGGAGGCCAAAGCCACTAGCGCGCCAACATTGGTATTAATCGAATTCGACATGATACAACCCCTTCCTTTCTAGGGCCAAACCTAGCGTTCTACTAGGCTTGCAATCGGGCTTCCTTCGGCGTCAGTCCGGCCCGCATTAATAAAATAAGCGGAAGCCAGAGAAATGACAACAAAAAAATGACGGCATTTCACAAAAAATAGAAAAAAATTTTAGGCAAATAAGATTTTTTGGTGAAGGGCTAATTTAGCCTAATAAATTTACATATATTTCAATGTATTGAGCATAATTTTGAAATTCTAATATATTTTTCCTAAATAAGAGAATGTGATCTTGGCGCGTGTGGCCAATTTTGCCGCAAATCACTGCCCGCAAGCCAAGACGCGACTCGAGCGATACCGTTTATAGTCGCGCGATGACGGACCTTGCGGCGATTTTTGTCCGCGCCATGGCGCACCATCAGGCGGGCGAGTTGCCGCAGGCGGCCGATGCCTATGGCCGCCTTGTTGCCAGCGGGATCCAGGCACCGTTGCTTTTTCTGTCGCTGGCAGGCGTCCAACTGGCGTTGGCGCGCTATCCGGAGGCCGTCGAGTCCGCGCGCCAAGCCGTTCGCCTCGATCCCGGCAACCCGCAGGCTTTTGCCAATTTGGGCCATGGCTTGGCGCGCTTGGCGATGTGGCGCGATGCGGCCGAGGCATATGCCGGCGCCGCAAAACTTGATCCGGCCTTTGCCGATATGTGGATCGAAGAAGGCATTTGCCGCGAGGTGCTGCAAGAATTTGGCACCGCCGAGAAATGTTTTTTGCGCGCTCGCACGCTCGCGCCGGCCGACGTGCGCGTGCATGCCCTGTTGGGGCGCGCCTATCATCGTCGCCGTGCGCTCGATCTGGCGGTCGAAAGTTATCGGGCGGCGGTGGCGGCAAAACCCGACGCGGCCGATTTGTGGAACAATCTGGGCGCCGTGCTGCACGAGACGGGCGCGCTCGATGCGGCTGCAGCCGCGCTCGACAAGGCGCTGACGATCGATCCGGGTTTGGCAAAGGCGCATGCCAATCTGGGCGCCTTGCTGCTCGATCGCGACGAGCGCGCGCGCGCCAAGCAGGCATTTGCAACGGCAGCGTTGCTGGAACCGGAAAACATCGGCGCCAAACTTGGCGCGTGTTTTGCCGAACTGCCGATCCTCTACGACACAGCCGACGACATCGCCAAGGCACGCACGGCTTACGCGGACGCGCTCGATCGGACGGTCGCGGCGATCGATCTCGAAGCGCCGGGCCAGGCGGCAGCGGTGGCCGCCGCCGTCGGATTGCAGCAGCCGTTTTTCTTGCCCTACCAGGCGCAAAACGATGCCGAATTGCAGCGCCGTTACGGGGCGTTTGTGGGTGCGGCGATGGCGCATACCTATCCGCACTGGAGCCAGCCGCTCTGTACGCCGCCGCGCGAGGCCGACGGGCGTTTGCGCATCGGATTTGTGAGCGCGTATTTCCGCCAGCATTCGATCTGGAAATTGTTTCGCGGCTGGATCGAAAATCTCGATCGCGAAAAATTCGTCGTGACTGGCTACATGACGGCCGCCGTCGCCGACATGCAAACGCAGATCGCGCGAAAAAGCTGCGATCGATTTGTCGAGGGCCTGCCGGGGTTCGACGCGTTGGCGGGCGCCATCGCCGCCGACCGTCCGCATGCGCTGATCTATCCCGAAATCGGGATGGATCCGATCGCGCACAAACTTGCGGCGCTGCGATTGGCGCCGGTGCAATGTATCAGCTGGGGCCATCCCGAAACCTCGGGCTTGCCGACTCTGGATTGGTTTTTGACAAGCGACTTGATGGAGCCGCCGGGCGAAGCCGCGCGCTACACCGAGCGCGTCTTGCGGTTGCCGACCTTGTCGATCGACTATGCGCCGCCCACGATCGAACCGATCGATTTCGATTTGGCGGCGCACGGCTTGCGCGCCGGGGCGATGCGCTATCTTTGCTGCCAGTCGATTTTCAAATACCTGCCGCAAGACGACGGCGTGCTTGCAAGCATTGCCGCAGAGATGCCCAACAGCCAGTTCGTCTTTCTGGGCCATCCGACCGCACCGCAATTGACCAATCGTTTCGAAGCGCGATTGGCAGACGCATTCGCCAAAGAAGGGCTCGATCCCAAACGCCATTTGGTATTGCTGCCGCCGCTCGATATGGCGCATTACGCAGCGCTCAACCGTGGCTGCCATCTATTTTTGGACTCGCTGCAATGGTCGGGCGGCAACACGGCGCTGGAAGCGGTCGCCCAAGGCCTGCCCGTGTTGACGTGGCCCGGCGATCTGATGCGCGGCCGACACAGCGCGGCAATTTTGACGCAAGCCGGATTGCACGAAGGGCTCGCGACCAGCCGCGCGGATTATGTCGCGCGTGCGGTGCGGTTCGGGCAAGACCGGGCTGCGTTGGCAGCCTACGCCGCGCGCACGGTCGAGCGACGCGACATTTTGTGGCGCAACGCCGATGCCACGCGCGCCCTCGAGGCGTTTTTGCTGCGCGAAATCGGCGCATGAGCGCGCACGATTACGACGAGGCCGCCAAGGCGATGGCGGCGGGGCGGCTGGAAGATGCCGCGCGCGGCTTCGCGGTCCAGTTGGCGCGCGATCCGGCACACCTGCCGAGCCTGGTCGACAGCGGCGTTTTGAGTTTCGCCATGGGCAAGCCCGAGCAAGCGGTCGAGTTGTTCGAGCGCGCGCTGCGCCAGATCCCGGACAACCTGGCTGTCGCGACCAACCTTGGCCGCGCGTTGGCTGCGGCAGGCCGGTACGTGGCGGGCGAAGGGCAGTGGCGGCGTATTTTGGCGCATGTGCCGGGCGACGCCAATGCGCGCTACGAACTTGGCAAGGCGCTGCTTGCCCAAGCGCGCCACGACGAGGCGCTGGCGGAATTCCAAGCAGCACTTGCGCAGATCGACGGGCCGCTGCGCCAGCAATGCTGGCGCGGCTGCATCAACATGCTGAATTATCTCGACGCGGTCTCGCCCGAACGCGTGCGCGACGAAAACCGTCGCTTTGCGGCCGCCCATACGCCCGCAGCACCGCCGATGCCGTTCGCCAATACGCGCGAGCCGCAGCGGCGCCTGCGCGTGGGCTATGTGACGTCGGATTTCTATTCGCATTCGGTTGCGCGCAGCATGCTGGGGCTATTCGCGCACCGCGACAGGGCGCGGATCGAGAGTTTTGTCTATGCCGAAATCGAACGGCCCGATGCCGTCACAAAAGTCTTTCGCGAGATGTCGGACAATTGGGTGTCGACGGTCGGCGCCGACGATGCGGCCGTCGCGGCGCGCATTCGCGCCGATGCGATCGACGTGCTGGTGCTGATCGCGGGCCATTTCGACAAAAACCGCATCGGCGTGCTGCTGCAGCGTGCGGCACCCGTGCAGCTTTCGATCGGCGACGTGGGCCCGCACGGCACGACGGCCATCGACGGCGCCACGTTCGATCCGACGATGCTGGCCGGACGCGGCGACCTGTTCGACGAACGCGTGCTGCGGCTGCGCTGGAACTACGTGCACGCGCCGATTTTGGACGCGCCCGACGTCGCCGTGCCGCCCGTGCTGCGCAATGCCTACGTCACGTTCGGATCGGCCAACAACCCGGCCAAGATGTCGCCCCGCACGTTCGATCTGTGGGCGGCGGCTTTGCATGCGGTTCCGAATGCGCGGCTCAAGCTCAAATTCATGCGCGCGTTCGGCGAGCCCGCTATGCGCGCGCTGTTCGTGGCACGCTTTGTCGCGCGCGGGGTCGATGCTGCCCGTATCGAGTTTGCAGACGCGGCGCTGGCGCACGACGCGCATCTGCGTTTCTACGCGGATATCGACATCGCCCTCGATACCTACCCGTTCACCGGCTCGACCACCACGTTCGAGGCCCTGTGGATGGGTGTGCCGGTCGTCACGTTGACGGGGAGCACTGTGTTGCAGCGCTGGACGACGGCGATGCTGACGCGCGCGGGGCTCGGGCACATGTGCGCAGGCGACGATGGCGCGTTCGCGCGCATCGCACGCGATCTTGCTGAGCGCGCGCCGTCGCAGGATCGTGCCGACATTCGCGCGTGCGTGGCGAATTCGGCGCTGTGCGATTTGCCGGGCCAGGCGCGCGCGTACGAGCGGCTCTATCGCGCGATGTGGCGGCGCTGGTGTGCGGCTAACGCGCTTTGATGAAGCGCGCGGGCGTACCGCCCCAAATCTCGTAGGGCGGAACCGTACCGTTCACCAGCGAGCCCGCTGCAATCACGGCTCCTTTGCCGATGCGCGCCCCGTCGAGCACGACCGAGTTGGCGCCGATCCACACGTCGTCTTCGACGACCACGCCGCCTTTCGAGGGCGCAAAACCCTGATGGCGGATGGTCACGTCGCGCCGCGCGGTCGCATGGTTCGCGGGCACGATCGCGACGCCGGGGGCAAGCAGCACATAGGCGCCAAGCTTGATGCCGTTGCCCGAATAGAGCGTGCAATGCGGATTGATATGGCAGCCTTCGCCGATCTCGATATCGCCGCTGCCACCGACAGGTCGAATCACCACGAAATCGTAGATATGCGTGCCCGGCCCCACGACGATGCGCGTACCCTTCGTCGATTCGTGGATGCGCGCATCTTTCGAGACGACCGCGCTCGGGTCGATCTCGATCATGCCTTGGCCGTTTCGACCTTGGCGCCGAAGCGCGCATAGAGAAAGCGCATCAGTTCTTCGGTTTGTTTTGCGTTCGGCACGTCGAGCCACGCGTAGCCGTCGTAGCCGCGCTTGGGGCCGCTCTCCAAATGCAGGATCGCATCGTAGCGTTTGACGAGCGCCTCGGCTTTGGCCAATGCCGCATCCCACGCGCGTGTGGAAACGGCCGCCCAATGCCAACGCATCCAGTCGGCCATCCATTCGACCGCGCAATGGTCGAACAGCATGTCGCCGCCTTTGTCGAGTTCCGCCTTGTGCAGATCGAGCAGCTTCAAGCGCATTTCGGTCTGCAGCTCGCGCGGCACTTCGTAGAGCGTCTGGAAGCCGCTTGCCTGCACGAGGCCGCGCGCCGGATCGGCGACGATCCTTGCCCCGTTGGCGGATTTGGCGACGAACGCGCTGCGCTCGATGAGGGCCGATGCGGCAACGGCGCGGATCATGCCGGGCCTCCTTTGATGCGACGAAGGAACCCGTCGGGCGACAGCGACATGAAGTATTTCTCCGGCAAACGGCGGTCGATTTCGAATTCGTCGGTTTCGGCCATGAATTGGCGCATGGCGGCCAGCGGCCCTTCGTTGGGCACGGGGTGGAAGCCCATCAGATCGTTGAGCGTGTCTTCGACCACGTAGTAGCCGCCTTTTTGCACGAAGCGCGAATAAAGCCGCAGCTCCTTCAGCACGTGCTCCTTCTCGTGGTCGCTGTCGGCGATCACGAGCACATTCTTGCCGGCAACCCGGCGCGCCACCTCGTCGAGGATTTCCTGGCTGCCGCTGTCGCCCTCAAGATACGTGATGCGCCCGCCCGCTTTGGGCTGGTGCTTGAGGTTCTTGAGCGAGATGTCGATGCCAAGCACTTCGCCGTGACCGATCAGTTCCAGCACGTGCGCAAAAAACACCGATGCGCCGCCGAACATGATGCCAAGTTCGAGCACGATGTCGGGCTTGTTGCGCCAGATCAGCTCCTGGTACGCCCAGCAATCGGACGGCGATTTGATGATGTGGTGGCCAAGCCAAGTCTGCTGCATCTCCGGGATGCCGTATTTGTAGGCTTGGTGGATGTAGTAATAGTGGTAGCGCAGATATTCGCGCAGCGTCATGTCGAAGGTGCGCTCGATATTGGTGTGCGAAGCATAAAGCGCTGCGATCGCCTTGATATGCGGATTGGCGTAGAGCAGCTTTGGCGCCACGTCTTCCTTGCGGCAGAACTCCGCGCGGGTGGCATGGTCGTCGCTGCGTCCGCCTGCCGCCAGAAAAGCCACATAGGCTTTGGCGATCGCGGTATCGGTCGCGGCCGATTCGTCGAATTTCATCGTTTCAACTCTCCTTTGTCGTCGCGCACGCGCGCAGCATGTCGGCCAGAAACGCGTCGAGATCGCCCGCCTGCGGACCCAAGCGCGACACGAACCGCAGGGCGGCCGGCGCGTTTGGCGGGGCAGGGGGCATGTCGAGCGTGATGTCGAAACCCAGCACGCGTTTGGCGACGCCCGCGACGCGGGCGGCGAAGTCGCGCATGCTCAGCGTATCGTTTCCCGCGACGTTGATTACGTCAAGTGCAGGCGTATTCCCGGCAAGCTCGCGCGCAACCGCTGCCGCAATGCCGGATGCAGGCACGAAGTTGCGCATTTGCAGGCCGGGCGACTTGAGCGTGATGCGTTTGGCTTGCGCCGCTTCTTGCGGGAAGCCGTACGGGACCAGCGCCCAGCGCGCGAAATTGTCCAAGTTTGTTGGCATGCCGTAGACATTGCCTGCGCGCAAGATTGCGCCTGCAAAACCGTTGCGACGCAGGATTTGCTCGCTCGCGTAGTGTAGCAGCGCGTAGTCGCCGCGCGGGTCGGGCGCCGTTGTCTCGTCAATCGATCCTTCGAGCGTGCCATAGACATGCGCGCTCGACACATACACGACACGTCCGATGTTAGCGGCCTTGGCGCGATCGAGCACGGCTTGCCAGCCGGTCGCGGCATGCGCCCAGGCCTGCGCCGTGCGGGCGCTTTCTTCCGTGATGCCGCCAGCGTGCACAAGTGCGTCGCACCCGGCGAGATCAAGGGCGGCGCAGGTGGCGGGCAGCGCCAGATCGCATTCGGCACGCGAAATTGCGCGCACGTTGTGGCCGTCTGCGGCCAGGCGTCGGGCGATGGCGCTGCCGATCACGCCGCCTGCCCCGATCACGGCCACCGTTACCATTCGATGCCCGCCACAAACGGGGTTTGGAACTGCGCAAAGCGCGGGTGGCCTTGGTCACGTTCGCTCAGCATCGGCACTTTTACTGGCCAGGCAATGCGATATGCCGGATCGTTCCAGGGTAGGCCCATTTCCGCCTCGGGCGCGTGGCGTTGGTCGACCTTGTAAGCGAACAGCGTGTCGTCCGTGAGCGTGCAGAAGCCGTGGGCAAAACCTTTGGGGATGACAAGCCAGCGCGGCTGTTCGGCCGTCAACACATGCCCGTCCCACTGGCCGTAGGTTGGCGAGCCATAGCGCAGATCGACAAACGCGTCATAAACCGCACCGGCCAGGCACCGCACGAATTTGGTTTCGGCAAAAGGCGGGCGCTGGAAATGCAGGCCGCGAAGCGTGTCCTTGGCGCGCGTGAAAGATTCGTTTTCCTGCGCGAATGACGTGGGCAGGCCGTGCGCCGCGAAGATTTCGGCGTCGAACACGCGCCCGAAATAGCCGCGCGTATCGCGGCGCTGCGAAAGTTCGATTTCGAAACAGCCCTCGAATTTCAGCGGGCGGATATTCATGGCGGTTTGACGATGATCCCTTGCCC
>CAMDLT010000037.1 GCA_945901855.1 Asaia bogorensis | reverse complement strand
CCGAACGCGCCACCTCGATGACCGGCAGCAAGGCGGGACCGGTCGCCACATCCAGCACAAGCGTCAGCGCCAGCACGCCGACGCCTGCCGCCAGCATGCGGACCCGGCGTGCGGCAAGCCGACCGTAGACAGTGGCTGCGACGTTGCTCACGGCCGTAGCCGCAGCATCCAAGTGCCGCTATAGGCCACGGGCAAATATTTTTCGTGGTACGCCCGGAACGAAGCCTCCGGATCGATATCCGCAAAGGCGGCAGGATAGAGTTGCTTGGCGATGTACTGCATTGCGACGAAGTCGAACAGCGTTCGCGCAAGACCATGTTCGATCGCATGCACTTCGCCCGATTTTACGGCCCGAATATCGCCCCAACCCGCGCGGCGCGCGTACGGCGCCAAACTCACGCGCGTCGTTTCGATCGGCGTGTCGTATCCGGTCTTCACCGCATCGGGACGGTTGATCCACGACGATCCGGCGATCAGAATTACATCCGGATTGGCCGCAATAACCGCCTCGGGGTGCAACGGGCCCCAGGGTCCAGGCAACTTGCCCGCAGCAACATTGGTTGCCCCGAGCAGCTCGACTATTTTGCCCCACATGGTTCCGTTGTAGCTGTTCCCGATCGTATCGGCGCCGGCTTGGCCGAGCTCGACATAGACTGTTGCTTTGGGGCCGCCCGCACGCGCGATGCGCGTCATGATGTCGTCATAGGATCGGCGATAGAGACCGGCAAGTTCCTCGGCCCTCGCCGTCGTACCCATGACTTTGCCGAGCGCAAGCGTCGAGGCCACATGCCGGTCGAGAAGCTGGGCATTGTAGTCGATCACCACGATCGGAATGCCCGCCGACTCGATTTGGTCGCGCGCGGTTTTGAGTGCCTGGAACGCCCATTCCGACAGCAACAGAACGTCGGGACGCAGCGCGATTACTTTTTCGGCACTGAAGCTGTTGTCGTCGGTGTGTCCGACGTCAGGCATTGCCTGCAAATTCGGAATAACAGCCGCATAACGGCTGAAAATCGCCGGGCGCCAGCCCTCCCACGGCGCACGCGACATGCCGACGACTTTCGACCAGCCCTGAACGCCGGCAATGGCGGTGAATTCTTCGTAATTGAAATTCACCACGACGCGTTCGACGGGCTTCGATATCCGAACTTGGCGCCCAAGCGCATCGCGAACCTCGAACGGTTGCGCCAACGCGCCGGACGACAAAGCCGATGCCGCGAACGCCAAAAAAGCCGCCAGAGCGGCCGTCAAGTACCTCATTTTTCTTCTCCTGCGATTGTCGGTTGGGTCTGTTTTTGCGCAACTGTTGGCCATTCGATGCCAACCGACGGCGGACGGGAAACGGCCAACCAGTTCAAGCCGAGCGGCAACGCAAGCGTCATGACACTCGCAACGGCAACGACGACAGGCAGCGTCGTGCGAAGTCCCAGCAATTTCATGGGACGATCTCCAGTAGATTGACGTCGGCCCGATCTCGCTTTTGGCAAGACGCGCAGACGAAAATGAAGCGGGAAAGCCGCAACCGGGCAGTAACGCCCCGGTCGCGAACGAATCAAATTTTCAAATCAATACAGGCGGCGCACGCGAGCCGTAAGCGGCTGTGTCGGTACGTGACGCAACCGCCAGCGCGGTCGCTCGCAAACGAATTTGCGTGCCCGCAAATTCCGGCAGGCCGGCGCCTGCCATATCCGGCGGCGGCAGCGCGCCGCCGCCTGCAAATCCGCAAACCGGACAAGCCTTGGAAAACGCCTTTGCGTCGCCTGCGGGTGCGGAGTCCGACGTGTCGGAAACCAGTACTTCCACATAGCCGGCCGCCGTGCACATGAGAACGCCATAGGCGTCGGAGGCCGGGCCCCTGGCATGCGCGGCGGAGAATACGAATTGACCGACCAAGGCGATCAAGCCGATCCAGAATCGCAGCAGCGATCGGGAGCGGGTTGTCGACAAGGAGGTTCTTTTCGCGGTCGCCATTTCAAAACAAAGATAAGTCGATGTCGGCATTTCGCGCAAGGCAATTCGCCAAGCGTGGCCAACATTCAATCTTCGCACGAAATCACTTCGCTGCGAGCCGCGTCTTCATACGCGCGTCGAGCTTTGTGTTTTCGAGCGGCAGGCCCGCAAGGTCTTCCGCGTCGGCGACAACATCGCGCAGATCGAGGCCGCCGAGCGATGCGCCTTTGAGCTTGGCGCCGCGCAGATCGACCGCGCGAAAATTCGCTTGGTCGAGTTTGGCGGCAAAGCTGCGCCCGTCGCCCAGCGGCAACGGCGAGAAATCGCAGTCGCGCAAATCCGCGCGTGTGAATTTGGCGCCCGTCAGATTGGCGCCGCGAAAATCGCTGCCTGACAATTTGCAATCGCGCAGATCGGCCCCCATCAGGCGCGCGCCCTGCAACTGGCAGCCGCGCATGTCGAGCCCCACCAGCACGGCTTTTTCGGCGCGCAGGCCGACCAGCACCATTTCGGCAAGGCGCGGCAAGCCCCGGCAATCGTAGCCCGACAAATCGGCCGCCCGTCCTTCGACGCCGCCGGTCTTGGCCCACAGCGCATGCAAGCGCAGCAGTTCCGCAGGCGCGATGCCCTGTTCTTCGAGCGCTTTGCCCGCCAGCATGTCGTTGACCACGTCGATCAGCGATGCGCCGTCGAGCACGGTGTTGGCAAGATTGGTGCCCGACATGACCGCGCCGTCGAGGGCGGCGCCCGTGCAGTTGGCGCCGCGCATGTCGGCACCGGCCAGATTGGCGCCGGTGAGCTTGGCTTTTTGCAGGTTGGCGCGCGCCAATTTGCAGTCGCGCATGATCGCGTCGGTAAAATCGGCCTGGCCCGCCGACAAGCCTTCCATCGACGCTTCGGAAAGATTGGCGGCTGCCAAGGTGGCGCCCTGCAATTCCGCCGGACCGACATGGCCCAAGCGCACGGCCTGCAAATTTCCCGACCGGTCCTTTTGGGTGATCGAGCCTTCGCGCAGATCGGCCTGGATCAGATTGGCGCGCGTCAAATTGGCGCCGCGCAGGCTGGCGCCGCGCAAATCCGCGCGCACCAAGCTCGCGCCCTCCAGATCTGCCTCGCCAAAATCGCAGGCGAACAAACACGCCCGATCGAACACGCAGTCCGACAGCATGGCGCCGCGAAACGACGAGCCCGTGCAGTCGGCTTCGGCAAGATTGGCGCCGGCCAGCGCCATGCCCGACAGATCGGCAAAGGTCAGTTGGGCGCGCACGCCGCCGGGCTTGCCCGTGCGATAGCGCTCGTGCAGCGCGATCGCGCTTGCCAGCGCCGAATGCGTCATCTTTTTGCGCTGAATCTTTGACGATTGCGTCGAAAGCATCCTGCCGCCCTTGGTAAGGTCGTAGAATTGCCCAAGCGTTACAGTAAAATCAAGACTTTAGCGAGCAGCGGATGCGCCCGCTTTGCAAACGCGTTAGCCTCGCCGCGGTTTTTTGCCGAGGAGAGCGCGCCCATGGATCGCCGCCTGTTTTTGACGTTGTCGCTTGCTGTCTGTGCCGCCGGTGTCGGACGCGCGGGCCCGATCCACGCACAAAGCCTGCTCGACCAGGGCCGCAATCTGCTCAACCAAGGCGGGGTCGCGGTGCCGGGTGCAAGTGGCGGCACGCGCGGGCGCGGTCTGTCGGTGGCCGAAATCGCGCAGGGCCTCAAAGACGCGCTCGAAAAGGGCAGCTCGGCAGCGGTTGCCAAGCTCGGCCGACCGGACGGATTTTTGGGCGATACGGCCGTGCGCATCCCGCTGCCCGATACGTTGGCGCGCGTGCAAAGCGCGCTGCGCAGCGTCGGCCAGTCCGGCCTTGCCGACGATCTTGAGACGCGCATGAACCGCGCGGCCGAACAAGCGATGCCCGCCGCCAAAGACCTGTTCGTGCGCGCGATCCGCGCCTTGAGCGTGTCGGACGCCAACGGCATTCTGAACGGCCCGGCCGATGCGGCCACGCAGTATCTGCGCCGCACGACAGGCGGCGATCTTGGCGCCAAACTGCGCCCGCCGATCGAACTTGCGCTCAAAAATTCGGGTGCGGTCGCGGCCTACGATCGCATGATGGGCAGCTATCGCAATTTGCCGGGCATGCCGAACGTTACGGCCGACCTGACCGACTGGACGCGCGACAAAGGCCTCGACGGAATTTTCCATTATGTCGCGCGCGAAGAAGCCGATATTCGCGCCAATCCCGGCGCACGCACGAGCGAGCTGTTGCGCAAAGTGTTCGGGTAACTACGCCGGTAACGCCCGATCTAGCCCGCTTTCGACAGAGGCGGTAAGGTAATTGGTCTGTCCTCGCAAAAACCGGAGTTCCGTTGCCATGCCGCCTTTTGTTCCGCCGACCTTTACCACGCGTCCTGAAATCGCCGGCACGTTCGGCGTGGTCTCGTCCACGCATTGGATCGCCAGCGGGGTCGGCATGTCGATCCTGGAAAAAGGCGGCAACGCGTTCGACGCGGCCGTGGCGGCGGGCTTTACCTTGCAGGTCGTCGAGCCGCACATGAACGGGCTGGGCGGCGATGCCGTGCTGATCGCCTGCACCGCCGACGGCCAACCCAAAGTCATTTGCGGCCAAGGCACGTCGCCCGCCAAGGCGACGGTCGCGCACTACAAATCCGAAGGGCTCGATTTGGTTCCGGGCACAGGCTTGCTGGCCGCGACCGTGCCGGGCGCGTTCGATGCCTGGATGGTCATGCTGCGCGACTACGGCACCATGACGCTGGCCGAAGTGCTGTCGCCCGCCATCGGCTATGCCAAAAACGGCTTTCCGTTGCTGGGCGGCGTTGCGGGCGCGGTGTCGTCGGTCGCCGAGATTTTCCGCGCCCATTGGACGAGCTCGGCCGCCACCTGGATGCCGGGCGGCGCGATCCCCACAGCCGGCGCTTTGTTCACGAGCCCCAAGCTTGCCGAAACGCTGCAACGCCTGTTGGCCGAAGGCGCGTCGGCCGGACCCGACCGCGAGGCGCAAATCGAAAAGGCGCGCGCCGCCTATTACAAAGGGTTCGTCGCCGAAGCGATCGACAAATTCTGCCGCACGAGCGACGTGATGGACGTCTCGGGCAAGCCGCACAAGGGCGTGCTGTCCGGGGCCGACATGGCCGCCTGGCAGGCGACGATCGAAGACCCTGCAACCTACAATTATCGCGGCATGACCGTGTGCAAGGCCGGCCCCTGGAGCCAAGGCCCCGTGCTGCTGCAAGTGCTGGCCCTGCTGCAAGGCTACGACGTGCCGTCGATGAACACGGTCGGGCCCGAGTTCGTCCATTTGCTGGTCGAGGCCACCAAGCTTGCCTATGCCGACCGCGAAGCCTGGTATGCCGATCCCAATTTCGCCGATGTGCCGCTCGACGCCTTGCTCTCGGAAGCCTACAACGCCGAACGCCGCAAGCTGATCGGCGAGCATGCGTCGATGGAGATGCGACCCGGTTCCCCCGGCGGTCGCGCGCCCGTCATGCCGAAATTCAACGTGGTCGGCACGAAAAAGGCGATCCCCGGCATGGGCGGCTTCGGCGAGCCCGCGCGCGTCGAAAGCGACGCCCTGAAAACCGAAACCTACCGCGACGGCGGCGCGTCGGCGTTCGCGCGCGAAGGGCGCGCGGCGCGCGGGCCCGCCGAAGGCGATACCTGCCATCTCGACGTGATCGACCGTTGGGGCAATGTGGTGGCGTGCACGCCGTCCGGCGGCTGGCTGCAATCGTCGCCGACGGTGCCCGAACTCGGCTTTTGCCTCGGCACGCGCGCGCAGATGTTCTGGCTGCAAGAGGGCCTGCCCTCGAGCCTGCGCCCCAACATGCGCCCGCGCACGACGCTCACGCCGTCGATGGCAATGAAGGACGGCAAGCCGTGGCTCGCTTTCGGTTCGCCCGGCGGCGACAACCAGGACCAATGGATCGCGCAGTTTTTCATCCGCCATGTCGATCACGGCCTCAACATGCAGGCCGCGATGGACCAGCCAATGCTGCAGACCGACCATTGGCCGAACTCGTTTTTCCCGCGCGAGGCCCGGCCCGGCAAAGTGCAGCTCGAAGCGCGCTTCCCCAAAGAGACGATCGACGCGCTCAAGGAAAAAGGCCACGACATCGAACTGGGCGGCGACTGGTCGCTCGGCCGCAACGCCGCTGCCAAACGCGAAGGCAAGCTGCTGAAGGCCGCCGCCACGCCGCGCCTGCAGCAAGCCTACGCGGTCGGTCGCTAGGCGCGGCGCGAGCGAATTGAAAAGGGGTGTTTTCCTGTTGAATCGGATGTGCCAAACTCATATTGGCTCAAGTGAGAAAATCGGAGCAACGGCGTGGCGTATACTGCGAACTTTAAGACCGCCGCTAAGCGGCACATGAAATCGGCGGATACGCTATTCGTTTTAGGGGACGAAGACCGAGTTGCGGAAGCAGGCTATTTGTATGGATTGGCAGGAGAAACGGCGCTTAAGGCAATGATGGTAACTTGTGGAATGCAAGAAACGGCTTGGAGAAGCAAGCAAAACGGGCATTTTCCAAATCTCCTACAATTCATCGCGAACGAAGCTAAAGGGCGGCTGGGCAATAATATTTACGCATTGGCACAGTTGGCACAAAGCGCAACTAATTTTAATGTTTGGGAAATAGATATGCGTTACGCCGCGTCTGCAGACATCAGCCCTGCAAATGTTGCAATCTGGAAACAACAGGCTTCGGACCTTATGAAGCATGTTCCGACGTAAGGCGCGCAATGAAAAAAACAGTAACTTTTGATAACTCACTAGAAACCTTGCTTCAGATAGTTTCAAACTATCTGGGAGCTGAGGCAGTTAAGCATGGCTTTGTCCTGCGTACTGCAAGTGGGCAGCTTTGTTTTTATGCGCCCGAGTGCGGCTATCCGGAAGAAACCTACAAAGCCATAGTGAACCAACTCATTCAAGAACTTGGGGCCTATGCAAATCCTTTCGGTCCATTAGTGTCAAAAGACGATCCAGTTTGGCAGGATTTTTCAGGCGATCCATCAATTCTTTATCTTGAGGTAGGCGACTTCACGTGTCGCCTCATTGATCGACGCATCGTCGGCAGCGGCTGGCTTGCATCCCCGGTCGAAGAAGCCACTGATGTGCCGAGAATTGTCTTTGCGAGCCTCAAGGGCGGCGTAGGACGATCGACGGCACTTGCTGTGACTACAGCGCATTTGTCGTCGAAGGGCCTCAATGTGCTGGCAATCGATCTGGATTTGGAGGCACCGGGCCTCGGCGATATTCTGCTTACTGAAGACAGGCTGCCTCAATACGGTGTCCTAGACTTTCTGGTCGAGAATAACCTGAATAAGGTTTCCGAGACCGACCTTGACAATTTTGTTGGCTTGAGCCCGTTTACCGGCCCAACGACCGGTCGCGTTGATGTGGTGCCCGTGTTCGGCAAAGCCTCAATCGACCATCCGCGAAACGTCCTCCCGAAGCTCGCTCGCGCAATGACCGACGACGTTTCAGCCGGGGGTGAAGTCGTAAGCGTTGGCAATCAGATCGCCGTTATGATCGAACGACTGTGTACGCGCGAGTCTTACGACGTTGTTCTAATCGACAGCAGGGCCGGGCTCGCAGAAATGACTGCACCTGCGGTCCTCGGGCTTGGAGCAACGGTTTTGCTGTTCGGCACGGCGCAGCCTCAAACAATATCAGGCTACGAGGCATTATTTGCCTCGCTAGGCATGTTAGCGGAACGCCAAGTTAGGAATAACGGTCAGGCAAATTGGCGGCTTCGGCTTAAAGCCGTTTATGCGAAGGCGAGCGGCGACGAAAAGATTCAAGCCAAGCATCTCGCAGACCTGCACGATGTTTATCGTGACCATCTGTACGACGAAGAGGGCACCGATACCGAAGATTACTCTCTTTATTTTGACGCGCGCGATCAGAGTGCACCACACTGGCCACTCCTCATACCCCTTAACTTGAATTTTGTCGATTTTGATCCAGCAACAAGACCTTCGCAGCTGGCCAAGCCATTTTACGAAATAGCATTCGGAGAGTTTTTGAATGGGATCGACCAAATCGTGACAAAAGATATCGGCGAAATGATATGAGCGATTTATCTCAACGTATTTCGGCCAATGAAGTCGATTTTTCTGCAATTCGAGAGGCGATGGCCAATCTTTCGCCAGTGTCGAACGTGGCACCTAACGATCCGATTGAGCCGCATAGAGTTTTTATGCCGGATGCACATAGAGCAGTTCTAGATCTTGGACGACAATTGGTTGTTGGTAATCGCGGGATGGGGAAAAGCTTCTGGACCCACGCGCTTATCAATCCTGCGACACGTTCAAAGCTTGCAGAAGCCTACGGCACCCCTCAGCTTTTGAAGGTTTTTCCTATCCTAGGTTACAATGCATCTGACGCTGTATCTTTATCCGGACCGACACCAACACGTGGCGCGATAACTGAAGCGATACGTCAGGGGCGCGATCCTAAAAATATTTGGCGCGCGGTGGTTTTAAATTCAGTGAGATTCTTAGCGGATGGAAAATCAACCCCAAATTTAGATGATACTCTATCTCAGCTTCAAGCCAATGAGCGGGCTTATGAAGCCGAAATGTCGAGTCTCGACGAAGCATTGTCAAACAAAAATGCTTTTGCGCTGATCCTTTTCGACGCGCTGGATCGTCTTGACGATGACAACTGGGATAGAATTCGCGAGCTGTCTCGAGCGCTATTCCAGCTTGCGCTTTCAATTCGGTCGTTTCGCGCCATACGGCTAAAAATATTCATTCGCCCAGATCAATTTGCTGCAAAACAGCAGTTCAGTTTTTCAGATAGCTCTAAGATAACAAACGATGTTGTCGATCTTAGGTGGACGCACGAAGACCTTTATCGATTGCTCTTTTTCGAATTGCTGCAGAGCGCGAGCGCGGCCTCAAACCTTCGGGCACTTGCGAAGATTTCGGACTCGGAGCCGGCCTTGGCTATGAGCGGGAAACGCGTTGCCGTATCGGAAGCGCATATTCGAACTCTCGTGGAGAAACTTGCCGGCGAATTCATGGGGTCTAACCGACGTCGCGGCTTCGTCTACAGCTGGGTACCATTGCACCTCAGTGACGCTGAACAGAGTTGCTCGCCGCGCGCATTTTTAAATGCGTGGAGGTCAGCAGCCATGCATAGCCCGGCTCCAATGCTGCAGGTTGTCGATCATCATGGGCTCAACGAAGGCGTAAGATCTGCATCGACGTTGAGGCTCAATGAATTGGAGGAAGATTATCCATGGATCGTACATGCACTCGACGCGTTGAAGGGACGAAGAGTGCCAATGTCGCGTGAAGACTTTATCGAAGCTTGGAACACCCACAGAGTAATCGAAAAAATTCGAAATTCGGAGCAGACGCAGGGGCGATTGGCTCCAATTGGAAACGACGAAAGAGGCGATGATCCAGAAGCCTTGATCGCAGTCATGAAAGCCATCGCTGTCATTGAAGTTCGTGGAAACGGCAAGATTAACGTGCCGGATATCTTTCGAACGGCAGCGGGCATCCTTCGAACTGGCGGTGTCGCCGTCCCAAAAAGAAGATAAAGCGCCAAGGTTGATCTTTCATCATGGAAGTGCTCGACGACGGCGGCCATGCGGTGCTGGCCCTCGCCTCCGCGGTCGCGTGGGCGAGCGGGCTCAATCTGTATGGCGCCGTGCTTGCGCTGGGAGCCATGCAGTTTTTTGGCCTGGTCGAACTGCCGGGCGACCTTGGGATTGTGGCGCGGCCCGAGGTGATGCTGGTTGCAGCGGCGCTCTATGCCGCGCAGTTCGTGGCCGACAAGATACCGGGCGCGGACACGCTGTGGGACACGATCCACACGTTCGTGCGCGTGCCGGCCGGCGCGTTTCTGGCTGCGGCCGCCGTTGGCGATGCCGATCCCGCGATGCATTTGATCGCGTTGCTGGGCGGCGGCGCCTTGGCGCTCGGCACGCACGCCACCAAGGCAAGCGGCCGACTATTCGTCAACGCGCACGTGCCGGTCGTGGGAACGGCGGGCGCGTCGCTGGCCGAAGACGCGGCCGTGTTTGGCGGGCTCTATTTCGCCGCCGCCAACCCGACGCTGTTTTTGGTGGCGTTGGGCGTGCTGATCGTCGCGATGGGCTTTGCGCTTTGGTATCTCGCAAAGTTCGTCGGATTTTTGCTGCGCAAGCTGGGCTCGCTGTTCGCCCCGCGCGCGCGCATCTAAGCTTTGACGAACATTAGATACAGCCCGTAGCCGAGATACCAAAGACACACGACATTGACGATGCCGTCGGCCCAGCGGCGGAACGCGACGTCTTTCATGCGCGCGAGCACCAGT
Organism: Asaia bogorensis; assembly: GCA_945901855.1. GTDB lineage: Bacteria > Pseudomonadota > Alphaproteobacteria > CACIAM-22H2 > CACIAM-22H2 > Tagaea. Next base: position 29,827 of record CAMDLT010000037.1, on the reverse strand, counting down.
CCGCCAAGGCTGGTGCCCAGCACCGCCATCGCGATCGCGACGGCCAGCACGTGCGGTTCTTCGAACACCACCGTGTCGATCAGCGCGCCGAAATAGACGAGCTTGGCGAGATGCCCGAAACTCTGCACGGCCGACTTGGTCGCCACGATCGCGCGCCGATCGAGTTTGCCGCGCAGGAAAAACGCATCGAGCATCGGGCCTGCCACGCCGGTCATCAGAATGGCGGTCATGCAGATCGCCCCGTAGAGCGCAGCATCGCGGCGGTTCTCGGGACGGCCCTGCCACGCATCGGGGACAAGGCGCACCGCAAACGGGATGCCCCCCAGCAGCACGAACGCGAGTGCGCGCTCGGGCACATACAAAAACAGCGACCACAGCAAAACGGCCGCAAGGGCGCCCGCGATGTAGCACAGCGCCGTCGCACGGCAGATATGGCGCCGCCAAAGGATCGCGCGCGACAGATTGGCCGCGATCTGCGTGGCGCCATGCAGCGCCATGGCGGCGGGAACCGGCATTAAGCTCAGCAGCACGCCGATCAAAATGACCCCGCCCGCCATGCCGAATATCCCCGACAGGATCGACGTGCACACGACGAGGGCCGCAAAGCCGGCGAGGACCAACGGCGTCATCGCGTCGCCGTGCGGCGCAACAGGGGCAATATTCGGGGCAGCGCTAGGCGACCGCCGCGCGGGCGTCGATGGATTTGCGGCAGCAAGGCCGCACGCGCGCGCGCCATTGCAGCATGTCGCCCAACAGCGACTCGAAATCTTGGTATGCCATGGTCCCCTTCTGGCCGTTGCGATCAGGAGATAGCTTTGGCATGGTGCGTCATCTCGAAAGGAAACGCAAATGCCTGCCATCGCCCCCGACCGCACGATCGGCATTGTCGGCGCCGGCGCCATGGGCACCGGCATTGCGCAGGTGGCGGCCCTTGCGGGCCATCGCGTGCGGCTGTTCGACACGCGCGCGGGCGCGGTCGATACGGCGCGCGCCGCACTCGCCAAAACTTTCGATGCGCTGGTCGCCAAGGGCAAGCTCGATGCCGACAAGGCCGAAGCGGCGCTCGCGCGCATCGAAACGGCCGAAACGCTCGCCGATTTTGATGTCTGCGCGCTGGTGATCGAAGCGATCGCAGAAGATATCGGCGCCAAACGCGCGCTGTTTGACGCGCTTGAAAAAATCGTGGCACCGGACTGCATCCTTGCCAGCAACACCTCGTCGCTGTCGATCTCCGCCTTGGCGCGCGATCTGGCGGCGCCCGAGCGCTGTGCGGGCTTCCATTTTTTCAACCCCGCCCCGGTGATGGCGCTGGTCGAGATCGTGCAGGGCCTGGCGACGGCGCCTGCGGTTGCGCAAATATTGTTCGCAACCGCGCTCGCCTGGGGCAAGACGCCCGTGCATGCGGCCTCGACGCCCGGCTTCGTCGTCAATCGCTGCGCGCGGCCGTTCTATGGCGAGGCGCTGCGCTTGCTTGGCGAGCGCGCGTGCGACGCGGCCACGCTCGATGCCGTCATGCGCGAGGCGGGCGGCTTTCGCATGGGGCCGTGCGAACTGATGGACATGATCGGCCACGACGTGAATTTCGCCGTGACCAACGCCGTCTTTGAGGCCACGTTCCACGATCCGCGCTACCGCCCCTCGCTCGTGCAGAGCGAACTGGTCGCGGCCGGCCGGTTCGGGCGCAAAAGCGGGCGCGGCTTTTTCGAGTACGGCCCCGGTGCCGCAAAACCGGTACCCGCCGACGAACCCGCAGCCCCCCGCCCGCAACAGATCGTGGTCGAGGGCGAGCCGGAGCGCCTGGAACTGCTGATCGCGCGCGCGATGGATGCGGGCCTGCGCCTGCATCGCCGCCCGGCTGGCGAGATGGGCGCGCGCCTGCTCGTCGACGGCACGGCGCTGCGTTTGAGCGACGGGCGCACCGCCAGCTTGCGCGCGGCGCAAACGGGCGAACACGCGCTGGTGCTGTTCGATCTGGCGCTCGATTACGGCGCTGCCACGCGCATCGCCATCGCGGTCGCGGACCAAGCGACGGGCCAGGCGGCCGCGTCCGCCACGGGGTTTTTCCAGGCGATCGGCATGGCGGTGTCGCTGGTCGACGACGTGCCGGGGCTTGTGGTGCTGCGCACGGTGGCCATGCTCGCCAACGAAGCGCTCGAAGCCGTGCACCTTGGGATTGTATCGGCCGACGGCGTGGACGTGGCGATGGTCAAGGGCCTCAACTATCCCAAAGGCCCGTTCGCGTGGGGACGCGAGATCGGGCTTGGCCGCGTCAAAACCGCCATCGACAATCTGCAGGCCCATTACGGCGAAGACCGCTACCGCGCGAGCCCGCGCTTGAACCGCCTCGTTGCGAGGGAAAATCCGACATGAAAGACGCCTACCTCGTCGACGGCATTCGCACGCCCATCGGGCGCTATGCGGGCGCGCTTGCCAGCGTGCGCCCCGACGATCTGGCGGCCGTGCCGATCCGCGAGCTGATGCGCCGCCACGCCGGCATCGACTGGGCGGCCCTCGACGACGTGATCTTCGGGTGCGCCAACCAGGCGGGCGAAGACAATCGCAATGTCGCGCGCATGGCAGCGTTGCTGGCGGGCCTGCCGGTTTCGGTGTCGGGCACCACGATCAACCGGCTGTGCGGCTCGGGTCTCGATGCGCTGGCCATGGCCGCGCGCGCGATCCGCACGGGCGAGGCCGAGCTGATGCTGGCGGGCGGCGTCGAGAGCATGAGCCGCGCGCCCTTCGTGATGCCGAAATCGGAAACCGCCTTCGCGCGCGAGCCCGCGATCTACGACACAACGATCGGCTGGCGCTTCGTGAATGCGGCAATGAAGGCGGCCCACGGCATCGATTCGATGCCCGAGACGGCCGAAAATGTCGCAGCCGAATTCAAGGTCAGCCGCGAAGATCAGGACGCGTTCGCGCTGCGCAGCCAGCAAAAAGCGCTCGCCGCCCAAACAAGCGGGCGCCTCGCGCAAGAGATCGTCGCGATCGAGACGCGCAAAGGCAAAGACATCGTGCGCGTCGAGGCAGACGAACATCCGCGCGCCACCTCGCTCGAAGCGCTTGGCAAACTGAAGGCGCCGTTTCGCGCGGGCGGCACGGTCACGGCCGGCAACGCGTCGGGCGTCAATGACGGGGCGGCGGCCTTGCTGGTGGCAAGCGAGGCGGCCGTCAAACGCTTCGGCCTCAAGCCGCTGGCGCGCATCGTCGGTGCGGCGACGGCAGGCGTCGCACCGCGCATCATGGGCATGGGGCCCGCACCGGCAACACAAAAACTGCTCGCACGCTTGGGCTGGACCGTCGCCGATCTCGATATCGTCGAACTCAACGAGGCGTTTGCAGCCCAAGCCCTGCCCGTGCTGCGCGCATTGGGGCTTGCCGACGACGCGCCGCACGTGAACCCCAATGGCGGTGCCATCGCGCTTGGACATCCGCTCGGCATGTCGGGCGCAAGGCTCGCCCTCACCGCCGCGATCGAGCTTGCCAATACCGGCAAAAAGCGCGCGCTCGCCACCATGTGCATCGGCGTGGGCCAGGGGATCGCGCTCGCGCTCGAGCGCGCCTGACATGGCATTTGCCTATCCGCGCTACGATTTCCAGCCAACGCCGGACCAGGTGGCGGCAACGCCGCCACGCCATCCCGTGGTGGTGGTCGGTGCGGGGCCGGTCGGGCTCGCGCTCGCGATCGACCTTGCGTCGCGCGGATGCAAGACCGTGCTGCTCGACGACGACACGGGCGTGTCGAACGGCTCGCGCGGTCTGTGCTACGCCAAGCGCACGCTCGAAATTTTCGAACGGCTGGGCTGTGCGGCCCCCATGCTCGCCAAGGGCGTAACCTGGCAAGTGGGCAAAGTGTTCCATGGGCCTGCGCAAATCTACGCGTTCGATTTGCTGCCCGAAAGCGGCCACCGCTTTCCGGCCTTCGTCAATCTCCAGCAATATTGGCTGGAGAAGTTTCTGGTCGATCGTGCGCTCTCTCTGCCCCATCTCGACCTTCGTTTTGCCAGCAAAGCGGTTTCGGTCGCTCCCCACGCGGACCGCGTCGATATCGACGTCGAAACGCCGCAGGGCGCCTACACGATCCAAGCCGACTGGCTGGTCGCGTGCGACGGTGCGCGCAGCCCGACGCGCAAGATGCTCGGGCTCGATTTCAAAGGCCGCGTGTTCGAAGACCGTTTCCTGATCGCCGACGTGCGCATGCAGGCCGCGTTTCCGACCGAACGCTGGTTCTGGTTCGATCCGCCATTCCATGCGGGCGGTTCGACGCTGCTGCACAAACAGCCCGACGATCTTTGGCGCATCGATTTCCAGTTGGGCCGCGATGCCGACCCGGAAGCCGAAAGACGGCCCGAAGCCGTGATCCCGCGCGTGCAGGCGATGCTGGGCGCGGACGTGCCCTTCGAACTCGAATGGGTCAGCGTCTACACGTTCCAATGTCGGCGGCTCGAACGCTTTCGGCACGGGCGCGTTTTGTTTGCGGGCGATTCGGCGCATCAGGTGAGCCCGTTTGGCGCGCGCGGCGCCAATTCGGGCGTGCAGGACGCCGACAACCTCGGCTGGAAGCTTGCATGCGTGATGGCGGGTGAAGCGCCCGAAAACTTGCTCGACAGCTACGATGCCGAACGAATTCCGGCGGCCGACGAAAACATCCGCCATTCGACGCAGGCAACCGACTTCATCACGCCAAAGGGCGCTGCGGCGCGGCTGTTTCGCAACGCCGCCCTCGAACTTGCGCGCGAGCACGCGTTTGCGCGCCGCCTCGTCAATTCGGGTCGTCTGTCGATGCCCGCACGCTACGAAGCCTCGCCGCTGTCGAGCGCCGACGATCCCGCGTTTGCAGGCGGGCCCGCACCGGGCGCCCCGGCGCTCGATGCCAAACGCGAAAGCGGCGGCTTTCTGCTCGACGCGCTCAAAGGCGATTTTTGCGCAATCTCGTTCGGGGTCGAAATCGACCTTGGCGGCAGAATCCCAACCGCTTGCATCCATGCCGACGAAAAACTTGTTTGGGCGCGCTACGATGCAGCACCGGGCACGGTCTATCTGTTCCGCCCCGACCAGCATGTGTGCTATCGCGCGCGGACGTTCGATCGCGACGCCATACTGCGCGCCCACGCGCGCGCGCTCGGCAAGGAGATGCAGGCATGGCCAAACTGAAAACCGACCCCGGTTTTGCCGACGCCGATGCCGACGCGTTCTACGCAAAACTCGTGGACGCGCACCGCGATCTGGATGAAGCCGCCTCGGCCAAGTTCAACGCGAAGCTGGTGCTGCTGCTGGCGAACCATATCGGCGATCTCGAAGCGCTGGACGAAGCGCTTGCGGCGGCGCAAGAGCGCCGCATACCGCGATGATCCCGTCACGCCCGCTCGATGCGCGCGGCATAACAGCCGCGTTTGGCAAAATGCGCGTGCAGATAGGCCGTCTTCGGGTTCGATAGATACTGCTCGATCAACGGCTCCAGCGCCGGGCCGTCGACCAGATCGGCATCGACCATCGAACCCGCCGCATCGAACGCGCGCAGCGACAGCATGCGCAAGCGCAGCACGCTCGGCACCTCGTTGACGCGGTCGTAGCGCACGCCCGCCCCTTCGCTCACGAAAATCGCGTGGCGCGACCGATAGGGCGTCGCGGCCGGCTGGTGTTCCCAATTGAGCAGCAGCACCGTGCTGCCCTGCGGCGCATCGGTCAGCGCAATGCGGTCGGGATACCCCGGCATCGTTTCGGCCACATGGCGCTCGATGCCGTGCGCGGCCAACGCCGCATCCGGCAGGCCGAAATACGCGCGGAACGGTTCGGGCGAAAGTCCAAGAACGCGAAAATCCATGGCGGGACTCCAAAAGCGGGAAACAAGATGCGCATCCTGCCCCCGCCAACCCCTGCCGCCCCACCCGATCCTTGCGGCAAATTTCTTGTGTTTTTGTCCTATTTAGGACATTGTTTTAGCATGGAACGTATGATGCAAAACGCCATGTTTTTCCCGCGCGCAACGCCGAACGGCGATTCGTCGGCGTGGCGACATGCGTTTGTTTTCAAGCACATAAATAGGCGACGGTCGCCCAATGTCGCCGCTTATCGCCTATTGTTTGACGGTCAGCACAATCTTGCCGATATGCGCATCGCTCTCCATCAGCGCATGCGCCTTGGCGGCCTCGCCAAGCGGAAAGGTTTTGTAGATCAGCGGCCGAATGGCGCCCGATGCCAGCAACGGCCAAACCTTTTCGCGCAGTGCGGCGGCAATCGCGCCCTTCTGGGCGACCGAGCGCGGGCGCAGGGTCGAGCCCGTATAGGTGAGGCGTTTGCGCATGATCTGGTCGAGCGAGGCTTCGACCTTGCTGCCGCGCAAAAACGCGATCTGCACGATGCGGCCCTCGATGGCGGCGGCCTCGATATTGCGCATGAAATAGTCGCCGCCGACCATATCGAGCGTAAGATCGATGCCGTGCCCGCCGGTGAAATTCTTGGCGGCGGCAACGAAGTCGTCGCGTTTGTAGTCGACGGCCAGATCGGCGCCGAGCTTGGCGATCGCGGCGCATTTTTCGGCCGAGCCTGCGGTTGCCATCACATGCGCGCCGAAGGCCTTGGCAAGCTGGATCGCCGTCGTGCCGATACCCGAAGCACCCCCATGCACGAGGAAATACTCGTCGGCCTTGAGTCCGCCGCGCTCGAACACGTTGGTCCACACGGTGAAAAATGTTTCCGGCAAGGCGGCCGCTTCGATATCGCCAAGCGCGCCTGGAACCGGCAAACATTGCAGCGCCGGGGCGGCTGCATATTGCGCGTAGCCCCCGCCCGCCACCAGCGCGCACACGCGCTCGCCCATCTTGGGCCACTCCACGCCGTCCGCGACGGCGACCACACGGCCCGCCACTTCCAGGCCCAGCGTCTCGGGCGCGCCCGGCGGCGGCGGATATTTCCCGGTTCGCTGCAGCACGTCGGGCCGATTGACGCCCGCCGCCGCGACTTCGATCAAAACCTCGCCCGCCGCCAGCTTGGGCACAGATGCTGTGCCCAGGCGCAAAACGTCGGGGCCGCCGGGTGCTGCCATCTCGACGGCGGCCATGGTTTGGGGGAGAGTCATAAAAACCTCGTTTGCAACGGAGAGAGACGGTGGAATTCGAAGATCTGGAACCCAAACACAAGCTCGTCAAACCCAAAGATCTGTCGAGCTGGGGCATTGCCGAGCTTGAAGCCTATATCGAGCGGCTCCAAGGCGAAATCGCGCGCGCCCAAACGGCCATCGATGCCAAAGGCAAACATCGCAATGCCGCAGACGCGTTTTTTAAGAAATAGCGCCTCACAAACCGGCGGGCGGCACGCGCCGCTTGCGGCTTTTGCGGGTCACGAACATCAGCCAGCCGATCGGCCCCAACAGCAGGACCAGCACAAGCCAGCCAAAGCGGTGGCCGATCGGGCAGTTGGAGCCTTGCGGCGGGCGCCAACCGCCAATACCCGGGGCCAGCAGCACATGCAGCAGCGGCAGGCCCCAGCCGCACAGCACGAAGATCAACGCTTGGGTTTGGGTCATGGTAGCGACATTGTGGCGCTGCCCGCAGACCAGCGCTACAAGCATTTGCGAAACGACCGGGATTCAGGAGTGGAAACATGTTGAAGGGCAAAACGGCGATCGTTACCGGTTCGACCAGCGGCATCGGTCTTGGCATCGCCAGGGCCTTGGCAGCCCAAGGCGCCAATATCATGCTGAACGGGTTCGGCGATGCGGCGGCGATCGAGGGGCTGCGCACCGAGCTTGAAAAGCTCGGCGTCAAGGCCGTCTATTCGGGTGCCGACATGACCAAGGCCGACCAGGTCGCAGGGCTTGTCGCGGAAACGGCCGCCAAACTCGGCTCGGTCGATATTCTGGTCAACAATGCCGGCATGCAGCATGTTGCGCCGGTCGACCAGTTCCCGCTGGAGATGTGGGACAAAGTCATCCAGCTCAATCTTACTTCTTGCTTCCAGGCGATCCGCGCAGCCCTGCCCGAAATGAAAAAGCGCAATTGGGGCCGCGTGATCAATATCGCGTCGGCGCACGGGCTGGTGGCGTCGGCCGAAAAAGCGGCCTATGTCGCGGCCAAACACGGGCTTGTGGGGCTGACCAAAGTGGTGGCCCTCGAAACCGCCAAAAGCGGCATCACCGCCAACACGATTTGTCCGGGCTGGGTGCTGACCCCGCTCGTGCAAAAACAGATCGATGCGCTGGCCGCGCGCAAAGGCATCTCCAACGATGCGGCCAAGATCGAACTGCTGGCCGAAAAACAGCCCTCGCAGGAATTTGCGACGCCCGAGCAGATCGGCGGCCTTGCCGTGTTTTTGTGCTCGCCCGCAGCCGACCAGATTCGCGGCGCCAATTTCTCGATCGATGGCGGCTGGACCGCGCAATGAAATTGTCGGGGCCCGCAACGACAATCGCGTCAGGACCCGTCGGGCCGAACGCCCATGCGACGCCACAACTCGTCGTTCAGATCGCCCTGGCGCACGGGGCCGATCTGCGCCGGGCGCGGGGCGGGCGTGGGCGGGGCGAATTCGTCGATGCTGGGAGCTGCGATCTGCGGCGCGTCGAAAAACAGCACGTAGCTCGCGGTCCCCGCAACCAGCACCAGCGCCAGTCCGCCGCCTGCGATCAGCAGAAATTTCAACCGGCGGCCAAGGCCGGCGTTTGGCGGGGTCGGCAACGGCGCGTCGTCCGCCTCGAGCGGGCTGACCTTGCCGGATTTTGCCGACTGAGCGGACTTCGCTTGGGCCTTCGGTGGCGTCTTGTTTCGCGCGGATGCGGCCATAGCGCTATTATAGGCCCATTCGGGCCAAAACGGGAGTGCATGCGATGGAAATGATAAATCACGGGCAGATGTTTTTGATGACCTATGGCCCGCCGTTCCTTGCCGGCATTGCCATTCTGGTGATCGGCATTTGGGTCGCGGGCATGGTCCAGCGCGGCTTGGGGACGACGCTGGAGCGTGTCGGCAAGGTCGAACTGACGCTTGCCCGCTTCCTCGCCAGCCTCGCCCGCTACATGATTCTGGTCGTCGTCGTGCTGGCCGCCCTGTCGCAATTTGGCATCCAGACCGCGAGCCTGATTGCCGTGTTCGGCGCGGCCGGCTTGGCCGTGGGTTTGGCGTTGCAAGGAACCTTGTCGAACGTCGCGGCGGGCGTGATGCTGCTGGCCTTCCGGCCTTACCGCGTCGGCGATCGGATCGAAGCGGGCGGCACGAACGGCATCGTCGAGGCGATCGATCTATTCGTCACCGACATCCGCACCGACGACAACGTCCAGGTGCTGATCCCCAACGGCAAGATTTGGGGCGACAAGGTCGTGAACCATTCGAAATACCAAGCCAAGCGCCTGGATTTCGAAATCGCCGTACCCGACGAAGCGGACGTCGAAAGCGCCTGCGCGCGGCTCGAAAAACTGGCGGCCGGCGATCCGCGCGCGCTGGCCCAGCCCGGCCCCTCGGCCGTGATCGTCAAATACGGCGCCGACAACGTCACGGTAATGCTGCGCTGCTGGTGCAAGCCCGCCGACGAAGGGGCGATGCGCTCGTCGATGAATCTGGCTTTGCGCAATCTCGCCAAAGCGAAGTTCGCGGGCGGCTGACATGGCGATTCGCGAAGCCAAATTCCGGATCGGCGAAATCGTGCGCCATCGCGTCTACGATTTTCGCGGCGTGGTGTTCGATGTCGATCCGGTTTTCGCCAATACCGAAGAATGGTATGCGGCCATCCCGGCGTCGCTGCGGCCGCGCAAGGACCAGCCTTTCTACCATCTCTATGCCGTCAATGCCGAGCAGGGCCCCTACCAGGCCTATGTCAGCGAGCAGAACCTGCTGCCCGATGCCGAACACGGGCCGGTCGAGCATCCCGACGTCAAGCGCAGCTTCGAAGGGCCCAAAGGCGGCGTCTACCGACTGCGCGCCCAAGGGCTGGGGTCGGCGATGAACTAACGCGGCCACCTAACGCGGGTGTGCGCGCACCACCTCCAAAAAGGGCTGGCCGTAGCGTTCGAGTTTGGCTGCCCCAACGCCGTGCACGAGGCGCATATCCTCGAGACTTTGCGGACGGATCGCCGCCATCTCAATCAGGCTGCGATCGGCGAATACCACGTAAGCGGGTTGGCGGATTTGTTTGGCGATCCGCGTCCGCAGCGATTTCAGATCGGCCAGCAGATCGGCGTTTGCCGGCACCGAGGCCAGCGTCGGCGCTTTCTTTTCGGCCTTCCCGGCCCACAGCGTATCTTTGCGGGCTGCGAACCGTTCGGCCCAGCGCAGCACCAGGCGGCCTTGCTCGCTCACAAGCCACGAGCCATGCCCCTGCGCATCCTGCGCGATCAAGCCGGCCGCGTACATCTGCCGGAAGATCGAACGCCATTCGCCGGGCTTGCGGTCCTTGCCCACGCCGTAGGTCGGCAGCTTGTCGTGGCCGTAGCGCTCGATCGCGGCCCCGCCCGCACCGGTCAAAATCAGCACCAGATGTTCGGTGCCAAAACGCTCGCCCGTGCGCAATATCGCCGACATCGCCTTTTGGGCATCGAGCGTGGCGTCGGCGGTCTCGACGCCGTCCAAACAAAGATCGCAATTGCCGCAAGGTTCGGACGCTTCGCCGAAATAGGCCAGCAAGGATTGGCGCCGGCAGCTGGGCGCTTCGCACAAAGCCACCAGCGCGTTGAAACGCTGGCGCTCGATCCGTTTGCGGGCATCGGGCGCATCGCTCTGTTCGATCTGCAGCCGGCGAAGGCGCATGTCGTCGAGCCCGAAGAGCGTGAGCGTATCGGCCGGCAGCCCGTCGCGGCCGGCGCGCCCGATTTCCTGGTAGTAGCTCTCGACATTCGAGGGCAGGTCGGCATGCACCACAAAGCGCACGTCCGGCTTGTCGATGCCCATGCCGAACGCCACCGTCGCGCAGACCACCACGCCGTCTTCCTGCAAGAAAGCGTCCTGGTTGGCGTTTCGGACCGACGTATCCAGCCCCGCATGGTAGGGCAAAGCACGAAATCCTGATTTCGACAGAGCGTCGGCCAGTTCTTCGGTCCGTTTTCGCGAGGAGCAGTACACGATGCCGCTCTGGCCTTTGCGCGTGGACAGAAACTGCGCGATCTGTTCGCGCGCCTTGTTCTTGGGGCGCATCGTCAAGCGCAGATTGGGCCTGTCGAACGAACGCACGAACAAACGCGGCGGTGCTGCAAAAAGTTTGCTTTCGATATCGGCGCGGGTCGGCGCATCCGCCGTCGCAGTCAGCGCCACGGTCGCGATGTCGCCAAGGTCGCGCCGGATGCGCCCCAGCGCCAGATACTCCGGGCGAAAATCGTGGCCCCACTGCGACACGCAGTGCGCCTCGTCGATCGCAAGCAAGGTCGTGTGCGCCTCGCTCAGCAATTCGAGCGTGTCCTCGCGTACGAGGCGTTCGGGCGCCACATAGAGCAGCCGCAGACGGTCTTCGCGAATTGCGCGGCGCACCGCGGCATTGTCGGCCGCATCGTTGGACGAATTCAGGCTCGCAGCCTCGATGCCGTATTCGCGCAGTTGCCCGACTTGATCGCGCATCAATGCGATCAGCGGCGAAACCACGACCGTAAGCCCGCCGCGCACCAGCGCCGGCAGCTGGTAGCACAGCGATTTTCCGGCCCCCGTCGGCATCACGGCGAGCACGTTTTCGCCTGCCAACACGGCGCCGATCACGGCTTCTTGGCCGGGACGAAAATCGTCGAAGCCGAAGACCGACTTCAAAACCCGGCGGGCCGAATCGAGCGCTTCTGTCATCCCGATTCTTCTGCCATCCTCGACGCCATGCCACAAGAAGTACCGACGCACCAAGCGCCGCAGCCGGTCCGCACGATCCTCGAAGGGCGCACCTGCCGTTTGCGCCCGCTCGATCCCGCAAGGGATACCGATGGGCTCTACGCGCTGTCGCACGGGGCCTCCAAAGAACAGCAATGGGCCTATCTGTCTACGGGGCCCTATCCCGACAAGGCGTCGTTTGCCGCGCATGTGCAGAAGATCGCGGGCGGCACGGGCGATCCGATCTTTTGGGCGGTGGCGGATCGAAACGACCGCGCGACCGGCTGGCTTTCGCTGATGCGCATCAAGCGCGCCAACCGCGTGGTCGAAGTGGGCTCGATCCTTTACACGCCCGCCCTGCAGCGCACGGTCGCGGCCACCGAGGCGCAATATCTGATCGCGCAGCACGTCTTCGAGGCGCTTGGCTACCGGCGCCTCGAGTGGAAGTGCAACGATCTGAACGAGCCCTCGAAGCGCGCGGCGCTGCGCTTGGGCTTCGCCTACGAAGGGCTGTTTCGCCAGCACATGATCGTCAAAGGCCGCAATCGCGACACGGCCTGGTTCGCGATGATCGACCGCGATTGGCCGCAGATCAAAGCCGCGTTCGAAGCATGGCTTGCGCCGGAAAACTTCGACCCCAAGGGCTGGCAGAAACGCAGTCTGGCCGAGTTTCGCTAGGGTTCGCCCGCGAGGAAGTCGAAATCGCAGCCAAGCGGAGCCTGCAGAACGCTGCGCCGATAGAGATTCCGATAGCCGCGTTTGGGCACCGGGGGCGGCGCTATGTTTGCGAGGCGCCGCGCGATTTCCTCAGCCGGAACCAGCAGATCGATCGTCTTGTTCGCGACCGACAGGCGGATGCGATCCCCGGTCCGCACAGCCGCCAAAGGCCCGCCGATCGCGGCTTCGGGCGCCACATGCAAAACGATCGTGCCGAACGCGGTCCCCGACATACGCGCGTCGGATATCCGCACCATGTCTTTGACGCCGGCGCGCGCGAGTTTTTTGGGGATCGGCAGGTAGCCTGCTTCCGGCATGCCGGCAGCATGCGGCCCAGCATTTTTCATCACCAGAATGTCGTTGGCTTCGACATCGAGATCGGGATCGTCGATACGCGCCGCCAGATCGGCCAAATCTTCGAACACGACGGCACGGCCTTCGGACTCGAACAGAGCGGGCGTCGCGGCCGCGCGCTTGAAGATGGCGCCATCCGGCGCGAGCGTGCCGGCGAGCGCGATCAATCCGCCGACATTCGAGACCGGCGCGTCGAACGGTTTGACGATCGCGCGATCCACCCATTCGGCAGGTTCAGCCAGACGTTCGCCCAGCGTGCGGCCTTCGACATCGATCGTGTCGAGATGGAGCAACGGTTTGAGTTCGCGCAGCACGGCGCCGACGCCGCCAGCCGCATAAAAATCTTCCATATAGCCCTCGCCCACGGGCTTCAAATCGACCAGCACCGGCGTTTCGTCGGAGATGCGGTTGAGCCGGTCGAAATCGATCGCAACTCCGCAGCGTCCGGCGATGGCGGCCAAGTGGACGACCGCATTGGTCGAACCGCCCAGCGCCATCAGCATGCGCAGCGCGTTTTCGATCGATTTCTGCGTCACGATCTGGCGCGGGCGCAGTTTGCTCGAAATCAGCGCGACGGCGGCTTTGCCGGTTTCTTCGGCCGCAACAAGGCGCGCCGAATGCACGGCCGGAATGGCGGCCGTGCCGGGCAACGACATGCCGAGCGTTTCGGCGATGCACGCCATCGTGCTCGCCGTGCCCATCACGGCGCACGTCCCCGCCGTGACCGCCAAGCGGCTTTCGACGGTTTGAATTTCGGCCTCGTCCACGCTGCCCGCACGGTACTTGCCCCAGAAGCTGCGGCAGTCGGTGCAAGCGCCCAGGCGCTGGCCTTTGTGGCGGCCCGTCATCATCGGGCCGGTGACAAGTTGGATCGCGGGCCGGTCGGCGGAAATCGCCCCCATCAATTGCGCGGGCACGGTCTTGTCGCAACCGCCGATCAGCACGACCGAATCCATGGGCTGGGCGCGGACCATTTCCTCGGTGTCCATCGACATGAGGTTGCGATAGACGAGGCTGGTCGGCTCGAGAAAAACCTCGCCCAGCGAGATGGTCGGAAAGACGCGCGGCAAGGCGCCCGCGGCCAGCACGCCGCGCGAAACCGCTTCGACCAATTCGTCCATCGTACGATGGCAGTTGTTGAAACCGGACGGCGTGGCCGCAATGCCGACGATGGGCTTGTCGAGCGAGGCGCGTGCAAGCCCCATCGAACGCGCGAAGGAGCGGCGCAAATAGCGCGCAAAGTCGCGATCGCCGTAGTTGGTAAGGCCAATATCGAATCCGTGCGGCGCGTCCACGCGATGCTCCTAGCGCTTGCAGCTTTCAAACCCGGCCTTGAGCGCATCGCGATCGAGCTTGCGGCCGATGAACACGAGCTTGGAGGCGCGCTTTTCGCCCAATCGCCAGGCATGGCCCCAGGTCGAATCGGCGATCATATGGACGGCCTGAAAAACGAAACGCTGCTGTGCGTCGGCGACCGACAGAATGCCCTTCGAGCGCAGAATGTCGGCGCCGCTGGTCGCCAGCACATTGCCGATCCAGCTCTTGAATTTCTCGGGATCGACATCGCCGTCGATGGCGAGCGAGATCGACGCGACGGTGACGTCGTGGGAGGCATGCGGCGCATGGTCGTGATGGCCGTGCCCATGATGGTCGTGCCCGTGGTGGTCGTCTGGGCCATGGTCGCAGTCGGGTCCATGCACATGGTCGGGATCGTGATGCGGATGGTCGTGATGCTTGAGGAACGCGGGCTCGATCGACAGGATGCGCTGCAGATCGAACGCGCCCTTGTCCAGAATGGCATCGAGCGCGATCTGGCTGTTCTGCGTGCGATGCTGCCGAGCATAGGGGTTGATCGCGCGCACGCGCGCCTCGACTTCGCGCAGCTGCTCGGCATTCACAAGATCGGTCTTGTTGACCAGCACCACGTCGGCGAACGCGACCTGGTCTTCGGCCTCGTGGCTGTCCTTCAGCCGGTCGAGGAAGAAGCGGGCATCCACGACCGTGACGATAGCATCGAGCGCCGTCTTGGCGCGCACTTCATCGTCCATGAAGAAGGTCTGCGCGACGGGGGCGGGATTGGCGAGACCCGTGGTTTCCACGATGATGCCGTCGAGCTTGTCCGCGCGCTTCATCAAGCCCGCGATGATGCGCACCAGATCGCCGCGCACCGTGCAGCAGATGCAGCCATTGTTCATCTCGAAGATTTCTTCGTCCGCGCCCACGACCAGATCGTTGTCGATATTGGCCTCGCCGAATTCGTTGATGATCACGGCGTATTTTTTGCCGTGATCTTCGGTGAGGATTCGGTTCAGCAGCGTGGTCTTGCCCGCGCCCAAATAGCCGGTGAGGACGGTGACGGGGATCTGGTTCATCGGACGGGACTTTCGGAAAGAAGGAAGGGCTGCGGAGCGCTCGATTTAGGCGTTCCGCAGCCCCGGTTCAATGCGACGTTACTTTACCGTGACAAGACGCAGCGGAAAATAATTGTCCGCCATCTGGACCACGTCGACATTCTGCTTCATTGCCCAGACGATGGTCTGCTGATGCAGCGGAACGTAGCCAAAATCGTCGGCCAGATGCTTGAAGGCTTGGCTGATCATCGCCTGGCGTTTTGCCGTATCCGTTTCCGACGCCACAAGATCGGTCAGCTTGTCGACTTCCGGGTTGGAATAGCCGCCGTTGTTGAACAGCCCGCGCGAGCGGGCCATGTCGCGGCTGTGCACCAGGCTGATCAGCACGTTGTGGGCGTCGTAGGTGGAGGGCGTCCAGCCCAGCATGTAGAACGAGGTGTTGAAGACAGGCGTATTGATCTTGGCGAAGAAGCGCGCGCGGGTCTGGGCGTTGAGGTTCACCTTCATGCCCACGCGGGCCATCATCGCAACGATGGCCGTGCAGATCGCCTCGTCGTTGACGTAGCGGTCGTTCGAGCAGTCGAGCGTGACTTCGAAGCCGTTGGGATAGCCCGCTTCGGCCAGCAGCTTTTGCGCTGCTGCCGGATCGTAGGGGGCGGCGCGGCGTGCCATTTCGGGCATGAAGCCGTTGACGCCCGGTGCGACCAGCGAGCCCGTGGGCACCGACTGATTGCGCATCACGCGGCTCTTGATCGCTTCGACATCGATCGCCTGGTAGAAGGCCTGGCGCACGCGCTTGTCCTTGAACGGATTGACGCCCTTGACCGGCGAGTCCGTCAGTTCCGCGCGCAGCTGGTCGAACGACAGATAGATGATGCGCAGTTCCGGCCCTTGCACGAGCTTGAGGCCCGGCGTTGCGGCCAGACGCGGCTGGTCTTGCGGCGGCACGGTGTAGACGAAATCGACTTCGCCCGACAGCAACGCCGCGATGCGCGTGGCATCGTTGCCGATCCGGAAGAACGTGGCTTCCGAAATATTGTGCTGGGGCTTGTCCCACCAATTGGGGTTGGGGACCAGCACGGTGCGAACGTCGGGCTCGCGCAGCCGCAGGACGAACGGCCCCGTGCCGTTGGCATTGCGCGTGGCGAAGCTTTCTTCGTTCTTGGTCAAGTCGGCGGCGACAGTGGCGTTGTTTTTCTCGGCCCAGGCCTTCGACATGATCCCCCAGGTGGTGAGCTGCTCGGGGAAGATCGGATCGACGCCGTTGGTGTCGAATTCGACCGTCAAATCGTCGATCTTGCGGATACCCTTTGCCGACGAGAAATTGCCTTTGAGGTTGGAACCGCCGGTCGTGACCCGCGTGTAGGAGAACACCACGTCGTCGGCGCTGAAGGCGGAACCGTCATGGAACTTGACGTTCGCGCGCAGCTTGAAGCGCCACACGCTGGGGGCGGTCTGACTCCACTCGGTGGCGAGCGCGGCTTCGAGCTTCAAATTCGCGTCGCGGCGCACCAGCGGTTCGTAGATGTTCTGCGTGAAGGTCAGCAGAAACGTCTCGTTGCGCGCGTAGGGGTCCATCGAATTGACGTCGCCGTCATTGGCCCATTTGAACGGCTTTGCCTGCGCTGCGACCGGTGCGGCGGCGAACGGCACTGCGGCGACTGCCAGCAGCCCCGCGAGCGCCGCGACCATCAGTTTGGATTTCATCGGCTCCACTCCTTTGTGCGGATCTTTTTTTTGGGACTCAGTTCGGGCGGGCCGCAAACAATTCGCGCAGCTCTCCGGCCGCGTTGGTCAGCTCGTCGAGATGCGGATTGAGGGCGAGGGCCGTCTCGTACGCGGCCAGCGCCGCCGCCGGATGGCCCTGGCGATGCGCGATTTGTCCGAAGCCCGCCAAGGCGCCGAAATGGCGCGGCTCGCGCGCCAAGGTTTCGACGATATCGGCAACCGCATCGGCATCGCGCGCTTCGATGAAGGCGAGCGTGGCGCGCTTGTTCCACGCCTCGGCCCAATCGGGATAGGCGAGGCACAGCCGATCAAGCGTTTCGCGCGCCGCCTCGGGCTCTTTGGCGACGATCTGGCCGATCGCTTTTTGCATGGCGTCGGTCGCCGCCGTATCGGTGTGGCTGGTCCACAAAGCCCAGATCAGGTCGCCGGTTTCTTCGGCATCGCGCGGCGGCGCCTGTTTGAGCAAATCGCGGAACAAAACGTCGAGCCGCTTGGAACGCCCCGCCGCCGGCGCTTTGGCGCACAGCGTCAGAATTTGGCGCAAAGCGGCAGATATGTCGGGCGCGGTTTCGGGCACGGATACGGCTGCGCGGGCCTTGGGCCCGGCGCTTGACCGGTGCGATGGTTGACGGCGTTGCGTTTTCACGAGCGCGACTTTCGCGCATTCCCCAAAAGCTTGTCATCCTTTTTCGCAGGGCGGATTTTAGCGCGCGGCGCAAAACAGCAACAACCTGCGACAATGCGCGACCGCAACCTATTTATCCCTTTGATATTGAAGGGATGTAACCACGCCGACGATTTGCGGCGACGTCCATAAATCGCCGCCGGATAAAAATTACTCGATTCACTTGTCAAACAGCGCACGCCCGCAAGAGGCGATCGGACAAGTGAAGTCGATTTACGGGTTTAAAACAAGAACTATGTTTATTTGCATATGAATTAGGATTGCCGCTGTCGATGCGCAAATCCGGCGGCTTGGCGGGCGAGCTTTTCGATGCCGGCCCAGTCTTTGGCGCCGAGCAGAGCCTTGGGCACCACCCACGAGCCGCCCACGGTGACGCAGTTGGGTTCGGCCAAAAAGGCCGGGATATCGGCAGGTTTGATCCCGCCCGTCGGGCAAAACAGCACGTCGGGATAGACCGGCCCCATCGCTTGCAGCCAGCCGACCCCGCCCGCGACGTTGGCCGGAAAAAGTTTCATTTCGCGGAACCCGAATTCGCGGGCTTGCATGATTTCGCTGGCGGTCGCAACGCCCGGAATGAAGGGAAAGCCGACCGAGCGCACGGCCTGGGCCAGATCGCGGGTCAGACCCGGCGACACGCCGAAGGCCGCACCGGCATCTTGGGCACGCGCAAGATCGCTGGGCGTCAAGATCGTGCCAACGCCAATGCTGGCGTCGGGGGCGGCGGCCAACATCGCTTTGAGGGCATCGAGCGCGGCAGGCGTGCGCAGCACGACTTCAAATGTATGCACCCCGCCCGCCACCAAGGCACGCGCAAGATCGCCCGCCGTTGTCGGATCGGCCAGCGTCAAAATCGGCATTACCGGGCCGCGCGCCAGAATTTCACGCATCGTACGTGGTTTTTGGGACATGCAAACGCCGCCTCCCTGGCAGCGCCCCGACGATAGAGCCGCCCGGTCGCACGCGTCAACTTGGCGGCCGTTTGGCGACTGTTGGCGGACCCGCCAAAGCTTGTATGATCGCCACCACGATGGCATCCGACTTGCCCCCTCCCGCCGACGCGGCGCCAGCGCAGACGAGCGGCGAACGCCAGTTCGCCGACACGATCGAAGGCATGCGCGATGGCTTTGTGCTGTACGACGCGAACGACCGGCTGGTCGCCTGCAACACGCGCTTTGCCGAAATTTTCGACTATCCCGAAACGCTGATGCGGCCGGGCACGCCGTTTGCCGAGATCCTGGCATACGAATCGCGCTCGCCGCTTTACGGGTTCGACGAAGCGCAGCGTCTGGCCTTCGTCGAAAGCCGTCTCAACCGACGCGCCAATTTGGACCGCATTTTCGAACGCACATTGACCGACGGGCGCGTGCTGCAATTTGCCGAATCGCCAACCCAAAACGGCGGCATCGTTGTCGTCGTGCGCGATGTCGGCGAAATGCGCGCAGCGCAAGCTGCCGCCAGGCGCGCCGACCGGCGCTACCAAGAAGGGCTGGAGGCGCTCGGCGAAGGTTTTGCGCTCTACGATTCGGACGGGCGCTTGCTGGCTTGGAATGCGCGCTACGTGTCGCCCTATGCCGATGCGAGCCAACGCATGGCCGTGGGCATGCGCGCCGAGGAGATGATGGCCGAGATTGCGCGCGATCGCATCTGGATCGGGCACGAAGCGCTGCTGGCGCGCTTCAAGCAGGCCAGCGAACTGCGTCGCAGCCACAGCGGCCAGCCTTTTTTGCTGGAAATTCCCAACGGTCGCATGTTCGAAGGCATCGAGCGGCCAACGCTCGATGGCGGACGCATTTCGATCCGACGCGACGTGACGGCCGAGCGCGCGGCGCAGCGCGCCGTGGCCCAGAGCGACCAGCGCCTGCGCGACGGCATCGCGGCGATGCAAGAAGGCATGCTGCTCTACGACAGCGACGACCGGCTTGTGTTGTGGAACGCGCAGATCGAGGCGCTGTTCGCGCATCTGAAAGACCGCCTGCGGGTCGGCATGGAGAGCCGCGAGGTCGTGGCGCTGGGGGCTAGCGCAGGTTTGCGCGACGTCGAGGATGCCCAAACGCCGTTTGCCGACGCCATCGCGCGCCGCCTGCAGCAACCCGCGTCGAGCTACAAAATTCGCCTGGCGGGCGGGCGCATCGTCACGGCGTGGAGTCGCAGGACCGCCGACGGCGGGCGACTGGCCATGTTCCGCGACACGACCGAGGAACGGCGCAATCTGGACCGGCTGGCCGAAAACGAAATTCGTTTCCGCGATTTTGCCAAGGTCACGTCCGATTGGTTGTGGGAAACCGATGCCGACCACCGGCTGACCTTCGTTTCCGATCCGCGCGGCAAGTTGCGCACCGATTTTTCGGCGCTGCTGGGCCGCACGCATTGCAAGCTGTTCGCGCACAACGCGGCTTTTGCCGCCGAGACGGCCGAATCGCACCATGCCGATCTGGTTCATCGGCGCGCGTTCCGCGATTTCGTGTTTCCCTTCGCCCAGCGCGACGGCACGCACGAATGGCTTGAAATTTCGGGCATTCCGCTGTTCGACGAAGCGGACGCGTTCATCGGCTACCGCGGCGCCGGACGCGTCGTCAGCGAGCGCATCCGCGCGCGCGACAGCCTGGCCGCCGCGCTCGATGCGGCGCAAACCGCGCGCACGACAGCCGAAAGAGCCAGCCGCGCCAAATCCGACTTTCTCGCCGCGATGAGCCACGAAATCCGCACGCCGATGAACGGCGTGATCGGCATGACAAGCTTGCTGCTCGAAGGGCGTTTGGACGCCGAACAGCGCCGGGCGCTGGAAACGATTCGCGATTCGGGCGAGTCGCTGCTCGATATTCTCAACGACGTTCTCGACCTCTCCAAACTCGATGCCGGGCGCATGGAATTCGACGTGCTGCCCTTCGATCCGCGCACGGTGGTTCAGGGCACGCTCGATTTGCTGGCGCAACGTGCGGCGGCCAAACAGCTGCCGCTGCGCCTGGAAATCGGCGACGGCGTACCTGCGCGCGTGCGCGGCGACGGCGGGCATTTGCGCCAGATCCTGCTCAACCTGGTTGCCAACGCGATCAAGTTTACCGAAACGGGCGAAGTAGCCGTGGTCGTCGCGCGCGCGCCGTCGGCGGCGCTGGCATTGCGCTTCAGCGTGCGCGACACCGGCATCGGAATCGCGATCGCGCGCCACAAAGATCTGTTCCAGGATTTCAGCCAGATCGACGGCACCATCACGCGCCGCTACGGCGGCACGGGGCTGGGGCTGTCGATCAGCCGGCGGCTGGCCGAACGCATGGGCGGCACCATCTGGGTCGACAGCGCGCTTGGGCGCGGCAGCATCTTTACCCTCGAACTGCCGTTTGCGTCCGTGGCGCCGGAGGCCGCAGCGATCGAACCGGTCGCCCCAACGGCCGCGCCGATCGCGGGATTGCGCGCGGATCTGCGCATCTTGCTGGCCGAAGACAATCCGACCAACCGGCTGGTCGCCCAATCGATGCTGGCGAGCGTTGGTTTGACGGCCGACATTGCCGAGGACGGCGCAGCGGCGGTTGCGGCAGCACATGCGCACGATTACGATCTGATTTTGATGGATGTCCACATGCCCGAAATGGACGGGATCGCTACCACGCGCGCCATCCGCGCGCTGTCCAACGCCACGGCGCGCGCGCCCATCGTGGCCGTTACCGCCAACGTGTTCGAAACCCATGCGGCCGAATGCCTGGCGGCGGGCATGAACGATTTTCTTGCCAAGCCCTATCGCAAGGCCGAGCTGCTTGCGACGATTTCGCGCAATTTGCTGGGCAAGTCCGAAGGCGCCTGACAGAGTTTGTTTAGCCGTTCAAACGAGGAGTTCCGCATCCCATGATCATGACCACAACCGACAGCGTCGACGGTCGGCGCGTGACGGCCTATCTGGGCGTCGTTTCGGCCGACATCGTTTTGGGGTCGAACATGTTCCGCGACTTTTTTGCCTCCGTGCGCGACTGGGTCGGCGGGCGCGTGGGCAGCTACGAAAAAGTCTATGCCGACGCGAAAGCCGAGGCCTTGGTCGAGTTGGAAAAGCGCGCGGCCGCGCTTGGCGCCGACGCGGTGCTGGGCGTCGATCTCGATTACCAGACGATCGGCGGCGACAGCAAAACGCTGCTCATGGTTTCCGCCAACGGTACGGCCGTCAAGCTCGGCTGATGCCCCTCAAACTTCTGGTTCTTGCCATGGGTCTTGTCGCCGCGCTGCTCGGCTATCTTGGCTACGACCGGATGGTCAAAAGCCAGATCGTCTATTTTTCGACAAGCGACAGCTGGCAGGTCGTGCGGGCCGGGGCCGCCGACGGGCCGCTGCTGGTGCAAAGCGTCGGCGACGCGATGGGCCAGGAAAGCGCGGCGCTGGCGGTCGCCATTGCTGCCAAGCTTGCGGCAAATTTTTCGGAGCCCTGGCTCAAGTTCGAAACCGACCGCAGCAAGACGCAAAATGCGTTCCGGCTCGTCTATTTTCTCGATGCGGCTGCCGATCGCCATCCGGATTTCGCGCAAATTTGCGCAGGCACCGTCCCGCGGCAGCAACCGGACAGCGCAAATTTGATTCTTTACGCGGTCTTGTGCGGGCCGAACGGGCCGATCAATGCGGTCCATGGCTGGACCAAACGGCCCGCGCATGCCGACGATGCGGCGCTGGCGCGGCTCTATGTCCAGAGCGCGCTGTCGGCGATGCGGGGCAAGACCTGACTTTTTCGTAACGTCCGCAATCCGGCGCAATCCTTTGGGCACGCCAAAAGCGCGGCGCCGAAACCGGTCGGGCGCTTCAGCGCTTGAACATGTCCTTGGATGCCAGCACCGCGCCGCCGACGATCGCGGCGGCGGCGATCGCCAACGCGACGCTGGGCGTGCCCTGGCCCGCCAGCAGCAGCAAGCCGGTCGACAGCAGCGGCGTCAGGTACGACGCGGCGCCCAGCGCTTTGATGTCGCCGCGCTTCATGCCGATGTCCCAAAGATAGAACGCAAGGCCCACCGGCCCCAGCCCCATCGCCAGCATGGTCAGCCACTTTTCGAGGCCGCCCGCAAAAGCGGGCTCGAACAGCGCGTGGCAGATCCATGCAAGCGCCGCGGTGCCAGCGCAAAACCCCGCGACCGCATCGCTCGGCACGTCGCCGAAGCGGCGCGAAAGCACCGAATAGCCCGACCACAAAAACGCCGCCGCCAGCGCAAAGCCGTAGCCAAGCAGTCCGCCGCGCGCATTTGCATCGAGCGACTTGCCGACGATCAGAACGCAGCCCGCCAATCCCAGCAAAGCGCCCGCGACATGGAACCAGCGCAGCCGCTCGCCCGGCAGCAAGCCCGCAAACAGCACGATCAGCAGCGGCCACAGATAATTGATGAGCGTCGCTTCGACGGGCGGCGCCAACGCGAGCGCGGCAAAATAGCAAGCGTGGTAGCCGAACAGACCGACCAGCCCCAACGCCCACACGGCCGGGCGCTGGCGCCATGCCGCGAACACCGGCTCGCGCGCATAAAGCCGTTTGCCGATACCGATGGCCGCCGCCACGCTGAACGCCACCGCCACGCCCAGAAACGGCGGCGGTTCGGCGATCGTGGTCAGCAAGGCAAGACTGCTCCACAACAGAATGGCGCCGAACCCGACGACGGTTGCAGCACGCGTTGCGGCAGCGTTCGACGCCCCCGTCAAATCAACCGCCCTTGGGCTTGAATTGCGGATCGAGTGCGGGCTGGTAGCCTTGCGCGAAGCGATTGGTCTGGGCCGCCATCGAGATCACGGCCATGAGCTCGCCTAGCTCCGCCTCGCTCATGCCGTGCGCGCGCGCCGAGGCCATGTGGCTTGCAATGCAGTATTCGCAATTGTTTGCGACCGACACGGCGAGGAACAGCATCTCTTTGGTTTTGACGTCGAGGGCACCGGGGCGCATCACGTCGCGAAGCGCTTCCCAGGTTCGCTTCAGCGTCGGCGGATGGCTTGCAAGCACCTTCCAGAAATTGTTGATCCAGCTGATTTTGCGCGACGCTTTGATGTCGTCGTAGACGGCTTTCACTTCCGGGCTGGCATCATCGTATTCGACGGGCATCACGTGCGGCATGGCGGCTACTCCGGAAAATTCTGCGAAGAAAGAAGCCCCCGGCCTTGCGCGCCGGGAGCCTTGGGACCAAAAGAGCGGGATTATTCATCGACAAAAAGCGATGCCTGTCGACTCGTTTCTGACGCTTCGTGCCAGGCGACGCGACAAAGGGCCGGCGCTTCGTTTGCGTGCGCGACTATGGTCAGACAGATGGATCTCGCGACGGCGGCAGCCGTGCCGAAATGCCCTACACAGCGTCAGGCATACGGGTTCGCCTCAAGAAAGTTCGCTTCAAAGCCGGAAAACGCCATTTTTCGCCGCTTCTTCTCGGCTTCGTCGCATTGTCGCATGTCGCACATGCCGATGAGATCTTTGCGAGAACGTTTTGTTCCGGACCAAACGAGCGGCGGGGCATTGGCGTCGAAAGACATCGCAATACCCCGCCAAGCGACGAGAAGGGCGCGAGCAGCCGCTTCGCCAACGGCAAGATAATCTTGCGGCGTACCAGGCTGGATACCCTGCAGAAGAACGCCGCAAATCGGACCGGCATCGACAGACGGCCACATAAAGTGAGCCGTCGCGCCGTAGATGGCCGCGCGATCATAAGCCGCCCAGTGGTGCGGGTCGCGCCCAGGATAGCTCGGCGGTGCCGCGTGGAAATTCACCATTTCTTCGAACAGGCGCAATGTTTTTTCAGGAACGAGCAGCCCGCTGCCGAAACAAACCAATTGAAAGCCGTGTTCGGTTGGAAGCTCCTCGGTGAGCGTCGCTTCTGGAAACAAGGAGCCCAAGAAGTCGAAATGTCGACGCTTGCTCAAGATGGTCGTATTGGCGGTCATCCGCACCTCCGTGACTTGCGGCAATCATAGCAGCGGCACGAGACCACGGCGACCCCGCGTCAACACACATCGAACTTCGAAACGAAACGCTGCAGGGTGTTTTTGACGCATTTCCAATCTTTCGTGAATGTGCAATTGGCGCCCACACCCACCCGTCGCGCGATGCCGCTGCGCGCCGGAATACATCTTTTGGAAAGCAAGCGCGCACGCGCTGCCCTCACGGCAGAGCAAGTGTCTGAATTCGTTGAATGGATATAGTCTGAAGTTGTTTATTGGCGACGGCTAGACGCGCCGACGGAAACGTTGATTCCTTGAATCCGTCGTCCGCGCTCTCGGATTTTTCACCGCAAAAACATACCCCCAGAAATGAGTTTCTCCTGAAATAGAAAAGGGCGCCTTCAATTGCGCCCTTTTCTTCGCAGATCAATACATGTGCTGGCCGCCGTTGATCGACAGGGTCGAACCCGTCACGAAGCCGCCATCGTCCGAGACCAGGAACAGCACGCCGCGCGCGATTTCCGACGCCTTGCCCAAGCGGCCGACGGGAATGCGCGCCACGATCTTTTCGAGCACGTTGGCGGGCACCGCGCGCACCATGTCCGTGTCGATATAGCCGGGCGCAATCGCGTTGACCGTGATGCCGGCCGAAGCGCCTTCCTGCGCCAACGCCTTGGTGAAACCGTGGATGCCCGATTTGGCGGCCGCGTAGTTCACCTGGCCGTACTGGCCGGCCTGGCCGTTGACCGAGCCGATATTCACGATGCGGCCGAACTTGCGCAGACGCATGCCTTCGATCACCGCCCGGCTCATGTTGAAGCACGAACCCAGATTGGTCTGGATCACGGCATCCCACTGGTCGAACGACATCTTGTGCATCGTGCCGTCGCGCGTGATGCCCGCATTGTTGACCAGCACGTCGACGGGGCCGAGCGCGTCCACCACCTGCTTGACGCCCGCCACGCACGATTCGTATTTCGACACGTCGAACTTGAACGCGGCGATGCCCGTGCGCGCCGTGAATTCCTTCGCCGCTTCGTCGTTGCCGCCGTAATTGGCGGCAACCTTGTAGCCCGCGTCTTTGAGGCCGAGGCAAATCGCTTCGCCAATGCCGCGCGTTCCGCCCGTCACGATCGCTACGCGTCCCGTCATGCAATCCTCCCGTTTTTTGTTTTTTGCGTTTGTTCGGTTCAGCGTTCGACGCACATGGCAATGCCCATGCCGCCGCCGATGCACAGCGTCGCAAGGCCCTTTTTGGCGTTGCGGCGGCCCATTTCGTAAAGCAGCGTCGTCAGCACGCGCGCGCCCGACGCGCCAACCGGATGGCCGATCGCGATGGCGCCGCCATTGACGTTGACCTTGCTCGTGTCCCAGCCGAGATCTTTGTTGACAGCACAAGCCTGGGCTGCAAAGGCCTCGTTGGCTTCGACAAGGTCGAGATCTGCGTGCGTCCAGCCCGCTTTGGAAAGCGCGAGGCGCGAGGCCGGAATCGGGCCCGAGCCCATCAAAGCCGGCTCGACGCCCGCCGTTGCCCACGACGCGATGCGCGCCAATGGCGTGATGCCGCGACGCTGGGCTTCCTTGGCGGTCATCAGCACGAGCACGGCAGCGCCGTCGTTGATGCCCGATGCGTTGCCCGCCGTGACCGTGCCGTTTTTGTCGAAGGCCGGGCGCAGTTTGCCAAGCGTGTCCATCGTGGTGCCGTGCTTGGGGTATTCGTCGTCCGCGACGATCACGTCGCCCTTGCGGCCCTTGATCGTCACGGGCGCGATCTCGTCCTTGAATTTCCCGGCTTTTTGCGCGGCCTCGGCCTTGTTCTGCGAGGCCATGGCGAACTTGTCCTGTTCGTCGCGCGTGATCTGCCATTTCTGCGCGACATTTTCGGCCGTGGTGCCCATATGGTAGCCGTGGAAGGCGTCCCACAGGCCGTCCTTCAGCATGGTGTCGACCATTTCGGCCGTGCCCATCTTGGTGCCGTTGCGCAGGTTCATGGCGTGCGGCGCTTGGCTCATGCTTTCTTGGCCGCCAGCGACCACGATGTTGCTGTCGCCGTTGCGGATCGCCTGGAAGCCGAGCGCCACCGCGCGCAGACCCGAGCCGCACAGCTGGTTGATGCCGTAGGCGGTTTTCTCGACCGGGATGCCGGCCGCGACGGCCGCCTGGCGCGCCGGGTTCTGGCCTTGGCCGGCCGTCAGGATCTGGCCCATGATCGCTTCGTCGACTTCGGCCGGGGCGACGCCAGCCCGCTTCATGGCTTCGACGATCGCGATCTGCCCCAGATAATGCGCCGACACGCCCGACAAGGCGCCGTTGAAACTACCCACCGGCGTGCGCGCTGCGGCGGCGATGACGATGTCGGTCATGTTTTTCTCCCCGTTTTTTTGAACGAACTGTTTGACGCTTGGGCGCACTCTACGCGCGCGCGCGGTCCGCGGGCAAGCGCGCCAACCATGCCGCCAGCGGCGCCCAAAGTTCGGCGCGCCCGCGCCCGCCCACAACCATGCCGATATGGCCCAGCGGCGGGGCCAACCGCTCGACATGTTTGAGCTTGTCGGCCAACGCATTGGCGCTGGCGGGCGGCACGATGCGGTCTTGGCCCGGCACCACGCACAGGCACGGCAAATCCAACGCCTGCGGCAGAACGGCGCGCCCGGCCAGCGTCCAGCGGCCGCGCGCGGGCGTATTTTCGCCGTACCAGCCGACCAAGGTTTCGCGCGCCACGGGCGCCGACAAGGCAACGCCGTCGTTGAGCCAATCTTCGAGCGCGACAAAGCCCGCGAATTTTGGGTTGTCCTCGGCCATGCCGGCCAGCGCGCGAAATTTGCGCGCCGCCAAAAACGGGTCGAGCGCCGCGAACAGGCTTTGCAGCGCATCGACCGGCAGTTCGCCCGCCTTGTCGATCCACGGCCACCAAGGTTCGAACGCTTCGCCGATGCCTTGGGCCAGATCGGCGCGTTCGGTGTGGAAATCCCAGGGCGTTGCCAGCAACGCAAGCCCGCTCAAGCGCGCCTGGCAGCGCAGCGCCAGTCCCAACGCCAGCAGCCCGCCCATGCAATAGCCAAGCACGGCGGGCTTGCCGCTTGCGTGTTTTTCGACGACCGCCAGCGCCGCTTCCAAGCGCCCGCAAACATATTGCGCCAAGCCAAAGCCGCGCTCGATATCGCCCGGCGCCGCCCAATCGACCAGAAACGGACGAAACCCTTGTGCCGCCAAAAACCGCACCAGCGAGTTTTTGGCATCGAGGTCGAGAATATAGGCGCGGTTGATCAAGGACGGGACCAGCAGCACCGGCCGCGCCGACGCAGGCGCGTCGGGCGCATAGTCGAACAGCGCGGTCGTGCCTTCTTGCCAGACGATCTTGGCGGCCGGCACCTCGCGCCGATAGGCGGCCTTGCGATAGCGCACGACGCCGTCATGGAATTCGGCAAGGCGGCGTTTGATTTCGTCGCCAAGGGCGGTACGAAATGCCGCCTCAGGATGCTTCAGGCGCTCGCTTTCGAGCAGGCTTGCGCGCGCGCGCAGGCTTGGGTGCCACGGAACTTGCTGGGGGAGCGGCGCCCCTGGCTTCGAGGACGGCAAGACGGCGGCGCAGCTCAGCCAGCTCGTCGCCGCGATCGCCGTGTGCAGCGCCAGCGGGCGCGGGCCCACCCGCGGGCGCGCCCGGTTGTTTGAAGAAGTCCGCGAAGGATCCGCCATTGCCATTCCCTTTGAGCCCGTCGGCGGCCGCAGCCCAAATGCCCGCAAACCCCGCCGGCCCCACTGTCGCAAAGAGCTGGGCGTAGCGCCCCATCGCATGCGCCATGTCGGGGTCGGCCGCCATGGCGGCAATCTGGTCCTGCCACAGATCCAGATAGCGCTTGGCGAGTTCGTCGAGGGTGGGCGGGGTATCGGCCATGTCGGGGGAGCCTAGCAGTGCGGATGCCGCTTCGTCAGCTTCTTTGGGCGCCGCTGCAGTGCGAGGGTGCGCTTGCGAAATCGCACCGCACATGCCACGCTATTCCCATGACCGAAACGACAAATCCCTCGCCCGGATCCGCCGCCGCTGCCGACTCCGCCAAGGAGCCGGTGAAGATCAAGAAATACGCCAATCGGCGGCTCTACAACACCGCGACGTCGAGCTACGTGACGCTCGAACATCTGTGCGCGATGGTGAAGCAGAACACCGATTTTGTCGTCCATGACGCCAAAACCGGCGAGGACATCACGCGCAGCGTGCTGACCCAGATCATCGTCGAAGAAGAGAGCAAAGGCGGGCAGAACATGCTGCCGGTGGCGTTCTTGCGCCAGCTGATCTCGTTTTACGGCGACAATTTGCAGGCGCTGGTGCCGCGCTATCTGGAAAGCTCGATGGCGGCGTTCGCGCGCAACCAAGAGCAGATGCGCACCGCAATGCAGCAAGCCTTTGGCGGCATGTTCCCGTTTGCGGGTGGCCTTGGCACGCCGCCGCTGGGAACGCCCTTGGGATCAATCGAGGATATCGGCAAGCAGAATATGGCGCTGATGCAAAACGCGCTCAAAATGTGGTCGCCCTTCGGGTTGGAGGGAACCGCATCGGCCGCCAAGCCCGCCGCCGCCCCGCCGAGCAGCGAGCCGGGCGCGGATGTCAAAGGCAACGAATCCTTCGACGAATTGCGCCGCCAGCTCGAAGAAATGCAGGCCCGCCTGGCAGGATTGACGAAAAAGGGCTAGCGCGCTCGCGTTTGCGTGAACTCAATGGAAGCGTTTTTTCGTTTCCGAACGACTCGCTTTTTTGACCGTTGCTTGAGCGTGAACATTGACAAGCTGTTTTGCAAGTAGATCGCTCAGTAGCTTTTCCATTTTTTGGACATTTGTCTTAGCCGTTTTTTCTGCGGCGTCTGCGCTTTCAAGAGCGCTGTAATAGGGGTCTTTATTTGCAGCAATAAGCTCGGGCACCGTGACAAGCCCTGGCAAGCGATGGCCCAGCGTTGCGCACAGAACGACATAAGCGATCGCGCGCGTCGTTCGGCCATTTCCGTCAGTAAATGGGTGTATCCAATTCAAGCGCCACATTACATAGGCGCAAAGATGTAACGGCGGGCGCCGTTTCGAGTTTTTGTTCACGTAGTCGCACATCTCACCGACGAGCTTGCTCACCAAAAATGCGTCGGGCGGAACATGCTTGCTGGCACCAATTTTTACCGGACCGTTGCGAAATGTTCCCGCAAACAAATCGATGCCGTCTAGAGCAAATTCCGAGCTGAAGGAATCGCAGGGGATTCCCAACTGCCGCGAATTGTGATTCAAGCTTTGTACTGGAGTGGAGGCCAGTACGGATGGCGCGATCACTTTCTCAGGATTTGCGGTCTCGTGTTGTGGCGGCGGTTGCG
>CAMDLT010000036.1 GCA_945901855.1 Asaia bogorensis | reverse complement strand
AACGCTCGAACGCGTGTGCGTCGAAACGGTCGAGCAGGGCTTCATGACCAAGGACCTCGCCGTGCTGATCGCCCCCGACGCGCCGTATCTGTCGACAACCAAATTCCTCGCCAAGATCGACGAGAACCTCGTCAAGGCGATGAACTGATCGCAATGTGCAGCCCTGCACACCTGGCCTGATACGGCGCGCCGATATCGGAACCCATGTCCCGATACCGGCGCGCCGTGCGCGCTGCAGACGATTGGTCCTGCCCCGAACTTGGGTCCATTCGCCAAGCGATTTTTAAAGTACGGTCTATTCGGTCTGCGAAGGCCTTCGGCGTCAAGCCACCAAGGGCGATGTGGGGTCGCTTGGTGTTGCAATCGATCCTCCATTCATCGATACGCTGCCGAGCATCGGCCATCGAGATGACATTCAGACACTCGGCGCGAAGACGCCCGCTGGTCGAGCATCTGACCAGCGAACTCGGGGCAGTTGTCGACCCGAATGCTTCTCGGCTTGCCGCGGACCCGTGCGAACCAATCCAGTTCTTTGATTGCCTGGTACGCCCTGAAGATTGTCCTCGCACATGTCGCGAGAGCTTCTCTCGTATGGCAGTCGAACATCGCCAGGATTCGAAACGGCCGTCCGTCGAACAGCCGCTCGGAGACGAAGTCCATCGCCCAGGTGTCGTTGGCACCACTGACTGCCGGTCGCCCCACCCGATACCGCCAATATCGGCGTCGGCTGGGCGTTTTGTCCGGATAGATTGGCCTTCTTCGCAGTACACCGGTCGCTCCGCTTGTGGTTCGTCGACCAGCCCTCCCGAGGCAGCAGCACGTAGAGGCGCTAATTGCGGTACCGCACCCGCGCGGCCGAAAGCGCCTTCAGCCGCATCCGCAGCGCCGTTTGGGGATCCCGGATCGATCGGTGCCGGTAAGCCGACTTTGCCGAGCCGCTGACACGAACGGTCCTCCGCTCACTGACGCCGTTGGCCGCCATGAAATGGTCGACGACCTGGCGCTTCGCAGAGGCGCCTTACAATTCTTTCGCAGGACATCCTGCAGTATAGTTTTGTCGAGCATCGGATCCGCGACAGTCGCTTCAGCTTCGTGTTCTCGTCTTCGAGCTGCTTCAGACGGCGGATTTCCGAGATACCCATACCAGCAAACTGTTTCTTCCAACGGTAGAAGCTTTGCTCGCTCATCCCGAATCTTCAGCAGATCTCACCTACCGGCGTGCTGCTCTCCGCCTGCCGCAAGGCAAACGCGATCTGTTCTTCGCTAAATCCTTTTTTGGGCATTCCGCACACTCCTCTTTTCGAGAAAATGTGCCCAATCCACGCTTAACCTTTGGCCCCGAATAAAGGGTCAGGATCAGCGTCTTGTGAGGTCACTTCTTGTTGTGGTACTTGCGCCGGCGCTCGATGACTAGTCGGGTCTCATTCAAGCTGTCGAATAATCGCATCGTTAAACGGCTCGCCAATGAATCTGCCGTGACCTGCCTGGCTCATTCGGCGGCGGACGCGGTCGAAATACAGGGAAAATAAGTGCAACTTCCAGAAGTTGACTTGAATTTGCCCGAAATGTCAGGATCTCATTTGTTCAGAAGGTAAATCTGGGAAATTCAGATCAACTCGCGTGGCCCCCCATGAATTTGCTGATCGCTGGCTTAGTGCTTTTCTTAGGCACGCATCTTTTGACCACCCAACGCGATTGGCGCGCCGCGTTACGCAAACGATGGGGCAAGAACCGCTATAAGCTCGGCTACGCCACCTTTTCGTTGGTCGGGCTTGTATTGATCGCGGTTGGGTTCGGCAGTTACCGTGCTGCAGGCATGATCGAGGTTTGGGCGCCGCCGCGCTTGTTTTCGCACATGGCGTTGCTGCTGATGATGCCCGTGTTCGTGCTGTTGATTGCCGCCTATCTGCCGGGGGCGATCAAGCGCATCGTGCGCCATCCGATGCTGGCGGCCGTTAGGCTATGGGCGCTCGCACATTTGCTCTCTAATGGCGATGCCGGCTCGATGTTGCTGTTTGGCGGGTTTTTGGCCTGGGCCGAACTCGCGCGCATCTCGCTAAAGACACGTGAGGCTATCGAAGGCGCTGCCGAGCTGTCGGCGATGCGCTTTGGACGCGGCGACGTGGTTGCGGCCGTGGCAGGTCTTGCAGTGTACCTCGTGGTTGCCAAATTTGTGCACCCGCTCGTGATCGGCGTGCAGGTGATGGTCGTTTGAGCGCCAGAGGAGCGCTTATCGCGAGCGGCAAGCTAGATCTGATCTGACAAATACGACCAGCATCAGAGCGGCAACGCGGACATATTGATTATGTCTTAGTTAAACAATCTTTAATTTAGTCAACATTTCCCAAATAAAGCCTCGAAACAGTTCAAGTTGGGTCAGCCCCACATCGCCGCTGCTATCCGTTCGAACAACGCGTGAATTCCACGAAGATTTCGGTGAAGCTGCTTCTTGGACGAAAGCAGGCTCGTTGCTCAATGATCGCGGCTTTCGCAGAGTCCGGAATCTGCTGTCGTGGCACTCGTCGCCCGGCTCTCCAGTCGGTAGTTACCACCCTGACAGGTCGAGACCTCCGGGCGGACCACATGCGTCGGCTCGCCGCACCACTCGCAAGGGAGACCGGCAATGCGTTCGATAACATCAGAGCCCAGCTGGACGCAGGCTGGGCTTAGACTGCGAAACCGGCGAACCAGGTCGAGCGCCGCGCGCTCGATCGCCCGCATCCAGGTGGGATTGCGGTGCGCGCGCATATCCGCTTCGACGAAAGCAGCGCCGTATTTGACAACGACCTAACCAACAGCTTTTTCCAGAGCGGCGTGATCGACGGCGTCCTTAAACAGGGCGAGACCGGGCGCGGGCTTCTCATCGACACAGCCCATGACGATCAACCCATGCTCGGAAAACCTCGATCGTTCAGCAAAAACAGCCGCGGATCCGATGTCAGAGACGACCGCATGGCCATAGTTGATTTCAGGACTCGCAAAGTAGCCCGTCATTTCGAGACCACGATCACGATCGATCAGCAGCGCCAGTTTCCCGACCGAGAGCGAGGAAGGGGATGTAAGGGTGCGGGCCAAAGCTGCCTACGCTGGCAAGGCCAATGCGAGAATACGGCGCGTACACGAAACCCGCCGTGATCTTGGCCCTAGCCGCATCAAGCTGGAAGCCCGCGCGCTCGACCTCTCGACTGAACGTGCCGAAGGTGTCCGGGCCCACGCCAATAGCCAAGTCCACCCCCCAGTCCAAATCCTTCCTTCAGGACCGGCGCGATCACGCGCTCTTTTCCGTGCATGGTGGCCAGGACCGCGACGGTGCTTTTGTAAGGACGATCATCACCTGGCCTCATCAGAAATCACCCTCGCGCCCCTTCGGTTCGAGGGCGCCGCCATCTTCCCGACGCTGATCCGGCCATGACGTTCGGATGACGAAGCCTGCCGAACTTCATCGACCACATCTGTAAATCATGGCCACAATTGCTGTGGCGGTCTGTGAAGATTAGGACGGCGACTCGAGGCGCGTTCCGGCATCAGTGGTTGTCGCGCGGCGTGCCCGAGGTCTGGGCGATCTTCTGATATTTGACCGCTGGCTTCAGCGTCATGCCTTCGGACAACTGATCGACCATCGAGCGCTGGATCTCCTGCCACGGCGTCTGACTGGCCGGATAGGGGAAGCCGCCCTTCGCATCCAGATCCGCGTGCCGCTTCTTGATCTCTTCGGGCGGCAGCAGGATGTCGGCCGTGCGCTTGTTGAGATCGATGCGGATACGGTCGCCAGTTTTCAGGATCGCGAGACCACCGCCAACCGCTGCCTCGGGCGAGGCGTTCAGAATCGATGGCGTGCCGGACGTGCCTGACTGCCGTCCGTCGCCGATGCAAGGCAGCGACAGCACACCGCGCCTGATGAGCGCTGCCGGCGGCTGCATGTTCACGACCTCGGCCGCACCGGGATAGCCGATTGGGCCGACCCCGCGAATGATCAGGATCGTATGCTCGTCGATGCCGAGCGCCGGATCGTCGATCCGATGGTGATAGTCCTCCGGCCCTTCGAATACGGCCACCTTGCCTTCGAAGGCATTGGGGTCCTTCGGGTTCGAGAGATAGCGGTCCTGGAATTCTTTCGATATGACGCTCGTCTTCATGATGGCGCTGTCGAAGAGCGTGCCCTTGAGATTGAGGAAGCCCGCGTTCCTGCGCAGCGGATTGTCCCAGCTTCGGATGACGTCGGGATCGCCGGACTTCGCACCCTTGCAGTTCTCGCCGATGGTCCTGCCGGAAACCGTCATTGCATGCTCGCGGATCTTGCCGTGCCGCATCAACTCGGCGATCACCGCAGGCAGGCCGCCGGCGCGAAAATACTCTTCGGCAAGATACTCGCCCGCCGGCTGGAGATTGACGAGCAGCGGAATTTCGAAGCCGTGCTTTTCCCAGTCGGCAATGTCGAGCTTTACACCCATATGCTTGGCGATCGCATTGACATGCACGGGCGCGTTGGTCGAGCCGCCGATCGCCGTGCTGGCGACGATCGCGTTCTCGAACGCCTCGCGCGTCATGATATCCGACGGCTTCAGGTCTTCTTCGACCATCGCGACGATGCGCCGGCCGGTCTCGTAGGCGATCTGGCCGCGTTCGCGGTAGGGAGCCGGGATCGCCGCCGAACCGGGCAGGCACATGCCGAGCGCTTCGGAAAGCGCGTTCATCGTCGAGGCGGTGCCCATCGTGTTGCAGTGGCCGTTCGATGGAGCGGACGAGCTGACAATATCGATGAACTGCTCGTAGGTGATTTCTCCGGCTGCGTGGCGCTCGCGCGCCTTCCAGACGACCATGCCCGAGCCAACGCGTTCCTTGCCGTTCCAGCCGTTCAGCATCGGGCCGACATTGAGGCCGATCGCGGGAATGTTAACGGTGGCGGCCGCCATTAGCAGCGCGGGCGTCGTCTTGTCGCAGCCCGTCGTCAGCACGACGCCGTCGATCGGATAGCCGAATAGTACCTCGACCAACGAAAGGTACGACAGGTTCCGGTCGAGACTCGCGGTCGGGCGTTTGCCGGTTTCCTGGATCGGATGGCATGGGAACTCGAAGCACACGCCGCCGGCCGCGATGATCCCCTCGCGCACGCGCTTGGCGAGCTCGAGGTGGTGGCGGTTGCACGGCGACAGGTCGGATCCCGTCTGCGCGATGCCGATGATCGGCTTGCCCGACTTGAGCTCGTCGAGCGTCATGCCGAAATTGAGATAACGCTCGAGATACAGAGCCGTCATGCCGGGGTTTTCGGGGTTGTTAAACCACTGGCGGGACCGTAGTGGGCGCGTCAAGGCTTCCTCCGTCGTTATGTTGTGGGGCTGTTGGCGTTTGGCCTACATTTGATGGTCCATTAAAGACACACAATAGACCGACATTTCCCCAATAAATCGTTTGAGCGAACGGAATTCTGACATCCGGGACGACTTCGCGTCAATCTACAGACCCAGCCCTGTTGCTTCCGGTATTCTCGCCAGTTTAGAGCCTCGGACGCCTGTTTCAGGATGAACGCCTTCTGGGCGTCCGAAAACTTCGATGCTTTCATCGTCTTCCGCTTCCACATGCAGGAAAATCATCTCAAAAAAACTCTACTCAAGAGCGATCCGATTTTCAGATCTCAGAACACCATGCTACTCGCCGCAGCAAGGGTGGCCGGGCAACACGAGCGACCACAAGGCCGCTCGCACATGCCTTGATGCAATGCCGCCGCCCGCCCATCTGATCGCCGACCAGGGCTACGATAGCGCCGCATAGCGCAACTGGCTGGCCGCACGCGGTACCGAGCCGGTCATTCCGCCGCGCCGTAACCGCAAGCTCCAATACCTATATGCCTGGCAGCAACGGTCATCTGGAGGCGCAAATGGATCTGGACCCTGGCTCTTCCTAACCCGGATTGCACCGAGCAAAGCGGGTCCCAACGAGGCGACTCGCAGTGGCCTGAACGTCAGTATCTGTCGCATTTGCAGCTACCAACTGGATCGTACCCGGTTCAGCAAGGCTCCGGAAAATCTGCGTTACGCGGACATTGTCGGCGGTGTATTCAACCTTGAGCGTCGATGCGTTTGGACTTTCGTAGCGCGCGTTCAGTACCCGTTGGCGCCCGCTGACCACAAGTTCGAACTGCCCGCGCTGAAAGGCGATGCGACTTGAGTTGCATCCGTCTACAGCCCCGGTCGGACGCCACGCACCCATAAACGCCGACGACGGCGCGCTAAGCAGCCGGTCGCTCATAACGTCGGTGTCAAACATGGGCGGAAGGAGACGTAGCCCATAATAGCCGACCGCAATCAACAGGGCGCCCGCAAATGCGCCACTGATCTGCAACAGCAATCGACGACCGCGGCGGTCGCGTGCTGCCTTTTCAGCGGCCGCATGGAAATCGCTGTGGATCTTCTCCTCAAACATTCGGATGCACTTCAGGAGTTTTTCCTCTGCATCCTGCAGCCGCCCCGAAAAGATAGCGATCTTCTCGCTGTAGCCGTCTTCGTCGACCGTGGCACAGACATCAACAAGAAACTTGTCGCAGATCTTCTCGAAAAGCTGAGCATCGACTGCGCCTTTCAGCCGGTTTCCCGTCGACAGCAGCCACGTTGCCGCGTCGTCGACCGAATGGAAGCGCCGCGCCGCAAGCTCCTCGCCGCCAACGTTCATTGAGACGTGGCAGGTGATGCGGTGCTTACCATCCGGCATCGACGTCACTCCTAGGCCTAGTTTGCGAAGTCTCCAGAGATGCCGAAATTGTCGCTGTTCAGAAAGCCTATCTGCGAAATGTCTGCTCAATTGAGCTTGCGAATGCCGGTGAGGTTCATGCCTTCGGTCGTCGCATCGACGAAGCTCGCACGGGCAATGTCCGCCCCGTGCAGCACGGCACGGATCAGGTCCGCCTTGTCGAAAATCGCATGCGCGAGATTGGCACTGGTGGGATTAGCTGGAAACCTCCGACCGCTGGGCTTGCCAGCCGGGTCTTTGAGTTCCACGGGGACAAGACGCGCCTCGCGGAGATCGGCGCCGCGCAAAACCGCCCTGATCCGAAGCGTCCGTTCGGTTTGGGCACTTGCACCGCCAGTGCTTGATATCAGCTTCAGGCTCCTCATCTGGGCACGCCAATCTCGCTGTTCGCGTCCGGCCGCGCTGGTATTCGATTGACCGCATATTGAGCAAGCTAGTCGCACGTTGAGGGATGCGACAGCGAAGTTTGGTTAATATTGGCTTCCAATTTGAACTTTGAACGGGATCGACATCAGGCGCACTTACCCAATAGAACTTGACTGCATATTTGTGATCGAATTAGAATATACAATAAATGTGGCCAATAACCGATGAACATGCGTTTCCGAAACTTCATCTCTTTCGTCAGAGGCTCTGAGCCACTTTTGATTGGAAATTTTTGGACATCTCGCAGCGTATTGCATGCGTGCCATCAATGAACGATCCCAAACGCCCTCGGACGAAGACCAGCGCGCGCAATCCGATCCTCGAGCAGGTGCTGAGCGAGAATTCGTCGGTTGTGCTGGACGTTGTCAAGCGCATGGCGACGGCGAAAGACAAAAAGCCGCTCTTCGCTTGCCGCTCGCTGAATGCGACCGTTATCTTCAAGATGCCGAATTTTAGCTTTGGCGAAGGCACCGCCGCAGGCGGGGCAAACGAATGGGATCTTGTCGCACAGCTGACGGCTGGCGTGGTGTCCATCGACCGGCCGGTCGAAACCGGGATATTTATTCCCTATTCGCAGATCCAACGCGAAGCGGGTGGGGTCGTTCTTTATGTCCGACAGCGCAATTTCGAAGTGCTGATGCGCGAGTTTCTCGGCGTCAATTACCAACAAACGGAAGGGCCAACCAAGCGCGATATAGCGATTCTGGAAAAGATCGACAGTATTCCATCGCTCGACCCATTCCTGTTGAAGCAGGCGCTGTACAAGGAATTCCCCGACATCGACGTCGCCTATTTTTGCATCACCGACGCCGAGGACAAGGCCGTGCGCGATACGATCTCGCGCAAGGTTACGCCAATCGTCGAGAAGGCACTCCAAGACGCGACTTCGACGAAGGCGGGGCTGGGCAGGTTCATTGACGCGATCTGGGATCCGACCGCCCCGGAAGCCACGTTGTTCGTATCGGCCTTCGGCATCTCCGCCTCGCAGACCCAAGAAACGTTTGAGGCCTGGCGCGGCATCACCTATTATGAATGGTCGTATGGTCGCATCATCGAACCGATCGGCCGCCTACTCGGCTGGTACCGTTCAGAGCGCTCGAAGCCGACCGACGGCCAGCGCATCAGCTCCAGTGTTCGCCAGCAGCTAGATACGTTGCGCATCTCAAGCGGGCGAAAGCTTTCGGCGCAGGCGCGCGCCCCAGACGAGTTTTTTCGCGATTACGCGATGCGGCACGCCGAATTCGTCGGCAAGAACGATCCGTCGAAATTCCGCGAATTTCTGCGAACTGCCAGCGCCAACTACTGGCAGCTCGGATGGTCGATCACGGCGCTGACGCACATCATCGGGATTTTCAGCCGGGCGGCCGCGAAAAGTGTGGATGGCTGCATGATGTCGGAGACGCTGTTCGAACTCTATCGCGACATCGATCTTGTGCTTTTGAATAGTCAGACCAAGCTGATCACTGCACGCCTTTGATTGCCGTTGAAACATGCGAGGTCCTGAGTTGATCGATTTTCTCGGGCAAAACTGGTGGTCTCGATCGCGTTGATCGACGAAAATCGGGCCTCGTCAAGGCGCGGCTGGCCGAGTTTTTGAACCAAGCCGAATGAAAGAGTCGCGGCATCTCGGTCACCATTTCGAGTTTTCGCCGTCAGCACCCATAGGACAGTTTTGAGTGGTTTGCGTGCCGGCGTGTTTTCGGCTCATCGTTGCCGCGAAAGGGACGAAGATGAGATCGATTAAACTGATCGGCTCTCTTCAGGGTGGCCCATAAGTCGGTTTAGACAGGGCCCTGAAGGAGACCGGACATAGTCGCTGACGGTGAAAACCTCTTTTGACTGTGTTGACATCACTACAAGTTAATATTACAATGTTATGAGTTATATATTTTAAAGTGAATCGACATAGGCCAAGTTTAATGGCTAATCTGGGAAAT
Organism: Asaia bogorensis; assembly: GCA_945901855.1. Lineage (GTDB taxonomy): Bacteria > Pseudomonadota > Alphaproteobacteria > CACIAM-22H2 > CACIAM-22H2 > Tagaea. Next base: position 32,243 of record CAMDLT010000036.1, on the reverse strand, counting down.
ATGGGTTCAAGCGCGATTTCAGTTTCCGCTTGCCAAATGCAAGCGCGTGATGTCGGATATCGTTGCAAACGCTAGGCAAGAAATCGACACTTTTTTTGCACTGGCTTGTATGGGCGCCAAAAGAAGCGCCACCATAAACTTTGGAGGAAGCGACCATGTCCATCAATCGGCGTCACGTTCTCTCAGGGATTGCGGCCACAGGTGCTGCCGCCTCCCTGCCCTTCTCGGCAACTGGGCAAGCAAGATACCCCAATCGTCCTGTCACGTTGGTTTGTCCGTGGGGTGCGGGCGGCGGCACGGATGCGACTGCACGTATCGTTGCTGCAATTCTCGAGAAGGATCTCGGCCAACCGTTCAATGTGGTGAACCGTACGGGTGGCTCCGGGGTTGTGGGCCATTCGGCGATCGCGACGGGCACGCCCGACGGTTACACGATCGGGATGATCACGGTTGAAATTACCATGATGCACCATCAGGGCCTCACGGATCTCAAACCGGAAAGCTATACTCCGCTTGCGCTGATGAATGTCGATCCACCCGGCGTACAGGTGAATGCGGCCTCGCCCTACAAAGATGTCAAGGCGCTTGCCGATGCCATTAAGGCTGCGCCGTCGGGCAGGTTCAAGGCCTCGGGCACTGGCCAAGGCGGCATCTGGCATCTTGCGTTGATCGGCTGGTTGCAGGCGATGGGCCTGAAACCCGATCACGTGGCCTGGGTGCCCTCAAACGGCGCCGCACCAGCCATGCAGGATCTTGCAGCCGGCGGGATCGATATTGTCACGTGCTCAGTGCCGGAAGCCAAGGCGATGATTGATGCTGGCAGGGCCAGAAGCGTGGCAATCATGGCGCCACAGCGCAACCCCGCGTTCAAGGACGTACCAACGCTGAATGAAGCGCTGGGGATCAACTACTCCGTGGGCGCATGGCGTGGCATCGCGGCCCCCAAAGGCATCCCGGAGAATGTCAATGCCACTTTGGTCTCGGCCCTGAAAAAAGCTTACGATTCCAAGGAGTTTCAAGAGTTCATGGCAGCACGCGGATTCGGAACAACTTGGGCCGATCCGGCGGGCTTTGCAAAGTATATGGCGGAAGGCGACAAGGCCATGGGCTCGGCCATGGCCGCCGCTGGGCTCGCCAAAAAAGCCTGACGGCGCTTCTCGTTGCGGGGCGTGGCCCTTGGCCACGCCCCGCTCTTCCTCGGGCTCGCAGCGGGGCAATGGCATGCGAATACATGACGTAGGGCTTGGCCTGTTCTTCATTGCGCTCGCTGTGGCAATGTTCGTCTATGCTGGCACGTTCCCGGCCTTCCCAGGCCAAAAGTACGGCCCCTCGCTGTTTCCCCGTATCATCGGCATTGGTATCGCAATTTGCGGCGCCCTGGTTTTGTGGCGCGGCTGGCAGAGTTCCCTTGCCAGCAGTACGCGACGAATCTTCATCTTCGATCCTGGTTTCAACCAGGGCGGGCGGCTGGTTTCCTTCCTGCTCGTACCGGGGGGCATCGTTTTCTATCTGCTGCTGGCAGAGCCGCTGGGCTTCATGCCGACCGCCTTCTTGCTGATGGTTGGCCTTTTTCTTTGGTTCCGCGTGCGGCCCGCTATTGCGCTTGTGCTTGGAATTGTCATCACTGGCGCAATGCAGTGGTTTTTCGGCACGATGATGCGCGTGCCGCTGCCACGCGGCCTTTTCATGCAAATCCTTTTCGGAGGTTGAAAGATGAGCGCAGCCATCCTCACGGCCTTCGGACTCGTCTTCGACCCATATGTCCTTTTTGTCATCTTCGCGTCCGCCGTTTTTGGCCTGTTCGTCGGCGCAATGCCTGGCCTCACCGCGACCATGGCCACGGCTCTCCTTGTACCAATCACCTTTTTCATGAGCCCTGTGCCGGCGCTTGGCGCCATCGTGACGGCGACGGCGATGGCGATTTTCGCGGGCGATATTCCAGCCGCCATGCTCCGGATGCCCGGCACGCCCGCTTCCGCCGCCTATACCGAAGAGAGCTACGCGATGGCAAAAAAGGGTCAGCTCGAGCTGAACCTTGGGGCCAACCTTGTTTTCTCGGCGGTGGGCGGCATATTCGGCGTGATGGTGCTGATTATCGCAGCACCCATGCTGGCGGAACTCGCTATAAATTTTTCTACCTTCGAGTATTTCTGGCTTGCCTGCCTTGGACTTACCTGTGCGATTTTCATCTCATCGGCGGATCCCGTAAAAGGCTTCCTCTCACTTTTCCTCGGACTTGCCATAGGCTGCATCGGCATCGACCCTGCTGCGGGCTATCCGCGATTCACGTTCGGCAATATCGACCTGATGTCCGGCATCAACTTTATCCCGACGATGATCGGCATTTTTGCCGTCTCCGAGCTGATGCGCGGCGTGATGAGCATCGAAAAAGTCGGGGAATTCGCGCAGGACAAAGTTGGCGCGCTCTTCAGGGGGCTTGGCGCTGTCGCGAGGAAATACTGGAAGAATTGCCTGCGCGGTTCCGCCCTCGGGACGCTAATTGGCGCCTTACCAGGCGCGGGTGCGGATATCGCTGCCTGGGTGTCGTACGCCATGGCAAAGCGCTTTTCCAAGGAGCCTGAAAAATTCGGTACCGGCCATATCGAGGGCGTCGTCGAATCCACCTCGTCCAATAATTCGGCGGTCGCAGGCGCTTGGATTCCAGCCCTCGTCTTTGGCATTCCGGGCGATTCGATTACCGCCATCGTCATCGGCGTACTTTATATGAAAGGCATGAACCCGGGCCCGGCCGTATTCCTCGAGAACCCACAATTCATCTATGCCGTTTTCATCATCTTCATTCTTGCGAACCTACTGATGCTGCCCCTTGGCTATGCCGCAATCCGCGGTGCGCGACATCTGCTTACGGTGCCAAAAAACATTCTGCTGCCCACGATACTATTGTTCTGCATCGTCGGCTCCTTCGCGATGACGAATAGCCCCTACGGCATCCTGCTGATGCTGATATTTGGCGTGGTCGGCTGGCTGATGGAGGAGAATGGCATTCCCGTCGCGCCGCTCATTCTTGGTCTTGTGCTAGGCGAATTGCTCGAGCAGAGCTTCATGACATCGATGATCAAGTCCGACGGTTCGTTCCTGATGTTTTTCCAGCGCCCTATCGCTGGCATTCTTGGAGCGGCCACGCTTGCAATTTGGGCAATCATGGTATGGCGCGCCTTGCAGCGTCGGCAACATGCGCATGCGTAAGATGCTCGGCCCTTATCGAGTGGTCCAAGTGAAATGTTAGTGCATGATGCTCCCCTTGGCCATTGTCGGCTGTAGGTGGAGCGAAGCGGAACCGGAAGGCGGCAATGGTGGCGTCGCGGTTTCCAGGGCCGGTGGCCGATAACCGAGACTGCTGTGCGGGCGGAACCTATTGTAATGCCGCCTCTTGGCTTCAATCAGCACCTTGGCTTCGGCTAGGCTGTAGAAGATCTCACCGTCGAGGAGATCGTCGCGCAGCGATCCATTGAAGCTTTCGTTGTCGCCGTTCTCCCAGGGCAACGTCGGCGTGATATAGAGCGTCTTCGTGACGGAAGCGCCGTGCCACCACGCGCGCCAGGCATTCTCGGCTGGTCTCGTCGATGATCGTCAGGATGCGGAACTTCCGGCCGTCGTGAGTGCGGCCTTCGACGAAGTCTTAGGCCCCGACATGCCCCGGATATTCGGGCTGCAGCCGGATGCACGATGAGCCACCAATGGCGTTCGCGCGAAGGCCTCTTGTCGCACGCTTCGCGCGCCGTGCGATCTCGTCATACTTGAAGGACTTCAAGCGTCACGTTGACCCCCCTGGTTTACGTGCGCGCCGATGGCGGGCGATCGAGGGCGAGAACTGATGGCGTCGCCAGCACCGCCCAAACAGCCAAAGCCTCCACCTAGATGAAAGGTGTGGGCGTTCCGCCTCCCGAACGAGATCCATCGCCCGGAACAAAGCAGCCTTGATGCCGCCCGCATTCAGCGCGCGGCGAGCTTCAGACGCATGATGATGTCACGCCCGTGATTGCCGAAGCCCTTGCCGAAGATGTTCACGCCGCCGGGCCGCTTCGCCTTCTCGTGGATGCCGACGCGCAGGCGGATCGAATGGTGGTTCGGCAGATCGAGCTTCGTTAACCCGATGCCGGAAATCCGTTTGCCGTTGACGAAAGTGCCGTCGCGGCCGATGCGCCAACTCGTCAAATCGCCGTATTGCGAGCCTTCGAGCTTCCACCAGCGCGGCGTGAAGCGTCCGCGCCGGTCGCCATAATCGCCCGGCGCCGTCCACACGCCGACATGGACGTGATTGACCCATAGCGAAATATCCGACGGCCAGTTCTTGTTGGTGCCCGGCACTTCCGAAGACAGTTCGAGTTCGAATTCCAGCGCCTCGACCATCCGGTTCATCAGTTTCGCATTGTTCGGGAATTTGTACTCGATGAAGCCACGCCCAAACCAAATCAGCGCCGCCTGTACGCGCGCGGGATCGAGGAAAAGATCGGGCACGTCCAGCATGCCCATGATCCGCTCGGTCGAGCACATGCCGCAGGGGGCGGTCACCTCGCAGCTTGTATAGAGGCCGAGCGGCATTTCGACTTCGACGACGTTGCTGTCGCGGCTGGGCCGTTCGGGGGCAAGCTGGATGACGATTTCGTCGAACCGCGCCCAGCAGACCTTCTGTTGTCCCTTACTCGCTTTGCCAAGCGAGGTTTCGATCAGATCCGCGTCGGTCAGGATCTGCACATTGGTCGCCACGGTGGATTGCGGCAGTTCCAGCGTCTCGGCGATTTGATTGACGTTGAGCGGCCCGCTGCGCCGCAGCAATTGCAGGATGCGCACGCGGATCGGTGAAGCCAAGCCGCGCACGACGGCGAATTGTCGTGCGGGATCGACCGCGAGGAAGTTATGTGACGCTTCGCGCACACCGCCTTGCGCCGCCAAATCGGCGGCGTGGCCGGAGTAGCCGGAACCGGCTGCGGACGTACCCGCGGCGGTCCCGGCCGGTTCGGGCCTATTTCGACGATTCGAGTCGGATGACATTCCAGGATGCCGGTTTGAGCGTCATCGTTACTGCCCCATCGGCGACCGAAATCCCGTCCAGCCGCTGGGGCGAAACGCGATCGGGCGCGTTCTTGTCGTTCACCGCGTCGAGCTTATCATGGCGCAATTCCTCGGCAACTGTGACCTTCAAGTCGCCGAAGCCGCGCACACCGACCTGGACCTGCATTTCGCCCTTCAAGTCGCGGTTGAGCGCGAACAATGTCAGCGACTTGCCGTCCTCGCCCGCCACGGCCGATAGCTTCAAATACGGCGCCTTGACCGGGTAATAGATGTCCTGATCGCCGCGCGGATCATAATACGACGCGTCGTAGATGTCGCTTTCGATCCGGGTGCGCAGCACGTCGCCGCGTCCGTAGCGGCTCATCTGCGCGAAGGGGTGGAAGATCGTCTGGCGCCAGGCGGGTCCGCCCGTCTCGGTCATGATCGGCGCGATCACGTTGACGAGCTGGGCCAAGCACGCGGCCTTGACGCGGTCGGCATGGTTCAGAAGCGAAATGCACGCTCCGCCGAACGCCAGCGCGTCGGCCATATCGTAGATTTCCTCCAGGATCTCCGGCGCCACCGGCCAGCCCGGCTTGATCCGATTGGCGCGCGGTCGGCGCGTGCGGTACCAGACGTTCCATTCGTCGAAGGACAGCATGATGCGCTTGGTCGAGCGGCGTCTGGCCGAAACCGAGTCCGCGATCGCTACGACCTCGTCGATGAAACTGTCCATCAGGTCGGGACTGGCGAGCATCGCCGCCGTATCACCATTGTAGTTGTTGAGATATGTATGGAGGGAAATGAACTCCACATGCTCGAAAGTCTCGTCGAGAACCTCCTCTTCCCACTTGCCGTAGGTCGGCATCGTGCGGCCCGACGAACCGCACGCCGCCAATTCCACCGACGGATCGATCCAGCGCATCATCTTCGCTGCTTCGCGCGCGACGGCGCCGTACTGACGCGCGGTCTTGGTTTCCATCTGCCAGGGGCCGTCCATCTCGTTGCCCAAGCACCAGAACTTGATGTCGTGCGGACTCGGCCACCCGTGCGTCTTGCGCAGGTCCGAGTAATAGGTGCCACCGGGATGGTTGCAGTACTCAACGAGATTGCGCGCCGCGTCGCCGCCGCGCGTACCGAGATTGACCGCCAGCATCGGCTCGATATTCGCGGCCTTGCACCAATCGACGAACTCGTTGGTACCGAAGGTGTTCGGCTCGGTCGAAAACCAGGCGAGGTCCAAGCGCGCGGGCCGATCCTTGACCGGCCCCACGCCGTCCTCCCAATTATAGCCGGAGACGAAATTGCCGCCGGGATAGCGCATGATCGTGGGTGCGAGTTCGCGAACCAGCGCTAACACGTCGCCGCGGAAGCCATTTTTGTCGGCTGTCTTATGGCCAGGCTCGTAAATGCCGCCATAGACGCAGCGGCCCAAATGTTCGATGAACGCTCCAAACAGCCGGGGGTCGGTACGTCCGATCGTGAAGTCGCGGTCGAGAAGAACTTTTGCTTTTCTCATGGCTGTCCCTTGCCTGTCTGGAAGTGATGCGGCGTTTCGTCACCGCGCGAAGAGCGGCCGCGCGCCGGGGGCGAGCGGTTCGAGAACGGCGTCTTTGAGCGTCTTGGAATAAGGGTGTTGCGGGTTCGCGAGCACGGTCCGCGCCGCGCCGCTTTCGACCACTCGGCCTTTCTGCATGATGATGATGCGGTCGGAAATCGAATACGCTGTCGCCAGATCGTGCGTGATGTAAACGATCGACAAGCCCAGCTCATCGCGCAGCCTGCGGAACAGATTGACGATCGAAGCGCGCAGTGACGCGTCGACCATCGACACCGGTTCGTCTGCGATCAGCAGCGATGGGCCGGACGCCAAGGCGCGCGCGATCGCCACGCGTTGCAACTGACCGCCGGACAATTCGTGGGGATAGCGGCCGCGGATTTCGGCGAGCGACAGACCGACCTGGCGCAAGGCCGTGTCGGCCGCCGCCTGGACGGCCGTTTCGCCGTACGCGCCTGCGAAACGCTTGCACGTCGCGTAGAGGTAGCGGTCGAGGCGCTTGAGCGGATTGAACGCCTCGAACGGGTTCTGGAACACCGGCTGCACCGCCGCCATGAAGGCGTGACGTTCGACATCGCCGCGCATCTGCGCCAAATCCTTGCCCTTGAAGCGAACAGCCCCTTGGGTCGGCGCTTGCAGCGCCAGGACGATCCGCGCAAGCGTCGATTTGCCCGAACCGGACTCCCCGATGATCGAAAAAATCTCCGGCTTCGCGGCTTCTAGGCGGAAGCTGACATCGATAACCGCTTCGATGCGCTGACGCGACAACAGACCGCCACGCGTATAGGTCATGGACACACGGTCGAGGTCGAGCAAGGGCCCGGTCATGGTGTCGCCTCCACGCGGTCTTTCTCGAAACAGGCGACACGATGGTCGGTAGCGACCGGTTCCATTGGCGGCGCTTCTATGCGGCAGCGTTCGGTCGCGAAGGCGCAGCGCGGGTGGAAGCGGCAACCCGACGGCGGATTGGCGAGGCTCGGCGGAGATCCTTCCAGCCCGATCCGCGGTTTGTCGTCCCCGATGCGCGGCAGCGAATGGATCAGGTGGCGCGTATAAGGATGGCGCGGCTGCGCGAACAGATCGGGCGTGCGCGCCTCCTCTACCAGACGGCCGGCATACATGATCCCAAGGCGGTCGGTCAGATGCGCGTGTACGCCCATATCGTGGGTGACAAACAGCACCGACGATCCCATTTCACGCTGGATCGAGCGGAACATGCCCAGCACGTCCTTCTGCACGACGACGTCAAGCGCCGTCGTCGGCTCGTCGGCGATGACGAAATCCGGGCGGCAGATCGTGGCGAGCGCGATCGCCACGCGCTGGCGCATACCGCCGGACAATTCGTGCGGATAGGCCATCAATACCGACCCCGGCAAATTGACTCGCGCCAGATGCTCGGTCACCGCCGCTTCGAACCCGGCCTTGTCGAGCCCCATATGACGCGCGGCGAAGTCGACGAACGAGGCGCCGACCCGCCGCACAGGGTTCAGCACGCTCATCGAACCTTGCATGACATAGGACAGATGACGCCAGCGCACGCGCGCGGCGATTTCGGGCGGCGCGCGGTTCAGTCCTTGCGTCCCTGGCATGAAGCTGAATTCGATCTCGCCGCCGACGATATCGAGCGGCGGCTTGATGGCGCCGGCGATGGTCTTCACCAGCGTCGACTTGCCCGAACTCGATTCGCCGGCGAGGCCATAAATTTCATCGCGGCGCACTTCGAAAGTGATGCCATCGACGGCCTTCACTTCCCGATCGACGCCGAAAAGCCGCAATCGATACCAAGCGCGCAAATCGCGTACCGCGACGACGGGACCTTCCGCGGCATCGGGCCGGGCGGCGAAGTTTTGCATGGCGGCGCTCATTCTTTACGCCCCCCGCCGCGCTCGAGACGCGAACGCGGATCGATATACTCGTTCATCGACACTGCGAGCAGATAGAGCCCAATGAACAGCATCACCACCAAGCCGACCGGGAAAGCGATCCACCACCAGATCCCCGCGACGACGGCGCTATGCTGATTGGCCCAATAGATCATCCCGCCTACGCTGGGCCGGTTGATGTCGGTGAAGCCGAGCACGGCGAGCGTAACTTCCAGCCCGATCGACCAATTCATGTTGTTGAGCGATGTCGAAAACACGATCGGCAAGACGAAGGGCAGATGCTCCTTCGAAAGGATCTCGTGCGTACGCATGCCGGAGAACACGGCCGTTTGGGTGAATTCGCGATGCCGCAGACTAAGCGCCACTGAGCGGATAAGGCGCGCGTCGTAGGACCAGCCCAGCGACGCCGTCAGCACCGCCAACATCACCCACGACATGTTGTCTCGCATGACGAAGTAGAACAGAACCAGGATCGGAAACAGCGGGATGACAATGAAAGTGTCGTTGATCGACATCAGCACGCGGTCGACCCACCCGCCGCGATAGCCCGCGAGCAGACCGATCGACAGCGACAGGATGCGGCTGAGGATCGCCACCAACAGACCGAAGGCCAGCGTGTTGCGGATCGAATAGGTCAGCAGCCAGAACAGATCCTGGCCGCGCGACGTGGTGCCGAACCAATGCGCGGTGGAGGGCGGCACGTCCATCGGTGCCACGAACTGATCCATCGGCGGATAGGGCGAAAAGAACGACAGCAACGCCATCACGACGACGATGCCGGTCAACAGGAAACCCGCGAGAAACTCGCCATTATAACGCAGAAGATCGCGAAGAACGACGAACATGCTCAACCCACCGTGACGCGGGGATCGAGCAGCGGGTAGATCAGGTCGATAACTAGCACCGCGATCGACACGCCCAGGATCGAGATCGTCGTGACTCCAAGCACGAGACTATAATCGCCCGCGTGCACGCCATCGACCAGCAGCGAACCGATGCCAGGATAGCCGAACACGCGTTCGGTGATTAAAGCGCCGGAGAAGATATGGCCGAGCGAGATCGCAAGGCCCGTGACCTGCGGCACGATGGCGTTGCGCATGACGTAGGTCGTCAGGATGCGCGTCTTGTTCACGCCCGCGAGTTCGGCATAGGTCACGTAATCCTCGGTCACGATGTTGGAAACGAGACTGCGCATGCCCACGAACCAGCCGCCGAGTCCGACGAGGATGAGCGAGAGCATCGGCAGCACCGAATGTCGCGCGACTGACAGCATGTAATCCGCGGACCATCCGCGCGCGATGTTCATCTGCGAACCGCCCGAGATCGGTAAGATCGGCCACACGAAGCCGAATACGATCAAAAGCACAATCGCGGCGATGTAATAGGGCATGGGATGCAGCGCCATCGCCAGGATGCCGAACGCCTTCAGCGCGCGGCTACGGCGATAGTAACCGGCGAGGCCGCCCAGAAAATTGCCGATCACCCATGTGATCAACGTGGCGACGCCGAGCAGGCCGACCGTCCAGGGCGTCGCGCGGCCGATCAGCGACGATACGGGCGTGGGAAAGGCCGACAGCGACGGGCCGAAATCGGCCACGATTACGCGGCGCCAGAAATTCACGTATTGCTCGATCGGCGAGCCCGTCAACCCGTAAAGCTCGCGCAAGGACTGACGCATCGATTCGATCGCATCGGGTGCGGTTTGGCCGAATGCCGTGGCGACAGACACCGTATGCTCCACCGGATCGATCGGCGTCGCATGGGTGATCACGTAAGCGAGATTGATGCCGATGAACACGACCAGAAGGAACTGCAGAAAACGTCCGGCGGCGTATCGGGCGTAAACGCGCATGTCGTGTGCTTTCCCGGGTGCAATCCGGCTGATCCGGCCGGCGCACGAGGCACGCCGGCCGGAAGGCACGGAAGACGGCTTACTGCTTGGGCTTGATTTTCACGAACATGTAGCGGGAGTTACCCCAGTTCGTGACCGGGTTGGCGTACGGGTTGTCCGCGCTGGGGAAACCGGTCCAGTAGGTCTCATCGGCGACGGTGAACACATTGTAGGCCATCAGCGGGATCAACGGCATTTCACGCGTTGCGAGTTTGATAAACTCCTTGCCCAGCTCGATACCCTTGGGATCGTCGAAGTCGATCGTGCGGATCTGTTCGATGATCTTGTCGAGATCGGGATGCGACCAGCGCTGCCAGTTGCGCAACGGCTGCGACTGGCCGGGCGGGGCCACGAAGGCAGAGTGCCAGCTGTCCATGAAGAAGGACAGGTCCTGATGGCCGCCCCAGGTCTCGACGCTCCAACTTAAGATCACATCGAAATCGCCCGCCGCACGGCGCGTCAGCAACGTGCCGGCGGCTACGTCGACGCGCGCGTCGATGCCGAACTGACGCCAGTTCTGCGCGATCATCGACCCCGCGCGGGTCATGATCGGCCGTGCATCGCCCTCGACCACCACGCGAATGACGAAGGGCGTGCCGTCGGGCTTCAGCCACTGGTTCCCTTGCTTGCGGAAACCTGCGCGTTCCAGCAACTCCGTCGCCGCCTGCGGATCGGGCTTCCACCAGCCTGTGCCGAAGGCCTTCGCGACGTCGGCTGGTTCAGACGGGATCTGGTTCCCCATCGACGGACGCAGACTATCCGCGATCTGGCGCGCCATCGTCCGGTCGTAGGGCTTGATCTTGCGTTTGCCCGTATCGATCTCGAACTCGGCCAGCCAATCCTGCATCGGCCCGTGATAGAATTCCGGATGACGTCCGGTCGGGGGGACGGCGATCGGCGAGATCGTCGCAGCACCGCGATAGGACGCCATCGACACCGCCTTGATGTCGATCAGCAACGCCAGCGCCCAGCGCACGTCCTTGTTCTTGAACATGTCGAGCTGAGTGTTGAAGATCGCCGCCGGCAGCGTGGGATCGGGATGCCCGAACGGGAAGCCCTTGAACCACGCCTTCGACGTCGGATTCTGACGCGCCAACGTGAACATGCCTTCGGGCGCGATGTCGTGGACGACGTCCAGTTCCTTGTTCATTTGCGCAATCACGCGCTTGTCGGGCGGGCCGGGATCGACGTAAGCGAGGTAGCGCGGTGCGGGCTGGCCGAAGCGGGCCAATGATGTGCGCTGCCAATCCTAGCGGCGCTGCCAGATATACCACTTGCCGTCCGGGTCGTGGCTGTGGAGCACGTAGGACGACAGCGAGATCGGCTTATCGAAGGCAAATTTGTTCGGATCTTCGACCTTTTCGAAAACGTGCTTGGGCGCGATCCAAACGGCGTTCCAGCGCACCGTGAACAGCGAATGGAAGCGCGAATTCGGGCGCTTCAATTTGAAGATGACGGTTTCGGCGTCGGGCGCCTCGACTGTTTCGACCGCGTTGGCGAGCACGGCGCTCCAGCGCATGCCCGGCGTCTTCACCATCATGTCGACGGTAAACTTAACGTCGGCCGACGTGAACTCGACGCCGTCGCTCCAGAAAATGCCGCGGCGCAACTTCACCCGCATCTCGGTGAAATTGGCGTTGTAGACCGGTTTTGCCGAAGCGAGGGAGTTATCCCACACGCCGTCGATGCCGCTATCGGGATCGATGTACCAAAGCGTGTCGAGGGCCGCCTGCTGCAATCCGTTCGACTGGCTGTTGGCGTTGATCGCCCAGATATTGAACCAGGCGGCGTTCTTGACGGTCCCTTCGGGGTTCTCGAGGATCAACAGTTCCTTGCGCGGAATGTCTCTCGGAATGCCCTGGGCCTCGGCGGGCTGTGTCAGCCCCCAAAAAGCGGAGCCGGCGAGAACACCGGCGACAAGCCATCGTGCGGCGGATTTCATCCCATTCTCCCGTATCGTTTTTCGGCGCGAATCGTTTTTGCTCGCGCATTCTTTTCAGCCGCTTTCCGTCATGGAATCCATGATCGAATTTCGACGGCTAAATTGATCGTAGAGACGCATCGAGCGACTTACAATCAAAGAACCGGTTTATACCCGAACCTACGATATGAATGGACCGTGATACGCATGTGCGCAGTGCAGCAAGAGAATCTCATTGCTTCGGGTCGCGTATCGGTCGCAATTTTTGCTATTGTCAAATCGGTACGATGTCAAAAATCACCGCGTGCATATCGTTATGTTGGCATTTTCGAATGGACACGGTATCGAAGGGAGAAGATGATGATCTATCGCGGTGTGTTTCCGGTGGCGCCCACGGTGTTCGACGCGCACGGGCGCCTCGATCTCGACGGGCAGAAGCGTTGCATCGACTTCTTGATCGACGCGGGCTCGCACGGCATCTGCATTCTTGCCAACTGGTCGGAGCAATTCGCGTTGACCGACGTCGAACGCGAAACCGTGATGGATTGCGTGCTCAAGCACAATGCCGATCGCGTGCCGATCATCGTGACGACAACACACTTCTCCGCCGATGCGTGCGCGGAGCGCAGCATGCGGGCGCAAGAAGCAGGGGCGTCGATGGTGATGATCATGCCGCCTTATCACGGCGCTACGATCCGCGCGACCGAATCTGCGATCTACGAATTCTTCAAGCGTGTGTCCGACGCGATCACGATCCCGATCATGATCCAGGACGCGCCCGTCGCCGGTACGCCGTTGTCGGTGCCGCTGCTGGCCCGCATGGCGCGCGAGATCGCAAATATCAGCTATTTCAAGATCGAAGTACCGCAAGCCGCCAACAAGTTGCGCGCGTTGATCGCCGAGGGCGGGGATTCGATCGTCGGCCCGTGGGACGGCGAGGAGGGCATCACGCTGCTCCCCGATCTCAGCGCCGGCGCGACCGGCACGATGCCCGGCGGCGGTTATCCCGATGGCATTCGCGCGATTTTCGACCCCCACGCCGCGGGTGATCGCAATGCCGCGAGTGCGGCCTATACGCGTTGGCTGCCGCTGATCAATTTCGAAAATCGTCAATGCGGCCTGATCGCCGCGAAGGTGCTGATGGAAGCGGGCGGCGTGATCAAGTCGGGGGCGACGCGCAAGCCGCTGATGCCGCTGCATCCGCAGACCCGCGCCGAACTGATCGACATCGCGCGCGGTCTCGATCCGCTTGTGCTGCGCTGGGCGAAGTGACTAGATATCTTCGGTTGCCGGGTTGTTGAGTTCGATCGTCAACGGCGGTTACACATCGAGATTGGCAACCTTGAGCGCGTTCTCGACGATGAAATCGCGGCGCGGTTCGACCACGTCGCCCATCAGCGTCGTAAACACGCCGTCGGCATCGGCCGTGTCGGCAACCTTGACCTGCAGCAGATGGCGCGCTTGTGGGTCGAGCGTCGTTTGCCAGAGCTGCTCGGGATTCATTTCGCCCAGGCCCTTGTAGCGCTGGAAACTCAGGCCTTTTTTGCCCGCTTCCAGCACCGTATCGATGAGCTTGGTCGGCCCCGCGACGTCGATCGTGTGGCGATCCTTGGTTTCGAGCCGCGCGCGCTTAGCATAGAGCGACTGCAACTCGCCCGCCATCTCGACCAGGCGGCGCGCTTCGACTGAATTCATCGTCACCGCATCGATCGTCGCACGGTCGATTTCGCCGCGCAGCTTTCGCTCGAAATGCAAAGCTCCGTTTTCCACGCGCCCCGTCCAGCCGCGCTCGGTTTCGGGCGAGAGCACGTTTATGCGAGTGGCGATCGTGTTGGCGATTTGCGGGGCGATTTGCACGTCAGCCAGATGGCTTGGGTCGAGCGCGCCCAAAATCGCCGCCTGCTCGACCGCGTCACGCGAGCCCACGCGGCGCGCCAAGGCAAGGATCATCGACTTCGCCGCGCGCGCGCGCTCGACGGCCGACCTAAGATCGGAGCCCGCGCGCATCGCGCCGTCGGCGCCGGTCAGCGTCATCCCCTCGATGCCGCCCGCGATCAGATGGTCTTCCATCGCGCGCTCGTCCTTGAGATACACCTCGGACGAGCCTTTCTTGACCTTATAGAGCGGCGGTTGGGCGATATAGATGTAGCCCTGTTCGATAAGCGGGCGCATCTGTCGGTAGAAGAACGTCAACAGCAACGTACGGATGTGGCTGCCGTCTACGTCGGCGTCTGTCATGATGACGATCTTGTGGTAGCGCGCCTTGGCGACATCGAATTCCTCGGTGCCGATGCCTGTCCCGATAGCAGTGACCAACGTGCCGATCTCCGCCGAGGACAGCATTTTGTCCAGGCGCGCGCGTTCGACGTTCAAAATTTTGCCCTTGATCGGCAAGATCGCTTGGTTGGCCCGATTGCGCCCTTGTTTGGCGGAACCGCCCGCCGAGTCCCCTTCGACAATGAACAGTTCCGACTTGGCCGGATCGCGCTCCTGGCAGTCTGCAAGTTTGCCGGGCAGCGACGCCATGTCGAGCGCCCCCTTGCGACGCGTAAGTTCGCGCGCCTTGCGCGCCGCTTCGCGCGCGCTCGCCGCCTCGACGATTTTCTGGACGATTTTCTTGGCGTCGGCAGGATGTTCTTCGAACCACTGGGTCAGCTTGTCGTTGCAGATTTGCTCGACCACCGGGCGCACTTCAGAAGAAACGAGTTTGTCTTTTGTCTGCGACGAGAATTTGGGGTCGGGGACTTTGACCGACAGCACGCAAGTGAGGCCCTCGCGCGCATCGTCGCCGGTGAGCGAAACTTTTTCCTTCTTGCCGGCGTTCTCGCCCGCCACGCGCGCGATCGTGCGCGTCAGCGCGCCGCGAAAGCCCGCCAGATGCGTGCCGCCGTCTTTTTGCGGGATGTTGTTGGTGAAGCACAGCATCGTCTCGTGGTAGGCGTCGGTCCATTCCATCGCCACCTCGACTGTGATGCCGTCCTTTTCGCCCTTCATTGTTACGGGCGCGTGGATCGCCTGTTTCGAACGGTCGAGATAGCGCACAAAAGCCTCGATGCCGCCCTGATAATGCAGTTCGACGCGCTTGGGCTCGACGCCGCGCGCGTCCGACAGCACAAGGCGCACGCCGGAATTGAGGAACGCCAGTTCGCGCAGACGATGTTCGAGCGTGTCGAAATCGAACACGGTCTTGGTGAAGGTTTCGACCGACGGCAAGAACGTGACTTCCGTGCCGCGCTCGTCGCCTGCAACGCCAACTTCCGCCAAAGGCGCGACCGCGTCGCCATGGCGAAACTCCATCGCATAGGCTTTGCCGCCGCGCCAGATGCGCAGCTTCAAGCTTTGCGACAGCGCGTTCACCACCGACACGCCAACGCCATGCAGGCCGCCGGAAACCTTGTAGGAGTTTTGGTCGAATTTTCCGCCTGCATGGAGCTGCGTCATGATGACTTGGGCTGCCGACACGCCCTCTTCGGCGTGGATGTCGGTCGGAATGCCGCGCCCGTTGTCGCGCACCGTGACCGAGCCGTCGGCGTTGAGAGTTACCTGGATCGCGTCGCACCAGCCCGCGAGCGACTCGTCGATCGCGTTGTCGACTACTTCGTAGACCATGTGATGCAGACCGGTCCCGTCGTCGGTATCGCCGATATACATGCCCGGGCGCTTGCGCACGGCGTCGAGCCCGCGCAGCACTTTGATGGAGTCGGCGCCATAGGCCGCCGACGCGTCTTCGATGTTTTTGGCAGATTCGCTCATGGCCGTTCCAGGTCCTTCAGGCAGTCGCAATGCCGCCGGCCTCGACGCGCAGCAGATGCGCGCGCCCGGCCAGGGGCGCAAACGATTCGGGATCGGCACCGGTCGCCCAAAATTGGGCGCCGAGTGCCAGAAGCTCGTCGAACAGATGGGTGCGTCGCACGGGATCGAGATGCGCCGCGATTTCGTCGAGCAGCAGGATCGGCGGCTGGCCGCGTTCGGCCGCAAGCTCGCGCGCATGCGCCAAAATCAGCGAAATCAGGAGCGCCTTTTGCTCACCGGTTGAAAGTTGGGCGGCGGGCGCGTTCTTCTCGCTCCAGCGCACGGCCAAATCGCCGCGATGCGGCCCAAAATGCGTTGCGCCCGTCTCGGCGTCGCGCGCGCGTTCGCTTGCCAGGCGCTCGCGCGCAAAATCCTCGAGCGCAAGCGCAGGCATCGTCGCGCACAGAGCTTCGATCTCGCCTGTCAGCGCAAGCGAAGGCGTAGGGAACGGCCCGGCTTTGGTACTGGCCGCACGGTCGAGACGCGCCACGACGAGCGCACGCGCGATCGCGATGGCCACCCCATGGCGGGCAAGCGAATCTTCGAGTGCGGCAAGCCACGCACGGTCGTTCGACCCCTCGGCCAGCAAACGCGCCCGCTCGCGCAGCGCATGGTCGTAAGATGCGACTTGCGCCGCATGTTCGGGGTCGAAGCCGAAGACCAGCCGGTCGAGAAAACGCCGACGTGCGCCCGCCCCTTCGGCCAGCAGCCGATCCATTTCGGGGACAAGCCAAACGACCGATACGTGGCGCGCGAGTCCCGCTTGGCCGCGCATCGGTTTGCCGTCGACGCGTACGATGCGCTTGTCGCCCTCGCCGCGCCCCGTGCCGATGCGGATCGTCTCGCCCGGCAAAACGAGTTCGACCGACACGGCCCAAGGCCCGGCGGCGCCAGTGCGCTCAATCTGCGTCATGCGGGCGCGGCGCAAACCCTTGCCGGGAGCCAGAAACGACAAAGCTTCCAGCAGATTTGTTTTGCCCGCCCCATTGGGCCCGACCAATGCGACAGGACCGGCCGGGATGTCCAAGCGCAGCTGTGCATAGCTGCGAAAATCGGCGAGATCGAGACGCGTTACGGCCGCAGGCGCGCGCAAAAGCGTGCCCTGAGCGCCAGGAAACGGCACGATCCGGGCGGGAGCCGCCGTCACATCAAACGCGCATCGGCATGAGGACGTAGAGCGCGCTCGCATCGGCCGCGTCGCCCAGAATGGTCGGCGAGGCCGCGTCGGCCATCTTGAAGGCGGCATTCTCGCCTTCGAGCTGCTCGGCGATGTCGAGCAGGTAGCGCGCGTTGAAGCCGATCTCGAGTGCGGGTCCCTGGTAAGCGATTTCGATTTCTTCGCTGGCCGTGCCCGCATCCGGGCTGTTGGCCGTGAGCGTGAGCAGGTTCTTCGACAAAGCAAGCTTCACTGCCCGCGATTTTTCGGTCGAGATTGTCGCCACGCGATCGACGGCCGAGGCAAACAGACGCCGGTCGACTTCCATCGATTTGTCGTTACCCGACGGAATCACGCGCTCGTAATCCGGGAACGCGCCGTCGATGAGCTTGGAGACCAGAACCGCTTCGCCGAACGAAAAGCGCGCGCGCGTATCCGAGAGCGTGATCTGCACCGCGCCCGACGCCTCGTCGATGAGCTTGCGCAATTCCATCACGGTCTTGCGCGGCAAGATAACGCCCGGGATGCTGTCGGCCCCCTCTGGCAGCGGCATTTCAATGCGCGCCAAACGGTGGCCGTCGGTCGCAACCGCGCGCAGCACCTTGACGCCGTTCGAGGTGGCTGCGTGCAGATAGATGCCGTTCAGATAGTAGCGCGTTTCCTCGGTCGAAATCGCAAAGCGCGTCTTGTCGATCAGGTTCTTGAGATCGCCGGCGCCGATTTCGAAGGCATGCGGCAGCTCGCCCGCGGCCATCTTGGGGAAGTCGTCGGCCGGCAGGGCCGCAAGACTGAAACTCGAGCGGCCCGCGCGCAATGCGACCTGGCCCTTTTCAGACAACCATTCGAGGCCGACTTGGCTGCCCTCGGGCAGCTTGCGGACGATTTCATAAAGCGTGTGCGCCTGCACGGTGGTGGCGCCCGCCTTGGCGATTTCGGCCGACACGATTTCCACGAACGCCACGTCCATGTCCGTTGCGGTCAGCGAGAGCCTGCCGCCGCCCCCCTTGGCGGGGGCCGCTTCGAGCAGCACGTTGGACAAAATCGGGATCGTGTTGCGGCGCTCGACGACGCTTTGGATGTGGCCCAGCGCCTTCAACAGAGCGGCACGCTCGATCGTGATTTTCATAGCGGGAGCAATCTCGGCAAAAGGGTTGTCGGGCGAATCGAAATCAACTGCGAGAGTATAGCAGAACGGAGGGCCGACAAAAGCCCCGCGAATGCCGCAGCGGGCCCGTGAAACCGGCTATTTCAGGGCTTTTTTGGCGATTTCGCCAAGGGCGATGCGGATCGCCGCCAGTTGCAGGCGCAACCCCATCGACGCGGCCTTTTCCGGCTCCGCCAACGCGCCTTTGCGCAGCGCGTCCGCGACCATTTCAGGGGTCGACGGCACATGGATAAAGCCGCACGGCAGCTTGCCCGCGCGCGCCAAAAAATGGAACAAGGTGGCGTTGCACAAATAGCGGCCCGCATCGTCGGACAGGCGCGCTGGAATGCCCGCAATCAGCAGCCCCTTCAAAATCGCGGGGTAGGGCAGCGTTGCGGTCCGCGTGGCGGGCGCTTTGCTGTCGATTTTGCCGGTCGGGCTTTTGCCGTCATTGTCGGGATAGGGAAATTTGAGCGCGTTTTGCGCCGTGCGCTCGAGCCTGATACAGCTCTCCCCACCTGCAAGACCGAGCGCCAAGATCGCCACCGGCTGAACTTCCGCCAGCGCCGCGTCGAGAGCCGCTTCAATCTTGGCGATCGAAACGGGCAGAACGCGCGCCACAATGCGCGCATCCCCCGCCCACTCGCCGTCGAGCCGTTCGACGATGCTTGCCGTCGGATTGGATTTGTGCGGCCCGAACGCCTCGAAACCGGTCAGCAGGATGCGCGGGTGCCGCGCCGCCATGCCTTATGCCTCCAGCATGCGACGCAGCAATTCGACGTCTTCGGCAAACGCCGCGTCGGCGGCGCGCAGCTCGTCGATTTTGCGGACCGCGTGCATGACGGTCGTGTGGTCGCGGCCGCCGAACTTGCGGCCGATTTCGGGCAGCGAGCGGCTGGTCAATTGCTTAGCCAGATACATCGCCACCTGACGCGGACGGGCCACTTGGCGCGCCCGGCGTGGCGAATGCATGTCGGCCAAACGAATCGCAAAATGCTCGGCGACTTTCTTTTGGATCTCCTCGATCGTCACGCGGCGGTCGGACGCACGCAACAGATCGTGCAGAACTTCTTGGGCGCTTTCCAGACCGATCGGCCGACCGACCAGCGTGGAATGCGCTACGATGCGGTTGAGCGCCCCCTCGAGCTCGCGAATATTGGCGACGATTTTGTGCGCCAAAAATTCGAGCACTTTGGGCGG
Source organism: Asaia bogorensis (assembly GCA_945901855.1). Taxonomy (GTDB): domain Bacteria; phylum Pseudomonadota; class Alphaproteobacteria; order CACIAM-22H2; family CACIAM-22H2; genus Tagaea. Next base: position 12,685 of record CAMDLT010000036.1, on the reverse strand, counting down.
CATGGCAGTGCCGAGCTTCTCGGCTTTCGACTGCAGAATGCCCAGACGCAGTTCATACGTGGTGGAGTGGATGTCAGCGACAAGCCCCCAGCCCAGGCGCGAACGCACGCGGTCTTCGAGACCTTCGAGATCGGCCGGACTTTTGTCGGCCGACAGCACGATCTGCTTGTTCTGATCCACCAGCGCATTGAAGGTGTGGAAGAATTCTTCCTGCGTCGCGTCTTTGCCCGAAATGAACTGCACGTCGTCGACCAGCAGCACGTCGACCGAGCGGAACTGTTCCTTGAAGGACATCGTGTCCTTGAAGCGCATCGCGCGGATGAACTGGTACATGAATTTTTCGGCCGAGAGATACACCACGCGCCGCTGCGGATTGCGCTTGCGGATGTGCCAGGCCATCGCATGCATCAGGTGCGTCTTGCCGAGCCCTACGCCGCCATACAAAAATAGCGGGTTGAACGGCACCTTGCCTTCGTCGGCGACGCGCCGTGCGGCGGCGGCGGCAAATTCGTTCGACTTGCCCTGGACAAAAGATTCGAACGTGAAGCGCGGGTCGAGCGGCGCGCCAAAACTCTCGACGTCGTCCTGCGTGCGGCCGATCATTGCGGCCGCGAGGCCGTTGCCGGGAGATGCCGAGCCATACGTAGGTGCAGCGGTGCGCTGGGCCGAGGCGGTCGGGCGCTGCGCGGTGCCGGTTGCAGGCACGGCGGGCGGCGGCTGCAGACCTGCGGCGGGCTGGACCACGATTTCGACCGTGCGGACCATTTTGTTCTCGGCGCGCCACAAAGTTTTTATGCGATCAGAATAGTGCTGGCGCACCCAATCTTGCATGAAGCGCGTCGGCACGGCGATGCGCGCGACGCCTTCTTCGATGCCGACCAAGGTCAGCGGCTTGAGCCAGCTTTTGTAGGCGGCTTCGCCAAATTCGCCTTTGAGACGCGCGCGTACGCGCACCCATTGGGCTTCCAAAGAGGGACCGAAATCTTGCGGACGCATGGCCATTACTCCTGCGTCCAGGCAAGACCGGCGGCTTTCCAGCCGCCTGCGGATCCGCGATGCCCGTTGGCATCCCGGTCGCCTTCAAATCCGCCTGCCAAATTATAGGCGCGCACGAACCCGATCGTCGTCATCGCGATCGCGGCCGATTTCGAACGGCCGCCCGACCGGCACAAAAAAATCGCCGACGCGTCTTTGTCGACGGCCGCCGCGACGGCAGAGGAAAATTGCGGATTGGGCACCATCTGGGCACGCCCATCCAAACCGGTCGAATAATTCTGCCACGATACGTAGAGCGGTGCCTTGCCGAGCGACGCCAGACTTGCCACGCCAACGAACGTCCATTCCGCGCGACTGCGCACGTCGATCAGCACGGCTTTTTTGTCGCCGGACAACATGTCCCATGCATCGCGCGGCGAAAGATCGCCCGCATAACCCATCTTGCTGCCGTCAACCGACGCGCGTTCCGAAAATTTTGCCGCTTCGACCATCGTACCCAACCGTTCTGTCGCCTATTCCCGCAGCTCGCACAGGGCGCGCCAACGGACCGCCCGTCTTTACTTCCGCGAATATCGATCCGCACGCAACGCGCCAAAACCCGGCGCGCCGCGAGCCAGTTCGACATCGCAGCGCATCAACTGGACGCGGCGCGGCGCGTTCGCGCGCGATAGGCAATAAAACGCCGATCGAAAAAACGGTCGTGTACGCGGCCGAAATGGGGACGGCAATATGCCGGAATAGAATGGATCGAAGCCACGGGAAGGGACCCCTGTCGTTGCGTCTGTTCGCGTACAGACTTGTTGTGTTTGCGCGCAGCCGAAACGCGCGGCTTTTTATCGAACAATGGACGCGACGAAATTTCAAACCTACCAGCCATCGCCCCGTCCCATGTTGTCCGCGCGCCCGTGCCGAAGAGGCGCGTAAATTCGATCGGCTTACCGTCGTAGAGATTTTCGCGATGCTTTTTTCGCACCGTCGAACGAGCAAAATAAAACACGGGCCAACGCCAACCGCAACAGGTCCGTTGTGGGAACGAGCGATTCGATACGACTGTTGCGGCGGTGCACGCCGGATATCGAAAAGTTTATCTTCATTGCGCCGCAATAAATCGCATGAGTCGAAGCTGCGCGCGGAGATTCAAGGACTTGCACGACGATGCGCGACCAGAAAATGCGGAGGCATCGCAGCTTCGAACGCGCGCTAGAAAGCGGCGCCAAAAAATGCAAGCGCCGTCTTCGATTTTTCGAAGACGGCGCTTGCACGTGCCGGAAGATTTTCGCGCGCGAGCCGCGGCCCTGCGCGCCGAAAAGTTTTCAGCTCTTGATCGCTTTGATGCGCGCCGACAAACGCGAGATTTTGCGCGACACGGTATTCTTGTGCACCACGCCGACCTTCGCCGTGCGCATCAAAATCGGTTGGGCCGCTTTAAGCGCTGCGGCTGCGGCGGCCTTGTCGCCGGCGGCGATGGCTTCTTCGACCTTCGTCACGCTCGTGCGCATCCGGCTGATGCGCGTGCGGTTCACTTCGGTGCGGCGCAGCGTCTGGCGCGCGGCCTTTTTTGCGGAGGATGTGTTCGCCATGGTCTTCGGGTCTTTCGGTTCGAGCGTTTCAGTTCGGACGTTTCAGTTCGGACGGGCGACGAAAGCGCCGCGTTAAATACGGTCTCTCCGACGGCTGCAAGACCATCGCAAAAGGCCGCGCGTTATAGCCCCGCAGGCCGGGGGCGTCAACCCCGGGCCGATCAGCGGTTTTTCCAGACCGGGGGGCGCTTTTCGGCGAAGGCGGCCATGCCTTCTTTTTGGTCGTCGGTCGCGAAGGTAGCGTGGAATACGCGCCGCTCAAACTTGATGCCTTCGGCCAGCGTGGTTTCGTAGGCGCGATTGACGGCTTCTTTCGCCATCATGACGATCGGCAGCGACAGGCCGGCGATCGCTTCGCCCGTCTTGATCGCGTCGGCGAGCAATTCGGCGGCGGGCACCACGCGGCTCACCAGCCCCGCGCGCTCGGCTTCGGCTGCATCCATCATGCGACCTGTGAGGCACATTTCCATGGCCTTCGACTTGCCGACAAAGCGCGTAAGGCGCTGGCTGCCGCCGGCTCCAGGGATCGTGCCGATCTTGATTTCCGGCTGGCCGAATTTGGCCGTGTCCGCTGCCAAAATAAAGTCGCACATCATGGCAAGCTCGCATCCCCCGCCCAAGGCGAACCCTGCCACGGCCGCGATCACCGGCTTGCGGCAGGTCGTGACCTGCTCCCAGCCTTTGGTGATGAAGTCGTTCATGTAGACGTCCATATAGGTCGACGCGGCCATTTCCTTGACGTCGGCGCCGGCGGCGAACGCGCGCTCGGAGCCGGTCAAGACGATGCAGCCGATGCCGGCATCTTTTTCGAACGCATCGAGCGCTTGGCCAAGTTCGCGGATCAAAGCCGCGCACAACGCATTGAGCGCCTTGGGCCGGTTCAGCGTGATGATGCCGACCCTGCCCTTCGTTTCGACCAGGATGTTTTCGTAGCTCATAGGAATATCCTTATTCCGGAGACAGAAAAAACCGCACTGCGGTCGCGCCCGCAACGGCTGCAGGCGGAAACTCGATCACGAGCTTTTCGCCCTCGCGCGCAAAACGCCCCTCAGCAATGCTGCGCCAGCCCAATTGGGGCAGTGTACGCGCATAGAAGGCCAAGATCGCCGCCTGTGCCACGCGCCCCTCTGCCTGCGCTTCGACCACGCGTCCTTGTGCCGCATCGAAAACACTGGGCTCGCCGGACTGGGCCAGTCCCGCCATTAGCGGCAGATCGTCGATGCCCTCGACATAGCTTTGCGCGGATGCCGACAATGCCAGCAGCAGCCCGACAAGGAATATCGCTAGAAAACGCATGGTGTCTTTCATACGTCAGCGCTGGCGCTTGGGACAATAGAAAGTCGAGCGGCCCGACTGCACGATGCGCTTGACGCTTTTACCGCAATCGCAGCCGGGACACGGGCTGCCTTCACGATCATAGACGCGCCATTGGTGCTGGAACCACCCAAGCTCGCCCGAAGCCTGCACATAGTCGCGCGCCGACGAGCCGCCGGCCTCAATGGCGTCGCCAAGCGTGGCCTTGATGGACGCGCACAAAACGGCCGCGCGCGCTCCCTTGACCGTGCCGGCCTTGCGTAGCGGGCTCAGGCCCGCGCGATAGAGCGCCTCGCACACATATATATTGCCGAGCCCCGCGACGTTGCGCTGGTCGAGCAGAGCCGCCTTCAAAGGCGCCCGCGATCCCGCCAGCGCTGTTTCGAGCGCCGCCGCATCGAAGCTTTTTTCCAAGGGCTCGGGGCCAAGGCCGCTGAAACGTCTGTCGGCATCGAGCGTGTCGCTTTCGACGACATCGACGACGCCAAAGCGGCGCGGATCGCCAAAACGAACCGTGGCCCCGGCCTCGGTTTCGAACTCGACATGGTCGTGGCGACCGGCGGGCGGTGCGGATTTCGGGACCAGCACCAAGCGGCCCGACATGCCCAGATGCACCAGCAGCGTGGCGCCGCGATCGAGCGCGATCAATATCCATTTGGCGCGCCGCTTGACCGCCGTCACGCGCGCCCCGGTCACGCGCTGCACAAAGTCTTGCGGAATGGCGGTCCGGATATCGGCGCGGCGCTGCACCACGCGCACCAAGCGCTGCCCTTCAAGATGCGGACGCAACCCCCGCACCACAGTTTCGACTTCGGGCAATTCGGGCATGACCCGAACACCCTGCCCCAACTTCGCTCCCAATTTCCAGCGTCGCGCGCTATGGTGCGCGCCGACAATGGCCAGCTCGTCCGACGAAACCACCCATTTTGGCTTCCGCGACGTGCCCAAAACCGCCAAGGCGGGTTTGGTGCGCGACGTGTTCGATTCTGTCGCGGGATCCTACGATCTGATGAACGACGTCATGTCGCTCGGCGTCCACCGGCTGTGGAAGAAGGCGTTTGTGCACCAAGTCGCCCCGCGTGCGGGCGAAGCGTTTCTCGATCTTGCGGGCGGCACGGGCGACATCGCGTTTGCATTGGGCGAAGCCGGCGCAACCGTCGCAGTATGCGACTACAACGAACAAATGCTGCGCCAGGGCCGCAAGCGCGCCGCCGATCGCGGCATTTTGGCAGGCCCTGCGTGGGTCACGGGCGACGCGCAGGCCTTGCCGTTCCCCGCCGCTGCAATGGACGGCGTCACGATCGCCTTCGGCCTGCGCAATGTCACCGAGCCCGCCAAGGCGCTTGGCGAAATCCGTCGCGTGCTCAAACCGGGCGGCCGATTTTTCTGTCTGGAATTCAGCCAAGTTGCCGTACCCGTGCTCGACCGGCTCTACGACGTCTATTCCTTCCAGATGCTGCCGCGACTGGGCCAGTGGATTGCGGGCGACGCCTCGTCCTACCGCTATCTTGCCGAAAGCATCCGCCGCTTCCCGCCGCAAGAAAAACTCCGCGACATGATGCAGACGGCCGGGTTCGGGCGCGCGGGCTATCGCAATTTGTCGGGCGGCATTGCCGCCATCCATTGGGGCTGGCGCACGTGATCGGCTGGCGGCTGCCGTTTCGGCTGGTACGCATGGCGAAGATCGCACGCACGCTGGTCGCCTACGATGCGTTCGAAGCGCTGGGCTTGCCGCGACTGTCGCCGCTGGCGGCGCGCATTGCGGCCAAAATCCGACGCCGCGATTTGCCCGAACGGCCGGGCCAACGCTTGGCGCTGGCCTTGACCGAATTGGGGCCGGGCTTCGTCAAGCTTGGGCAAGTCTTGTCGACGCGCGCCGATTTGGTCGGCGAGGCGGTGGCAAGCGACCTTACCGATCTCCAAGACAACGTGACGCCGTTCGAGTTTGCCCATGTGCGCGCGACGATCGAACAGGCATTCGCTCGGCCGCTGGACGAGCTTTACACCGCGATCGAGGAAACCGCCGTGGCGGCGGCGTCGATCGCCCAGGTCCATTTTGCGACCACGCTCGACGGACGCGATGTGGCGGTGAAAATTTTGCGCCCCGGCGTCGAGGCAGCCTTCGCGCGCGACGTCGATCTGCTCGCGTGGCTGGCCGCACTTGTCGAACGCTTCGTCGCCGCGACGCGCCGTTTGAAACCGCAAGCGGTCGTCGAAACGCTGGCGCAGACCGTGCGGCTTGAAATGGACCTTCGCCTGGAAGCGGCGGCGTGCGACGAGCTTGCGCAAAATTTCGCGGGCGATGCCGAATTCCGCGTGCCGAAAGTCGACTGGACGCGCACCGCCAAACGCGTGCTGACGACCGAGCGCGTGATCGGCATCCCGATCGGCGAACGCGCACGCCTGGTCGATGCGGGCCACGATCCGCAAGCCATCGTCGCCAAGGCTGCGCGCGCATTTTTCCGCCAAGTCTTTCGCGACGGCTTTTTTCACGCCGACATGCATCCGGGCAACATGTTCGTCGCTGCCGACGGCACGTTGGTCGCTGTCGATTTCGGCATCATGGGACGCATCGACCGGCCCACGCGCATCCTGCTGGCCGACATGTTGGCCGGCTTCCTCAACCAGAATTACCGCCAAGTCGCCGAGGTGCATTTTCGCGCGGGCTTCGTGCCGCCCTCGCAGGATGTGGGCGCCTTTGCCCAAGCCGCACGCGCCATCGCCGAGCCGATTTTGGGCCTGCCGCTCGAGCAAATCTCGCTCGCCCGCCTGCTCGCCCAATTGTTCGAAGTAACCGAACAGTTCCAGATGGAAACCCAGCCGCAATTGCTGCTGCTGCAAAAAAGCATGCTGGTATGCGAGGGCGTGGGCCGCAAGCTTGACCCGCATATCAACATGTGGACGCTCGCGCGCCCGTTGATCGAAGAATGGATGCTCGCCAATCGCGGGCCCTTGGCACGCATCGGGTTTGGCAGCGAAGCGTTGCTGGCCCGCCTCGAAGATTTACCGGCACTCATCGCCAATCTCGACCGCGCGGCAGCCCAGATCGCAGGCGGCGGGGTGCGTTTGCATCCCGATACGCTGGCCGCCTTTGGCGCCAACCGCCAACCCTGGCGCTGGCCTTGGGTCGTCGCAGGGCTGGCGATGGGCCTCGCTCTTGCTTGGGCCTGGGCTTAAACGATTCCCTGTTGCGTCTTGTGTAGTACCTCGATAAATTTACCCCCAAGAGACAGGGTAAATGGACATGCTCGTTGGAAAACGCATTTTGATCGTCATTGGCGGAGGGATTGCCGCCTACAAATGCTTGGAGCTGATCCGTCGGCTGCGCGAGGCGAAGGCGTCGGTACGCTGCGTGATGACAGCGGCGGCCAAACAATTCGTGACCCCCTTGTCGGTCGGCACTTTGTCGCGTGAGCGCGTCTATGACGATCTTTTCGACCTGACCGCCGAGCACGAGATCGGCCATATCCGTTTGGCGCGCGACTGCGATCTGGTCGTGGTTGCCCCCGCGACCGCAGATTTGCTGGCCAAGATGGCGCTCGGCCTTGCCAACGATTTGGCCAGTACGGTGCTGCTGGCCACCGACAAGCCGATCCTGGTCGCGCCCGCGATGAACCATGTCATGTGGGGCAACGCGGCGACGAAAACCAACATGGCAGCGTTGGCCGCGCGCGGCATCGCCATTGTGGGGCCGGAATCGGGCGAACTGGCCGAAGGCGAAATCGGCCTTGGACGTATGAGCGAGCCGACCGCCCTGCTGGTGGCCATCGAAAAGCGCTTGGGGATCGAATCGCCGCTCGCGGGCAAGCGCGCACTGGTGACAAGCGGCCCCACCTTCGAGCCGATCGACCCCGTGCGCTACATCGCCAACCGCTCGTCGGGCAAACAGGGTCACGCGATCGCGGCGGCGCTTGCGGCGTTGGGCGCCGAGACGACGTTGATCAGCGGCCCCACGCGCCTGGCCGATCCGCCTGGCTGCCGCGTCGTGCATATTGAAACCGCGCAAGAAATGCTGGCGGCATCGCTCGTGGCCCTGCCGACCGACATTGCGGTGTGCGCGGCGGCGGTCGCCGATTGGCGGCCGACACAGGCGGGCGCCGAAAAACTCAAAAAGGACGGCGCCGGGCCGCCGACCCTTCGACTGGCGGAGAACCCCGACATTCTGGCGACGCTTGCGCGCCACCAAACGCGCCCGCGCCTGGTCGTCGGCTTTGCCGCCGAAACCGAAAATCTGCTGGCGCATGCGAGCGCAAAGCGCCTGCGCAAAGGCTGCGACTGGATCGTCGCCAACGACGTTTCCGTCGGAACCGATGTTTTTGGGGGCGATGCCAACATCGTGCATATCCTGGATGCCGCTGGCACCGAATCTTGGCCCGCGATGGCCAAGACGCAAATCGCCCACCGGCTTGCCCGGCGCATTGCAGAAGCTTTGGCGTAACGATGGAACGGGTGTCGATCTCGATCCGGCGACTGGCGCATGGCAATGGCCTGGACCTGCCAGCGTACGCAACAAGCGGTGCCGCAGGGCTCGATTTGCTTGCGGCGATCGACGCGCCGATCGATCTGGCACCCCGCCAATTTCGGCTTGTTCCAAGCGGCATCGCGATTGCCCTGCCGCCGGGCTTCGAAGCCCAGGTTCGGCCGCGCTCGGGCCTTGCGCTCAAACACGGCATTACAGTTTTGAACGCCCCCGGCACCATCGATGCGGATTACCGCGGCGAAGTCGGTGTCGTTCTCATCAATCACGGCGAAACCGTCTTTCGCCTGGAACGCGGCATGCGCATCGCCCAACTGGTGATCGCCCGCGTCGCGCAAGCGCATTGGATCGAATGCGCCGAACTTCCCCCCACAACGCGTGCCGAAGGCGGTTTCGGCTCGACAGGCGAATAGGACTCCCCCCATGCTGCGCCTCACCAAAAAACTTCTGTTCGGTCTCGAAGCCGTTCTCGACATCGCATACAACGCCAAAGCGCGGCCCGTGCAGGCCGCCGCAATCACGCGCCGCCAAGGCATCCCGAAGCGCTATCTGGAACAGGTGCTGCAAGCCCTTGTGCGCGACGGCATGCTGATTGGCCAACGCGGTCCAAAAGGCGGTTATCGTCTGGCCAAGGAGCCGACAGCCATTTCGGTTGCCGATATCGTGCGTATCGTGCGCACGATCGAAGCCACCCCCGACCCCTTGATCGGCGCGCCGGCCTCGGCGCTGGGCCACAAGATCGTAAGGCCGATCTGGCAAGAACTGCAAACGCGCCAGATTGCCGCCCTCGAAGCGCTGACCTTGGCCGAGCTGATCGGTCGCGCCAAGACGGTCGGCGTCGAGCTCGAGTCGTAGCGGGATGGCCGGGGGGCCGGAGCTCAGCGATGCGCAGTTCGCGCGCTATGCGCGCCACCTGATCCTCGACGAGGTCGGTGAGGCGGGCCAAGCCAAGCTGCTCGCCAGCCGCGTGCTGATCGTGGGCGCGGGCGGGCTTGGCTCGCCGGTCGCCCTGTATCTGGCGGCGGCGGGCGTGGGCACGCTGGGGCTCGTCGATTTCGACACGGTCGATGTCACGAACCTGCAGCGCCAGGTCCTGCACGGCCACGCGAATGTCGGCGAGGCGAAGGTCGCAAGTGCGGCAAAAACCTTGGCGCGCCTCGATCCGGCCATTCGCATCGAGACGCACGAAACAAAACTCGATCGCTCGAACGTGGCCGCGCTCGTCGCCGCCTACGATCTGATCGTCGACGGGTCGGACAATTTCGGGACGCGCTATCTGCTCCATGACGCGTGCTACTTCGCCAAAAAGACGCTGGTCGCAGGCGCACTGCTGCGCTTCGAAGGCCAGCTTTCGACCTACAAGGCGCATGCGGGGGAATCGTCCTGCTATCGCTGCCTGTTCCCCAAACGCCCGCCCGCCGACCTTATCCCGCGCTGCGAGGAGGCCGGCATCCTCGGCTCGGTTGCGGGCGTTATCGGCACCTTGCAGGCGACCGAGACGCTCAAGGAGCTGCTGGGGCTCGGGGCAAGTCTCGCGGGCTCGCTTTTGATCTACGACGCGCTCGAAACCGAGTTCCGCAAGATTGCCGTGCCGCGCGATCCCGATTGCGCGCTGTGCGGAACCCATCCGACGATCCGCGCCGCTTAGCACTTGAACGCCGGACGCCATGCCGCGATAATCGCGCCGCTTTTTGTCCCTCGAAGACGGTTTTTCGCCATGCGCATGTTTCGTTTCTTGCTGATTGCCCTGGCCGTGTTTGCCTTCGCGCCCGCGAACGCGCAACCGGCCCTCGACCGCGAGAACACGCTGTTCATCGACCTGGAATACGGGCGCGTCGTGATCCGTCTGCGGCCCGACATCGCGCCGCGCCATGTCGAACGCGTCAAGGAACTGGCGCGCGCCAAATTCTACGACGGCCAAGTGTTCCACCGCGTGATCGAAGGTTTCATGGCGCAGACCGGCGATCCGACGGGCACGGGACGCGGCGGCTCGGGACGCGGCAACGTTGCGGCCGAGTTCAGCCGTTTGCCGTTCGAGCGCGGCGTCGTCGGTGCTGCACGTTCGCAAAACCCCAATTCGGCCGACAGCCAGTTTTTTATCATGTTCGCGCGCGGCGCCAGCCTCGACGGCCAATACACAGTCTGGGGCCAAGTCGTGTCGGGCATGGAATTTGTCGACCGCATCCGGCGCGGCGAACCGCCGACGCGCCCCGACCGCATGGTCCGCGTGCAAGTTGCCGCCGACGCCGCGAACTGACGCCACATAACGAACCAGAAAAAGGATTGCGCGCATGACGGCCGACCTCGAAGACACCGTGTATCTCGATCTCGAATGGGGGCGCGTAACGATCAAGCTGCGCCCAGACCTGGCGCCCGGCCATTGCGCGCGCATCCGCGAATTGGCGCGCGAAGGGTTTTACGACGGCATCGTGTTCCACCGCGTGATCGACGATTTCATGGCGCAAACGGGCGATCCCACAGGAACCGGCATGGGCGGTTCCAAAAAGGGCAACCTGCGGGCCGAGTTTTCCAAGGCGCCGTTCGATCGCGGCGTGGTCGGCGCAGCGCGCTCGCAAAATCCGAACTCGGCCGACAGCCAGTTCTTCATCATGCTGGATGACGGCCACTTCCTCAACAACCAGTACACGGTGTGGGGCGAAGTGACCGACGGCATGGACCATGTCGACCGCATCGCCAAGGGCGAGCCGCCCAAGTCGCCCGACAAGATCGTCAAAATGGCGGTCGCTGCGGACGCGACGTAACGCTCAAGCTTCCGGCCAGCGGCGGTGCAGCCACAGCCACTGGCCGGGATGCTTGCGGATCCAACGCTCCAAATCCGCGTTGATGGCGGCTAGAATTTGCATCTGTTTGGCGCTGGCATCGCCCGCAAACGCCGCAAAATCCAGCGCCGCCCCCACATTCACGCGAAAGCGCGCGTGCCGTCCCAACCGTTCGATCTGCACCGGCAACAGCGCGCAATTGTAGCGCAAGGCAAGGGCCGCGGCCGCCGGCGCCGTCATCGCCGGCACGCCGAAAAACGGCACGGCCACACCGTCGTTCATTTTCTGGTCGAGCAGCATGCCGAGCGCCTTGCCGGCCTTCAGCGCTTCGATCGCCAGTTTGGCGCCGCGTTTGCCCTTGGGAATCAAGCCGCCTGCAATGCCGCCGCGCCCCTCGCGAAACAGCGTTTCGACGTGGCGGTTGTTGGCCTCGCGATAGACGAGATACACAGGCACGCCGAAACCCGCCGCCGCGACCGTGCCCATTTCCCAGTTGGCGAAGTGGCCCGCATAAAAAATGATCGGCCGACCGGCGGCTTCGGCGGCGCGTATATGCTCGGCGCCGCTCGCTTCCACGCGCGCGTCGGGCCCGTCGATGCGGAAGTTTTTGAGATGCGGATACTCGGCCGCCGTGCGCCCCAGATTGTCCCACATCTCGACGATCGCGGCTTCGATGCCCGCTTTGCCAAGCTCGGGCAAAAACCGTTCGAGATTGCGCCTTGCGCGGCGCGTGAGCGGCAACAAAGGCCCCAACGTGCGCGCAACCGCCCCCCCGATATTCGACGCGACATCGACCGGCAGCAGCCCGAGCAGCCGGTAGCTGCCCACAACGAACAGCGCCTCGATGGCATGGCGCAGGCGCGCGACGAACTTCACGCCAATCCCCGTGCGAGAGTCGCCGCCAGCAAAGCAGGATCGGCGAAGCGCAGCTCGACCGGGATTGTCCTGATGCTTGACGCAAGATCGACCGGCAGGCGCACCGCATCCTTTTCGGTCGTCACCAGCAGCGCATTATTCGCCGCTGCGATCGCCAGCAACCGCTCGATCTGGCGGCGCGAATAGGCGTGATGGTCGTCAAACGCATAGGTCCCGCGCACGGCAGCACCCAACTGCAGAACCGTGTCGAAAAATTTTTCGGGACGGCCGATGCCCGCAAACGCCACGACCGGCACGCCCGCCCAATTGTCCGCAAGTGGCACCAGATCGGCGCGCAAAACGGGACCGGCAAAGCCGAACGCGGCCGCCTGCAGGTCGCCCCCCACGGTCACGAGGGCGTTGGCGCGCGCAAATCCTGCCGCGACCGGCTCGCGCAAGGGCCCGGCCGGAAAAACGCGCCGATTGCCGAAGCCTGCCGCGCCATCAACCACAACAAACGAAAACGTCTTTTCGATCGATGGATTTTGGAACCCGTCATCCATGACCAGAATGTCGGCGCCCGCCGCCAGCGCCAATTCCGCACCCGCCTTGCGATCGCGCGCGATATAGACGTGCGCCGCGTCCGCCAGCAGCAGCGGTTCGTCGCCAACCTCGCGGGCACG
>CAMDLT010000035.1 GCA_945901855.1 Asaia bogorensis | reverse complement strand
AAAGCCTGCTCCGCACCGCCGCAGCACGCACCATCGACGAACTCGAAGCCGCGATCAAAAATACCCTCCCGGCATTCAAGCCCGCCGAATGCGCGAACTACTTCAAAGCGGCAGGATACAGCTCTACGTGATCGGAATCGGCTCTAGTGAAACTGCTTGATTGCACAATTACACAATTCTCGATGAGGGCACTGAGAGCCTTCGCCAAGAAGGTAAGGCCCCTGCTGAATCGAGGCCTCAGCGAATAGGGATTTGCGCCGCGTTGGCACGGCTCAGCGATTGCCCGGCTTGCATCGCGCCGTGATTGACCAACAGGTAGAGCGTGACCGCCCACTTCGCCGCTTCGTCGATCTTGTCCGGTCCATCGAAGGGCATCAGCACTTCGTTGTACTCGAACAGGCCGAGCGCGTTCTGGAACTTCGTGATCTGCGTTTGCGGCCCCCAGATCGGAGTCTGGAATCCTTGGCCGCGGCGTCCGTCCGCGCCGTGGCAAAGGGTGCAGTACTCGGCGTAGATTTCCCGCCCACGATCGAGTTGGGCTTGGTCGGCGGCGGCGGGGAAGGAGACTAACAGGGCGAGTGCGAGAAGATAGACGTAGCGCATTCTTTGTACCTGACTTGGAAACCGCGATGGACCCGGCCGGCCGGCCGACCGGGTATTACATCGTACAGTCGCGTTCAGACGACTTGGACGCGGAACTTTGGGATCGAGCCATTGGCCATGCCCAACGAGTTAATCGGTACGGTCTCCGGCTGTACGAAGCCCGAATTGTCTGTGGTGCGGGTTTCGATCACGTGATTGCCCGCAGGCGCGTCCCACGGGAAGGTGAATCGCACCCAGGTGTACTTGCCGAGATTGGGTTGGCGTATCGAGGCGCGCCGCCACTCGCCGCCATCGACCCGGTAGTCAACATTACGCACGCCGTGTTGTGGCGCCCAGGCGTAGCCGCGCATCGTCTGCCGTCCGGACGATAGCTTTGGAATCTCGCCGCGTTGCAAGGGGTAGTTGGCGGGTACCGAAGGCGACTTCTCCAGCACCAGCGGGATGGTGAGTGTGGACTTCGGCGGCATCCAAGTGACCATGGGACCGCGCACGTCGGCGGCAGTCACGCCGATGAATTCGTCGTCCGGGCCGTGCTCGGGCGCTTGATAGGAAGGACCGATATAGACCTCGCCGCGGGTGTTGAGTCGGCACCACACGCGCTTGTCGGTGATGCGGATCTCGGTGACCCACTTGATCGACGCTGTGCCGCCCCAGCCGGGGACAACGACCCGCACCGGCGCGCCGTGATCAGGGGTCAGTGGGTTGCCGTTCATGGCGTAACAGATGCCCATGTCGTTCTGCAGCGCGCGTACGTCGCTCATCGGCATGGGTCTGCCCATGTCGCTGCCGTCGACGCCGGACCAGAACAGCACGGTGCGTGCGTTCGGACGGATTCCGGCGCGGGCGAGAATGGCGCTCATCGGAACATATTGCCATTCGGCCTGGCCGACGGCGCCCATGACCCAATTGCCGCCTGCGACCTGCTCGCCGGTGAAGCCTCCCTGTTCCCAGAACAGGGTCCGCGAATTGCCGTGGCACTCCATCGTGGCGATGATGGTGCGCGAGGGCATCTTGATGAGGTCGTTGTAAGTCAGTTCGAAAGGCCGTTCGACCGAAGCGCCGTGGACCTTGAGCTTCCAGTTCGCCATGGCGAGTTCAGGCTTCTGCTCGACCGTCGGCGTGGGATAATGGTTACGGACGTAGAATTCCTCTACTGGCGTCATGAAGGTCGAGAAGTTCCAGTAGTTCCCCGAGCGAACGGTTGCGCCGATATTGAGCAAGCGCGAATCGTCCTTCACGATGATGCGCCGGGCTGGTGCGGTCGGCGCGGCTGCAGGGGCAGCTGGCGCTTGGGCCAGGGCGGCGGGCGCCGCGACTGCGGCGGCTCCGAAAGCTGCGACCGACACGAACAGACTGCGGCGATCCAGATTGGTGCCATCGCGTAGGACCTTGCGGACGGTCGCATCAGCTGCGGCTCGGTGTTTGGCTTCGCTCATCGTTTCGCTCCCTCGGGGGTTCGATTGCGCGCCGCTGTCTCGCGGCGTTGATCCAAAAAGAAAGCAAACCGAGTGCCACAACGCGAAACCGGATTTTCGAGGGTTTTGCGCGGCTTGCGGTCCGGAAATCCGGACCAAGACATATGAATCCGTCCGAAGATCCGGACTCAACGTATGCCGAGGCGCTTTATCTTCTCGAATAGGGTCGAGCGCGAAACGTCGAGGCGCTGGGCGGCAAGACCAACGTCGTTGCCGACGGCGACCAGTGCCGCGAGATTGTCGCGCCGCTCGGCGGCTTCGCGCGCTTCAGCGAGCGAAGCCGGCCGATCCTCGCCCATACCGACATTCCCGCGTTCGGGAAAAAGATCGCCCGGACCGATGGGTCCCCCCGTCGTCAAAGCCAGCGCGCGCTCGATCCGGTTGGCCAATTCGCGCACGTTGCCGGGCCAGTCGTGATCGAGCAGCGCGCGCTCGGCCAAGGACGTCAAGCCCGTCGCTGCGCACCGGAAGGACGCGGCCGTCCGGGAGAGCAAAGCATGGGCGAGCGGCAGCACGTCTTCGGCGCGCTCGCGCAAGGGCGGAACGACCACCGGGATGACCGAAAGGCGATAATAGAGATCCTCTCGGAAGCGGCCCTGCAGCACGCGCGCGGCGAGATCGGCGTTCGTCGCTGCGACGATTCGAGCGCGCAACGCAATCTCGGACGATCCCCCCACTCGCGCGAATCGCCGCTCCTGCAGGAGGCGCAGCAGCTTGGGCTGCAGAGGCGGCGGCAATTCGCCAATCTCGTCGAGGAACAGCGTGCCGTCGCCTGCGCGCTCGACATGACCTTCTCGCCGCCGCGCCGCGCCAGTGAACGCCCCGCGCTCGTGCCCGAACAATTCGCTTTCTAGGAGCTCCCCCGGAATTGCGGCGCAATTGAGCGCGACGAAGGGCCGGTCGGCGCAGCCCGACGCGCCGTGCAGGAACCGTGCGGCGATCTCCTTGCCCGCGCCGCTCTCGCCCGAGATCAACACGGTCGAACCCACTTTCGCCGCCTTGCGCAGGGTCGCTTCGAGCGCGCGCATCGCGGGCGAGACGCCCAGCGCGGCTTCCGACGCTGCCATCCGCGTTGCCAACAGCGCACGCAAGCGCGCGACGACATGCTCGACGTCGAAAGGTTTGGTCTGATAGTCGAACGCTCCGGCCTTCATCAAGCGCACCGCTTGAGGAATGTCCCCATATGCGGTCATGAAGACGATCGGTACGCCCGCCAGGCGAGCAGCGGCCAGTTCGTACAACTGTTCGCCAGTCATGTCCGGCAGGCGGATGTCGCACAGCACCGCGTCCGGGACCGCGCGCTCGAACCGCAACAATGCCGCTTCGCCGCTGGTAAGCCACACAGGCTCGAACCCCTCGGCGGCGAGCCACTGGACCAGGCTCTCGCCCATGATCGGGTCGTCTTCCACGACAGCGACAACTGGGCAGCGTTCTACGCGTTCAAGCGGCGGTGCGGGCATTCGCGTTCCCTCCGCCGGCGAAAGGGAAGATCGCGCGCACGCGCGCGCCTCCGGTCGGCATTTCGTCGATCTCGACGGTTCCTTGCGCCGCGCGCACAAGCCGCGCCACGGTCCACAAACCGAGGCCACCGCCCGGCGCTTCGTCGCTGGGGTCGAGCAGACGCGCGCGTTGACTTTCGGGCAGGCCCGGCCCCGAATCGGCGACCGACAGAACGAGGCGCGACCCTTCTACGTGTGCGCGGACCGTCACGCGGCCAGACGGGGGCGACGCTGCGCAAGCGTTAAGTACCAGATTCAGCGCCACTTGGCGCACGTACTGGGCCGAGACCGGGGTTTGCTCCGCGTCGATCTCACCCCGCCAATCCAGATTGAGACCGCGTGCGCGCGTCTCGGCCTGGGCGAGGAATCTCAGATCCTCCAGATCGGTGCGAGTGAGGGCTCGTCCGGCCTCGCCGGAGCGCCATTGCACAAGCGATGCGCGCACGATGTTCCGGATCGAAACGAGGCCTCGCTCGATCAGTGTCGCGGCGTTCTCACGCCGCTCGGTATCTTCACCGTGGCGGCGGATCATTGCCAGCGCGTTGAACAGGCCACCGAGCGGGTTGTTGACCTCGTGGGCGACCGAAGAGGCGAGCTTGCCGAGCAAGGCCGCACGCTCCTCCTCGGCCAAGCGCTTACGAAGCGTCTCGCGCTCGGCAAGAGCTTCGATCATGCGATTATACTCGCGCAGGAGCCTTCCACCCTCGGTTCCGGGCAATGGGAGACAAGAAGGTTCGATCGGCTTCGGGGCGCCGTCGATAGCGGCGGCAAACGCGCCCGACAGCATAGTCGCGGGCGCCAGCATTTTGTGCACGAAGAAATAGCCCAGACCGGCAAGCGCCAAGGTCAGCGCCGCGTTGAATACAATCAATGCCGTTTGCGCCTCGCGTCGCTCGGTAAGATAGGCCGATACATCGATCAATGCCGCGATGCGGCCGATCTTAACGCCATCGTCGGACATCTCGCGATGGATCCAGGCGCGCCCGTCGGCCGCTTCGAGCGGCAATGGCGCACGCGGGGGCGATTTCGCTTCGGCCGGGGCTACTGATAGGACCGGGTGGGCGAGCGGATCGGCGGCCGCCAAGACGTTGCCGTCGGGCATTATGGCTAGCACGTCGAGCGTTCGGACGCCCGAGTAGAGCCGACGCGCGCGGTCAAGCGCGTCGAAAGCCTCCCACGCGTCGCGACGCAGCAAGGCCGGCTGTAACGCCGTCGATAGTCCGTCCAAATAGGCCCCCGTTAGCTGCTCGACATGGCGCGCCTGGGTATGGTCGAGACGGTCGAGCACGGTCTTGGAGATGCCGACGGCGACGACAATCATCAGCCCCGCGACCACCAGCGGGACCTTCCAGGTCAGCTTGATCTGCGGGCCGCGAGCGCTCATCCCAAGCGCTCCGCTTCGCGCAGCAAATCCGCGATCCCGTCGAACATGCTGGGCGAGGGGTCCATGATTCCGTCCAGCCGAAGCGTGGCGAGGATCGCGCGGCCGTCTCCGGAGTCGGCCATCGCGACCAGCGCCGCACGGAAAGCGTGCGTTACCCCCATATCGCGCGGCTGCGCGGGGGCGGCGAACGGCGGAAACCCGAGCGGCTCGGAGACACGCAGAACGCGCGTCGGCGCCGTAAGGGCGGGATCGATCTCAGCCAAGACGTCCCACACATAACCATCGACGGAACCGGAATGCGCCAAGCCGGAGGCCACCGCGCGGATCACATTGCGATGGCCGTAAGTGAAAAAGGTTTTGGAAAAGAACGAATCCGGCGTACGGCCCTGGCGGGCGAGCAAAGCGCGGGTGACCAAAAACCCCGAGTTCGAATCCGGATCGGAGAAGGCATGGACCTGGCCCGCGAGCTCGTCGATCGCCTTTGTCGGCGCGCCCGCCCGCGCGATCAAATAGGCGCGATAGGTCGGACTGCCACGATAGACAGGCACGCCGGTCAGCCGCAGGCGCTCCCGATTGCGTACGAAAGGCAGGCCGCAGATCCAAGCGGTGTCGAGAGCGCCTGCAATCAGCAGCGCCGTGATTTCTTGATATGTCCGGCGCTGAACAAGCTGAACCGGCCGCTCGAGGCGCCGAGCGAGATATGTCTCAAGCTGCGCCAAGAGCCGGATGTCGGAATTGAGAAAAACGGGCGTTAAGCCCATTGTAACTGGGGTTGCTGCGTAGACGGAGGGTGCAGCAAGTGCCGCTGCGCCGGCGCCGCACAAAACCTCGCGTCGGCCAATATGGCTTCGCGTCGAGTTCATCGTCGAACTCCTCCCTTCAGGCGGCATAGCGCTTACGCTTATTGACCCAATATATAGAAGGCTTCTCGGGCCCGCTCAATTGCCTTTGAGCACGAGATACCCATCGATTGCTACGGAACGAAGATTCGGCCCAGCATGCAGTAGCCAGCTCATCATGTGGCCGCTTCGCCAAAGACTCAGGACAAAGTGCGGTTTTTGTAACACTTCGGACAATGGCTATTGGCCCCGGCCGACAGAGCACCGTCCACGTCGCTACAATTGTTCAGCACAAAAGGCTAAGCTGTTGACCGATCTCGCCCATGTTGGCGGGATTATCTGTTACAATTATAAGTGTACATATTTTCGCCCTTAAAGTTCTCACTTTCATCGGCACTGGCGTGCCGTAGTGGATGTAGGTGAGAACCTTTGGTCGATGGTCGGAAACTCAGTGCGTTTTCCCTCAAATACCTGAAATATATGCGCTTTTTGTGGCTCCAGGCTTCAACTTATGTATAAGGCGCCTCTCGAAAGATAAACCTAAAAACCACCAACGACTGGAACCCAATCTGGTCGATACGGGTCTTGATGGAAGCGTGCGTAGTAGTCGCCTTTGGCTTCGTAATGCGCGGCGTAGTGTTTCATCTTGTCTTCGTCGAGCGTGACGCCGAGACCTGGTCCGGTGGGAACGCGAATTGCCCCGCCCTCATAGCGCATCAATCCGCCTTCGATGATGTCGTCGGTTAGGTAATGGTAATGCGCGTCCCCCGCCACTGTCATCTCCGGGATCGAGGCTGCGGTGTGGAGCATCGCGGCAAGTTCGACGCCGAATTCGACTCCCGAATGCATTGCGACGCCGAGACCGAACGTGCGGCAAACCGCCGCCAATTCCTTGACGCCGCGCGGCCCTTCCCAATAGTGGATGTCGGTGAGCACGATATCGACCGCACCCATCCGGATTGAGGGTCCGAGATCGTCGAACTTCGCCGGATACATGTTGGTCGCGATGGGCATACGCACGGCGCGCCGAACCGCAGCGTTGCCTTCGAGACCCCATGCGGGGTCCTCGAAATACTCGAGCCGTACTGCCTCCAGACTCTGGCCAATTCGAATGGCCGTCGGCACAGACCAAACGCCGTTGGGGTCGATACGCAATGCGAATTCCGGTCCCATCCGGTCGCGGCAAAGCTCGACGGCTCGCGCCTCGATTTCGGGCGTCAGCACCCCGGCCTTCAGCTTCATCGCATTTACGCCCAGCGTTTCGTGCAGATGCTGGCAAAGATCCGCCATATCTTCGGGGTGCGCGTCGTGACCGCCGCCGGGGCGGTCGTAGCGCCAAAACAGATACGCAATGAACGGAATGCGGTCGCGTACAGCGCCGCCCAAAAGGTCGCAGAGCGGTCGGCCGAGCGCCTTGCCCTGGATGTCGAGGCAGGCCATTTCGATCGCAGCATAGAGCCGGGCATTCGATGCGTAATAGACCGAACGAAGCGTGCGGAGCTTGATCTGCTCGAGGTGGAACGGGTCAATACCGACGACCCGGGGTTTGAGTTTCAGCAACGCGCCGCGCTGGTCGCCGCCGCCGACTTCGCCCAGACCGACGAGTCCTTCGTCGGTCACAAGTTCCAGAATCGTGCGCATGAAATAGCCGGGATGGACGCCGGTGTTGTGGCGGAGCTGCGCGTTGGTCGGGATCGCAACGCACCGCACTTTCATATCGACGATTTTCATGGCGCTTTGCCTTATTCGAGACGCGAGTCGAGCGCATCGCGTAGCGCGTCGCCCACGACGTTGAATGCGAGCACAGCGAGGAAGATCGCCAGGCCCGGAAAAAAGCTCATCCACCAGCTTTGCCAGAACTGCATGCCGGTCGCGACCATATAGCCCCAGCTCGGGGTCGGCGGCTGCACGCCAAGTCCCAGGAAACTCAAAGCCGATTCGTTGATGAGAGCCTGCGAGCCCGACAGCGAGCCGTAGACCACGACATTGCCCATGATGTTCGGCCAAACATGGCGCAGCACGATGCGGATGTCCGAAGCACCTGCCGCTTCCGCCGCGCGGACATATTCGATACGCCGCAGCCGGACGACCTCGCCGCGCACGAGGCGCGCAAAGCCGGGCGTTTTTGTCACCGCGATCGCGATCATCGCGTTCAACAAATCCGGTCCGAGCACGGCGATGATCGCAAGTGCCAGAACAAGCAGCGGAAAGGCGAGCAAGCCATCCATGATTCGCATTGTAACGGCATCCCAGACGCCGCCGGCGTAACCGGACGCAAGACCGATGGCCGAGCCCACAACGATAGCGCCTGCAAGTGCAAAGACGACGATCTGGATCGAGACGCGGGCCCCATAGATCGTGCGCGAAAGTACATCGCGGCCGATTTCGTCGGTGCCGAACCAGAACGTCGCCGACGGCGGCGAATGCGGCTCGCCGACAAGCACATCGTCTGGCGCAAAAGGCGCAAGAATGGGTGCAAAAATCGCCGCAAACACGATCGCTGCCAGGATCGCAAGCCCGACGACGCCCAGGCGATGGCGCAGAAGGCGCCGAATAACTAGCCGCCCCGGGCTTTCAACCGTCGCGTTGGCATTTTCGGCTGTGGATGCCAGCGCGGTCATGCTTGCGCCCTCGGATCAACGAACCGATAGACGATGTCGGTCGCAAGATTGACGGCAAGCACGCAGAGCACGATGAAAATCACCGCACCTTGGATAACCGGAAAATCGCGCGTGAAGATTCCTTCGACGACCATTCGACCCAAGCCAGGAAGCGAGAAGACAGTTTCAGTCACGACCGCACCGCCGAGCAATGCGCCGATCTGCAGGCCGATCACGGTGACGACGGGAATCAGCGCGTTGCGCAGCGCATGTTTGAACATCACGGCGAACTCACCGAGACCCTTCGCACGTGCCGTGCGCACATAGTCCTGCGACAGAACTTCGAGCATTGCCCCGCGTGTCTGGCGCATGATCAACCCCGCGAAGGCAAGCCCAATCGTCAGCGACGGCAACACCATCAGTCGCAGATTCTGAACGGGGTCCTTTGCAAAAGCGACATAGCCCGACGGTGGCAGCCATCGCAGCTCTTGCGCAAAGAGTATAATCAGCAGAACCCCCATCCAAAAATACGGAACTGCCATGCCCGACAGAGCTGCGATGCTCGATACCGTGTCGATCCAAGTGCCGCGCCATCGTGCCGCAGCGATACCGGCCGGCATGCCAATCGCGACGGCGACGAGGATCGAAAGCCCGGTCAATTGCAGCGTGACGGGAACACGTTCGGCAAGTTTGTCGATCACACGCTCGCGGCTGCGCAACGAGCGGCCAAGATCGCCGGTCGCAGTGCGGCCGAGCCAGCGCAGATACTGGACGGGTGCGGGCGCATCGAGGCCGTATTCGACCCGCGCCTGCGCGCGCTGCTCAGGCGTCGAATGTTCGCCCAGAATCGTGACGGTCGGGTCGCCCGGAAGCATCTGCGTCAGCAGAAAAATCACCAGCGTCACAACGAAAACGACCGGCACCATCTGCAACAGTCGGGAGCCCAGATAGCGGATCACTTGGCCCCCTCCGATGCATCGTCGAGGCCAATACCTTGGGTGCGCCCCCGATCGGCGATGATTGCATCGACCACAGGACGTGTGGCGTCGAAATGCGCTGCCATCGCGCGCCGGGCCGCTTCAGGATCGCGCGCGCACACAGCGTCGAAGATTGCCACATGGCGCGCGAGCGTCGCCTTTGTGTCGCGAAGATCCGTCTGCTTGCCCATCGCGCGGATAGAGAGGCGCATCACATCCGTCAAGGCACCGACCAGATGCGCCAGCAACGCGTTCTTAGCACCCCGCATCAAGGCAAGATGGAACGCAAGGTCGGCTTCGAGCCACGGCTCCGTATCATCGACGGTGATTTCCATGCGCCGCACGACGACTGCAAGGTCGGCGAGGTCGCCAACACCCATGCGTTCGGCTGCAAGCCCCGCGATCTCGGTTTCCAAAGCGCGCCGCAACTCGATTGCATCGCGCAAGCCGCTCTGGTTGGCGCGGATCGCGATCCGGAAATAGTCATCAAGGGGGCCCGCCCCCATCGCACGAATGGTCGTTGGCCGCCCCTGCTTGATCGACAAGACCCCAAGTGCTGCGAGTTGTCCTAGCGCCTCGCGCACGACCGGTTTGGAGACATCGAATTGACGCGCGAGGTCGGATTCCGACGGCAAGGCGGATCCGGCTGGCAATTCGCCGCGCGCGATCCGATCGACGAAGATGTCGACGATCCGGTTGGAAAGTTTCGGTTTTTCGCCCCGCGAAAGCATGCTCGAATCAATCATCTTGCAAAGATATATGATAAGTATAGCGATGTCAAATATCTGAAAATAAGCGTATAATTCTGATACTATCTGAATACGAGAATCTTCGTTGACTGCTTATCTGATATCTGAAAAGATAGCCTCAACAATACAATGGAGGAAGCGATGAACCGAGTTATTGCAGCGCTGGCTTTGGCCTTCTTGCTGATGTCAGGCATCTCCCACGCGCAAGCGCCACAACGCGGCGGTATGCTCAACGCCTCGATGGATCTTCAGCCGCGCAGCCTCGACCCAATCATGGGCGACGCGCCAACGTCGGATCGCTATCTCCTGCTTCAGATCTACGAAGCGCTGCTGCGCTTCGACGCGCAAGGCAAACTCGAACCTGCACTTGCCGAAAGCTGGACATTCGAGCAGGGCGGCAAGGCGATCCTGTTTCGGTTGCGCTCCGGCGTTCGCTTCCACGACGGGACGCCCTTCGATGAGGCCGCCGCCGTGTGGAACCTTCGCCGCGCTCTCGATCCCAGAATTAATGCGCCACGCCGCTCCGATCTCTCCGCGGTCGAAAGCGTCGAAGTGGCAGGACCGCTTTCGATCCGAGTGGTGCTGAAAGAACCTTCCGGAGCGGCCCTCAGCGCGCTCGCTGTTGAAGCCGGCATGATGTCGTCGCCGACCGCCGTCGAAAAATTCGGCCAGGATTATGGGCGCAATCCGGTCGGCACCGGCGCGTTCAAGTTCGAAGAGTGGGTTTCCGGGACGCGCGTGACCCTGCGTCGTAACGAAAACTACTGGCGCAAGGACGCGGCTGGTCAGGCGCTGCCCTATCTTGACGGCATCACGATGCGCTTCATTACCCAACCTGCCGTCAAGATGGTCGAGCTGAAATCCGGCGGCGTGCATCTGACCGATTCCATGACGCCGCGCGACATTCCCGAGGTCGAACGCAGCGCCGATCTCAAAATTCTCAAGGTGCCGCCGGGCATCACCCAGTTCATGGCGTTCAACGTGTCGCAGCCGCCCTTCGACGACGAGCGGGTGCGCCGCGCGGTCCTGCATGCGCTCGACCGCAACGTGATGATGCGCGTCGTGTCGGGCCAGTACGGCGCCGTCACGCCGACTGTCGCCGCACCGGGCGAATGGATATACGACGCTTCGCTGCGCACCGTTCCTTACGACCAGGCGGCCGCGCGCAGACTGCTCGCCGAAGCAGGTAAGGTAACAGGCTTCACGATGACGATCAGCGTGATCCAGCGCGAACCCGACACACAGATTGCGCAGTTGATGCAAGCCCAGCTTCGCCAGATCGGCGTGACGGTAAACATCGAGATACTCGAGCGCCAAGCTTGGCTCGACAAGGTTCTCAACCGCCGCCACGAAGCGGCAATGCTGCGCGCCAACGTGCCGCGCCCCGATCCCGACCAGACCTTCGGGCCGTTCTTCGGGCGCAATGCGGCGTTCAACTGGTCGGCGATCCGCGACGAGGCCGTGTTCGATGCGGTCTCAGAAGCCACCCGCGCGACCGACCAGGAGCAACGGCGCACGGCCTATCTGAAAGCACAACAGCTTCTGCTCGACAAATCCTACTACGCCTTCCTGTTCTTCCGCGAAGCGCCGCACGTCTACCGCGCCGAGGTGCAGAATCTGCGCTTCGACATCGGCGGCGCTTGGATCCTTTCCGAAGCCTGGCTGAAGCGCTAAAGGAAACACCAACATGATACCGATGACCGACATCTGCGATCGCTTCAAAAAGCTCTATACCGGGCTCGTCTACGACATCTTGGACGGAATGGGACTGCCCAATCAGGCGCTCGCCACTGACATGCGGCCATTGCGTGCCGACATGATCGTGGCGGGCCCCGCCTTCACGATCCAAGGGATCAACGACCCCAACGGTGACCCTGAACTGCGCGACCGGCGCATCAAACTCTTCAAGGCGATGCGCCATCCGTGCGTCGACGTGCGCGACTGCTCTTTCGACACGCGCGTAGCGCACTACGGCGAGATGAACGCCGTGCTCGGCCGAGCCAATGGCGTGGTGGGTGCAGTCATCGACGGCGGCATCCGTGATTCGCGCCATCTTCTGGAAATGAACTTCCCGACGATTTCACGCTATCACTCGCCGGTCGAAGCGCTGAACCGCTGGAGCTATTTTCGCTGGCAAACGCCCGTCCAACTCCGCGGCAACCTGAGTGCCACCGTCACGGTGCGCCCCGGCGACTTCATGTTCGGCGACATCGACGGCGTGGTCGTGATTCCGTTCGAACGGCTCGAAGAGGTGCTGCGGCTGTCCGAGGAACACGCGGCCGTCGAGAACGAAGCGCGCCGCGATTTTGTCGCCCCCGGCGCCGACGTCGAAGCCGTCTACCGCAAATACCGCAAACTGTGAAAGAAGGCCCTGTCCTCGCCGGTCGTACCGCGCTCGTGACGGGTTCTGGGCGCGGGATCGGCCAGGCGATAGCACTGGCGCTTGCAAATGTCGGCGCCGACATTGCTGTCCACGGAACCGGCGATCCGGCCGATTGCGACGCGACCGCGAGGCTCGTCGCCGCGACCGGTCGACGCACGGCGGTGTTTCGACACGATCTTGGGGAACCGGAGGCCGGACGGCTTCTTGCCGAAGCGGCCGTCGCTGCACTTGGGCAGGTCGATATACTTGTCCTCAATGCGGCGGATCAGATCCGCAAACCCTGGGCGGAACTGACACAGGACGACATGGAACAGCAATACCGGATCAACGTCGCGGCCGCGCACGCAAGCGCCGCCGCGCTTGCGCCCGCGATGGCCGAACGCGGCTGGGGCCGTATCCTTGCGATCGGAAGCGTGCAACAAGCCAAGCCCCACCCCGATATGCTCGGCTATGCGGCATCCAAGCACGCGCTGCACGGCATGGTAAAAAGCTTGGCGTCGCAGCTTGCCCCGTCTGGTGTAACCGTAAACTTGCTGGCGCCGGGGGTGATTCCGACGGCCCGGAATGAAGAGGCCTTGACCGACCCCGCCTATCGCGCGCGTGTTTTGTCGGCCATACCGGCGGGTCGCTTCGGATCGCCTGAAGACTGCGCCTTTGCTGCCCTCATGCTGTGCCGCCCTGAAGCCAACTACATCACTGGAAATTGTCTCTTCGTCGATGGCGGGCTGCACGGTGGCTAATGCGCCGCTGCTTCGCGTGCGCGACCTTGCCGTCACGTTTGACGGCGGTGGCCGGACTGTTCGCGCAGTCGATGGCGTCTCGTTCGATGTCGCGCGCGGCGAAACGCTTGCGATCGTCGGCGAATCGGGATCCGGCAAATCGGTCACGAGCCTTGCCTTGATGGGTCTGCTGCCGAAGCCAAAGGGGCGGATAGCTGGCGGCAGCGCGATTTTCCAACCTTCTGGCGAAGCGCCGCGCGATCTGCTGCAGCTCGGCGAGGCAGCACTGCGCAAGATCAGGGGCAACCGGATCGCGATGGTGTTCCAGGAGCCGATGACGAGCCTCAATCCACTGATGTCCGTCGGCGAGCAGATCGGCGAATCCCTTCGCCTGCATGCGGGCCTCGACCGGTCCGCAGCCCGTACCCGGGCAATCGAGCTGTTAGCCGAAGTCGGGATTTCGGATCCCGCCCGCCGTGTGGACACACTTCCCTTCGAAATGTCCGGCGGCATGCGTCAACGTGTCATGATCGCGATCGCACTCGCTTGCGAGCCCGATCTGTTGATCGCCGACGAACCAACCACAGCACTCGACGTTACGGTCCAGGCGCAGATTCTGGCGTTGCTGGCAGAACTCGGCCGCCGGCGGGGCATGGCGATGATCCTGATTTCCCACGATCTCGCAGTGGTGGCGCAGACCGCACAAAGACTCGTTGTCATGTATGCGGGCCAAGCCGTCGAGGCGGCGACCGTCGAAGCCGCGATGCGCCGACCGCGCCACCCCTATCTCGCAGGTTTGCTCGCATCGATCCCGCGATTCGACCCTCAGACCGGCGCGCGAGTCCCCCTGCACGCGATCCAAGGCACGCCGGCACAGCCTGGCGCAAAGGCCGCCGGCTGCCGCTTCGAGCCGCGTTGCGGATATGCTGTGGCGGCTTGCGCGCACACGTCGCCCGAACTGACGGTGCATCCAGGCGGTTCGGTCCGCTGCCTGCGCTGGGATGCGCTCGAACTCGAAGGTGCGGCATGAATACGCCGCTCCTGGACGTCCGAAACCTGGAGGTGCGCTTTCCGGTCCGGCGCGGCGCGTTCGGCCAGCCGTCGGCATGGGTCAAAGCAGTCGATGGCGTATCGTTCACCGTCGCACGTGGCGAAGTGCTTGGGCTTGTCGGCGAGTCCGGGTCGGGCAAATCGACGGCCGGGCTCGCCGCTTTGCGTCTGGTTCCTTCCCAAGCGGGCGAAATCCTGTTCGACGGCGTCGATATCGCGTCCCAGTCGCGCGCACGGCTGCGCCCGCTGCGTCAACGCATGCAAATCGTCTTCCAGGACCCGTTTGCGTCCCTCAATCCGCGGCTGACGATCGACGCGACGCTCGCAGAGCCGATGGCGATCCATGGAAAGCCCGACATCAAAGCACGCACAGCGCGTCTGCTGGACCGCGTCGGCTTGCCAGCCTCGTTCGCGCAGCGCTATCCGCATCAATTGTCCGGCGGCCAGCGCCAGCGCGTCGCCATCGCCCGAGCGCTTGCGACCGAGCCGGAACTTATCGTCGCGGACGAACCGGTGTCCGCACTCGACGTGTCGATCCAAGCTCAGATCCTAGAACTTCTGGAATCGCTGCGCCGCGACCTCGGCCTGGCGATGCTGCTTGTCGCGCACAATCTGGGCGTCGTCGAATATGTCTGCGATCGCGTCGCAGTAATGTATCTCGGCCGCATCGTCGAAGTAGCCCCGGCAGCCGTGCTCTATCGCCGTCCGCACCATCCCTACACCCGCGCCTTGCTGGCGGCGATGCCGGTCATCGGTGCCGCTCGGCGCCCAGAGATGCCCCCGCTCACCGGCGAGATGCCGAGCCCTATCGATCCACCCAGCGGCTGCACCTTCCGCACCCGCTGCCCACATGCTTTGCCCGCTTGCGCTGAGCGCCGTCCCCCGCTCGTCGAAATAGCACCCGGTCACACGAGTGCTTGCATTCGCAACGACATCTAACGAGGCAAGATCAATGTCCGAAATCGCACCGCACGAAGCCGCCGTTTGGTACGGCAAAGACCTCGCGACCGATCCGAGCTGGCGCTATCCGCTGTCGCCCGCGCAAATCAACGATCTGCATCGCGCAATGGACGCGGTGGCACAGCGGCGTCTGCCGCTTGCCGCGATTGATCAGACGGCATTTGCACTCCCGAACTGGCAGCCGCTGATCGTGGAAGCGCGCCGTCAGGTCGAAGTCGGGCGGGGTTTCGCGTTGCTTCGGGGAATTCCCGTCGATCGTTATTCGGTTTCAGATCTTGAACTCCTGTTTTGGGGTATCGGGACGCATTTGGGGATCGGCGTGACCCAAACGGCGGCGAGCGAATTTATCGCGCACGTCACCGACAAAGGCCCCGTCAGCGGCCTCCGACGTGGCTTCCAGACCAATCGCGAGGCGAAGTTCCATATCGATCTCGCCGATGCTGTTGGTCTTCTTTGCATCCGCCAGGCCAAGAGCGGTGGTCAGAGTCTGCTCGCAAGTTCCGCCACGGCCTTCGCCTTGCTCCGGCGTGAACAGCCGGATTTGTTGCCGATACTGACTCGGGGCTTCGCCTGGGACCGGCGCGAAGAGCACGGGGCCGGGGAGGAACCGGTCGGTCCGGTGATCCCTGTTTTTGCGAGCTACGACGGCCATTTTCGCTGCACCTACAACCGCAACTTTCTCGAAACCGTCTACAAGCGCCGCGGCACGACAATGACAGCAGCCGAAATCGAAGCGCTCGATACGCTCGACCGGATCATTGACCGCGAGGAACTTCACCTCTCAATGGATTTCCAACCCGGCGACATCCAACTTGTCAGCAACGAGACGGTGCTGCACGCGCGCTCGGCTTACGAGGATTTCGAGGCGCAAGACAGGCGCCGTCATCTGCTGCGCCTATGGTGGGATTTCAACGGCGCTTCGACCCGTGCCGGCGCTATCGGCCCCTTGCCTTATGGCAATCTTGGGCGCGCTGTTGGAGAAACCGCACCGACCTAATCGCCGCCATGCAGACTAATGCTTATCTGCAGGAGTGGTACCCGCAAGGTAGACGCGAAAGTTCTCACTTTCGTCGCCGCTGGCGTCCCCACGAGGAAAGTGATGAGAACCGGTGGAAGATCGTAACGGTTGCCGATCCAGCAGGAAATTGCCGCGCACCGAAAGGATAGAGTTTGGTCACTTTGGCCAGAATTACGTCGCTTCGCGCGCGTCGTGTCGTTTCGCGCGAAACGGGCTATGGGCCGTCGCCCCGCCGATCCAGGCACCAGCGACTCCCAAGCCTGCGAGGCTGCCGAGCAATTCGACCACAACGACGAGGTCCAAGGCGTGCGGAAGCGGTACCGGCCGTATGGGTGGTTTCCGAGTCTATCAAACGGCGAGCACGCAATGCCAAAGTGCCGCGTGCACACCTCTTTACAAAGTCCCACAGGAGAACGACCGATGTCCGATTCGAAAAGCATGGATTTGCCTGCCGTCCCGGCAGGTTCGAGTATCGTCTCCAACCCCGGTGCGCACGCAGCCGCTGCCAAGCACCATGAAATGGCGGCCCAGCAGCACCAGCAGGCCATAAAATGCCATACCGACGGAAAGATGGATCTGGCCGGACAATGTTCGAAGAAGGCGCTGAAGCACGGCGAGCAGGCGCACCATCAAGCGGCAAAGGCCGGCCAGCAATACGCCGGTTCGGCGATCAAGAACTGAAGCCAAGGCCCTGCGCAAGCCCAGCGGGGCGCTTCCCCGAACTGTCCAACGACAGCACGTCGATCTTGACGATCGAGATGATCTGAAGCGTGACTTGTGCGACGGCAACCATTGTGGCGTAGACGGAAAGGAGTAAGACACCGGCGAGTATCGCTTGCCTCGGTTTCATTTTTGGACTTTTCGAACGCCTGCCCGGTGCGGCGAAGGCTTCGGCCGTTTATGAGGGGCGGCAATGAAGGTGGGCCGTGCCTTGCGTCAGCGCTTCAGCGACATAATGTAAGCAATGATATCTTCGGTCTGTGCAGAGCTCAAAACGTCGTTCGGCATGCGCTGATGCGGCGTCTGCAAGAACACGCGCAATCCGGTCGATGTCGTCGATGGCTGACGCGCGATCGCTTGGAAACTTGGCACGCCGTCGTTGGCGTTTGGACGATTTGCGGCCGAAACGAGATGGCAGGATCTGCACCAGGTTTCGCTCAGAACTTGACCGTGGCTACTGTTGCCGAACGACTGGGAATGTGAAAGCGATGCCGCGAGTATCGTACCAAGCCGACGATGGCGCCGACCCAAACGCGGCTCGTGGCTGATGCTGAATGGCTGCGCATTACCACGTGCCTATCTGCGGACATTCGTCCGCCAAGTCGCGTATATGCTGTTTTCAGGATCGAATAGCGGCTGCAAACGAGGGTTACGCGCGTTCCGTGTGGAGTGGCAATGCGCTTCTCGACATATTGTTCGGCGAAATAGGCCGAAAGCTCCATGGAGGATGCCTGAAAATGCCGCTGCCCGGCCTGCGCCGACTCGGTCGCAACGTCGAAGGTCGGTTTCAATCGCATCATCTGTTTCCTCGATCGTCGTTTAGAACGAATCGGCGCGGGCGATATTTCAGACTTCAACTAGACAAGCGTATTCGAGGGCCGGAATAAACCGATGGACGCGCTGACTCGACAGACACGGTATGTACCCAGTCCACTGATCCCAGAGGCAGCTAGTTGCGGACAAGGCGTTGCGGGTCGGATGTTGGATTTCCGTTCGAGAGATTTCGTTGCCGACCCCAAGCCTGCGCGCAGGAACGGTCCGACGGCAGATTCGGAATCTAACCATTTTCAATTTAGCCGCTGCCCTCTGGCCCGATATGGTGGTGCCGTTGGCTGGCTGTGGGCGATTGGTCGGCACGTGAGCGGGGAGACTTGCCCCATGCGCACGCCGTCGCCGCCCTCCAAAGCCACTCCCAGAACCGCACGCAACACTTCGCGCACAGTCGATGATAATCATTGCAACGAGGTCCGTGCGGCGCGCGCTCGGTTTCGTTGTGGCTGCGGTGCTCAATCGCTTGCACGGAGCCTTGCCTGTCGGCACGAACCCCAATGATATGTGCCTAAATGACGCCAAAGGCAAGTTCTGACGCTCTGTCTCGCGGCTTGATCAAGGAACAAGCTCGAGAAACGGCTCGCACGGATCAGCACGAAGCTTAATTCTTTCAATACCCGACTCCAATAGAGCGGCCGCCGATTCGTATTCATGCGCAAGCAGATCGAAATCGTTGGTCACTCCAAGTGCGACCGCCCGCTCAGCGAGGTCGGCACAGCGAGTGGCATGAGCGCGTAAGCGTTCGACGATAATACTGCGAGCTTTTGCCTCGTTTCGTGCGTCGCTGCGGTTTCGCATTGTTTTGCGCACGAGCTGGGTGCTGCGGTTAACTTCGGTCATGTCGTTCCTCCGCTTCGAAACGTCGGTCTTGGCGCGATGATCGCGTTAAATTCGCTGGAAGAAACAGTGCCGGAATCTACCTATTGTTCTGCACCGCCGGGGCAAACTGTCAATTGCCGTAAGAAGTTACGGGTTCACATGACAGCCTTGAGCCATATCAATGCAGGATCGTGCAGTCGGCTGTATCCTGATCCTACAGGTTTATAAATCTACAGATCGGAGCGCCCATGCCGACCTCCCCCGTCTACATCGTCGAGGACGACGGCGCTGTCCGCGAGATGCTGCACGCCGTACTGGCCGACGAAGGCCTGACGGTCGAGGAATTCGAAAGCGGCGAAGCCTTCGTTGCCGCCCACCCGTTGGGTGCATTCGGGTGCCTTGTCGTCGATGTAGGACTGCCGGGCATGAGCGGGCTTGAACTCGTGCGGAAACTGCGCAGTGCGAACTACCATCTCGTCGCGATCATGATCACGGGCCAAGCCGATGTCCCGATGGCGGTTGAGGCGATGAAGGCGGGTGTTGTCGATTTCATGCAAAAGCCGGTGTCGTGCGCGCGGTTCGTTGCGACGGTTCGCGCAGCACTCGATGCCTTGCCCGCACGCGAAGAGGCTCGCAGCCATTGCACAGATGCGGTACGCAAACTGAACGGCCTCACGGGGCGCCAACGGCAAGTGCTCGACATGGTCCTGCTCGGCATGCCCAGCAAAAATATCGCCGCCGATCTCGGCATCAGCCCGCGCACGGTCGAAAACCACCGTGCCGCGATCATGCGTAAATCTGCGTCGAAGTCGCTGCCCGCCCTCGTGCGCCTCGTCGAATGGGCAAACCGCAGCAACGAAGAACAAGCGGACAAAATCTAGACTAAGAACTGGTTCGGTTTGTTTGAACCGTTTTCTGAGTTTCACAATCCCAAGGGTTAGAAAAATATGACAGCCCGCAGGAGTGGCGATCTGCAGTGGATGCAGTAGATGTAAACAATATCTTTTGGCAGAACTATCACAGGTTTTTAGATGCAGCTTAATAAGCTAAAACTTATAACAGTTTTCTTCCATCCAGCATAATCGAAGCTTGGGCGAGGCTAGGCCGCAGCTTCACGTCGTAGGCAAGGTTTGCATCGGTCGCGCGCGTTTTCGCTTGGGAAAGCGCCGAATGACAAATGAGTAGATTCCGAATCTTCCACAGGCGACTTCATTCGCGCACGGTATTTCGTCCGCTGGGACGAGGACTGATCGGGACATCGATCGAATCGAGCTGGAATACTCGCAGCAAGAAACTTCTTCTCAAGGACCTAAAAAGAACAAAAAAAGGGTGGTCGTCGTGAAAAATGGAGCCAAAGCGCCGTCTGGGGACTTTAACTTCGGAAAACTCTTCGACATGTCCAATTTCGACATGTCGAAGCAGATGGGCGAATTCAAATTTCCTGCCATCGACATGGAAGTCGCTGCCGCAACGCAGCGGAAGAACATTGAGGCGTTGGCCAAGGCCAACCAGCTTGCAGTCGAAAGCATGCAGGCGATCGCCCACCGCCAGTCCGAAATCTTCCGCTCGACGATGGAAGAAGCTTCCTCCGCCGCGCGCGAATTGATGGCCGCAGACGGTCCCGAAGAAAAGGCTGTCAAGCAGGCCGAAATTTTCAAGGACGCTTTCGAGCGCGCGGTTGCGAACATACGCGAGCTTGTCGAACTCGTCGCTAAGTCGCAGGCCGACGCAATGGGAGTTGTGCACCAGCGTGTTGCCGATAGCCTCGATGAAATCAAAACAGTTATTTCAAAAAAGAAGTAACACAGGAATCTTCGATCGCATCGGTTGCGCCCAGTCGAGCGGAATCGAGACCATTGGAGGATTTCGATTCTACCGCGTGTCGTGAAGTCCACGTTGATTCGAGACCCGGGACAAAGACCGGGGTTGCCGGGGTGTTATGTGGGAGATCCTATGACAAGCCTTGCATCTAAAACTGCTAAATCGCTCCAGCAGGTAAATTTCGAAACCGCGCTGGACGGGCACTTCGCTTTTCTGATGGGGCGGCAGGGCGGCAAGCGAATGGATGCGCGCAATCAGGAATTTGGCGCCATCGATGCGCGCGGGCGCAATCTGTCAGCCGCGATCATGTCCGGCGTCAATTTAATCGGCGCATTGCTGCAAGATTGTGACCTGTCGATGGCCGACATTTTCGCTGCCAATTTAAGTTTCGCCGATCTGAGCGGGGGCAATCTCAGTCGTATTGACGCGCGCGGCTCGCACTTTGACAACGCCATCATGCGCGACTGCGACCTTCGCGGTGCCGACTTCCGACCTGGCAAGACGGTGCAATGGGATGACGGATCGAGCAAAGGCAGCGAAAGCAGCACCAGTTTCCGAGATGCCAATCTCGATCGTGCCGAATTCAAAGGTGCTAAACTCGAAAATGCGGACCTGTCGGGCGCGTCCATGCGTGGGACAGGCCTTGCCGATACTGAAATGAGTGCAGCGATCCTGACCAATGTTGATTTGACGGGTGCCAATCTCGAGGGCGCGCGCATGAAGGACGCGGTCCTCGATGGTGCGACACTTCAGGGAGCCGTCCTGAAGGGCGTCGATCTCCGGGGTGCGAGCCTGCGCGGCGTCGTGCTCGACGGGATCGACATCAAAACAGCCAATCTCGAGGGCGCCAATTTCGAGCCACCGATCAAGCAGCCCCAATCGCAGGCGCAGTTTGACGTACGTGCGATACTGCGGGAGCACAAAATCTGGATCGACTCATCGGGCGCCGAGGGTTCGCGCGCCGTGCTCGATGACCGCGATCTGTCCAGCATGGATCTGCGAGGGATCGAACTGAGTGCGGCAACGCTCAACCACGCCAACCTCGCGCGGGCGGACCTCACGCGCGCGCATTTGCGTTTAGCCAGCATGCTCCAGGCTAACCTAACCGACGCCACCCTGGCGTTCGCCGACCTCTCGGGGGCCGTGATGGTTGGCGCAGTGCTGAGGCGCTCAGACCTCACCCAAGCTAAGCTCGCAGCGGTCGATATCAAGGACACGGCCGGCAAACCATCAGGTCGCAAATTCCCAACGAACCTAACCAATGCGATCCTGTCGCACGCAAAATTCGACAAGGCCGATCTGCGGGCCGCGATTCTACGCGGGGCTGAAATTACGCGCACCAGCTTCCTCAACGCCTTGACCGAGGGCATCGATTTGTGCGGCGTACGCAAGCTGAATTGAAACGGCTTGAGCGTTATTCATCCATTGTTTCTATTTCCTGAGTCGCCGAAGTATTTTTTACGTTCGGGGAGCGTCCGTCGTCAGAACAATCGGGACATTTTGAGACCGCTGTTAACGGAGGCTTCGGCTTATCGGGGTTCTCACTTTCGTCAGCGCCGGCGTGCCGTAGTGGATGTAGGTGAGAACCTTTGGCGGGACGTCTGCGAAACACTGATCGTAGATTTAGCAATCTGACCACGTTTGTATATCTGGCGCGGCTTTGAGTGATCCAGCCCGGCTCTGATCTTTTGATTGGGTTGGTTCAAAACTCGGTCAAGTCACTCCTCAAAAGGATTAACGGGGACCAAAAAACTCCGTCACGCAGACTATTCTAACTTTCCTATGGGTACTCACGACGGATACCCCGAAGGCGCATCTCCCACCCACCCGGCAGTCTAAAGAAAGATCAAGATTTCCGCCGCCTGAACATAAGAAGGTAGAGCGCAGGCACCCACGCAAGCGATGCGAGCGTGCCCGCAGTAAGGCCACCCATAACGACCATGTTAAAAGACATCCAGAGCGGTTCCCCCGACATGAGCAAAGGGACAAGACCGAGGATCGTCGTCGCCTGCGTAACGACAATCGGCCTGACGCGCTTTCGACACGCATTGCGGACGGCGTCTTCCAAGCCAACGCCGGCGCGTTGCTCTTCCTCGATCTGTTCAATCACGAGGATTCCATTCGAAACGATGGTTCCCATTAGCGCAAAAATGCCAAGGTTCGACATGAAGTCGAACGGCATTTGCACGAGAACCAGAACCAGAAACACCCCGGAGATGCAAAACGGGATCGTCGAAACGATTATGAACACCTTTCGCGCCGAGTTGAACTGCCAAAAAAACAAGAGGATCATCAACAGGAGGCAGAGCGGCAGAAACTTGAAGATGGCGGTCGTGGCGCTTTCGTTTTCGCTGATCTCGCCGCCGAACTCCCACGATCGGTCGGCGTCGCGTGGCAGTTGATCCAGTGTCTGCCTCAAGCGCTCCGCGAACTCCTGCGCGGTCAACCCCGGGCGATGCCCGGAAACGCTGAGCGTTGGCGATCCGTTTCGCCGCTGGATAACGGACGGCTGATTGGTCGATTCGATCCGAACGACATCCGACAGAATGACCGTGCGACCGTTCTCTGTTAGCATCGGCGTATCGAGAAGCCGTGCAAGAGAGCGCGAGCCGACTTCGCCCCGCACCATGATGGGGATGGACTGATCGCCCTCCCGAAGTTGAGAAATTTCATACCCATCTGTGAGACCTGCCAGCGTCTCGGCAACCGCTTGAAGGCTGACACCGGCCCGGCGCGCTGCCGCTTCGTCAAGAACGACGGATACGCGGTAGAGGTGTTGCTCCCAATCGTGGCGTATATCTGCGGCGCCTGGCACGAGACGCATGGCAGCCGTCACCCGTTCCGCTCTGTCTCTCAAGTCACGTTCCGTCCCGCCCGAGATGCGGACGATGACGTTTCCGGCATCCGTCGATCCCATTGAAAACAGCTTGGGTTCTGCCAGCAGGTCAGGAAACCGCTCGGGCAAAGTGCTTCGCAATTGCGCGACAAGTGCCGGAATATCGGTTCCTCGCTTGACGTTCACGACGAGGTAGGCCCGATGAGGCGCCGGATCGGGCGGCGTCAGCCCGAGGATAAAACGGGGGCCACCCTCCCCGACATAAGCCAGGGCGCGCTCGATTGCCGGATAACGGTCCGGCTCTGTCAAATACTTGGATAATGCCGCTGCACGTTGGGCCATCTCAGTCGCAGATGTTCCAGGGGCAGCTTCAACCGGCAACTGGAACTGAGGCCGCTCCGACGCCGGAAGGAAGCTAGTCGGAATCAGCGGAGACAGGGCAATCGACGCTGCAAAGAGAAGCACGAGAGCAAGCAGCGTCCTCCCCGGTGCGGCGATGACCGCCTCAAAAAACCGGAAACCAAGAACGGCAAGGCGGCCAGGCGAGGACGGTGTTTCGCTGCTCCCTTGTCGAAGCGCAAAACGTGCGATCAAGGGAACCGCAGTGATGGCAACAACCCACGAAACAAAAAGCGTGATGGTCATCACCGCTGTCAGCACCTTCATATAGGTCGCAGCCTGATTATCGGTGAAGAGCGGAGGGGAGAAGGCAACAATGGTGGTCAGTGTGGCGATAAGCAGCGGTCCAGCCAGCTTGGAGGCAGATTCAACGGCGGCGTGTTGGAGGTCCTCTCCGGCGGCGGATCTGCGCGCCATTTCGTCGACGACGACATTGGCATTATCGACCAGAATTCCGAGCGCGATGATGAAAGCGGCCGTGCTGACGATGTTG
Source organism: Asaia bogorensis (assembly GCA_945901855.1). Taxonomy (GTDB): domain Bacteria; phylum Pseudomonadota; class Alphaproteobacteria; order CACIAM-22H2; family CACIAM-22H2; genus Tagaea. The sequence continues at coordinate 17,293 of CAMDLT010000035.1, read as the reverse complement.
AGCTCGATGTTGAAGACACTGAGTCCGATCAAGGCGGCCAGCATGGTCACAGGCACGGCAGCACCGACGATGGCCCCACCCCGAAAACCAAGGGCGACCACGGTAACGATCAGAACAACCGCCACCGTGAGAAACAGATTTTCCACCATCCCTTGGATCACGTGATCCGTTACGGCTCCCTGGTCCGTGACCAGAGCCAAACTGAAGCCGACTGGAAGCAGCGCTTCGAATTGGGACAAACGCCCGCGCAGATCGTCCGTGAACGCGACGACATTTCGCCCCGCCGTCATGGAAACTGCCAGAACGACGGCTCGCTCGCCATTGTGAAAGGCCGCAGTTTCGAGCGGCTCGATCGGTCCTCGAACGACGTTCGAAAGGTCGCCGAGCCGAACGGTGGCGCCGGACGCCAACCCCAAGCGAAGATCGGCAATATCGCCAATGGACAAGAAGGCGCCGCGCGGCTCGAGAGTCGCTTCGATAGATCCAACATTGATCCGCCCTCCCGGCAGGATGACGTTCTGCTGCTGAAGGATGCCGGTAATCGCGTCGGCGGAGAGGCCAAGGCGGCTGACGGTCGTTGGTTTCAATTCAATGCGGATGCGTTCCGCGACAAGCCCATGAATGCCCACCCGCTCGGCACCCGGGATCGCCGAAAGGCGATCCCGAAACAGAAACGCCTGCTCACGAATTTGCCGCCAATCGTAGCCAGGCGCCGTCATGGCAATCGTCGCGACCGCGACCCGACCGAAATCATCGTCGACAAAGGGGCCGACAACGCCATACGGAAGGTCGCGGCGCACATCGGCGATCTTTTCGCGAAGCCGCTGCCACGCCATATCGTAGTCGGGCGTGCCGTCCTGAATCTGAAAGCGAACTTGCGCAAATCCAGGCCGGATAGTCGATGTGATGTTCTTCGTCTCCCGCATCTCGCGAAGCGCACGCTCGATTGGGCGGACGACGAGTTCATCCATCCTTTGCGGATCGAAAGCCGGATGAAGGACCCTTATCGCCGCCTCGTTCGCGGGAATCGTCGGCTCTTCCTGAGCGGGAAACGACGGATAGAGAAAGAGACCGCCAAGGACGAGAAATGCCGTCACCGCAAGCGTGAAACGGCTTCGTTGGAGGGCGTACGCAACAAGCTTCATTGCCGACTACCTCGCCGCCAATGGACGGACGGAGGCGCCGTCCGAAAGAAAAGCAGCACCGACCGCGACAATGTTTTCGCCGACGCTCAATCCTGCGCGAACGCGTATTCCATCGTCGCCGACGCCGCTGACGGTGATAAGTCGGCGACTAACCGAACGCCCATCAGAGGCAAGCACGAAGACGTGCCCCTGCCCTGCCACGATGTCGGGCACGACAGCGGCGGGCGGAACGACGAGGCCGCCGGTTTCGTCTCCACTAAACAGGAGGTCGGCGACCATACCTGGTCGTACGCCAAATCCCCTTGTTTCTGCGGTCAGGGCGACGACGATCGGAAACGTGAGACCGGATTCGCCGCGGCCGCCGATGCGGCTGACCGTTCCGGCGATGGGCGACGGCACGGCCGCTATCGACACGCCGACGCGGCTTCCGACGCCGACACGCTCGATCAGATTACTCGGCAGGTTGGAGGCAACTTCAAGCGGACCGGTCCCGTCGATACGCAAGACGATCTGGCCGGCAGCCACCTCGGCATTGCGCTCAACTTCGCGCGCGGCAACGACGCCGTCGTGGGGGGCGACCAACGTGCTGTCGGTCACATCGCGCGCCGCGAGCGCGAGGGCGGCCTGGGCATCGCGGAGTTCGGCCTCCCCCGTTGCGACTTCAAGCTCGGCTGCCCGCAAGGACTGCAGACTTGTGTATCGCGAGCTGTAAAGTCGTTGCTGCACATCAAGACGTCGGCGGCGTTCGTCGAGGCTCGCTTCGACGCGGCTGACTGCGGCCGCTGCTTGTTGCTGTCGCAGTCGCGGTATCGTGGGATCGAGGCGCGCGAGCACGCTGCCCTGCCGTACGCGGTCGCCTATATCGACGGCAATCTCGACGACGCGCCCCGGATTGCGAAACGCGAGGTCTGCGCGATCGGTCGCCCGAACAATTCCGCCGATCTGTCGTTGTGTCGCCCGTAGCGGTGCCGATACCTCCATGACAAGGACAGGCCTCGCCGGAGGCGGCGTGGCTGCACTCTCCTCGTCTTTACAGCCGATCGCGATCAGCGGCACGAGAGCACAAATTACAAGATTTGGGAGCTTCATGATGGCTTGTTCGCCTTTCCTGGGACGGCATCGGCGATCGGGCGCAGGAGCACATTCGTCAATGCGGCTGCGGCGAGTACAAGAAACGCCGTTCCGATGAGGAGGAAATCGAGGCCGAGGTGCGCGACGGCGGGCCCCGCGATCAGAGCGGCGGCTGGCTGAGCCAGGAGAACCGACCCGCTGAGCACGCCGATCGTTTCACCCCGCAGGCTCAGCGGAACAGTTCGCTGAATCCAGGTGATGACGATGGGCCAGAGAGGACCAACCCCTGCCCCGATCAGGAAGGGCGCAAACACGAAGGCAATTTCGGTCGGCAACATTGCGAAAGCAACGAAGCCGCTTGCCGTCACCCAGACTCCTGAAATGAATACGGTCATCGGCGGAACCCGGTGGCCGACGTAGGTGAAGGCGAAGGCGGAGACGAGCGCACTTGCACCACTGGCGAAGAGAAACCATGCAAGTGCGCTACCTCCCACACCCGATTCGAGCGCGAGATTCGGTGCTATGACCTCGTCCACACTGTTGAAGACGGCAACGAGGAAAACGCCGATGACGACGACCGTGCGCAGGAATCGATCTCTCAGAATCAGGAGGAATGCGTTCGCCGGGACATTTTTTGAGGGCGATGGAACACGCCGACCAAAACCGGGAAAGAGGGCGCCATCGAGAATGAGGATGACGAGGGACAGGACGGCCGCCGTCGTCAGCGCGGCGTTTAGACCGCCCGCTTCAACCAGCAAGACGCCGGTTGCGGGACCGAGGACTTGTGCGGCTTGGACGAGGATCTCTTGCAGCCCGTTGGCGCGTTCGAGGGGCATCCGGGCCAAGCGCGCCAATTCAGGCACGCGCGAGGACTGAGCGATGTTTCCGGGGGCCGAAAGAAGATTGGCAACTGCGATAAGCCCAAGGACAAGCCAAGGGACGCCGAGACTCAATTCCAAGCTCGACAATCCGGCCACAATAAGAAGAAGCCCGGCAACGTCAGTGACGATGAGTGTGCGTCGGGGGCCGACGCGATCGGACACTCGGCCTCCCAAAGCCAAGCCAATCGCGACTGGGAAGTGAAGAGCGGCAGCCATAACGCCAGCCCATGCCGGACTCCCTCCCGACGAAAGATAGAACCAAGGCAAGGCCGTGACCATAATGCCGGCGGCCATGGCGCTCAGGGCGGCAGTTGCCATGCTGGCATAAAGAGGGATCGCGCTTCGGCGTATCACAGTCTATCTCCGGATTTATTGGAAAGGCGCCTATCGCTCGTTTTCATTGTCGTGCGATCAAATTGGCGACAACGGCCGCGCAGCCTGGCATCAGGCTGCGCGCATGCCCGGTGGCTCTGTGGAGGCCGGTTACCTCCGAAAATCGCCGCTGATCGGCCCAAATCAAGGCTGCAAGCCCCCGACCCGATTGGTGGTCCAGGATGTGGGCTTCGTCGGCGCCCCCACCGTTCGACATTGAGCGGACGAGAGCGATCGTTGGCGTATTCGGCGGCGAGGAAGCCTGGGGCACGTCGGTTACGGCAACGCGAACGCGCAGCGCGGTCGGTTCAGGCCTGTCCACAAGAGTCCCTTGTTCGCCCAGTTCGACGGAAAGGGCTTGGGACAACGCGACGGCAAGCGTACCGATCTGATCAGCGTCAAGGTCGTTGGCTTTGGCGACGACGGGTTCCACAAGGACACTGTCATGGTGCGCAAGCATGCGGGCGACGGGCCGCTGGGCCTTGATCCGACCGACGCCCAATTCGACCTCGGTGGACGCTGGCGTTAGGCCTGCGTAGTCGTCAATGAACCCCGGCCGGGTGGTGCGCTGGGTCGCGCAGCCACCGAGCAAGGAAGTTGCGAAGATGGAAAAACCGGCACAAGCGGCGATGGCTGCCCGAGATCGAACTTTGTGTATGGTCATTGCCCTCTCATGTTTCCTTATTTATACCGTCTGGACGGTTTAAATAATATAGAGAGGCTCAAACGTCAAGTGGTCTGCAAAGGGGAGAGCATGCACATGAGTTCAAGCGCCAAGAGGGGCCGGCCTCGAAAGACGGAGGGAGTTTCTACAGGAAGTACGCGCGACAACTTGCTTACGGCGGCAGAAGAAGTCGTGATCTCGCAAGGCGCTCAGGCCTTGACCCTCGATGCTGTCTACAAGCAGGCAGGAATCAGCAAAGGTGGGCTGCTCTATCACTTTCCCAATAAGGAAGCCCTGATTGACGGCATGATCGCGCGCTATCTCCAGCGGTCTCAGACCGAAGAGGAGAGTTTGAAAGCAGCCCACGAGCCGATGGCGCCAGGCGCCGCTGCACGTGCTGCAATTTCACAGCTCGCCCGGCAAAATCCTGGCGATGACAAGATCGGCGCTGCGCTACTGGCTGCCGTAGCCACGGATTTGGACCGACTAGCGCCGGTGCGTGCTGCTGTCCATCGACAGTTCGAAGAAATGAGGGAGGACCGAATTGGATTCGAGACTGCTGCGATTATCGAACTAGCTGTGACAGGCCTCTGGTTCCTCGAACTCTTAAAGCTGGCGCCGTTGGCGTCGAAAGACAGGAAGCATGTATTGGAAGCGTTGACAAAGTTGACGCGACGCGAATCGCCTTGATGATTCTGACGACGGATACATGCAAATTTCTCTTGATGCGTACTCCTGACCTAAACGGTCATTGTCTGACCGCGATCAAGGCGCAGCGTAAGTTGAAACAATTTTTTGCTGCAAGTGCTCGTATGACAGGTTGAGCAGTTTGCGCAACGGAGAGTTTTTAGATCATCGTTACTGCGAAAGGAACCAGGGTGCAACCAACGAGACGCCATCCGCTGAACGGCAACAACTGAGGTCAAATGGGCGCGCCTTCATGGAACCAATTTTGCCGACATGAAGACCGCCAGGACCAAATTAGTTCTCATTTTCATCCGCGCTGGGGTGCCGTAGTGGACATAGATGAGAACCTTTGGACCGAGAGCAGCGGCCCTCTTTGTTTCGCCGGGCGAAGGACATTTTTCTTCGTGAACTTGGAGTCCACGAAGTTTAGGGCATCCCATTAATCCCTTTTGCTTCCAACACGTATGCGACTTCTATCTGGAGGATCGCTGCGAGGGTTCGCCGCACTTAGGCGCGGCGGTAATAAACCTTCGCGCTGGGCGGGCAGGCCATTCTGGAAAGGAGAGAAGCGATCAAGCGAAAGACCATCGAGCACCGCCGCTTGCTGCACCCGCAAGGCACTGCCAAAAATGCAAACCCAGATGCGCCGAAGCCTCCGTTAACAGCCGCCTCAATGAGTCCCGATTGTTCTGACGACGGACACTGCGACTGAAATATGACCACAGGTTATATGCCGACCCGGCGCTTTGACAAGGCGGCGATTGGTCTATTCACCTCGTTTTCGCGTGTCGCTAGCAGCCCTTGAGCAGAATTTCGCGCATGCGTGCCAAAGCGTCGAAACCAATCTGCTTGAGCAGGTCCAGCATGTCGAGCGGGATCCAGTTTTCGCGGATGAGGCCCTCGTGGTGCAGGTAGAAATCCATGACGCGCATGAAAACGGGCCGGCCCGTCGGCGGTAGGCCGCAGAACCCGCCGCCTTTGTGCAGCGCATAGACCGACGGCCAGCCGCCCGTCACCGAATAGGGCCCGTCGCCGATACGGATATAGTGGCCCACGCCATGGCGCGCGCGTTCGGCCGTCACTTCTTCGAACGTGCCTTGCGGGCGATGGAAGGCGATGCGGAACGGCAATTGATGGCCGTCGACAAACCCGTCGAGCCCGCGCGTAGCGCCGATCCCGGCCGGGCCGTACCACATCATTTTGGGATGCCAATGCAGACGTTGCGGCATAGCGATCAGGCTTTCGCGCGAAAGATTGGCGCGGTCGTCGTGTTCGTAGAGCGTGCGGTGCATGGCGAGCGTCTGAGCGATGCTGGCGGCGGACTGCGCGCCGTCGGCGGGGGCGAGCCTGATGCCGTCGGCCGTGAGCGGCATCGGCCACATCTCGACATTGCCAAGCGCAGGCCCGAGCGGCCACACGCCTGCTTGGCGCATGACGTCGAGCACGTCCCACAGCAGGCTTGCTTCGACGATGCGGCCGTTTGCGTCGAGGCGATAGACCTCGCCGTAGCGCAGATTGAGCGTCTTGCCCGTGGCCGGGATGCCGAGCCAATCGCCGCGCATGGTGCCACAATAGCTGCCCAAGCACGCGATCAGCGCATGCCCGCCATAGGTGCCGCCCACGAAGATGACGTCGCGGCGTTCGAGGTCGGGTAGGGCCGCTTTGAGCGGCGCATAGACCTTGGCCTCGATCGCTGCGAGGCCCGAAACCGCATCGATTGGGTGTGCCACCCGCCACGCGGCATCTTTGTGCGCGAAGGCCGCCAGACGCTGGCCGAGGTTGGCAGGGGCGGCTTCGGCCAGCGCTTGCAGTTGGCCGTAGAGTGCCGCGCGGACTGGTGCCGCGATCGGTGCTGTCGGGTCGAAGTCGGCTTGCATCGCGGCGTTTCCTCGAAGCTTTTGTTCAGCGCCACTTTCGGCGCCTTCGGGCGTGCATTCAAGATTTTCTTGCATACGCTTGCAAAAAATGGGAGCATTTTTTCTAACAACGATGTTTCGGCCAACGAACGCGCAAAATCTAACAGCAAGAAGGGGGCGTCCCATGGACCATAAATCGATCGCAGCTCTTTCATTCGCCGCAGCTCTGTCGTTCGCAGGCGTTGCGAACGCCAATTGCGGCATCACGACCGGGCGCGTGAACATCGTCGGCAACGAGTTTCCGGCGATCCAAACGGTTGCCGCCAACGCGGCCAAGTGTGCCACGGGCGGCCTCACCGTGCGCTCGAACCTAACCGCGAACCACCAGCGCATCAATCTGCCGGGCATGCAGGGCAACCCGGCCGAATACACGTCAGCCATCGTCGCGACCTCGTCGATCGTGGCCCTGCTCAACGACGACGTGATCCGACCGCTCGACGCGCTCGTTGCCGCCCACGGTCAGGACATTCCGAAGAACCAGCTCATCACGGTCAATGGGCGCGTGATGGCGGTCGCGTTCATGGCGAATTCGCAGCATCTCGTCTATCGCAAGGACGTGCTCCAGCAGATCGGCGTGCAGCCGCCCAAGACCTACGAAGAATTGCTGGCTGCCGCCAAAATCATCCGCGAGCGCGGCATCATGCGCAATCCCGTGGGTGGGGCCTATCAGGCCGGGTTCAATCTTGGCCAGGAATTCGTGAACATGTATATCGGCCATGGCGGCGAGTTTTTCCGCCCCGGCAGTGCGGAGCCCGCGCTCAACAATCCGCGCGGCGTCGCCACGCTCGAGATGATGAAGGCGCTCAGCGCCTACATGAATCCTGACTTCCTCACGCACGATTCGAACGCCACGAGTGCGGAATGGCGGGCGGGCAACGTGGCGCTCATGAACATGTGGGGCTCGCGCACCGGCGTACTGATGGAAGGTCCCGGCAACAACCCGACCATTGCCGCGAACACGGCGGTGGGCGCACCCATGACGGTCGGCGGCGGCAACATTCCGGCCACGACCTTGTGGTGGGACGGCTGGACGGTCGCCAAGAACATCTCCGAGGACGATGCGCGCGCGACGTTCGTCGCCCTCAAGAACGGCGTGTCGCCTGTGATCCTGACGCCCGAAACGATGGGCCAAGCCGTGTGGATCATCAACGGCTACAAGCCAGCACCGGTCAACAAGGGCGTGATGGATACGATGGCGCTGGGTGCCAAGCCCTATCCGATGCTGCCTTATATGGGCTTGATGCACTCGGCCTTGGGCGATGGTCTGGCGCCTTTCCTCGCGGGCCGCAAGGATGCCGCGACCACGCTCGCGGATATCGAAGCCGCCTACCGCACGGCGGCCCGGGAAAAGGGCTTCCTGCGCTGACACTCGAAATGGCCCGCGTCTGCGCGCTCGACCATGCGCGCCGACGCGGCATCGTGCTGCCGCAACGACCCTGGTCGGAGTCCGGCCTATGAAGCACAAGACGTTCCTGCAATTCTTCCTGCCGACGGCCACCGCGATGTTCCTGTTCATCGCGCTGCCGATCGTGTCGGTCGTCATGCAGTCGCTCTACGCGCCGCATCGCCAGGTCATCGTCGAGGTCGAAAACTGCACGCCGTTTGCGTGCACGAAATCGACGACGATCGACCAGGCGGCGACTCAAGCCTTGCGCGAAGCGCAACCCTTGGGCCGCTTCGTCGGGCTCGACATCTATCTCGACCGTTCGCATCTGGCGGCCGAAGGCATCGCACTTCTGTTCGCGCAATCGGCCGGTCCGGGCGACTTCATGCGCCGCCTGCTCAATCTGCCCTTCTACCGCGCCCTTGCCTTCACGCTCACCTACATGGCGCTCGTAACCCCGCTGTCGATCCTGCTGGGCTTCTTCGTGGCCCTCGGCGTCGATGCACTCCCGCGGCTGCTGCGCGGGCCAGCCATTTTTGTGTCGCTACTGCCGATGATCGTCACCCCGCTCATCGGCGCGCTCATCTTATTCTGGATGGTTGATTCGCGCGGCATCATCGGTACGGCGATGATCTGGCTCGCCGAGAATCCGAATCTGTCGCTGAAGGCGTCGAGTGCGCTCACCTGGATCATGCTGATCGTCTACGGCATCTGGTCGACGGCCCCGTTCGCGTTCGTGATTTACTATGCGGGCCTGCAGACTGTGCCGCAGGACACGCTTGAGAGCGCGATGATCGACGGGGCGAGCCGCTGGAGCCGCATTCGCTACGTGGTGCTGCCGCATCTCTTGCCGCTCACCGTGTTCATGGCGCTCATCAAGATCATGGACAATTTCCGCGTCTTCGAACCGATCGTGAGCTTCAATGCGGGTGCGCACGCGCAGTCTTTGTCCTATTTCATCTATGCCGATCTCAGCGGCGAAACGCGGCTGCTCTCCTCGGCCGCCGCGACGTCCGTGCTGACGATCCTGGGCGTGCTTGTGCTGCTCTCGCCGGTGCTCGTGCGCACTTGGCGCCAATTCGGAAAGGCGTGAGGGGTAAAGATGGGCGTGCGCGCGCAGAAACTGCCGCCAATCTTGAGCCTCGTCTTCGGGGCCTTGCTGCTGCTGTGGCTCGTGGTGGCGACCTTTCCGTTTGCATGGACGCTGTGGGGCAGCTTCAAGGTCGAGGGCGACTTCTTCTCCAAAGCCGACTGGACGCATGCGCTCACAGGGCCGCTCACGCTCGCCGAATACGGCAGTGCTTTCACGGGTGCGGGCTACGAGGGCGCATGGATCAAAGAGGCCTTCTGGCGCGCCACGCTCAATTCGTTTGTCGTAACGGTCGCCGTCGTCGTGATCTCGCTGACCTTCGGCACGCTCGGCGGCTATGCGCTGAGCCGCTCGACCTACCGCTACGCATTCTGGCTCTTGCTGGCGGCCCTCGTGTTTCGCGCAATGCCGCCGATCACGCTCGTGTCGGGTTATCTCTTGCCGTTCTATCGCTGGAACCTCTGGGGCCATCTACCGACGGCGATCTTCGTGCTCGTGGCGATCAACCAGCCCTTCACGCTGTGGATGCTGACCGCCTTTTTCAAGAACATCCCACGCGATCTCGACGAGAGCGCGCGCATGGACGGCTGCACGCCGTTCCAGGCCTTCCGCCACGTGATCATTCCAGTCATGTGGCCGGGCGTGATCACGACGGGGCTGTTCTCGTTCCTGCTCGCCTACAACGATTTCGTCGTGACTGCGATGCTGCTCTCGAAGGACAATCAGACCATGGTGCCGAAGATCGCAAGCTTCCTCGGCACGACGCAGACCGAAGGTAACGTCATGTTCGCCGTTTCCTCGGTCGTATCGGTCACCGCACCTTTGTTTGTGCTCATCATGTTCTTCCAGCGCCAGATCGTTTCCGGCCTCACGGCCGGTGCGGTGAAGGGATAGGGTATGGCCGAAATCCGCCTCAAAGGTCTGTCGAAACGCTGGGGAACAGCGGTCGGGGTCGAGACGATCGATCTCGACATTGCGGACGGCGAGTTCCTCGTGCTGCTCGGCCCTTCGGGCTGCGGCAAGACCACGACGATGCGCATGATCGCGGGCCTCGAAGAGGCCAGCGCCGGCGACATCTTCATCGACGACAGGCGTATCAACGATCTCGATCCCAAGGACCGCGACATCGCGATGGTGTTCCAGTCCTACGGTCTCTATCCCACGATGACGGTCTACGAAAACATCCGCTTTCCCTTGAAGATGCGCGGCGTGCCGGAAACCGAGCACCACGAACGCGTGATGCGCGCCGCCAACACGGTCGAGCTTGCCGACTATCTCGCGCGCAAGCCCGCCGCCCTCTCGGGCGGCCAGCGCCAACGCGTGGCGCTTGCGCGCGCCATCGTGCGCAAGCCCAAGGTCTTCTTGATGGACGAACCCTTGTCCAATCTCGATGCCAAGCTGCGCGTCTCGACGCGCGCGCAAATCAAGAACCTGCACCACGAGCTGCGCACGACGACGATCTACGTCACGCACGACCAGATCGAAGCGATGACGCTCGCTGATCGCGTGGTCGTAATGAACAAGGGTGCCGTCCAGCAGGTCGGCAGTCCGCGCGACATCTACGATCGGCCGGCCAACATCTTCGTTGCGTCTTTCATCGGCAATCCGGCGATGAACCTGATCGAGGGGCGGCTGCAAGGCGGCCGCTTTGTGGTCGACAATGTCGCGATCGACGGCTTTGCCGGCGTCGCCGACGGTCCGGTCACGCTCGGCTTCCGCGCGGAGGACGCCGCCGTCGCCGCATCGGGCGAAATCTCGGCCGCTGTCTATTCGATGGAGCTGCTCGGCGACTCCTCGATGGTGACGCTGCAGGCGGGCGGCGCTTTGGTCGCGATCAAGGCCGCCAAGGATTTCGAGGTCGCGATCGGCACGAAGCTCAGCGCTTCCGTGCCGGCGCGCATCTGCCATCTTTTCGATACGGCGACGGGCCGGCGCATCGGCGCTGCCGTACACTCCTGAACTCACGCGAGAGGTTATTCCAATGGCCATTGTGCATCTCAAATCGGGCAAGCCGGACAGCGAACGCGCCGAGGACGACACGAAGGTTCGTACTTCGGTCGAGAAGATCCTCGCCGACATCGCGGCGGGCGGCGATGCAACCGTGCGCGAATTGGCGCAGAAGTTCGACGGCTACGCGCCTTCCTCGTTCCGCTTGACGCCGTCGCAGATCGAAGCTGCGATGAACAAGGTTGCCCCGCGCGATATGGACGACATCCGCTTCGCGCAGGCGCAGATCCGACGCTTTGCGCAAGCCCAGCGCGCCAGCATCACCGACGTCGAGGTCGAAACCCTGCCCGGCGTGATCCTCGGCCATCGCACGATCCCAGTGCAGTCGGTCGGCTGCTACGTGCCGGGCGGCAAATTCCCGATGGTTGCGTCGGCGCACATGTCGGTGCTCACCGCGTCGGTCGCGGGCGTGCCGCGGATCATCGCATCCGCCCCGCCGGTCAAAGGCGAGCCGCATCCGGCGATCGTCGCGGCCATGCATCTGGGCGGTGCTCACGAGATCTACGTGCTCGGCGGCATCCAGGCCGTGGGGGCGATGGCGCTCGGCACCGAGACGATCCGCCCCGTCGATATGATCGTCGGGCCGGGCAACGCCTATGTGGCCGAAGCCAAGCGCCAGCTTTTCGGACGCGTGGGCATCGATCTGCTCGCGGGGCCGACCGAAACGATGCTGATCGCTGACGACAGCGTGGACGGTGAATTGTGCGCAACCGACCTCTTGGGCCAGGCCGAGCACGGCTACAATTCGCCAGCGTGCCTCATCACGAACTCGCGCACCCTTGCGAACGACACGCTGCGCGAGGTCGAGCGCCTGCTGAAGATCCTGCCGACGGCCGATACGGCGGCGGCAAGCTGGCGCGACTACGGCGAAATCATTCTGTGCGACACGCACGACGAGATGCTCGAGGTTGCCAACCAAATGGCCTACGAGCATGTGCAGGTCATGACCGACCGCGACGATTGGTTCTTGGCCCGTATGCATTCCTACGGAGCGCTGTTCCTGGGTGCGCGAACCAACGTCGCCAACGGCGACAAAGTCATCGGCACCAACCACACGCTGCCCACGCGCAAGGCCGGCCGTTATACGGGTGGCCTTTGGGTCGGCAAATTTCTCAAGACGCACAGCTACCAGCGCGTGACGACCGACGAAGCGGCGAGCCTCATCGGCGAATACGGCTCGCGCCTGTGCATGCTCGAAGGCTTTGTCGGCCATGCCGAGCAGTGCAATATCCGCGTGCGCCGCTACGGGCGCAAAAACGTCGCTTACGGAGCCGCCGCCGAATGACCGTAGCCGAACGTTTGCAGCTGCCGGTTACACCGTCTTTCCGCCTCGACGGGCGGCGAGCACTCGTGGCCGGCGCCTCCTCGGGCATTGGGTTCGGGGCGGCAGCGGCATGTGCGGCGGCAGGCGCCGATGTATGGATGCTGGCGCGCCGCCCGGCCGAGCTTGAGGCCGCGCGTGCGGCTATCGCCGAGGCAGGCGGCGTTGCCCACGCGCAGGTGCTCGACATCACCGACATCGAGGCGACGGCCGCCTTTGTGCGCGCCGCTGGCCCGTTCGACATTCTAGTCAATGCAGCCGGTACAGCGCGCCATTCGCCGGCCCTTGAGACGACGCCGGAAGACTACGATGCGGCGATGGCGCTCAATTTGCGCGCGGCCTATTTCCTCACGCGCGCGGTCGCCCAAGGGCTGATCGCGGCTGGCAAGCAAGGCAGCCTCGTCAATGTGTCTTCGCAGATGGGCCATGTCGGCGGGCCCGACCGTGCCGTTTATTGCGCCAACAAACATGCGCTTGAGGGCATGACCAAGGCGATGGCGATCGAATGGGGCCCGCATGGCATCCGCGTGAACACGCTGTGCCCGACCTTCATCCGCACGCCGCTTGGCGAGAAAACTCTGGCGATTCCCGAGCGGCGCGCCTGGATCCTGTCGAAGATCAAGCTCGGTCGCATCGGCGAAGTGGCCGACCTCATGGGGCCGATCGTGTTCCTGGCGTCGGACGCGTCCGCCTTGATGACGGGCACGCACTTCATTATCGACGGCGGATGGACGGCCGAATGACCGGTCGCGGCAGCTTCGAGAAGGTCACGTCCGTGGAGGTTGCCCGGCTTGCGGGCGTGTCGCAATCGGCCGTGTCGCGCGTGTTCACGCCGGGTGCGTCTGCTTCGGCCAAGACGACCGCGAAGGTGCGCAAAGCGGCCGAGCAGCTCGGCTACCGCCCAAACGTGCTCGCGCGCGCGATGATGACGGGCCGCAGCCGCATCATCGGCGTAGTCGTCGCCTATCTCGAAAACCAGTTCTATCCGATGGCGCTCGAGCTCCTGTCGCGCGCCTTGCAGGATCGCGGCTACCATATTCTCGTCTTCATGGCCGGCAACTCGACCGACAAGATCGCCGAAGTGATGGCCGAATTGCTCGACTACCAGGTCGATGGCATCATCACGGCCTCGGTTGCGATGAGCAACGACCTTGCCGCGCGCTGCAGTGCGGTCGGCATTCCGGTCGTGATGTTCAATCGCGGCCAGGACGATCTGCGCTTGAGCGAAGTGACCAGCGACAATGTCGCGGGCGGCAGGCGTGCGGCCGAATTTCTTGCCGCCGGCGGCCACAAACGCATCGCGCATATCATGGGCTGGCAGGGCTCCTCGACGGGCCGCGACCGCGCGGCGGGCTTTCGGGCGGGACTTGCCGCGCGCGGCCTCACGCCGTTCGCGACGGTGGACGGCGAGTACTCGCGCAAGCGCGCGGCTGCCGTCGCGCGCGACCTCTTCAAGGGACCTACGCATCCCGACGCGATCTTCGTCGGCAACGACCATATGGCGTTTGCGGTCGTCGATGCGCTGCGCCACGAGCTCGGTTTGCGCATCCCTGAAGACGTGTCGATCGTCGGCTACGACGACGTGCCGATGGCGGCGTGGCCGTCCTACGCGCTCACCACGATTCGCCAAGCGGTCGAACCGATGGTGACCGCAACGATCGATGCGATTCTGGACCAGATCGAGGGCGATCGCACGCCGCGCCGCATTCGCATAGACGGACCGCTGATCGTGCGCCGCTCCGCCCGCATTCCCGAAGGATACGCACCATGAAGGACTTCTCGCAGCGCTGGAAAGATCTGCCCGACTACATTCTGGGCGTCACCAAAGAGATCTGGGAAGAGCGCGGCATCGCGACACTCGAGCACACCTATGCGGCCGACATTCCGGTGCGCACACCCATGGGTGTTGGGCGCGGCAACAAGGCCGTCATCGCGGCGACGATGGCGACGTTGCACGAGTTTCCGGACCGTGCGCTCTACTGCGAGGACGTGATCTTTTCGGGCGACGACGAGGCCGGCTATCTCTCCTCGCACCGCATCCTCACGACCGCCACGCATCTTCACGACGGCGCGTTCGGCCCTGCGACGGGCAAGCGCTACGCAATCCGCGTGATCGCCGACTGTGCGGCCAAAGCCGACGTCATCTACGACGAATGGCTCGTGCGCGACTATGGCGGTATCGTGCGCCAGCTCGGGGTTTTGCCGGAGGATTATGCGCGCACGCTGATCGCGCGCGAGGGCGGGGCTGCCAAAGCCGCAAAGCCCTTCGTGCCCGAGAACGACATGCAAGGCCTCTATCGAGGTACTGGCAACGACAATGAATGGGGCGAGCGCTACGCGCAGACATTGACGCGCATCATGGCAGCCGACTTCGCGCATATCCATGCAAGCTACGACCGCGCGGTCGTCGGCGAATATGCGGGTGCCCGCCAGGCGATCGGCCGCGAAGCAGTTGCCGAATTTTGGCTTGGGCTGCGTGCGGCGTTTCCGTCGGCCAGGTTCGCGATCCATCATCGCATCGGCATGGAAGGCGGCATGCTGCCGCCGCGTGCGGCAATCCGCTGGTCGCTGGACGGCACGCATGACGGTTGGGGCGCCTTTGGCGCTCCCACCGGTGCACGCGTGCATGTGATGGGCATGGCGCATGCCGAGTTCGGCCCCTACGGGCCGGACGGTGTTGGTTTGCGGCGCGAATACGCGCTCTACGACGAAGTCGCGATCTGGAAGCAGATCCTGCTGCACGCGGGTGCGGCATGACGCCCGCTCAGATGGAAGCGCGCATCGTGCGCTACGGCGATTTAAAACCGTGTAAGACCGCGTTCATCGACGCACATACGCCGGGTTCGGACCAAAAGGAAAACTTCACGATCATCGGCGGCGGCGTGTCGGAAAGTCCCGACCAGCATGTGCATATAAGCGATACGCCAGGCTTCAATATTGGAGCCGCCGGCCAGCCGCCCAGATGCCGCAACTCGCTTCACTACCATCTTACGGCTGAAGTGTTCTTCGTGCTCACTGGGCGTTGGCGCTTTTTCTGGGGCCGCTACGGTACCGCGGGCGAGGTGGTGCTCGAGCCTGGCGACATTTTCAACATCCCGACCGGCATCTTTCGCGGCTTCGAGAATATCGGTACCGACTATGCGATGGTGATGGCGATCCTCGGCGGGGACGATGCCGGCGGCAGTGTCGTCTGGGCGCCGCAGGTAATCGAAGACGCGCGCGCACACGGCCTCGTGCTCGGCGCCAATGGGTGCCTCTACGACACAAAAAGGGGCGAGCAGCTGCCGCATGGCGTCGGCCCGATGCCGGTGCTTGGCGCAGATGCGCTGCAGGCGATCCCCGAGCCTATGACTGCCGACGTCGTGCCGCGTCACGTGGCGCGCTATTGGGATCTTGTGGCGCTGGCCGACCGCCAGCCCTGCAAGGTGATCGGCGAACAGGGTCGCTTGCGCGACCGGCCCGGCTTCGAGGTCGATCTGCTCGCGCGCGGCTCGCTCGCCGAGACACCCTACGCGCTCGACCGCCACGAGATTCTGATGCCGGTGCGCGGGCATTGGCGCCTTGCATGGTCGGACGGGGTAACGACACTCAATCCCGGCGATACGGCCGCGATCCCGCCGGGGCTTACGCATTCGCTTGTGCCCGCCATGTCGGGCGAAGCGTCGCTCTATCGCGTGATGAACACGAACGATCCGGCCGGTGCGACCGGTCGGCTGCTTTGAGGGAGGTCGCTTTGACGCTTTTGGCAACTCATGTGGGCTCGCTGCCGCGCACGCAGGACGTGGTCGATTTTCTGTTCGCGCGCGAACGCGGGCAGGAATACGACCAGGCCGCGTTCGATGCGTGCATGGTCGCTGCAGTCGCAAAACTCGTCGAACGCCAGAAGGCGGTCGGCATCGACATTGTATCGGACGGCGAGACGTCGAAAATCTCTTACGCGACCTACGTGAAGGACCGCTACACGGGCTTCGGTGGCGACAGCCCGCGCAACGCACCCGCCGACCTCAAAATGTTCCCGACCTTTCTCGAGCGTTTGGCCAAGCAAGGCGGTACGCCGCAATACAGCCGGCCGCAATGCATCGGCCCCGTTGCGCCGAAAGGCCAGGGCGAACTCGGTAAGGACATCGCAGCCCTCAAGGCCGCGATGGCCACGCACGGCGTCGCGCGCGGCTTCATGAACGCCGCTTCGCCCGGCGTGATCTCGCTGTTCTTGCAGAATATCTACTACAAAACGCGCGAGGCCTATCTCGGAGCCTTGGCCGAGGCGATGCGCGCCGAATACGCAACGATTCTCGAGGCCGGTCTCGATCTGCAGCTCGACTGCCCCGACCTGGCACTTTCGCGCCACATGCTGTTTGCGCATCTCGACGACGATGCGTTCCTGAAAGTGGCCGCCTTGCATGTCGAAGCGCTCGAACATGCGCTGCAAGGCCTGCCGCGCGAACGCATCCGCTTGCATATCTGCTGGGGCAACTACGAAGGTCCGCATTCCTGCGACATCGACATGGCCAAAGTATTTTCGCTGCTGATGCGCGTGCCCGCCCGCTACATCCTGTTCGAAACCGCCAATCCCAGGCACGGCCACGAATGGACCGTGTTCCGCGATCGTGCCGCTGAAATACCCGACGACAAGATACTGGTGCCGGGAGCGGTCGATACCACGACGAATTTCATCGAGCATCCCGATCTCGTCGCCCAGCGCCTCAAGAATTTCGTCGACATTGTCGGGCGCGAACGCGTCGTGGCGGGCTCCGA
>CAMDLT010000034.1 GCA_945901855.1 Asaia bogorensis | reverse complement strand
CGGGCTTGTTGCGGCCGATCAGGCGGCGGGTTTCGATAGGGCTCGACTGCGGCAGCTCGCGCAGCGCCACAATGCGCAGGGCGTTATCGTCGTGCTGGCCGAGATCGACGCAAATGCGGCCGGCGGACCGGCGTTGCAGCTGCAATTCGTACGCAAAGGTGCCTCCGCTCCCGACACGGACTGGAGCGCGTCCTTGCGCGTCAGCGCCAATGAACCTGCGGAGCTTGCTTGGCCGCGCCTCGCAGGGCTCGCTGCCGCCATCGTGGAAGAACGCTGGAAAGCCGAAGTCTCATCGCAAGGCGGGGCCACGAGCCTGCTGCGTGTCGCCATTCCGGTCGCCAATTTGGACGAATGGGTGCGCGTGCGCCGCCGCTTGGCCGAAATTGCCAGCGTTCGGCAGATCGATTTGCTGGTCCTGGGACGCGGCGGCGCAATCGTCGAGATCCGTCACGAAGGGGCAACGGAAGCGCTGCGTACCGCGCTCGCCTTGCGCGACATGACGCTCGCCGAACAGGGCGGCGCGTTCACGCTGTCCTTGACCGACCGTGCCCCTTGAGCGCGTTGCCGAACATCCTCTCGCTGTTGCGGTTGCTGGCGGTCCCGGTAGCCGTGTGGCTGATGCTGGCGAGCGAGTTCGAATGGGCATTTTGGCTGTTTGTCGCCGCTGGCGCTACGGACGCGCTCGACGGGTTTTTGGCCAAGCGGTTCGCATGGGTGTCGGAACTTGGCTCCTATCTCGATCCGCTGGCGGACAAGGCGCTGTTGGTCTCCGTCTTTTTGGTGCTCAGTTTTACCGGCCATCTGCCCATATGGCTTGCGATCATGGTCATTTTTCGCGATCTTTTGATTGTCGGCGGAGCCCTGGTCGTGATGGCCATAGCGGGCGAATTCAAAGCCGAGCCAATGTGGATCAGCAAGCTCAATACGACGTTCCAGATCGTGCTGGCGGCAGGGGTTCTGGCGGAGCTTGGCCTAGGGCTTAACTTCGATATGCTGCGTCCCTACGCTATTGCGGCGACGGCGGCGACGACTTTCGCATCTGGTCTTGCCTATACTGTGCGTTGGACGCGGCGAATGGCGGAAAGGGAAGACACGACATGACCAGCACTGGTTCGAACCTGCCCGGCTGGGGACGGCCGCTCGTCTGGGCGGCGATTGTCGCTGCTGTTTTTATTGCAATATATGTGCTGAGCGGGGTGCTGCTGCCATTCGTCGTGGCGCTGATTGTCGCCTATTTGATCGATCCGCTTGTCGATGCGCTCGAACGCGCGGGAATCCCGCGCGTCGGCGGCGCGGCCCTCGTGACGATTTTGTTTTTTACGATCGTGACCGTCGTGCTCGTGCTGCTGGTGCCGATTTTGCAATCCCAGCTAGTGGGTTTGGCCGAACGCCTGACCGTGCTCGTCAAGACCGGCTACGAAATGGCGCGGCCCTATCTCGACGAATTGTTCGAAAAAGTAGGCAATGTGGATGTGCAGCAATTGAGCGGTGCAGGCGATGCGGTGGGCGCGTCGGCGGCGTGGCTTATTCGGGCGATTGGCGGCGTGATCAGCGGCGGATTGGCGGTCGTAAATCTGTTGGCGCTGTTTTTCATCACGCCGGTTGTCGTGTTCTATCTCGTTCGCGACTGGAGCAACGCGCAGAGGGCGGTCGATTCGTGGTTGCCGCGCCACCACGCCGAAACGATCCGCGGGTTGCTGCGCGATATCGACGCGCGCATGGCCGGCTTTTTGCGCGGCCAGGCTCTGGTCTGTCTGTTCCTGGCGATATTCTACGCCACCGGGCTGACGCTGGCGGGTTTGAGCTACGGATTGCTCGTGGGCTTGCTCACGGGCGTGCTGAGTTTCATCCCGTATGTCGGCATGTTCGTCGGCATGGCGACGGGGCTTGCGATCGCCTTTTTCCAGTTTTCCTCGATGATCGATGTCGGCATCGTGCTGGCCGTGTTTTTGGTCGGCCAGTTCATAGAGGGTAATTTTGTGTCGCCCAAATTGGTTGGCGACCGCGTCGGCTTGCATCCAGTCTGGATGCTGCTGGCCATCTTCGCGGGCGGCGCGCTGTTCGGATTTACGGGCGTGCTGCTGGCAATTCCGATTGCCGCGGCCGTTGGCGTGCTGGCCCGCTTCGGCTTGCAGCGGTATCTTTCAAGCTCGCTCTACAGCGGACCGGATTCGTGAGTGCGATTGCGCAATTGGCGTTGCTGCTGCCGCACCGACCGGCATTGGATCGCAGCGATTTTCTGGTCGCCGAATCCAATGCGGCGGCGGTCGCGTGGCTCGACGCGTGGCCCAATTGGCCGTCGCCGGGGCTGGTTGTGTGGGGCGCGGCCGGATGCGGCAAGTCGCATCTGGCTGCAACGTGGCAATTGCGCAGTTCGGCCCGCAAGCTGGCAGCCGAAACGTTGAGCGCGGCAAATCTGCCGGAGCAACTTGGCGGTGCAAAAACGATCGTGCTCGAGGACATCGAGCGCGCGCTGCCCGACGAGCGCGCGTGGCTGCATCTTTACAATCTTGTCGCCGAACGCGGCGGCCAAATGCTGTTGACTGCACGCACGGCCCCTACGCGCTGGAATATCGGGCTTGCCGATCTGTCGTCGCGCTTGAGAGCGCTAGCGACCGTCGAAATCGCTGCGCCCGACGAAATTCTGGTCGAGGCCGTTTTGGTCAAGCACTTTGCCGACCGCCAGATGCGGGTACCGCCCGAAACGGTGCGCTACATTGCAGCGCGACTCGAGCGCTCGCTCGCGGCGGTGGCGCAAGTTGCGCATCGCCTGGATACAGCGAGTTTGGTCGCCAAACGGCCGGCGACGATTCCGCTGGCGCGCGACGTTCTGCGCGACTTGGGATTTGAGACATAGTTTTCGAGACAATCAGCAGGGGAGCAGGGCAATGGATTTAGGCATCAAAGGGCGCAAAGCGATTGTGTGCGCGGCATCGAAGGGCCTCGGCAAAGGGTGTGCGCGAGCGCTTGCCGCCGAAGGCGTTGAACTTGTGATCAATGCGCGCGGCGCCGAGGCGCTCGAAGCCACGGCGGCCGAAATTCGCGCCGATTTCGGTGTCAAGGTCACGACCCTTGCGCTCGACGTGACGACCCATGAAGGCCGGGCGGCCCTGCTGGCGGCATGCCCCGATCCCGATATTCTGGTCAACAATGCAGGCGGCCCGCCGCCTGGCGATTTTCGCGCCTGGGACGAAAAAATTTGGCACGCAGCCGTCGAGGCAAACATGGTCACGCCGATCATGCTGATGCGCGCGACGATCGACCGCATGATCGATCGCAAATTCGGGCGCATCGTCAACATCACGTCGGCCGCCGTCAAAAGCCCGATCGCAAATCTGGGTTTGTCGAACGGGGCGCGGGCTGGGTTGACCGGTTTTGTCGCAGGACTGTCGCGCCAGGTGGCCAAGCACAACGTGACGATCAATGGATTGCTGCCAGGTCCCTTCGAAACGGACCGTCTGCGCGCCAATTTTGCCGTCGGCGCCAAAGCTGCTGGCCGTTCGGTCGAAGAGATGCGCGATGAACGTCGCAAGGCCAATCCTGCCGAACGTTTTGGCACGATCGAAGAGTTCGGTGCAGCCTGCGCATTTCTTTGCAGCGCCCACGCCGGGTTCGTCGTGGGGCAGAACATCGTGCTTGATGGCGGGGCGTTCACGGGTACGCTATAGCGCGTCGTATCCGTTCGTCACAGATATGTAATGTGATCAATCGGATGCTAGTATTTGATACTTAGGGACAATGCGAAGCTACCGTTTGTATTGTCATAAAATCGTCATGCAATGCGGCTTGCAGCCGCAAGGGGGGCCTGCATAACGTCCGCAACGGTTTGTGCAAACGGTCAAAACGAGCAGTTCGGCACCATGGCGACGGCAGTTTCACAGGCGGAGATCGAGATCAAACTCGCTGTTCCCGCCGCATCTTTCGCCGCCCTGCTGAAAGCACCGGCGCTGTTGGCGCTGGCGGTTGGCCCTGTGCGTCGTAAAACATTCGTGACGACATATTTCGACACGCCCGACCTGCGCTTGCAGACGGCGGGGATGGCGCTGCGTGTGCGTCGCGACGGTCGTCGGCGCATACAAACGCTGAAGACCGCGCGACACCCCACCTTGGGGCCGTTGGCGCGCTGCGAGTGGGAGCGTACGGTCGTCGGCGAAACGCCGGTCATCGATCCCGACTGGCTTGCCGAGATCGACGACAAAGGTGCGCGCAAGCTGCTGTCGAAAGAAAAACTGCGTCGCCAGTTGACGGCGCTGTTCGCAACAAGGTTTACGCGTCGTACGCTTGAAATTCGCCAAGGTACCAGCGCAATCGAATTGGCGCTGGATCATGGCGCAATCGAAACGCCGCGCGGCAACGTACCGATCAGCGAGATCGAACTGGAGCTGAAATCGGGCACGTCGGCCGACCTTTACGCGCTCGCGCGCCTCATCATGACGCTGGTACCGGCCCAGGTCGAAGCACGCTCGAAGGCGGAGCGCGGCTACGGCACTGCCTTTGGGACCGAGCCGTGCAGCGCACGCGGCGACGATACTGGGTTGGATTCAACGCTCAGCGTATCCGACGCGTTCCGCGAAATCGGGCGACGCTGTTTTTCGCACATGCGCGCGAACGAGACGCTTGTTCGCAGTCGACCCGGCGTCGAGGGCGTTCATCAATTGCGCGTGGCGCTGCGGCGGTTGCGCTCGGCTTTGTCTGCTTTTGGCGACGTGCTGCCGGAGGACGAACGGCGCGCGGCATCCGAGAAATTGCGCTGGATTGCCAGCGCTTGCGGGGCGGCGCGCGATTGGGACGTGTTCGGCGGCGAGCTAATGAAACCGCTTGCCGAACATCTGGCGGACGAACCAGGGCTCGAGCGGGTCGTCGCGGCAGCCGAAGGGGCGCGCCAGCGCGCCTATGCCGAGATGGCCAGCACTCTCGCGTCTGAGCGTTTGGCGGTAGCGCTGCTCGAGGTGGAAGCGTGGTGGGAAAGCGGCAGCTGGGACGCAGGCATGGGCGCTTGGGGTCCGCTTCCCGCGCGCGATTTTGCGACCGCAACGCTCAAAAAATTGCATCGGAAGGTCGTGAAGCTGGGCGACCAGATCGACGATCTGGAGGAAGTGGAGCTGCACGAGCTTCGTATTCGCGGCAAAAAACTGCGCTATGCGTCCGAGTTTTTCCGCAGCCTGTTCGCGCGCAAGGCCGTCAAACCTTATCTGGCAGCTCTCGCGGATATCCAGAGCCATCTGGGCGCTCTCAACGATGCGGTGGTCGCAAAGGCGTTGCTGGCGGATCTCGCGCGCGGCCAGGACAGTCTGCCGCACGCATTGGTGTTGCGCGCCGACGGGATCGTTACGGGATGGATTGCCGCGCGCGTCCGCCGGGACCTGGACGAACTGCCGCAGATTTGGTCGCGCTTCGGTACGCTCAAACCCTTCTGGAAATAGCGTAACATTCTAGATCTCAAGGCGAATTGAATTTTGCGTCCCGCTTGGAGGCGTGCTTTTGCTATAAAGCAGAGCAGGGAGAACCAAGCATGCGTGGATTTTGGATTGGCGTGTTTGCAGCGGCCGCAAGTTTTGCGGGCGCGCAGTTCGTTTTGGCGCAAAACTCGGCCAACGAAGCGGTTGTCGTGCAGCGCGAAATCGCATTCGATGTCCAGCAAGTCCGCATCCGTGCCGGAGGGCAGGTCACGTTCGTCAACGACGACCCGTTCGGCCACAATGTCTACTCCGAGACGCCGGGCGGCGAATTCGATGTCGGCCGCCAAGGACCGCGGACGCGCAATTCGGTAACGTTCCGCCGTCCGGGCACAATAAATGTTCTGTGCCGGATCCATCCCCGCATGACGATGCAGATCGTCGTCCATTAGGCTGAAGGGCGCCGCCCGCGTGTCAATCCGCTTCAAGCTCTTTGCAGCCTTGCTGATAGCGCTTCTGGCTGCGGCTGTCGCAGGGCTGATGGCGACATGGGCGACGGGTACGCTCGGCCTGCTGACGGTTCAGATGTTCGACGGACCGTTGCAGACGATCAATTTCGCGCGCCTCGCGCAAACCCAGTTTTCGACGATCGAACGGAAAAAATACGAAGCAATGGCAATGGGCGGCGATGCGTCGGCGGAAACCGCTGCAGCCTTAGCCGATTTCGACCAAAACTTGGAAATTGTCATAGCGCGCGCCACGGCGCCCGAAATCGTTGATATCGTGGCGCTGGTTCGTCGCGACGTGGCGGCTTGGGTGGCTGCAGGCGGCATGCAAGGCGGGTCGCTTGCCACGGGCGATCGCATTCACGACGATCTGGAGATTTTGACGCAAGTCGCCGCTGACGCGGGCTTCGTCTTTCGCGAAAATGCGGTGGACACGATCGCCGATGCGCGCAGACGCGTGCTCGCGGCAATGGCGGCTGCGGCGATCGCGCTGTTCGGGGTCGGGTTTTTGCTGGTGCGGAATATCGTGCTGCCGCTCGACGTGCTGAACCGCAAGATGCGCAAAATCGCGCGCGGCGATTCGGACGTCAACATTCTCTATGCCAACCGGCGCGACGAATTGGGCGATACGGCGCGCGCCATGGCGGTGTTCAAACGGGCCATGTTCGAGATCAGCGACGCGCGCGACCGCGCCGAGCTTGCGACCAAGGCCAAGTCCGAGTTCTTGGCCATGATGAGCCACGAAATTCGGACGCCCATGAACGGCATCATCGGGCTCAGCCGCCTGATGTCGGGCGCCGAACTGCCGCAAGAGCAGCACGACAATGCCCGCCTCATTCTCGATAGCGGATTGTCGCTGCTCCAGATTCTTAACGACATTTTGGACTATTCGAAACTCGAAGCGGGAAAGCTCGACGTCGAGAGCATCGACTTCGATCTGCGCCGGGCGATCGGCGATGCGGTGGCGCTGATGGCGGCAAAAGCGAACGAAAAAGGCATTTCGATCGCAGCCGACATCGATCCTGCCATGGCGCCATATCTGCGCGGCGATCCGGGGCGCATACGACAGGTGCTGCTCAATCTGATCGGCAATGCGGTCAAGTTCACCGAGCGCGGCGGCGTGAGCGTACAGGCACGGCAGTTGCCGCTGGCAAATCCGGACGAGCCGTATGCGCGCGTGCGTGTCAGCGTACGCGATACCGGGATCGGCATTTCCAAAGCCGCCAAATCCAAACTTTTTGGAAGTTTTGCGCAGGCCGACTCCTCGATCTCGCGTCGCTTTGGCGGCACGGGCCTTGGGCTTGCGATCAGCCGTCGTCTGGTCGAGGCAATGGGCGGCGAGATCGGCCTGGAGAGCGTTCCAGGCAAAGGTTCGGAGTTCCGTTTCGAACTGACCCTGCCGGTCGGCGTCGAACCCAAATCTACGGCGCACGCGCCGGCCGAGTTGGCTGCGCGTCGATTGCGTGTGTTGATTGCAGAGGACAACTCGATCAATCAGAAGGTCGCAATAGGCCTGCTCAAACTGAGCGGCCATACGAGCGAAGTGGCGCAAAACGGGCGCGAGGCAGTTGCGGCCGTTGCGACGGGTTCGTTCGACTTGGTGCTGATGGATATGCACATGCCGGAAATGGACGGCATTGAGGCGACGCGAGCAATTCGTGCCCTGGACGGTCCGCAAAATGCCGTCTGGATCGTCGCCGCCACGGCGGGCGCGCTCCAGTCTGACATCGAAGCCTGCTTGCGAGCAGGCATGAACGACTACCTCCCCAAACCGATTTTGCCCGATGCGCTGGCAATCGCGCTCGCGCGCGCAAGTGGAGCACTGGCAGCGCCGGATGCCGAAACCGCGGACACCGGGACAACCGTGCAGGCGCGCTTGGATACTTGTGCGGACATCCTCGACGAGCGCGTTATCGGGGATCTTGAGTCCCAGATGGGCGTCGAGATTGTCGCTTCGCTGGTTGCGGACTACGCGCATAATGCCCGCGAATTGTCGGCGGCAATAGCCCGCGCGCGTGCGGCTGCCAACGACATCGAATGGATCCGAGCGGCCCATTCGCTGAAAAGTTCGGCGGCCAATATGGGATTGGCGCACACGTTCCGTGCGGCGCGCGACCTGGAGTTTGCCGGAGAGTTCGGGGATTTTGTCACGGCGGGCCATATCTGCAATAATCTGCAAGCAACGGTCGAGGCGGGAATCGCCGCGCTCGAAAAACGTTATGCAGACCATCTTGCGGCAACCGATTGAGCGCCATTGCGGGGCACGTGCATGCAGCCAAGCCAAACCAGCGAACAGATTTTCTCCAACCTTTCCGTGCTGCTCGTCGAAGACGACGCGTTTGCCGTCAAAATTGCGCAAACCGTGCTGCGTCAGCTCCATATCCCGTATGTTTCCACGGCAAGGGACGGCGCCGAAGCTCTCGACATTCTGAATGCCAACATGCAGCGCTTCGATCTGATCGTCTCGGATTGGAACATGCCGGAAATGACCGGACTGCAGCTGTTGAAAGCGGTGCGCCGAAAATGGGCGACCATGCCTTTCATCATGCTGACCGGCAAAGCGAGTCCCGAATTCGTGGTGCAGGCGCGCGAAAATGGCGTCGATGCCTACGTGGTGAAGCCCTTTTCGCCGAGCCAGTTGTCGCAAAAGATTCAAAGCGTGTTGCAGGCGAAGCAAGCCAAATGAGCGATGGGGATTTTATGCGCCGCGCGATAGCGCTCGCCGATCGGCACATGCGTGCGGGCGAGGGCGGACCCTTTGGCGCCGTCGTCGTGCGCGATGGCAAAATCGTCGGCGAAGGCTGGAACCAAGTGGTGGCGACCAACGATCCGACCGCGCACGCCGAAATGGTAGCGATCCGCGCTGCGTGCCGTGCGCTTGGCACGTTCGATCTCTCGGGTGCTACCGTATTCACCAGCTGCGAGCCATGCCCGATGTGCTTGGGCGCTGTGCTGTGGTCGCGCGCAAGCCGCATGTGCTACGCCGCCAGCCGCATCGATGCCGCGAAAATCGGCTTCGACGACGAATCATTTTACGTTGAAGTCGCGAAGCCGGTGGATGCGCGCGATCTGCCGACCGAACGATTGCTGGCCGACGAAGCGCAAGCCGTGTTTGCCGCTTGGTTCGCCAAGCCCGATCGCGTCGAATACTGACAATGTCAAAGGGTTGGCGCGGTTACCTGGCGTTCGCGCTGGCAGCATGTTTTTTTGGCCACGAGTTCGTCCAACGCGTCTCGACCTCGATCCTGGTTTCCGAACTGATGGCGGAATTCTCGGTCGGCGGGGCGGTGCTCGGCAGTCTGTCGGCATTCTATTTTTACGCTTATGCGGGCATGCAGATCCCCGTCGGCGTTTTGATGGACAGGTTCGGGCCGCGCCGTTTGATGAGCGTCGCGGCCGCGGTCTCGGCTACGGGCGCGCTGATTTTTGCGACGGCCCAAGCGATCGAGTTTGCCTATCTGGGGCGCGCAATGATCGGGCTTGGCGCGTCGTTTTCCTGGATCGGCGCCTTGACGGTCGCAACCTTGTGGCTGCCGGCTGCGCGTTTCGCGATGCTGACGGGATTGCTGCAAGCGGGTGGGATGGCGGGCGGCGTGCTGGGCCAGGCGCCGCTGGCGCTGCTGGCAGCCGCGCTCGGCTGGCGTCTTTCGCTTGGTGCGCTCGCTTTGGTGGGGGCAAGCTTGGCGCTGGCCCTGTATTTGGCGGTACCGGATGTGGCGAAGGCCCGCGTACCAAAGGTGCGGCCGCGTTTGACGGAGGGCCTGCGCATTGCCGCAGCGAATTTGCAGACTTGGCTCAACATGCTGTTCGGGCTGGCGATGACCGGCACCATGCTGGCTTTTGCAGGATTGTGGGCTGTGCCGTGGCTCGAGAGCGTGCAGGGGTATTCCCGCGCAACGGCCGCGAGCTTGGCATCGGCAATGTTTTTGGGCTGGGGCATCGGCGCGCCGCTGATCGGCGTATTGGCGGACCGTCTTGCACGACGCAAAGCCATCATGGTCGTCTGCGGTGGCGCCATGAGCGCAACGCTGCTGGTCTTGCTGTACGTGCCGGGGCTCGCGACGGCCATGCTGGCCGCCTTGCTGTTTGCCAATGGAGCCTTCGCTTCGAGCATGATCCTGTCCTACGGCGCGGCACGCGACCACAACCCGCCGGATGCGAGCGGCGCCGTTTACGGCATCGTCAATACCGGGGTGGTCGGGTCTGGCGCGCTGTTCCAACCGGCGATCGGCGCGCTGCTCGACCTCAATTGGCGCGGGACTTTGCTCGACGGCGCGCGCCTTTACGATGCCGATGCCTACCAGGCTGCCTTTGCGGTATTGCCCGCGATTGCGTTGCTTGGAACGCTTGCGGCCGCCATGGCCGCCGAAGGAAAGCGGGGGTAACCGAAAAACACTACACAAGTCGCAAGCGCTCGCGTTAGATTTACGGCAACATTGCAAGGGAAACACGAAGCCATGTCCAGCGAACCGATCGACAAATCCAAACTGCCGAGCCGTCACACCACTGTCGGCCCGACTAGCGCCGCGCACCGCGCGATGCTCTATGCGATGGGGCTCTCCAAAGAACAGATCGCCCAACCGCTGGTTGGCGTGGTCACGACATGGAACGAAGCGGCGCCTTGCAACATCACCTTGTCGCGCCAAGCGCAGGCCGCTAAAAAGGGCGTGGCGGCAGCAGGCGGCACGCCGCGCGAATTTACCACGATCACAGTGACCGACGGCATCGCCATGGGCCATGCCGGGATGCACTCCTCCCTCGCCAGCCGCGAAGTGATCGCGGACTCGGTCGAGCTTTCGGTGCGCGCGCACTGCTACGATGCGCTTGTCGGCATCGCTGGCTGCGACAAGACGCTGCCCGGCCTGATGATGGCGATGCTTCGTCTCAATGTGCCGTCGGTGTTTGTCTATGGCGGCACGATCTTGCCCGGCAAGTTCAAGGGCCGGGACGTAACGATCGTCGACGTGTTCGAAGGTGTCGGCGCCAATGCCGCCGGCAAAATGTCGGATGCGGATCTCGAGCATTTGGAACAGGTCGCTTTGCCGACCGGCGGATCGTGCGGCGGCCAGTTCACGGCCAATACGATGGCATGCGTCTCCGAAGCGATCGGCTTGGCCCTGCCGGGTTCCGCAGGCACGCCAGCCCCTTACGAAAGCCGCGACCGTTGGTGCGTGGCGTCGGGCGAGCAGGTCGTCGAACTCATTCGGCGCAATATCCGGCCGCGCGATATCGTCACGCTCAAAGCATTGCAGAACGCCGCGCGTGTGGTGGCGGCGACCGGCGGATCCACCAACGCGGCGCTGCATTTGCCTGCGATGGCGCACGAGGCCGGCATCAAGTTCGAACTGAGCGATGTCGCCGAAATCTTCCGCTCCACGCCCTACATCGCCGATCTGATGCCGGGCGGAAAATACACGGCCGTCGATCTCTATTCGGTAGGCGGCATTCCGGTCGTGATGAAGGAGTTGCTCGATGCGGGCCTGCTCCACGGCGACTGCATGACCGTGACCGGTAAGACGATCGCGGAAAACCTCAAGGACGTCGTGTTCCCCGAAGGCCAGAAGGTCGTCTATCGCGTCGCGGACGCAATGACGAAGACGGGCGGCGTGGTGGGTCTCAAAGGCAATTTGGCGCCCGAAGGGGCCATTGTGAAAGTTGCGGGCCTCAAGAAGCTCCAGTTCCGCGGACCCGCGCGCGTGTTCGAACGCGAGGAAGAAGCGCTCGCCGCCGTGCTGAAGCGCGAAATCGTCGACGGCGAAGTGATGGTGATCCGCAACGAAGGTCCCAAGGGCGGACCCGGCATGCGCGAAATGCTGTCGACGACGGCAGCGCTCTATGGCTGGGGCAAGGGCGAAGAAATCGCGCTCATTACAGACGGGCGTTTTTCGGGCGGCACGCGCGGTTTTTGCGTCGGCCATGTCTGCCCCGAGGCGGCGGCAGGCGGTCCGATCGGCCTCGTCAAAAATGGCGACATGATCGCCATCGATGCTGTGACAGGCACATTGTCGCTGGAGGTTTCCGAGGCCGAACTTGCTACGCGACGCGCGAGTTGGAAGCCGCGCGCGCACGACTACCAGTCGGGCTCGTTGTGGAAATACGTGCAAACGGTCGGCAGTGCCGCTTACGGCGCTGTCACGCATCCAGGCGCGACCAAGGAGACGCACATCTACGCGGATATTTAAATGGCGCGAATCGCGGTCGCGACGTTCCAGCACGAAACCAATACATTCGCGCCATCCAAGGCCGATCGCGCTGCTTTTGTCGATGGTGGCGGTTGGCCCTCGATGGTTCGCGGGCGCGATATTCCGCGAACCTTTTCGGGCATGAACGTGCCGATCGCGGGGTTTATCGAAGCCGCGATCGGGGCCGGACATTCGCTTGTGCCGTTGATCTGCGCAAATGCCACGCCATCCGCGCAAGTAACCGACGACATATTTGAAGATGTCGTCGGTATTCTGTGCGGCGATTTGGCTAGGTCTTTACCAGTCGATGCGGTCTATCTCGACCTCCACGGCGCGATGGTAACCGAGAGCCTTGAAGATGGAGAGGGCGAGGTCGTCGCGCGGGTGCGCAAGGTCGTCGGGCCGCGCGTGCCGATCGTGGCGTCGCTCGATTTGCATGCCAACGTTTCGCAAGCGATGCTCGAAACGCTCGATGCGTGCGTAGCCTACCGGACATATCCGCATGTCGACATGGCCGAGACCGGCAAGCGCGCGTTTGCGCTGCTGGCGCATATCGTCGGTACGGGCGACCGGCTGGCCGGCACGTTTCGCCAGATTCCCTACATGATCCCGATTACGGCGCAATGCACGCTGATCGAACCCGGCGTCGGGCTCTATCGGCTGCTCGCGGCGATCGAAGCGCGGACGGGCACGGTTCTGTCGTATTGCACGGGGTTTCCTGCGGCCGATATTCGCGATTGCGGGCCGTCGGTTTTTGGCTTCGGAGCAAATCGCGCAACTGTGGTGGCGGCTGTCGAAAAACTTCGTGCGGCTGTCGAAGCGGCCGAGCGCGACTATGTCGCTGAAATCTATTCGCCTGAAGACGCATTGTCGCGTGCTGTCGCACGCGGCGGGCGCAGCGGCAAACCCGTCGTGCTTGCCGATACCCAAGACAATCCGGGTGCAGGCGGCAATGGCGATACCACGGGCCTATTGGCGGCCATGCTGCGCGTACGCCCCGAGGGCGCCGTACTCGGCATGTTGATCGACCCCGCCGCCGCGAAGATGGCGCACGCGGTCGGTGCCGGAAACAGTGCCGAATTCAAGATCGGCGCGATTTCGGGATGGCCGGGCGTGATCCCTGTAATCGCCAACTTCAAAGTTCTGCGCGTCGGGGACGGCGATTTCATGTGTACGGGACCGTTCTATGGCGGTACCCACATGCATATGGGAGCGACGGCCCTGCTTGAGGCGAATGGCGTGCGGCTCGCGCTCGCCAGCCGGAAGGTCCAGACAGCCGACCAGGAAATGTTCCGTCATTTGGGCGTCGAACCCTTGCGCGAGCGCATCGTCGCGGTCAAAAGCTCCGTGCATTTTCGCGCCGATTTCCAGCCGATCGCCGAAGAGGTACTTGTCGTCGCTTCGCCTGGCCCAAACCCGGCCGATCCGGCGGCATTGAATTGGACAAAACTGCGCCCCGGATTGCGCCTCAAGCCGATGGCTCTTTCCCTTTAGATGTTTAACGGATATTTTACGTTTTCCCGCTAACGCTTCTTGAAGTCCCCTGAAGGAGACGCTGCATGCGACTTTCGAATTCCGGCGAGGCGCCGATAAATCTGATGCGCGAGGTTGCAGCGGAGGCTGGAACTCTGGGGGTCGAAATTGCCGATGTTGCGGGTTACATCAACGATCTAACCGCCAATATCAAAAAGCAGGTCGGGCAATTTACCGATGTGCGCAAATCGGCGAGCGAACTCAGCGCTGCGAACCATCAGGTCGCGACTGCGGCGGCGGAGGCAGGGACACTTGCCGTACGCGTAACAGGCGAGATGTCGCAATCGCGCACCCAGGTCGATGGCGCCATTCGCGAGATCGGCGCTCTGGTCGAGATCACGCGCGGTTTTGCAGCCGATCTTTCGGGTTTGCGTTCCGCGCTCGACGATATCGGGCGTGTGGCCAAGGGCATCGACGCGATCGCGCGCCAGACCAATCTTTTGGCGCTCAACGCGACGATCGAAGCGGCGCGCGCGGGCGAGGCAGGCAAGGGTTTTGCCGTCGTCGCGTCGGAGGTCAAAGCCTTGGCGCGCCAGACAGCGGAGGCCACGGGCCAGATCGACGCGACGCTCAAGACCCTGAGCAAACAAGCCGCCCAACTGATCGGCCAATCGGAGAATTCGCTGGCGCGCGCGCGGTCGGCGGAGCAGGGGGCGGCCTCGATCTCGGACGTCATCGGCACGATCGGCACGCATATCGGCGAGGTGTCGGAACGGATTGCTCAGATCACAACAGCGGTCGCGCATATCGATACGCGCTCGCAAAGCGTCGATGCATCGATGGGCATTTTGACCGCCGGCAACGAAGCGTCGAACACGGCGCTCGATGGAACGCGCGAACGCATCGACCGGTTGGTCACCATGGCCGAACGTCTGATCGCCGCGACGACCGCCTCGGGCGTGGAGACGGTCGACACACCCTTTATCGAAGCCGCCAAAGAAACTGCCGCCAAGATTGTCGCCGCACTCGAAGCGGCGCTCGAGAGCGGCGAAATTTCGACAAGCGATCTGTTCGACGAAACCTATCTGCCGGTGGCAGGCAGCAATCCGCCGCAGGTTACAACACGATTTGTTGCTGCCACCGACCGGCTTTTTGCGCCGATCCAAGAGCCCATGCTGGCGTTCGACCCGCGCGTAGTGTTCTGTGCGGCGGTCGATCGCAACGGCTATCTGCCCACGCACAACGCCAAGTTTTCGCAGCCCCAGGGCCGCGACCCCGCCTGGAACATGGCCAACTCGCGCAACCGGCGCATTTTCGACGATCGTGTGGGCTTGTCGGCCGGTCGCAGCACGCAGCCTTTTTTGGTCCAGACCTACCGGCGCGACATGGGCAACGGCAAATTCGCGATGATGAAAGACGTCTCCGCCCCCATCTCCGTTCGCGGTCGCCACTGGGGCGGGTTGCGGCTTGCCTATAAAATATAGGCGGGCTGCAGCGCGGTTCTAGGCTCTCTCTCGCAAGCGTTTGGTCGATGCAAAAAGGCCTTCGCCGGTCTAGGCAGCGAGCTCAACCCAGACCGGCGTATGGTCGGAGGGTTTCTCTTGGCAGCGCGGGCTGCGATCCACGTTGGCGTCGACAAAACGGTCGGCCGCTTGCGGCGACAACAGAAAATGGTCGATGCGCAAACCGTGATCGTGCGTGAAGCGGTCGCGGAAATAGTCCCAGTAGCTGTAGATTCGCAAGCTTGGGTGTTTGTAGCGCAGCGCGTCGGTCCAACCCTGGTGAACCAGTCGGCGCCATGCCGCTCGCGACTGCGGATCGACAAGTGCGTCCCCCGCCATGGCTTTTTCGTCCCACATGTCCGATCCGGTCGGGCAGACATTGTAGTCGCCGCCGAGCACGACCGGGCGTTCGCTTGCCAGCAGATTCAGCGCATGCGCTTCGAGGCGTGCAAAAAAGCCGAGCTTGTAGTCGAATTTCGGACCGGGATTGGGATTGCCATTCGGCAGATAGATCGACGCGACCCGCACGCCCGAAACAGTGCCTTCGATATAGCGGGCTTGCGCGTCGTCGGGATCGCCGGGCAAACCCATCGTTACGTCGCCGATGGGTTCGCGTGCCAGGATGGCGACGCCGTTGTAGCTTTTCTGGCCTTGGAACGCCGCCCGGTAGCCAGCCGCTTCGATTTCCATCTTCGGGAAATCGGCGTCCGTGCATTTCAGTTCCTGCAGGAGCACGATGTCGGGCTCAAAACGCGCAAGCCACGCGGTCAAATGCGGCACGCGCGCGCGCACCGAATTGACGTTCCACGTGGCGATTTTCAACGTCGGCTAGACCGAAAACGAATTGCCGCAGCCGCACGACGATTTGGCGACCGGGTTCTTGATCTGGAACGAGGCGCCGATCATATCCTCGACATAGTCGATCTGGGCGCCTGCAAGCAGTTCGAGCGAGGTTTCGTCGATCAAGACCTTGGCGCCCTCGCGCTCGACCAGCAAATCGCCGCTGGCCGCGCGGTCGTCGAAGGTAAAACCGTACTGAAAGCCCGAGCACCCGCCGCCCGATACCGAGATGCGGAGCATCATATCCTTGTGCTCGTCCTGCGACAGGATGAACGCGATGCGCCGTGCGGCGGACTCGGTCACCGCAAACGCTGCGGGCTTTTCGGCAAGATCGGTCTCGGACATCAAAGGTGCTCCTAATTGTGCCTAACAGTTAAGAATCGCTCGCTAAAAGTCAATGGCACTTAAATTAGGGGTATTCGACATTGCGGCCGGGCAGGGCCGACGTTAGTTTGCGCCTTAATGACTCTCCCTCCTGACATCGAGTCGAATTCGCCTGGATTTTCCGGCGGTCGAGCGGTTTTTGCGTGCGATCCGGCAGCGAGCCGCGGCCGCCGCACGCCCGAACCTGCCAGCGCTTTGCGCACGGCGTTCCAGCGCGACCGCGACCGCGTTATTCACTCGGCCGCTTTCCGGCGTCTCAAGCACAAGACCCAGGTCTTTGTTGCGCACGAGAGCGACCATTACCGCACGCGCCTCACGCACTCGTTGGAGGTGGCGCAGATTGCGCGCACCTTGGCGCGGGCGCTTGGGCTCGACGAGGATCTGACAGAGTGTCTCGCACTCGCCCACGATCTGGGCCACACCCCGTTCGGCCATGCTGGCGAAGAAGCGCTCGATGCCGCTATGGCGGATTATGGCGGCTTCGACCACAACGCACAGACCTTGCGCGTGCTGGCCAAACTGGAGCGCCGACATATCGGCTTCGACGGACTCAATTTGAGCTGGGAAACGCTCGAGGGCGTGGTCAAGCACAATGGTCCGCTGCTGGGCGAGTTGCCGGCCGCGATCGCCGAATACACGGCCGACCACGATTTGGAACTGCACAGTTATCCGGGCGCCGAAGCCCAGGTTGCAGCGCTGGCCGACGACATTGCCTACAACGCCCACGATCTCGACGACGGTTTGCGGGCCAAGTTGTTCGCAGTTGACGATCTGGGCGCGGTCGCATTGGCTGGCCCCATTTGGGCCGCAATCCGCGCGCAGCATCCCGATATCGAGTGGGGACGGGCGGTGGGCGAATTGGTACGCCGCATGGTCGGAGCCATGGTGGCGGACGTGCTTGCCCAAACGCGCGCAAATATCGACGCCGAGCTGCCGGCCTCGGCCGATGCGGTGCGTTTGATGCGCCGCCCGCTGGTCGCGTTTTCGCCTGCAATGCAGAGCCAAATGGTGTCGGTCAAAGCCTTTTTGTTCAAACGCATGTACCGCCACCCCAGCGTCAATAAAATGACCGACCATGCCCGCATCGTCGTACGCGCGCTGTTTGCGCGGCTGCTGGCCGAGCCCCAGCATCTGCCGCCCGAATGGCACAAAGCCGCTTCCGACAAAACCGGCGTGCGCGCAGCACGCGCGGTTGCGGACTATATTGCGGGCATGACGGACAATTTTGCGCTGGGCGAATATCGCCGTCTGGTTGAGGGAATAGAATGAACGTTTTTGCTGAATTCCACGCAGCCCTTTCCGATGCCTTGGCTGCCCTGGTCGCCGAAGGGCGCCTGCCCGCGGGGCTCGATCTTGCGCGCGCGGTAGTCGAACCGCCGCGCGATCCCGCGCACGGCGACCTTTCGACCAATGCAGCCCTCGTGCTGGCCAAAGGGGCGGGGACGAAGCCGCGCGACGTCGCCGAGATGCTGGCCGCCAAGCTAGCCGCCGATCCGCGCGTCGAGACCACATCGATCGCGGGGCCGGGGTTCGTCAATCTGCGCTTGAAAACGGGCGTGTGGCGCGATTTGGTCCGCGCGATCTTGGCGCTTGGCACGGCGTATGGCGAAAGCAGGATTGGGGCTGGCAAGGCCGTCAACGTGGAGTACGTGTCCGCCAACCCAACGGGGCCGATGCATGTCGGCCATTGCCGCGGGGCCGTCGTGGGCGACGCACTTGCGTCGCTGCTGGCGAAGACTGGCCACGTCGTCACGCGCGAATACTACATCAACGACGCCGGCGCCCAGGTCGATACGCTCGCGCGCTCGGCGCATCTGCGTTACCGCGAGGCGCTGGGCGAAAATATCGGCGCCATTCCGGAAGGCTTCTATCCGGGCGAGTATTTGAAGCCTGTGGGGGCTGCTCTTGCCGAACAATACGGCGCTAAATTTCAAACAGCCCCCGAAGCCGAGTGGCTCCAAGTTTTCAAGGCAGCGACGATCATTGCCATGATGGACCTTATCCGCGCGGATTTGGCAGCGTTGGGCGTAAGGCATGCGGTCTTCACCAGCGAACGCGACGACATTGTCGGCAAGGGGCGGGTCGAAGAAGCCATCGAGCGGCTTAAGACGCGCGACTTGGTCTATACGGGCGTGCTGGAGCCGCCAAAAGGCATGAAGCCCGACGATTGGGAACCGCGCCCGCAACTCTTGTTCAAAGCCACCGAATTCGGCGACGATGTCGATCGCCCGCTTGCCAAGTCGGACGGCAGTTGGACGTATTTCGCCGCCGACATGGCCTACCATCTCGACAAATATCGGCGCGGCTTCACGCGCTTGGTCGATGTGTGGGGTGCGGATCATGGCGGCTACGTCAAGCGCGTCGATGCGGCCGTGAAGGCGCTGTCCGAGGGCCGCGCCTCGTTCGAGGTAAAGCTCTGTCAGATGGTAAATTTGATGGACAAGGGCGAACCCGTCAAAATGTCGAAACGGTCGGGCACGTTCATTACGCTGCGCGACGTGGTGGACGAGGTGGGGTCCGACGTCGTGCGCTTCGTGATGCTGACGCGCAAGCAGGACCAGCATCTGGATTTCGACTATGCCAAAGTGCGCGAGCAGTCCAAAGAAAACCCGGTCTTCTACGTGCAGTACGCGCACGCGCGCCATTGTTCGGCCCTTCGCCAGGCGGCAGCCGCGTTCGAGGGTACGGATTTTACCGATGCTGCCCTCGCCAGAGCCAATCTGGATCTGCTGGCCTCGGACGAGGAGCTCGCTCTTGTTCGGTTGCTGGCGGGCTATCCGCGCATGCTGGAATCTGCGGCCGAGGCGGGCGAACCGCACCGCGTGGCATTTTGGCTTTACGACCTGGCCTCCGCCTTCCACACTCTATGGACGCGCGGCAATCAAGAGACGGCCTTGCGTTTTGTCGTGCCCGACAATGTGGCGCTGACGGCAGCGCGCCTAGCCCTCATGCGTGCGATGGCATTGACCGTCGCATCGGGACTAGAATTGCTGGGTGTCCGACCTGCCGAGGAGTTGCGCTAGGCGATGCTGCCCGAAGGTTCAAAACCGATTCTCAATGCCGACGACCGGCCCGGCTTTGCCGCCGATGGCGCTGCCAAAACCGGTCGCGGTTGGGGCCGGTTGCTGGGGGCTGCGTTTGTTTTTTCGGCAGTGGTCGGATTTGGCAGTCTGATCGCCTATTATTTTGTGCAAAATCGCGACGGCGCGCTCGAACCTTCGGCGGTGCCGATCGTGCGGGCGGATCCGCGGCCGACAAAATTGCGTCCCGAGGCGCCGGGCGGCATCGAGGTTCCGTTTCAAAACACGCAGATTTACGACCGTGTCGGCCAGCAGTCGGCCGGTGCCGGTCAGCCGGGCGTTCCGGCAACAGCCAGTAACCGCCCGGTCGAGCGTTTGTTGCCCGGCCCCGAAGCGCCCTTGCCGCGCCCGGTACCGCCGCCCGCACCGGTGGCGGCGATCCCTGCAACGCCCGATGTCGTTCCCCCGCCAAACGCCGTTGTTGTCGCGCCGCCACGCAGCCTTGCACCCGTCGCACAGGCGCCAGCGCCCGCATCGCCGCAACCTGTATCACCCGCGCCAAGCCCCGTTGTGGCACCCACACCGGCGCCCGTGCGCCAGGCGCCCGCCGCGACACCGCCGCCTTCCGTAGCGCCGCCAGTCGTGGCACAAGCCGCTATTCCGCGCGCTGCGGCGCCGTTGGCGGCGGCCCCCGCAAGCGGAACCCGCATCCAATTGGCATCGCTTCGCGCGGAAGCCGACGCGCAGCGCGAATGGACACGCCTGCAGCGCCAGCATCCGGATGTGCTGGGCGGACTGACCGCAAGTTTTCCGGCGGCCGATCTTGGCGAGCGTGGCATTTATATCCGTCTGCAGGCCGGGCCGTTCGCCATTCCCGAAGCAGCCCGCGCGGCATGCGAAACCTTGCGCGCGCGCGGCGTTGGATGCAACGTGGTGCGATGAACAACGAACGAAGCCCGATGGCCGCGATTTTTGGCTGCGCTGGAACCAGCCTTTCGGAAACCGAACGCAGGTTCTTTCGCGATGCCGATCCGCTTGGCTTTATCTTGTTTGCGCGCAATATCGATACGCCTGCCGCGACACGCGCACTCGTCGCAAGCCTGCGCGATTGCGTGGGAAGAAGCGACGCGCCCGTGCTGATCGATCAGGAAGGCGGGCGTGTGTCGCGCCTGAAACCGCCGCATTGGCGCAAGGCGCCGCCAGCGCGGACCTTTGTCGATAAAGCCGCCAAAATGGGTCAATCGGCGGCACTCGATGCCGTGCGTACGAATTTTCGCTGGATCGCTGCCGAGTTGTCTGATCTTGGAATCGATGTCGATTGCGCGCCGGTGGCGGACGTTCCGGTTCCTGGGGCGCACGACGTGATCGGCGATCGCGCGTACGGTGCGGAGCCTGCCACGATCGCGCTCTATGCGCGCGCGGTGGCCGACGGACTGTTGGCGGGCGGGGTCTTGCCGGTGGTCAAACATTTGCCCGGCCATGGCCGGGCCCACGCCGACAGCCATTTGGAACTGCCCGTCGTCGAAGCGTCGCTTGCCGAACTCGAGCGAACGGATTTTGTGCCGTTCAAGGCGCTCCGCGACATTCCGTGGGGTATGACCGCGCATATTCGCTTTACAGCCTTGGATTCAGGAAACCCCGCAACGATTTCAAAAACCATCATTGCACAAACGATTCGGCACGATATCGGCTTTGACGGTTTGCTGCTGTCGGACGATCTTTCGATGCAGGCGTTGGCGGGTTCGATGGCGGCGCGCACAACAGGAAGCTTGGCTGCGGGCTGCGATGTCGTTCTGCATTGCAATGGAAACTTCGTCGAAATGGCGGAGATTGCTGCGGCAGCGCGTGCGCTCGATGCGGCCGGGGCCGCGCGCGTAGCTGCTGGTAATCGGTTGCGTCAGGAGCGCCGATCGACCGATTTCGACCCGCACGCGGCAGCTGCGCAATTGCAGGCCTTTCTGGCGGCCTGATCCAACCCTCGAGGAAATAGCGACATGCTCAAGATCTACGGTGTCTACCGTTCGCGTGCGACGCGAAATGTTTGGCTGTGCGACGAAATGGGCATCGCCTACGAGCAGGTGCCAGTGGTTCAGGCGAGCCGCGTCAAAGACCCGCTCGCCGCCGACGCGCCATTCAATACGCGCTCGCCCGCGTTCGCGAAGCTGAATCCTGCGGGCGGCATTCCGGCGATCGACGATGATGGGGTTGTGCTCGCTGAATCGCTTGCCATCAATCTCTATCTTGCGCGCAAACATGGCGGGCCTCTCGCCCCGGCGTCGATCGCGGAGGAAGGCCAAGTGGCGATGTGGACGCTGTGGGGGGCGACGATGATGGAGCCTTACACCATCCAGATTTTGTACAATCGCGTTGCCAAGCCCCCCGCCGAGCGCGACCCTAAAGTTGCGGATGCGGCAGTCGAAACGCTCAAAGCGCAGTTTGCCGTGCTCGACGGCGCATTGGCGAAAGACGGCTTCCTGGTGGGCGGACGTTTTACTGTTGCAGACATCAACGTTGCCGAAATCGTCCGCTATGCGATGGCAGCGCCCGAATTGTTCGTCCCGGCACCGAACGTCAAAGCTTGGCTCGCGACCTGCCACGCGCGCCCGGCCTTCAAAGCCATGATGGCTCGGCGCGAGGCAGAGCCTGTCTGACCGGCACTTGAATCGGCAAATTTTTCGACCCAATTCACCGACGGAATGAAAAGGACTTTTTCCGGGAGGAAACGATGGGACAAAAAGATCTTGTCGCGAGTGACGTGATGAGCACGCGTCTCGCAACGGTGGCGCCGGGCGTCAATGTACGTCTCGCAGCCGAATTGATGCTCAAGCGCAAAGTCAGTGCGCTGGTGGTACTCGATGCGAAAAAGCGGCTTGTAGGGATCTGCAGCGAAGGCGATCTCGTGCATCGGACTGAACTCGGATCGCGTAAAAAAGGCTCGTGGTGGCTCAATCTTGTGGCGCGCGACCGGGACATGGCGCGCGACTATGCGCGCGCGCACGGGCGGCTCGTTTCAGACGCCATGTCGCGCAATGTGGTCAGCGTCGATCCGCAGACGCCGCTTGCCACGGTCGTCGCGTTGATGGAGCGCCATAAAATCAAGCGCGTGCCGGTCCTCGACGAAGGGCGCGTTGTGGGCCTTGTATCGCGCGCGGATATTTTGACGGCGTTTGTCCAGACTGCAAAAGCGGCGACGTCGCAAAAGGCGCTCGACGATGTCGCGGCACTGGATGCGATCCGCAAGCAAATGGGCAAAGAAAATTGGGCCGGCGCAACGCTGGTCAGCGTGACCGTCCATGCGGGCGTCGCGCGGCTTTCAGGCATCGTCGCAACGGTTGCGCAACGCGACGCTTTGCGGGCCTTGGCAGCGAATGTTCCGGGGATTCGCCATGTCGAACTGGGCGCATTGAAGATCGATAAAGCCGCAACAGCCCTCATGCACAGTTTGCGGCTGCCATAGATTTGGCGCGCCCCAATCTGTGGATAAGGTCATGCTTCCGTCATGCGGAAGCATGATGTATCCAAGCAATAAGACAGGCGTCGTTCGGAGTCTTCGAGCGAGCTTCGCGCTGTCAAGAAATACAAAGACGTCGAACTTAATGCGAAACCATAGTCTAAAAAGTACCTGGCAAGGCGTTGATATTATGAGAAGGAAGCCAGGATAGTCGAATGACCGAGCCGACCGATCCCAATTTCCAAGTCGATCCGGAGCGCCGTACGGCGGTGCGCGAGGATGGCACCCTATTGCTTAATCTTGGTGCATTCGATGGGCCGATCGATTTGCTTTTGGCGCTAGCCCGCGATCAGAAGCTTGATTTGACGCGCATTTCGATTCTAGCCCTTGCCGAGCAATATTTGGCGTATATCGCGGCCGCGCGCCGTCTGCGCCTCGAAATAGCGGCTGATTATTTGGTGATGGCGGCATGGCTCGCGTTTTTAAAGTCCAAACTGCTACTGCCGCCGATTCCCGAAGAACCCGAGCCCGAGCCGACGGCCGCCCAGATGGAAGCGGCGCTGCGCTACCAGTTGCAGCGCTTGCAGGCGATGCAGGAGGCAGGTGCGCGTCTACTGGCGCGCGGCGTGCTGGGTCGCGACGTGTTCTCGCGCGGGATGCCCGAGGGCATGCCAGTCGATACGACCGAGGTCTGGGACGTAAGGCTTGTCGATGTGCTGAAAGCCTATGCGGAATACCGCAAGCGCATCGACAAACCTGTGCTGCGTATCGTTGCGAGCGAACTCGACACCATGGAAGCAGCAATCGAGCGCCTGTCGGCCATGTTAGGAACTATGAATATCCCTGATTGGACGACGTTGATGGCATTTTTGCCCGCAGGTCTGCGCGACGATACGGTGGGACGCTCGCAGGTTGCGGCAACCTTGTCGGCCACGCTCGAACTGGTTCGCACGGGGCGTCTGCAAATCCGTCAGGACAGCAATTTTGGGCCGATCTATCTGCGACGCCCGCCCGAAAATCCAATTGCCGAATTTCCCATCGACAGGACGCCGCAATGACGCCCAAGCCACAAGAGACTG
Source organism: Asaia bogorensis (assembly GCA_945901855.1). Taxonomy (GTDB): domain Bacteria; phylum Pseudomonadota; class Alphaproteobacteria; order CACIAM-22H2; family CACIAM-22H2; genus Tagaea. Next base: position 18,132 of record CAMDLT010000034.1, on the reverse strand, counting down.
AAGCAGAACCGGCTGAACCCGTATCGAATGAAACCGTATCGGTCGCGCCTGGATTGTCTCAGCCCCAGGCGACCGACGGTGACAGCGCGGCGGCGGTCGACGCGGCAGCCGATGCAACCGACGCCCAGTCCGACACCGCCGAAGACGGCGTTTTCGCGGCTGCCGATCTGCCGCCCGAAGAACTGCATGCGCAGGCCTTGCGCGTCGTCGAGGCGTTGATTTTTGCTTCCGCCGAAGCCTTGACCTTGCGCGAAATCGCCAAACGTTTGCCCAAGACCGTCGACGTCAAAGCGATCGTCGCGGAGTTGGAAGAGCATTATTCCGCACGCGGCGTTGTGCTGGTGCGGATCGCGGGGAAGGTCGCATTCCGCACGGCTGCCGATATCGCGGATAGGCTCAAGATCGAACGGGTTCAATCGCGCAAACTCAGCCGCGCAGCACTCGAAACACTTGCGATTATTGCTTACCAAACAGCTGAAGATAAGCCTGTAACACGTTCTGAAATAGAAGAAATACGCGGCGTTGCCCTGTCGAAGGGGACCCTCGAAGTATTGATGGAAGCCGAGTTTGTTGGGCCCAAGGGCAATCGCGAGACGCCCGGCCGTCCAGTGACGTATGCCGTAACGGATCGTTTTTTGGAGCATTTCGGCCTCGACAGCATCAAGGCGCTGCCCGGCATTAAAGAATTGCGCGATTTGGGGCTGCTTGATACCCGTCCGGCCGTCAGTGCCTATAGCGAGGATAGCGGCCTCTCGTCGCAGCCGGAACTGGGGGCTGCAAGCGACGACGAAACAGGCCCAATCGACGATCGTGAAATGGTGCGCGAGCCGTCCGGGTTGGCATTGGTCGAAGTCGACGCCGAACCTGAGGTCAAGCCCGAATCCGTCGAACCGCAAGCGCCAGACGCCGCGCGACCCGAACCCCAGCCTTAACCAGCCGTTATGCTGTTGCCCGATCAATACTCAACGCAGCCAAAATTGAACCTATCCGGTTTGCGTTTGCACGGCATTTCGCACCGATTTGGGGCCAACCGGGTACTGGAAAACGTTTCGCTGAACGTCGCGCCGGGAGAACTTGTATGTCTGCTCGGGCCCTCCGGGTGCGGCAAAAGCACATTGCTGCGCATTGCTGCCGGGCTTGAGCCGCTCCAGAGCGGGACGGTCGCGCTCGACGGCTGCGCGATAGCGGAGCAGGGCTACGCCGTGCCGCCCGAGCGGCGCGGGATCGGGCTCGTTTTCCAAGATTATGCACTATTTCCGCATCTCGACGTCGCCGACAATGTGGCATTCGGGCTCGCTCATTTGACAACGGCCGCGCGTACGGTGCGGGTCGGCGAAGTTCTGACAGCCGTGGGGATGGCTGATTTGGCCCATTCTTGGCCGCATCTGCTTTCGGGTGGCCAGCAACAGCGCGTCGCGCTCGCGCGCGCGTTGGCGCCAAAGCCGCGCGTGGTGCTAATGGACGAACCATTTTCCGGCCTCGATGCGCGGCTGCGCGAAACGATACGCGACGATACCCTGCATGTTTTGCAACGCAGTGGCGCTGCAACCTTGATGGTCACGCACGACCCCGAGGAAGCCATGTTCATGGCCGACCGCATTGCGGTAATGCAAGCAGGTCGTATTGAACAGGACGATACGCCTGAGCGTGTGTACGGCGCGCCTGCCAGCGCCTTTGTCACGCAGTTCTTCGGTCAAACGAACGAGTACCGCGTTCGCGTTGCAGGCGGGCAGGCGGAAACGGCGCTTGGACCAGTTCCCGCACCGGGTTTTGCAGATGGCGTTGGCGTGCGCGTGCTTATCCGCCCCGAAGGGTTGCGCCTGGTCGCTGAACCCGAGGCCGGAATTCCTGCACAAGTTTTGGCCGCGCGTTTGCTGGGCCGATCGTCCTGGATTCATTTGTGCGTTGGGGTCTGCATCGGCGACAATGGTGGCCACGGTCACAGCCATATCCATGCGCGCGTGCCGGGTCGCTTCCTGCCGGATGAGGGCGCTTTTTTGGGCGTTCAATTGGATTCGAGCCAAGTCTTTGTTTTTGGCGAGGGCGTTCCTATCTAAGCAGTTGGCTGGCACCGCCGGAGCGGTTGCGGTGGACGCGTCCGTCTGCCACACTCCGCCCGGATTTTGACCCAAGCGCACGTTTGCGCGTCGGTAGTTTTGACATTCACGGGAGCGAATTCTATGGGTATGACAAGCATTTGGCACTGGCTGATCCTTTTGGTGGTCGTGCTGCTGCTGTTTGGTGCGGGCAAGATCCCCAAGCTGATGGGCGACATGGCGTCGGGCATCAAGGCGTTCAAAAAAGGCATGAAAGACGATGAGGCCGCCGCCGACACGGCTGCGACAACTTCGGGTCCGGCGCCGCAGGTAACGGCGGCACCGGCAGTCGCGCCCCAAACCGCCGAAAAGCCGAAAGTTTGAGCTGTCCAGTCGGACGGCCGGAATTTCGGCGCGCGGGGGCGTTATGCTGGATTTGAGCTGGGGCGAAATTGTCCTTATCGGCGCTGCGGCGGTGATTTTCATCGGTCCGAAAGAGCTGCCGGGGGCCTTGCGCACGCTTGGCGTCTTCGTTGGCAAGGCGCGCACGATGGCGCGCGAGTTCCAGAACAACGTCGACGACATGATCCGCGAGTCCGAATTGGACGACGTGAAGAAGCACGTCCAGTCGGCACAAAACCTCGCCAGCGGCGGCATGACGAACGTTATCCAAAACGCGATCGACCCAAAAGGCGAGCTGAAGGCACAGGTCGAAACTGCACTTGCATCGCCGCCCGCCGAGCGGGTGTCGCCAGTCGAAGCTCTGCCGATGCCGGAGGCCGCCGCACTGTCGTCTCCTGAACCTGCAATTTCTCAGCTCGCATCTCCGTCACCGGGTCCGGTTGTCGCGGCGATCGAACCAGCCTCCAAACAAAGCGCATAATCCAGTGGCCGCCGAGATCGACGACAAAAAAATGCCGCTGCTCGAACACTTGGTCGAATTGCGCCAGCGGCTTGTCTATTCGATCGTCGCGTTTCTTCTCGCGTTTATCGTCGCCTATCAGTTTCACCAGCCAATTTTTAATTTTCTGGTTCAGCCGCTCAATCATGTCTTTGAAGGTCAAGCCGGTCGGCGGATGATTTTTACGGCGCCGACCGAGGCATTTTTTACCTACATCAAAGTCGCGTTTTTTGCGGGCGTTTGTCTGTCCTTTCCGATCATTGCAAACCAATTGTGGAAGTTCGTAGCACCGGGTCTTTACAAGCACGAGCGCAACGCCTTCCTGCCGTTTTTGGTCGCAACGCCGGTCATGTTCACGATCGGCGCGACGCTGCTCTATTACGGCGTGCTGCCCGTCGCGATGAAATTCTTCGCCTCGTTCGAAATGCCCGCGGGCGACGGCGCTTTGCCGATCCAGCTCGAAGCAAAAATGAGCGAATATCTGTCGCTCGTGATGACGCTGATTCTTGCATTCGGCATCAGTTTTCAGTTGCCGGTCTTGCTGCTGCTGCTCGTGCGCGTCGGGATTTTGTCGGCCAAGACGTTGGCCGAAAAGCGCCGCTATGCGGTCGTCGGCGTTGTCGCATTTGCGGGCATCGTGACGCCGCCAGACGTGTTCAGCCAGCTGTCTCTCGCGATCCCGATGTACTTTTTGTACGAGTGCTCGATCTGGATCGGCTATGCGATGGAAAAGACCCGCGCCAAGTCGAGCGATGACGAAGCCCAGAGCGATGCGCAACCGGATCCCACGCCGAGCCCGGCGGCCGGTGCATCGGCTGGAACTGCCGCAACCGGGACCACCGTTGCAACTGTTGCAACAACAACGCCTATCGCCACGTTGCCCGAGACAGATTTTAATACGTCTCGTTAGGCTGTTGTTTTTTATCATAAATCGGCGATCTGTGGACACCCGACTCGGGGTACTAGTATAAATCTCGAGGCCGGTCTGGTGTTCGAGTCGCGATTTTGCGATACGCGTCGGGCGGGTTTTTCAAGGGTCCGATGTTCGGCAAGCCGATCGATCTTGCGAAAGCTCGCATCCTCGTCTGCAACGACGACGGCATCGATGCGCCAGGCATCGCTTTGCTCGAAAAAATTGCGCGCACGCTTTGCCCGGATGTTTGGGTTGTCGCCCCGGAAACCGAACAAAGTGCGGTCAGCCACTCCTTGACGATCCGCAGGCCGCTGCGCGTGCGCAAATTGCGCGGCAATCGTTTTGCCGTCGACGGAACGCCGACCGATAGCGTGATGCTCGCTTTGCAGGAAATCATGCGCGACAAGCCGCCGAGCTTGTGTCTTTCGGGCATCAATCGCGGGGGCAACCTCGCCGACGACGTGACCTATTCGGGCACGGTCGCGGCAGCAATGGAGGCGACGATCCTGGGCATCCCTGCGATCGCGTTTTCGCAGATTTTAACCCATCCGCACCCGGTCAAATGGGCGACGGCGGCCCACCATGCAGGCGCTATTGCGAAGAAGCTGGCGCAAACGGGCTGGCCCGAAAACGTCCTGATGAACGTGAATTTCCCGGATACCGCTCACAAAAGCGTGCGCGGCACCGTGCGCACGGTGCAGGGGCGTTACAAAACTTCGGACGATATCGTGCGCAATCAGGATCCGCGCGGCCAAGCCTATTATTGGATCGGGGCAGCCGTTCGCGGGCATGACGACCGCAAGGGCACCGACATTTGGGCGACCGATCGCGGCTACAATTCGGTAACGCCGCTCCATCTCGATCTCACGCATCGCCCGACGCACAAGGCGTTGGCCCAACTCTTTGCGGATGTTCCATGAGCACGCCCAATCATCGCATCCGTCTATTGATGGATCTTCGCGCTGCCGGTATCGGCGACACGGCCGTTTTGTCGGCAATCGAACGCGTGCCGCGCGAAGCTTTTGTGCCGCCAACTTTCCGCGACCGCGCCTACGAAGATGCTGCGCTTCCCATCGGCCACGCACAGACATTGTCGCGGCCGTCGGTCGTAGGTTTGATGAGCCAGGCGCTCGAAGCGGGGCCGCGCATGAAGGTGCTGGAGATCGGCACGGGCTCTGGCTACCAGACGTGCGTGCTGGCGCGCATGGTGCGGCGCGTCTACACGATCGAGCGCCATCGCGAACTGATGCAGGAGGCCGAGGCGCGCTTCAAGGCGCTGCGCATCCACAACGTGACGACCAAATTTGGCGACGGCTGGCAAGGCTGGCAGGCGCAAATGCCGTTCGAGCGTATTATCGTGACGGCGGCACCGGCCGAAATTCCCGGCGTTTTGGTCGATCAATTGGCCGACGGCGGCGTCATGGTGTTGCCGGTGGGGCGCGAAAAACGTACGCAAGTTCTGATCCGCGTGCGTAAGACCGACGGTCGTGCGACCATTGAAGAACTCGATGCCGTCCGATTCGTGCCGATGGTGGCCGGTCTGCCGATCTAAGTTTTTGGGCTGAAATCAAGGAGCGCCTGCGGGCAGGCATGCGTTTTGTTTTTGTCATCGCGGCGATTGGATTGCTGGCAGCGTGCGCGCGCAGCGGGCCGCCGGCGCCTGTTACGCTCGGCTCTGTACGCCCGACCGCACCATCGGTGGCAACCGCGCCTGCCACAAGCCCTGTCGGCGCGCCGATCGCCCCCGGTTCGGTCTATACGGTACGCGACGGCGATACGCTGTTTACTGTCGCGCGCCGCGCGGGCGTGCCGACACGCGCGTTGATCGATGCCAATCGCTTGGTCCCGCCATTCGCTATTGAAACGGGCGCGCGCCTGACGATCCCAAACGTGCGCACGCACGAGGTGCGCGCGGGCGACACCGCGTCGCAGCTTGCCCAGCGTTACGGCGTGCCGCTGCGCGAACTCGTGCGGGTAAACGGGATCGAGCCGCCATTCTCGATCCGTGTCGGCCAGCGTTTGATCATTCCCGAACGAGCCGATTCGCCGGTTGTTTCAAGCGTTGCGGTGGTTCCGGTCCAGACCGTTGTTTCCGCACCGAGTCCGCCGCTGGTCCCAATAGCGCCATCCGCGCCGGTCCAACCCACGAATGCCCCGCCACCCCCGGCATCGGCCCCGGCACGAGCCCCCCTGCCGATTGTACCCCCGTCAACCGTGCAATCACCCCCCCCCCACCTTGCCGCCGTGCCGCCGCCAGCGCCAGCCCATCCGCTGGCGGCACCGGTCGATAGCGGGGCAGTCGGCCGTTTGCTTTGGCCGGTGCGCGGCGTTGTTGTTTCCGACTTTGGCCCGAAAGCCGGCGGCTTGCAAAATGACGGGATCAATATCGCGGCTCCGCGCGGCACGCCGTTTCGCGCGGCAGACAGCGGCGTTGTAATCTACGCCGGCAATGAGTTGCGAGGCTTTGGCAATCTCTTGCTGCTGCGCCATGAGGGCGGCACGGTTACGGCTTATGCGCATGCCGACGAACTGCTGGTCCAGCGCGGCGAAACCGTGCGCCGCGGCCAGACGATCGGCCGCGTTGGCGCGACGGGCAACGTCAGCACGCCACAACTGCATTTTGAAGTACGACGGGGAACGCGCGCCGCCAACCCAGTCGAGTTCTTGGGTTCGGCGACGGCCGCGAATTAATCCAGCCGCTTGCCCAAGCGTCCGGCCAAATCCTGCACGAACTGCCATGCCACGCGCCCCGAACGGGCGCCGCGCGTCACAGACCATTCGTTGGCTTGGGCGTGCAATTCTTCCACCGAAATATCCAGGCCGTAGCGCTTGGCGTAGCCCTCGATCATCGCGAAATACGTATCCTGATCGGCATTGTGGAAACCGAGCCACAATCCAAACCGGTCGGAGAGCGAGACTTTTTCTTCGACAGCTTCGTGGGGATTGATCGCGGTTGAGCGCTCGTTTTCGATCATATCGCGCGCCATCAGATGGCGGCGATTGGAAGTGGCGTAAAACACGACGTTCTCGGGTCGCCCCTCGATGCCGCCATCCAGAACGGCTTTCAGCGATTTGTACGCCGCATCCTGACCGTCGAAGGAGAGATCGTCGCAAAAAATCACAACGGGTCGCTTTTTGGCGCGCACATGCGTGAGCAGCAAGGGCAGGGAGGGAATGTCCTCGCGGTGGATTTCGACGAGCGCGACCGAGCGCGGGTGCTTGTCGTTGATTGCAGAGTGCACGGCTTTGACGAGCGAGGATTTGCCGGTTCCGCGAGCCCCCCAAAGCAACACATTGTTGGCCGGCAGGCCTTGCGCAAAGCGCAGCGTGTTGGCGTAAAGCGTCTCGCGCTGGCGCTCGACGCCGCGCAGCAGGTCGAGATCGACGCGATTGACCTTCAAGATTGCTTCCAGGCGGCGCCCCTCGGCATGCCACACAAACGCATCACCCGCGTCCAGGTCGGCGGAAATCGAGGCGGGCGGAGCCAGTCGTTCAAGCGCGTCGGCAATTCGGGCAAGCAGGGCAAGTGTCTTGGCGTCGTCCATTTGTCGCGAGTCCCGATCGTTGAAAGAGCGGCGAAAACTATCCCCCAGCAGCCAAGTGGTCAATTCAAAAGGACGATTTGGGCCGAAGGGGGGCGTTGCTTTTAAGCGCGAGGTGGCTATAGTTCGCGCCCGAACTTAAAACCCCCTCGTTGACGGAGTTTCTCGCGATGTTCATTTCTCCCGCCTATGCGCAGGCTGCAGGCGGCGGCGGCGGCAGCGACTTTTTGATCCAATTGCTGCCGTTGGTGCTGATTTTCGTCGTTTTTTACTTTTTGATCATTCGCCCGCAGCAAAAGAAGGTCAAAGAACACAAGGCGATGATCGATGCGATGAAGCGCGGCGACCGGATCGTCACGAGCGGCGGGATGATCGGCACGGTGCAGCGCGTCGTCAATGACCGCGAGGCCGTGATCGAAATCTCGGACGGTGTGCGCGTGCGCATCATCCGCTCGATGGTCGCGGAGATCATGGCCAAGACCGAAGCGGCCGGCCCGGATGAAAAGTCCGAAAAGGCCGAAAAGAAAGCAGCACCTTCTGGGCCGACCTATTGGCAGATTCTGGGCGTGCCCGAAAATGCCGGTCAGGCCGAAGTCGATGCCGCAATCGAAGGCAAGTCGTCGGATCCGTCCGCTGCCGAAGCGATCGACACGCTCAAGGACCCGGTCAAACGCAAACTGTATGCGCGCTTGGGCCATGACGAGTTTGTTGCGACTTTGAAGGACTAGGCGCGCGTTCGCCCGGGGCCGATAAATGCTGTTTTTTGCGCGTTGGAAAATTTGGTCGATCGTCGGCATCTGTTTTGTCGGCGTGCTTTTGTCGTTGCCGAACGCGTTCCCGCGGCCGACCTGGTGGCCGGAAGCGGTGCCGTATACGGCAATGAATCTCGGTCTCGATTTGCGCGGCGGGTCATATCTGCTCCTGGAAGTTGATATGCCCGCCGTGGTACGCGACCGCTTGGCGACAATTCAGGACCAAGTGCGCACGCGCATGCGCGCGGCCAATATCGCGATTGTGGGCATTTCCACACGCGAAAACGCGGTTTTGTTCCAGGTTCGCGAGGCGGGCCAAGCTGGCGACGCTGTGCGCGCATTGCGCGAACTTGTCACGATGGTCGGTAGCGGCGCTCTGGGCGGCGGGACGCCGGATCTCGACATCCAGGCCGCGCCGGACGGCACGATCACGATCCTGCTGACGGAAGTTGCTTTGCGCGACAAGGCCACGCAGGCCGTACAGCAATCGATCGAGATCGTTCGACGCCGCATCGACGAAACCGGCGTCAACGAACCGACGATTGCGCGCCAGGGGGCCAACCGCATCCTGGTGCAGTTGCCCGGCATCGACGATCCGGACCGGATCAAACGCCTGCTCGGCACCACTGCAAAGATGACATTCCGCTTGCTCGATCAGAATGCCGATCCCTATTCGGGTCAGCGTCCGCCGCCAGGCGTCGAATTCATGCGCGCGGAAAACGAACGTCGCGCGGACGGGCAGGCGACGCTTTACGCCGTCCGCCAACGCGTGGAAGTGGAAGGCGCCAATCTGACGCGCGCATCCGCAGGTACCAATCCGCAAACAGGCGAGTGGGTCGTCAATTTCGAATTTGATTCGTTGGGGGCGCGGCGCTTCGGCGACGTTACGCGCCAAAATGTGGGTCGGCCGTTTGCGATCGTGCTCGACGACAAAGTTATCAGCGCGCCGGTCATTCGCGAGCCCATTACGGGCGGACGCGGGCAAATCTCTGGCCGTTTCACGGCGCGCGACGCGCAGGACCTTGCCGTGCTGTTGCGCGCGGGTGCGTTGCCCGCGCCGTTGACGATTGTGGAGGAGCGCACGGTCGGGCCTGACCTTGGGGCTGACGCGATCAAAGCGGGCGTCGCTTCGATCTTGGTCGGGGTTTTGCTGGTCTTCGGTTTCATCGTCTGGAGCTACGGCCTATTTGGTCTGTTCGCCTGCATCGGTCTTGTTGCGAACCTGTTCTTGACGGTCGCTGCCCTGTCGATGATGAACGCGACTTTGACGCTGCCCGGCATGGCGGGTCTGCTGCTGACGTTGGGCCTTTCCGTTGATGCGAATATTCTGATCAACGAGCGCATTCGCGAGGAAACGGCACTCGGGAAAACCCCCTATGCGGCAATGGAAGCGGGTTTCTCGCGGGCTTTTTCCACCATTGTCGACTCCAACCTCACGACACTGATCAAGATGGTGCTTTTATTCGCATTCGGCTCCGGGGCCGTGCGCGGTTTTGCGGTTACCATCACCCTTGGCATCCTTACCTCGATGTTCACCGCGACCGTGCTCGTGCGCCTCTTGATGGTCCTGTGGCTGCGCACCAAAAAGCGCGAAGCTTTGCCGGTCTGAAGGAAACAAAATGATTCGCTTTTTCCCTCAATTGCGGTTCTTTCCCGACAAGACCGACATCAAATTTATGAAAGGCCGGTTTGCAGGCGTCGGGGTGTCGGCATTGCTGTCGATCCTGTCGATCGTGCTCTATTTCTACCCGGGTTTGAATTACGGCATCGATTTCAAGGGCGGCATCGTCATCGAGGCGCGAACGGCGGAGCCGGCCGACTTTCCTGCGATCCGAGCGCTTCTTCAAACCCAAAGCGTCGGACAGGCGGGTTTGCAGCAATTCGGTACGCCCAACGACGTATTGATCCGTCTCGAGCGCCAGCCCGGCGACGATGCCGCCCAGCAGCGTGCGGTCGAGCGCGTGCGCGGATCTTTGCAGCAAACCTTTCCAGGTTTGCAGATACGGCGTGTCGAGGCTGTTGGCGCGTCGGTCTCGGAAGAGCTCTTCCGCAACGGGATGCTGGCACTTGGGCTCAGCATGGTCGCGATGCTGCTTTATATTTGGTTTCGTTTCGAATGGCAGTTTGGCGTCGGCGCCGTGGTGACGCTTATCTTGGACATCACCAAGATGGTCGGGTTCTACGTCGTGACAGACTTCCAGTTCAATTTGGTGGCAATCGCGGCTTTGCTGACCGTGATGGGTTATTCGATCAACGACAAGGTCGTTGTGTACGACCGCGTACGCGAAAATCTGCGCAAATACAAATCCATGCCGCTACGCGATCTAGTGGATCTTTCGATTAACGAGACCATGTCGCGCACGATCGGCACGTCGTTGGCGACGTTTCTTGCAACCCTGCCGCTCGCTCTTTTTGGCGGCGAGGCGCTTGAGGAATTTGCGTGGTGCATGCTTTTTGGCATCATCCTCGCGACATCCTCTTCGATCTTCATTGCCGCCCCGATCGTGCTGTTTTTGGGCGAAGACAAACTGCGCAGCGGCCCGCCCCCTGGCAAGGCTGCCGCCGAAGAAACCGCCGCACCCTGATGGCAGCCCCACCGCCGGCCCCGCATCCCGACCGCAAGGTCGTGGATGGTTATGGGCCGGGCGCATTTACAATCCGAGGCGAACGCCTTGACGGGTCGCTATTGTTGCTGCCCGACGCGATTTTGCCATGGCATCCGCACAATATCGCCGACTTAGCGCTCGACGATTTTGCAGCTCTTGCCGAACTCGATGCAGCCCTGCGTCCGCGCATCTTGCTGGTCGGCATGGGCGTGCGCGGATTGTTTTTGAAGCCTGCCGTGAGCGCCGAGCTTCGGGCCCTCGGCATGGTAGCCGACACGATGGGCACCGGTGCTGCTTGCCGGACCTACAATGTTTTGTTGGCCGAAGAACGCCGCGTCGCGGCCTGTTTGTTCGCGCTCTGAAACAAAAACGGGGCCCCGAAGGGCCCCGTTTGCGCCACGTCTTAACTCCGATTCAGCCGGCAGCGAGGTTCTGCGCGCCCACCATGAAATAGAGCATGGGAATCGAGAGCATCGTGTTAACGCGGCTTGTAATCATGGCGGTCCGCGCGGCTTTCTTTTTCGTGTCGGCGTCGGCTTCGACCATGCCGAGGGCGATCTTCTGGTTCGGCCAGATGACCATCCAAACGTTATAGGCCATAACGATGCCAAGCCACATGCCGATGCCGATCAGCTTGGCCGGACCCGAGCCCGAGAATGTCAGCGCTTCGACAAGATAGCCGTTCAGCAGGGCGAGCAGCAGCCCCGTGACCAGTGTAGCCAAGGCCGCCCAGCGGAACCAGAACAGTGCCGTCGGCGCAATCACCTTGGAAACTGCCGGCTTCTGTTCGTCGGGGATTTTGGGCATCGACGGGATCTGCACAAAATTGAAATACCAGAGCAATCCAACCCACATCACGCCGGACAGCACGTGCAGCCATCGCACAAAAAACGCGATCCAGCTGTTTTCCATGTAGATGGAATTGGAAAGCAGAGCCAAGACTAAAGCCAACCCAACGCCATACATCAATGCCCGGTCGAGCTTGTCGAGCCCGAGCTTTGCCAGAAAATCGATCATTTTTGAGTTACTCCATCGTAGGGGGTCCGCTGGGACAAACGATGCCCCTGCAAGACGGAATGCGCCGCGCGCGAACCGGACCGAATCGCACTCTCTATTGTCGGCGGAAGCCCGGTCTGCGTCCAGTCCCCAGCGAGATAGACGTTTTGCGTGGCAGTCGCCGACCCCGGCCGCCGCTTTTCCTGGGCGGGTGTCAGGCGCAATGTGGCGCGGCGTTCTTTGATCAGGCGGCAGGGCGGTACGGGCAAAGCGGGGCGGTCCAACACGGCCGCGCAATCGCGCCACAGCAGTGCCGCCAAAGCGTCGGCCGGGCGGTCGACGAGGGCATCGGCGGCGCTGACCGTGACGCTGAGCACGTCGTTGTTGGCGATCAGCCACTGCGCCGTGCCGCCAACCAGGCCAAGCAGCCGCTGGCCGCCCGGCAGCTTGGCGGGCGTATCCAGGCGGTAATGCGCATTGACGATCGGCGCCATGTCGAGCGGCAAGTCCAAATCCGGCAAAAGCCGCGTCACCGCATGCGGCGGCAGGGCCAGAACGATACAAGCCCCGCCGAGCCAGATTCGCTCCTCGCCGACCCGGATCGAGACGGCCTGGCCGCGTTCGAAATCGATCTCGCTCAGCGTTTGTCCGGTTTCGATCGCAACCCCGCGGTCCGCCAGGGCAGCGATGGCCGGATCGACAAAACTGTGCGATAGGCCGCGCGCGGCAAGATAGGGGCGGCACGCGGCTTCGCCCTTGCCGAACGTAGCCGCGAGCATCGCTGCAAGCGGCCGTGCAGCGGCCTCACGCGGATCGGTATTGAGCACGGCCGTCGCAAGCGGGACCCACAAAGCTTCATAAAGCGGTCCGCGCGGGTCGAGCCGTTCGATCACGCGGGCCTGATCGTCGGCAAAATAAAGCTGCACGGCTTCGACATAGTCGGCAGGGCGGGTGCGGGGCACGCGCCTGCCCGGCGCCATGATCCACCAAGGCAGCGGCCCGCCATTGGGACGGATCGACCAGCTTTCGCCGGTCGCGATATCGAAAAACGGGAACTGCGCGGGCACGATTCCATCCAACCGATCGCGCGCGCCGATCCGATCCAGAAAAGCGAACGTCGCAGCATTCGACGACAGAACGACATGGCCGCCATTGTCGATGGTACGCCCGAGGACGGGATCCTCGAACGAGCGGCAGCGCCCGCCCGCAAACGGCGCCGCTTCGTAAAGGCGCACGCGCGCACCCTGGTCGGCCAGATCGAGCGCGGCGCTGAGGCCCGCGAGCCCCGCACCGAAGACATGTACATCGGTCCGGCTCATCGGCTTAGCCACAGACCGCACAGGACCGCGATCGCTATATCGGACCTGCCGAGCTTGCGTCCGGCTTTCGTTTGCTGGAGCAGGCGCAAATAAAGCTCCCCCATCACGATGGCGGGGCGAAGCGCGCGGCGATCCAAATGCGGGAGCATCGCCTTGGCCTCCGCAAGTTTCGCAGCCGCTTTGGCGGCGAAAACATCGACCGGTTCGGGTAGATAGTTGCGTCCGCGCGCGCGATCTTCGGCGATGTCGCGAAGTATGTTCACGCGCTGCAGGCCTTCGCCGAGTGCCAGCGCATAACGCTCGGCGTCGGCACCGTGGGCGCCGAAAATCGGCAGCGCCAACATGCCGATCGTACCCGCGACGCGCCGACAATAGAGCACGAGTGCCGCTTCGTCGTAGGCGCGCGGGCTCAAATCCATGAGCTGGCCGTCGATCAGCGCGTCAAGCTCGGCTTGCGGAAGCAAAAAGCGCTTTGCATGCGGCTGGTAGTTGCGGGCGATCGGATCGACCGGCGATCCCGCGTAGATCGCCGCGACGTCTTGGCGCCATGCGGCAAGCCCCGCTTGTTTTTGTTCGAGCGTGCCGTCCCCATCCGCGACATCGTCGATCGCGCGGGCGATGTCGTAGAGCGCAAACAAGGCTTCGCGCCGATCGGGCGGCAGCAGCCGCATCGCCCAGTAGAAGGTCGATTTGCGCCGCGCATTCATGCGCGTATGCCCGCCACGAGGGCGCGCAGCAGCGCCATCGTTTTGCCAGCGCGTGTGGGGGCCACGCGGGTCGCAAGCGGATCGTGCCGACGCAAGCGCTTGGCGAGATGCCGCGCGATCGAATGGATTGCCGCCGTTTCCATCCGCAGACGTCGATCCTTGATTGCGGGCATTGCCTGCAGGTTGAGTTCGTCCACACGATCGAGAACCCGGTCGAAGACCGCGCGCAGTGCGGGGTCAAGGCGCGGCGCGAGAAGATTCTGCTCGCTCAGTTCCGCCTGGGAAAGCCAGTCTTTGGGCACATAGAGACGTTGGAGATTCTGCCAGTCGGCCTTTGCGTCTTGCAGATGGTTGAGGATCTGCAGCGATGTGCACAGCGCGTCGGCGGCCGACCAAGTGGAACGATCCTCGCCATGCAGATCGAGCAGGAAACGCCCGACTGGGGCCGCCGAAAACCGACAATAGGCGATAAGGTCCGACCAGCTGCGGCAGGGTCGGCTGCGCGCGTCTGCCTGGAAGGCCTGCAGCAGATGGCGCGGATGGTCGAGGCTTAAATTGTGCGCGACCAGAACCGTGCGCAGGGCGACCGCCTCGACGGGACCTTCCCCCGACTGCAGAGCTGCGTCGAATGCGGCCAGCGCCGCCAGCTTGTCCTCGGCCGAGCGCGCCGGATCGTCGGCAATATCGTCGGCCGCCCGCGCGAACCGGTAGAAGGCCAGCACCGTCGGCCGGTGACGGGGCGCGATCAGGAACGAGGCGACGGGGAAATTTTCGGTCGTTTCGGTACGGCTGCTCACAAAGGTCGATTCCGCTGGAGGGCCCGTCTATATAGCATCAATGGACCCGCAATCGCTTGCCGAAGCGCAGAGCCAGTTTCGCCGCTATGATCCCGAGCGCTGGCGCACGACCTTGTTCGCGCCTGCCGACCTGCGTTTGCGCTTGGTGGCGCTCTACGCCTTCAATATCGAGATTGCCCGCGTGCGCGAAACCGTATCGGAGGCGATCCTAGGCCACATTCGCCTGCAATGGTGGCGTGAGGCGCTGGCCGAGATCGCTGCAGGCGGGCGGGTTCGCCAACATCCGATCGTCGCGTGCGTGGCTGCCGCCAAGCTCGATCTTGGCTGTCTCAACCGCGCGATCGATGCGCGCGAACGCGATCTGGACGATTTGCTTTTTGCGGATATCGGGGCACTCGAGGCTTACGCAGCCGAAAGCTCGGGTGCGATCTTCGAGGCGGCGTTTCTGGCCGCCGACGCCGACGCTGGCCCTGCAAAGCGGCTGGGCACGGGCTACGCGCTGGCAGGCTTGCTGCGTGCGGTGCCTTTTTTTGCGCGCCAGCGACGCATCCTTTTGCCCGCCGACTTGCTGGCGAAAGCGGGCCTTGCCGCCGAGACGATCCACGAAGGCAAAGCCGGTGCGGCAATCGCCGCATGTGTCGAACCGATCGCCAGACTGGCCCTTGATCTGCTCGAAACGAATGTTCCGCGTTCGGGGCTGGTGCCGGCTTTGCCCGCCGCACTTGCCAAACTTTCGCTGCGGCGCTTGGCGGCGAACGGGTTCGATCCTTTTGCCCCGGCCCTACAATCGCCGCATCCGGGCGATGTTTGGCGCTTGCTGTGGACGCGCCTAAGCGGCCGCCTCTGAACTTGCGCCCGCGAGCCACGCGGCAAGATCGGCCCGCGCCCGGTGGGCGTAAAGTTTTTTGCGATCCTGCCCTTTGATTTTTTTGCCAGTTTCGGGCGGCAAGGGCGGGAACAAACCGAAATTGCAGTTCATCGGCTGGAAATGGGCGGGATCCGCTCCGCCGGTCAAGTGGGCGAGCAGGGCGCCGAACGCGGTGGTGGGCGGCGGCGGGCGATGCGGATGGCCCAGTTTCTCCGCCGCCGCAAAACGCCCCGCGAGCAGTCCGATCGCCGCACTTTCCACGTAGCCCTCGACGCCGGTTATTTGGCCTGCGAACCGCAACCGCGATTGGGCCTTCAGGCGCAACTGGCCGTCGAGCAGTTTTGGCGCGTTCAAGAACGTGTTGCGATGGATGCCGCCGAGCCTGGCAAACTCGGCGTTCTCAAGTCCGGGGATCGATCGAAAGACCCGCACTTGGTCGGCGTATTTCAGCTTCGTCTGGAAGCCGACCATATTGTAGAGCGTGCCCAGCGCGTTGTCCTGGCGAAGCTGCACCACCGCGTGCGCGCGCCTGCCCGTGGCGGGATCGGTAAGGCCGATCGGCTTCATGGGGCCAAAGCGCAGCGTTTCGGGACCGCGTTCGGCCATCACCTCGATCGGCAAACAGCCTTCGAAATAGGGCGTGGATTTTTCCCATTCCTTGAAGTCGGTTTTTTCGCCCGCGATCAAAGCCGCGATAAAGGCGTCGTACTGGTCGCGGTCCATCGCGCAGTTGATGTAGTCGGCCCCTTCGCCCTTGTCCCAGCGCGACTGGAACCACGCCTTGGACATGTCGATGCTGTCTTTGTGCACGATGGGCGCGATGGCATCGAAGAAGGCCAGCGCGGTTTCGCCGGTGATGCCCAGCACGGCCTGCGCCAGGGCAGGGGCTGTAAGCGGCCCGGTCGCGACGATAACGCTGTCCCAATCCTCGGGCGGCACGTCGGAAATTTCCTCGCGCACAATTTGGATGCGCGGCTCCGCCGCGATCGCCGCCGTAACGGCCTCGGAAAATCCTTCGCGGTCGACCGCCAGGGCAGCGCCTGCAGGCACTTTATGGCGGTCGGCGCATTGCATCACCAGCGAGCCAAGCTGGCGCAGTTCGGCGTGCAGCAGCCCGACCGCGTTGATTTCCCACTCGTCGGAGCGAAACGAGTTCGAGCAGACCAGTTCGGCGAGTTTGTCGGTGTGGTGCGCTTCGGTCTTTTTGACCCCGCGCATTTCGTGCAGCACGACCGACACTCCCGCTTTTGCGAGCGCCCAGGCCGCCTCGGAGCCTGCCAGGCCCCCGCCAATCACATGCACCGGCTTCGTTCGATCCATCGCGTCCAACCTGCTATTGTTCGGCGGTCCTTCCAGCGATTCTTACCAGAGCGAGGCGCCGCCATGTTCAAGATCCACAATCCCGCGACCATCGCACCCCCCACGGGCAGATACCAGCACGGCATCGAAGTGCCGCCGCAGGCGCGCTGGCTGTATGTCTCGGGCCAGATCGGCAATTTGCCGGACGGCTCGGTCGCGGTCGGCATTGCGGCCCAGGCGGACGCGGTCTGGGCCAATTTGAAGGCGATTTTGGCCGAGGCCGGCATGGGGTTCGGCGACCTCGTCAAAATCAACGTGCTGCTGACCGATGCGCGCTTCATCCAGGCAAGCCGCGAAGCGCGGGATAAAGCGCTTGGCGATGCGCGCGCCCCGGCCTCGACGCTGTCGGTGGTGACCGCCTTGGCGAGCCCCGATTTTCTGATCGAGATCGAGGCGATCGCGGCAAAGGTCTAGGCATGCGCGCTGTTCGAACCTTGACGGTGCTGGCGGTTTTTCTGATCGCAACCGCGCAAGCCCCAGTGCCGGTGCCGGAACTGGCACCCGCACCGGCAGAAGCGGATCGGCCGTCGAGTTTCGGCCCGCCGCCGCTGCGCATTCCGCCGAGCTTTCGTCCGCGCGAGCAGGTCCCCGACGAATTGGCGCGCGGCAAGGCCGAGTTCGAAAAGAACAATTTCGGACCGGCCTATCTGGCCTTGCTGCCGCTGGGCCAACGCGGCAATGCCGAAGCCCAGTATTTGCTGGGCCGCATTTCAGACGAGGGCGGGGGCGGCATCAATATCGACCCACGCGAGGCGCTGCGCTGGTACCGCCTAGCCGCGAGCAAGGATCACCCCAAAGCGCTCTACGCGATCGCCAAGGCCTACGCGACTGCGCGCGGCGTCAATCCCGATCCGCAGCAGGCACTGAACTTTCTGGCGCGCTCGGCAGACGCGGACTTTACGCCCGCGATTCTCGATCTTGCCTCGCTGTTCGACGACGGGCGTGGGGTCGATCTCGATCGCGCGCAGGCCTTTGCCTGGTACAAACGTGCGGCCGATCTTGGCAATACCGAAGCCCGTTTTATGGTGGCCGAGCGGCTCCAGAATGGCGACGGCGTGGCGCAAGACCGCGACGAGGCGCGAAGCTGGTACACCGCCGCCAGCTTGCGCGGGCATCCGGGCGCTTTGTTTCGCTTGGCCCAACTGGGCTTTGGCACCAACCGCACGAGCGTCGAATACCGGGTCAATGCGTATACGTGGCTTACGCTTGCCCAGCAGCGCGGCGGCCCCGATATCCGCACCGAGGCGACGAACATGCGCAACGAACTCGCCAAGACGATGATCCAAGTCGATATCGACGCGGCGATGGCCAAGGTGCGCGCCTGGCGCCCAGCACC
>CAMDLT010000033.1 GCA_945901855.1 Asaia bogorensis | reverse complement strand
GCCTGGATTGTTGCGCATGTCGAGCACCAGACCCTTGAATTTGGGGCCGAGCTGCTCGCGCATGCGCTGGATCGCCGTACGCAGACCCGCGTCCGTCTGCTCGGTGAACGAGGTGATGCGCACGTAGCCGATCTCGCCTTCGACGCGCGAGCGCACCGATTGGATGCGGATCACCGCGCGGTTGAGCGTCACTTCGAACGGGGCCGCGTCGCCGCGCCGGATCACCAGCTTGATCGCGCTGTTGACGGGTCCGCGCATTTTTTCGACCGCTTCTTGCAGCGTGAGGCCCAACACGGCTTCGCCGTCGAGCTGCACGATAAGATCGTTGGGCCTGAGGCCGGCGCGCGCGGCCGGCGTTTCGTCGATCGGCGAGACGACCTTGACGAGGCCGTTTTCCATCGTCACTTCGATGCCAAGCCCGCCGAATTCGCCGCGCGTCTGTACCTGCATGTCGCGGAAGGAACGCGCGTTGAGGAACGAGGAATGCGGATCGAGGGCGGTGAGCATGCCGTTGATCGCGTCTTCGATCAGCTTGCGGTCGGGCACTTGCTCGACATAGTCGTTGCGCACGATCTCAAAAATCTCGCCGAACAGATTGAGCAGCCTGTAGGTCTCGGACGCGGCACCGGCGGCCGGCGGTTGCTGGGGCGCCTGCGCGAACGCGCTTGGCGCATGCAACGCGGGCAGAACCGTGAGAGCGGTCGCGAAAGCGGCGGCGGCGATCTTGCGGGCAGACATTCGAGCATTCCTTTCCGTGCCCGCCGGGATGGCGGACGTTGTGTCGAGTCGCGCACGCATTAGCGTCGCGCGGTAGTTCCGGCCGCCTGCAACCATGGCGTGGGATCGACCGGTTGCCCGTGCCGACGAAGCTCGAGATAGACGATCGGCAAACCGCTTTCGCCCGTCCCTGCCCGGCCCACCGGTTCGCCCGCCGCAACGTTCTGGCCGACCGTCGCGTCGATTCGCCCCAACTGCGCCAAGATCGAATGATACCCGCCGCCGTGTTCAAGGATCAAGATTTGCCCGTAGCCGCGAAACGGCCCCGCAAAAGCGACGGTCCCGTCGGCGGGGGCAACCAGACTGGCTGCTTCGCGCGGCTCCAGGGTCAAGCCGCGCGCCAGCTGGCCGCCGGGCAGCGCTTGTCCCCAATTCTCGACGATGCGCCCGCGCACGGGCCAAAGATAGCGTGGCAAACCCAGCAAATCCGCCGGTTGCGACGGGATCGGGCGCACGGCCAAACGCGCGCTCTGCGGCATCGGGGCGGCGGGGGCGGGCTCAATCTGGCCCAGCAATTCGCCCGCTTCCCGGCCCAGGCGCGCGATGCGTTGGGCCGTGTCGCCGCGCTCGTCGAGCAGGCGGGCAACCGTGCGTGCCCGCGCCTCAAGGGCTATATCAAGCCTGTCGCGTTCCTGGGCGAGGCGCGCAAGGCTGGTCGCCAAGGCCGCCTGCGTGCGCAAGACGGCGGTTCTAGCGCTCGCCAGCGCGTCGAGTTCGGTTTTGAGCGCGCGCGCCTGGCCCTCCAAATGGGCGACCATGTTGGCGACCAGCGCGCCGGTGCGCGCGGCCTCGAGCGGCGTATTGGGCTCCAGGGCGAGCGCTTCGGGCGGTTGGCGGGCCAGGCGCTGCAACGCCCCCGCCAATGCCGCAATCTCGCCGCGCCGGTTGGCGATGGCACTTTCGCGCGTCGCGCGCTCGCCATCTAATTCGACCAGCCGCGTTTCGATCTCGCTGGCCTCCTCCTCGCGCGCCATGGCCTGCGCCGCCGCCTCGCGTGCGGCTCCTTGCAGGCGCTCGAATTCGGCCTGTTCTTGCTGGGCGCGGCGCTCAAGCGTTGCCGCGCGGCCGCGCTCTTGCTCGATCTGGCGCAAAATGGCGTCGCGATCTTGTGCGGCGGCCGGAATGGCCAGCATGACCAGCCACGCGGCCAGAATCCTTTTCATCTCGCCGCCAGCAACGATTGCCCGGTCATTTCGGGCGGCGGTTCGAGGCCCATCAACGCCAGCAGCGTGGGGGCCACGTCCGCAAGCTTGCCGTCGGCCAGCAAATGCGGCGCGTTTTGTCCGGGCTTGGCGCCGCCGACCAGATAGACCGGAACGGGATTGAGCGTGTGCGCCGTAAACGGCTGGCCCGACACGGGATCGCGCATGCATTCGCAGTTGCCGTGATCGGCGGTGATCAGCAGCGCGCCGCCCTCGGCCTCGACCGCGGCTGCGACGCGCCCCAAACAGGTATCGACGGTCTCGACCGCTGCGATCGCGGCGCGCAGATCACCCGTATGGCCGACCATGTCGCAATTGGCGTAATTGACGACGATCAGATCGAATTTTTTCGAGCCGATCGCCTCGACCAGCCGGTCGGTCAATTCGGCGGCTGACATTTCCGGTTGCAGATCGTAGGTCGCGACCTTGGGCGAGGGCACGAGGATGCGGCTCTCGCCCGGATATTCGGCCTCCGCCCCGCCATTGAAGAAAAACGTCACGTGCGCGTATTTTTCGGTTTCCGCGATGCGCAGCTGCGTGCGGCCCGCTTTGGAAACGACCTCGCCCAGCATGTTGGCAAGCGACTGGGGCGCGAACAAAGCGGGACAAACAGACGCGAGTTTTTCCGAATACTCGACCAGGCCCAGAGCGGCGCCAAACGCCGGGATGCGCGCGCGCGCAAACCCGTCGAAGTCCGGCAGCAGCAACGCTTCGAGAATTTCGCGCGCCCGGTCGGCGCGGAAATTCGCCATCAGCAACCCGTCGCCGTCGGCCATACCGCTGTAGGCGCCAAGGGCAGCCGGTTTGACGAACTCGTCGGTTTCGCCCGCGGCAAGCGCTTTGCGCCAATCGGCAAAGCGCGGTCCGTCGCCTGCAACCAGCGTCGTGTAGGCAAGCGCCACGCGCTCCCACCGCTTGTCGCGGTCCATTGCGTAAAAGCGCCCGGCGACCGTCGCAAGCCTCGTGCCCGGAAAGCCCGCAATGTCGGCCTCGAACTTGGCAAGGTAGCCGTCGGCGCTTTTGGGCGGCGTATCGCGCCCGTCCAAAAACGCATGCACGGCAACCTTGATGCCCGCCGTCGACAAAATATGTGCGAGGGCGACGATATGGTCCTGGTGCGCATGGACGCCGCCCGGCGACAGCAACCCCAGCAAATGCGCCGTCCCACCGCTTTTTTGCAGGGCTGCGACAAAATCGCGCAGGCCCGCCATTGTGGCGAGCGTACCGTCTTCGATCGCGGCGTCGATACGCACTAAATCCTGCATGACCACGCGCCCGGCACCCAAATTCATGTGCCCGACCTCGGAATTCCCCATTTGGCCGGTCGGCAATCCGACATGGCGTTCGCTGGCTTGCAAAAAGGCCGGCGGATGCAGGCTGCGAAACCGGTCGAGATGGGGCGTGCGCGCGAGCAGCACGGCATTATTCGCGCGCTCGACCCGATGGCCGAAGCCGTCGAGCACGCAAAGAACCACGGGGCGGCAGACTGATTCGCGCATGACCCCTTATCTAGCGCGGATATGCCGCAAAGGTAGGCAAAATAATTCGAACTGTATATAAGCGAATCATCTTCTGACCCGTTCAAGGATAGGAACGTCCCCATGAAAAATATCCCGATCGCGCCAAAAATTTACGCGGTTCTGCTGTTGTTGTCGGTTGTGTCGGGCGGTCAGGCGTATAATGGGATTCGCGAATTGTCCCACGCGCAAGAAGATACCCAGGTGATTTCGAATTCGGCCACGCGCATTCTGCATGGAGGACGCGGCACGGCAAATCTTCTGGCTTATGCCCGCGCGGTCGAATTCCTGCCGATCGAATTGGCGCCCGACGTTCGCACCAAGATGGAAACTTCAGTCGAAGACGAACATCGTCTCTTCATTGCCCGGCTCGACCAGCTGCAGCCGTTGCTCGAATCGAACGACGGGCGCGCAGCAATGGCTCGTGCCCGTGCGATCCTGGCACGTCACAAGGAGCACGCCGAGACCATCAAAAATTTGTCGCGCGAGGGCAAGTTCGAGGAGGCAGGCAAGATCGCTTACGATGTCAGCGGCCTGATCGATGAAATCCGGGCACAGATCCGGCCGATCGAAGATCGCAGCGTTGCCGAATTTACAGAACTCGCAAAAACGACACAGGCCGACTTCGAAGTAGCCAGAACATTTGCCATCGTCCTGTCGGTCGGCGGCGTTTTGGGAGCGCTCCTTCTGGGCACGGCCGTCATCTTCATCGGCATTTTGAATCCGCTCAATCGCATCTTGAATGCGATGCGCGAAACAGCCGCGGGCAATCTGGCTATCGCGATCCCGCACAAGGACCAGACCGAGGAAATCGGCAAGCTTGCCGCTGCCTTGCAAGTCTTCCAGGACGCAGGCAAAGAAAAACTGCGTCTGGAAGATGCGCAAAAAGATGCCGCTGCGGAAGCCGAACGGCTCAAGAAAAAGGCGCTGCTCGACATGGCCGAAACGGTCGAGCGCGAAACCTCGACAGCCGTACAGTCGATCGCGGCGACCACGCGCCAGGTCGACAAAGCCGCCGAGGGCATGACGGCGCTTGCCCAAGAAGTGTCGTCCGACAGCCAGGCGGTTGCGGCGGCATCGGAAGAAGCGCTGGTCAACGTGCAGACGGTGTCGTCGGCGGCCGAAGAATTGTCGGCCTCGATCCGCGAGATCTCGGGCCAGGTCGCGCGCGCGTCGAGCGTGACCAAGCACGCGGTTGCGAGCGGGGAGAAGGCGCAGGCGACGATTCGCTCGCTGTCGGATGCGGTCGCGAAAATCTCCGAAGTGACCAAACTGATCGGCCAGATTGCGGGCCAGACCAACCTGCTGGCGCTGAACGCGACCATCGAAGCCGCGCGTGCGGGCGATGCCGGCAAGGGTTTTGCGGTCGTGGCCTCGGAGGTCAAGAATCTTGCCAATCAGACCGGCCGTTCGACCGAGGACATCGACCGTCAGGTCGGCGAGATCCAGGCCGCAACCAATGCGGCCGTCTCGGCAGTGGCCGAAATCGGCGAACGGATCCGCGAAGTCGACGAGGTGGCGAGCGCCATCGCGGCGGCGATGGAAGAGCAGGGCGCTGCGACGCAAGAGATCGCGCGCAATGTGGGCCAGACGGCCGACGCGTCGCGCGAAGTTTCCTCGAAGATCCAGAATGTCAGCCGCGAGGCCGACGCCGTCGGCAATTCGGCCGCCGAAGTGCGCCAGGCGATTTCGTCGGTGACCAAAAATGTCGAGGGCCTGCGCGAGATTCTGGTGCGCGTGGTGCGCACCTCGACGCAGGACGCCAACCGACGCAAGTTTCCGCGCTTTGCGGTCCAAAGCACGGTCGAGATCGCCGACGCCGCGGGCGCGCGCGTATCCGGCACGCTGGTCGATGCGTCGGAAGGCGGGGCGCATGTGCGTACCGAGCGCGACATGCGCACCGGCGAACGCGGCACGTTGCGCTTCGACGGCCTCGCCCAAACGCTGCAGTTTGCCGTGCGCGAGCGTGTCAACGGCCAGCTGCATTTGGAGTTCGAGCGCCCGCCCGCCGATTATGCCGCGTGGCTCCAACGCCGCAGCGTCGGCCTCAAGGCGATTTGAGCGCCTGCGCGCGGCGAGCCAGCAGCAGCAGGCTCACCGCGTCGCTGGGGGCAAGCGCCAGGGCCTTGTCGGGCGAAACGACATGCAGTCGGCCAAGGCCTGCTTCGGTAGTGTCGTGCGCATGGCCGTCGATCGCGTGGCAATTGCGCGCAACGAACAAGGCGGCTTTGCTCGCCATCGCCGCTGGCTCTGGATGGACTTCGCCAACGGCGATCAGATCTCGGGGCGCGCAGGCGAGGCCGGTTTCTTCGGCGAGTTCGCGCATCGCGGCTTCGGACGGCGTTTCGCCCGGATCGACAAAACCTTTTGCGACCTCGACGCTCCACCCGTCGATGGCCGGGCGCCAATTGCGCAGCAGCGCCACGCGCCCGTCCGCCAGCACCGGCAGAACGGCAACGCCGCCGACGGGATGCGCTTTGGCCTCGAACACCAGATAGTCGGGCACGTGCGTGCCGTTGGCATCCGCGATGTGGTCGGCAAATACGCGCCATACGCGATTTTCGAAAACAGCGCGGCGGCCGAGACGGCGCAAGGGCGGGATATCGCTCATGGTTTGACCACGGCCGTCGCACCTTGCCAGCTGTCGGGCGTGCCGATATCGACGAAGCGCGCGTGCGGATCGTGGCAAACGCCAAGCGTGCCGGGTGCTGCAAGCTCGAACATGTCGCGCTCGAGCGAGCAGGGCCCTTTTGCGGCCAAACGATCGAGCGCTGCCGCCGACAGCAGATATACCCCCGCATTGATGGGCGCCGCCCCTTGGAAGGTTGGGTCCTTTTCGACGAAACCTTGAAGGTACGCGCCGTCGATCGCCAGACGCCCATAACGTCCGGCATTGGGCACCGTCACGGCCAGCAAAGTGGCGAGCGCGTTGGTGGCACGATGGGCCGCGACGAGCGGCAGCAAGTCGGCATCGACGAAGGTATCGCCATTGACGACCAAAATCGGATCGCTGGCGAACTTGGCGCGTGCCAGCCCCAGCGCCCCGCCGGTGCCAAGCGGCTCGGGCTCGATGCTGGTCTCGAAGACCACGCCCGCGCGCCTGTTCGTCTGGAGATGCGCGTCGAGCTGGTCGGCCCTATGGCCCAGCAGAAAAACGATGCGCTGCGCGCCCTGTGCCGTCAGCCAATCGAGCAGATGTTCGACGAATGGCACGCCGGCGACGGGGGCAAGGGCTTTGGGCAAGCCGGGTACCGCCGCCGCAAGCCGGGTGCCGAGCCCGCCTGCCAGAACCGCCACATCGATGCCGTCGAGCGCTTTTGCCATCGTTCGGGCGTACGCCAAAGCGACGCTCGGCTCAAGCGATTCGCGGCAGGGTCAAAATCGCCGCCAGACCCTTGGGCACGCGATTGCGCAGTTCCACGTCGCCGCCATGCGCGCGTGCGACGTCGCGCGCAACCGCCAAGCCAAGTCCGGCGCCGCCCGTTTCGCGCGAGCGCGAGCCTTCGAGGCGCACGAACGGACGGAAGACGTCGTCGAGCCGATCGGCCGGGACGCCGGGACCTTCGTCTTCGATATGGATCGCGATCGTCGCGTCGCCTGGGACAAGGCGCACAAGGGCCGTTCCGGCATAGGCGAGCGCGTTGTCGATCAGATTGGCGAGCGCGCGTTTGAGCGCCCCCGGCCGCCCCTCGACGACCAAGCTCGCCGGTCCCTCGTAGGCGATCGTTTTGTCCATATCCACCCGCTCGTCGACGAGCATTTGGGCGAGCGCCGCAAGATCGAAGCGTTCGGGGGCGGCTTCGAGCGCGTCGGCGCGGGCAAAATCGAGCGTCTCGGCGATCATGCGTTCCATCTCGGCAATGTCGCAAAGCGCTTTGGCGCGCTCGCTCTCCTCGCCGATCCCTTCCACGCGCAAGCGCAAGCGCGTAAGCGGCGTGCGCAGATCGTGGCTGATGGCCGCCAGCAGCCGCGTGCGGTCCTCGACGTGGCGCACAAGCTGGCCGCGCATGCGCGCCAACGCCGCCCCGATCGTGCGCACTTCAAGCGGCGCATCGGCCGCCGCCGCCAGCTGCGGATCGAGACCGGCCCCCGCGCGTGCCGCCTCGCCCGCCAGCGCTTCCAGCGGACGGGCCAAACGTCGCGCCGCCCACCAAGCGGCAAAGGCGCCGACGGCGGCCGTTGCTCCCAGCCAAGCAGCGAATACGATCCAGCCCCAACCGATTTGCGCGCTGCGCGGGCGCACGATCAACCACGTTCCATCGGGGCCGCGAACGGCGATCGCGAACGTGCCCGGCACCACGCCGCCCGGCCCGTCGTTCCAGGACGGGTCGTCGGCGGGAACGCGGCGAATGAAACGGTCCGGCGCGTTCCAAGCACGCCCGGGCGCGAAGCTGAAATCGATTTCCACGCGGTAGCCCGGCGGCAGGCGCTCGGCGATCGCGCGTTGCAGGCGTCCGCCGGGACCGCGCGGACGCGAGCGATCGCCGTCGGTTGCGAAATTGTATTCCCAAGCGAGCGATAGGTGCGCGGCTTCGGCGCGTGCGCGCAGCAGGGCTGCCCGCCGATCGGGCGCTTGGGCAAAGGTTTCGCGCGCCAGATCGACCGTCGCCTCGACCAGCCAGCGGGCCTGGAAGACTTGCAACTCGTGCGGGCGCAGCAGCAGCGCAATGCCGACCGCCGCCAGCTGCGCCAGCAGCAAACCCGCAATCGAGATTGCCGCAATGCGCACGGCAATGCCGTCGAACCGGGCCGATATCCTGCGCAAGTTGATCACGCCAGTATCTCGACATCGGCGGCGAACATATAGCCACCATTGCGGACCGTACGGATGATTTCGGGCTTGGTCGGATCGGGTTCGATCTTGCGGCGCAGCCGCATGACCGCAACGTCGATCGATCGGTCGAACAACTGCGCCGTACGGCCGCGCGCCAGATCCAGCAGCTGCTCGCGGCTCAAGACGCGCTGCGGTCGTTCGAGGAACGCCGCCAGCAGATCGAATTCCGCGTCGGTCGTCGGGATCATGGCGCCGTCGGGCCGGTACAGCTCGCGACGCAACGCATCGACGCGCCAGCCCGAAAACCGGAAGTTGCGCGGTTTAGGCGCTTCGTCGCCGCGTTCGCCCGTGCGCCGCAGCACGGCGCGGATGCGGGCCAGCAACTCGCGCGGGCTGAAGGGTTTGGCCATGTAGTCGTCCGCCCCCACTTCCAGCCCGACGATGCGGTCGATTTCCTCGCCGCGCGCCGTCAGCATCAAGATCGGCATGTTGCCCGACTGGCGCAGGCGGCGCGCGATCGACATGCCGTCCTCGCCCGGCAGCATCAGATCGAGCACGACCAGATCGAAGCGCCCGGCCGCCAGCGCTTCGTCGGCTTCGCTTGCGTCGGCAACGGCGGTGGCGCGCATGCCGTTCTCGCCCAAAAATCGCGCGACCAATCGGCGAATCTCGCGATCGTCGTCGATAATCAAAATATGGGCGCTGCGATTGTTCATGCGCAGCAGTCTAGCGCCGGGTTCGCCTTTGCGCATAACGCGACGGTGTTACGGCCGGTTACGCATTGGAACCGCGCGGTCATCGTCCGGCGTCGGCGATGCGCGATAAAGGCAGCCTCGATCAACCCCAGGAGAAAACGCCATGTTGAAGTTTGCCGCTGCCCTTATGGGTCTGTCGTTGCTGGCAGGCCCCGCTTTCGCCCAAGATCGGCACGGCGCCATGTTCGAGCGCATGTGCCGCGATAGCGATGCGCGCATCGCCAGCAGGCTTGCCTATGTCGAAGCGAAGATCCAGCCGACGCCAAACCAGCGGGTGGCCTGGGACAGCTTTGCGCGCGACGCGCGTGCGGCGGCCGAACCGTTGAAACGGGTGTGCGCCAACCCGCCCGCCGATGCGCCCGCCAACGATGCGGCGGCGTCGCTGGTACGCCGCGAGACGGTCATGGCAGCCATGCTCGACAGCATGAAGGCGTTCCGCCCGGCCATCGAGCGACTGCAGGCAGCGCTCGACGACAGCCAAAAGACACTTCTGGCGCAGGCACTTGAGCGTGGCGGACATGGTGGCGGCCGCCGACGGCACTAGTTGGCGGCCGGCGGAATTGGAGCATTTGCGTGTCGGCGAGGGGATGTATATTTTGGTCGGATCCGAAGCGAACGTGTGGACGCATGAAAAAATCCGATCCCAAAGCCGAGATCTATCTGGCAAAGGCCAAGCGCTTCCGCCAGCGTGCGGCGGGCTTTCGCCACACGCTGAAGCGCGACGATCTGATGCGTGCCCATCGGCTCGAACTCGAGCAGATGGTCGTCAATCTCGAAGGCGCGGCTAAACAGCTCGACCGCATGGCCAACGGCGCGGATTTCCAGAAGGAAGCCGAAGTCGAGCGCCTGCGCGCGATCCGCAACGGCGGACCAGCGCCTTCGGATGCCGCCACGCAGCGTTTCTTTACGGCCGCAAATTCGGTCTCGGCGAAGCGGACAGGCGCGCCTGTTCCCGCAACGCGCGCGTCGGTGCCGCGCGCGGCGAAGTTTACACGTCGCCCCGGTCCCTGACGCCCCCTCTTGATGCGCGCCGTTGGGCACGCCATATTCAAACCAACGCGTGCGGTGCCCGAATTGGCGGGGCTGCAAGCGATCCGTCATAGGCATTGCTCGCGTGGAGAGTGCCCGTCATGTCGCGTCTGTCGCTGTTCAACAATCCGCTGCTGCTTGGTTTCGACGAATTCGAGCGCACGATCGACCGCATTGCCAAACATGCGGCCGAAGGCTACCCGCCCTACAATATCGAGCAGACCGGCGAAAACGGTTTGCGCATCACGCTGGCGGTCGCGGGGTTTTCGCTCGACGATCTGTCGATCTCGGTCGAAAACAACCAGCTGACCGTACGCGGCAAGCAGACTGACGAACCGGGTCGAGTCTATATCCATCGCGGCATCGCCGCACGTCAGTTCCAGCGCAGTTTCGTGCTGGCCGACGGCATCGAGGTGATGGGCTCGACGCTCGATAATGGTCTGCTGCATATCGATTTGGTGCGCCCTGTGGCTGCGCCCAAAGCGCGCGCCATTCCTATCAAGGCCGGTGGGGCAGCCGCCCGCAACAAGACGATCGATATGGGCAAGGACGGCTGAGGCAGGCGGTAAGTTTCGAACGCGGCCCTAGGGCTTGCGCCGACGGTCGTGTGCCGCGACTTTTCGAGTTACGCCGCGTGGCTCGCGGCGTGCTCGGTCAACAGCGCGTAGAGCGCTTCCGCGCGGTCGGAGCCGCGCAGTTTCTCGCACACGCGCCGGTCGCGCAGCAGCCGCGATACGCGCGCAAGCGCCTTCAAATGGTCGGCACCTGCGCCCTCTGGCGCCAGCAGCAGAAAAATGAGGTCGACGGGTTGTGCGTCGATCGCGTCGAAATCGACCGGCTTTTCCAGGCGCGCGAACACGCCGTAAAGCCGTTTTAGCCCGGCAAGCTTGCCGTGCGGTATGGCAATCCCGTTGCCGACGCCTGTCGTGCCCAGGCGCTCGCGCTCCAGCACCACGTCGAGCACCAAGCGTTCGTCGATGCCTGCAAGCTCGCCCGCTTTGCGTGCAAGTTCGGCCAGCACGAGTTTTTTGCCGCCTGCGCGCACATTGGCAAGGATCGCTTCGGGGACGAGAAATTCCGTCAATTCCATTGTCGGCATGATTTTGATTACCGTTTTGCGGGCGCGCTGGATGCGGCACCGGGATCGATCCAGCCGATCGCGCCGTCGGCGCGCCGGTAGACGACATTGAACTGGCCATTGGTGCTGTTGCGGAACATTAGCACCGGTTTTTGTCCCAAATCGAGCCGTGCAACCGCCTCGCCCACCGAATGCGTGCCGATATCGGTCGTCATTTCGGCGACGATGGGAGCGGCCAGTTGGTCGCTGTCGAGGGTTTCGGCTTCGGTTTCGATGACCGCGTAGCGCGCCGCTTCGAACACGCCCTCGTCGGGGGCGACGTTCTTGCCACGCTTGCGGTCTTTGATGCGTCCCTTGTGGCGCTTCAGTCGATGGTCGAGCCGTTCGAGCGCGCCGTCGAAGGCGGCATAGGGATCGCCCGCTTCGTGGTGGCTTTGCAGCGTCATGCCGCGCTGCACATGGACGGAGATGTCGGCACGGAACAGATGGCGCTGGCGCTCGAACACCACCTTGCCCTCGAGGGCACGACCGAAATAGCGATCCACCGCCGTTTGCAGAATCTTGCCGATGTGGGTGCGCAGAGAGTCGCCCACATCGAGGCGCTTGCCGCTTACTGATAACTGCATGATGCGGTTCGTTTTCCGGTTGAAGGCGCGGGAAGATAGGGGGGCGAGGCAAGGTGCGTAAAGCAAGACGCGACACAAACGGTTCGCATTCATGACCTCCCTTTCACAAACCCTGCGCCTGGCTCCGAGCGGGGTCAAGGGAATTCGGCCAACCTGTTAGAATCCCGACATTTTTTCGCGCCGACGTTGAACCGACGAGGCAATGTTCATCGCCTCGCGGTACTTCGCCACAGTGCGCCTGGCAATATCGATGCCGCTCGCCTTCAGAAGGTCGACGATGCGATCGTCAGACAGAATTTCGGTCGGCACTTCGGCATCGATCAGGCCGCGAATGCGGTCGCGCACGGCCTCTGCCGAATGCGCGTCGCCGCCGCCCGAGGCCGGGATTGCGGAGGTGAAAAAATATTTGAGCTCGAAAATCCCGTGCGGGGTCGCGATGAATTTGTTGGTCGTAACCCGGCTGACCGTCGATTCGTGCATCTCGATGGCGGCCGCGATGTCGCGCAGCACGAGCGGCTTCAGATGGCGCACGCCGTTGCGGAAAAAGCCATCCTGCTGGCGCACGATTTCGACCGAAACTTTGAGGATGGTCTGCGCGCGCTGGTGCAGCGATTTGACCAGCCAGTTGGCCGCGTGAAGCCGCTCCGCGACAAACTCCTTCTCCTGCTTCGTGCGCACCGTTCCGTGCACGCGCGCGTGGTAGCGCGTGTTGACCAGCACGCGCGGCAGCGTGTCTTGGTTGAGCTCGACGAACCAGCTGCGGTCGGCGGCCAGACGCATCAGCACGTCTGGCACGATCGGATTGGCAAGCGCGCCGTCGAAGGCGAGGCCGGGCTTGGGATCGAGGCTGCGGATTTCGGCGACCATGTCCTGCAAATCTTCCGCATCGCACCCGCACAGGCGTTGCAGCTGGGCTGCATCGCGCTTGGCGAGAAGATCGAGATTGTCGAGCAGCGTCGCCATGCACGGATCGAGGCGATTGCGCTCGCGCAGCTGCAACGCCAGACATTCCTTGAGGCTGCGCGCGAACACGCCGGGCGGATCGAAGCGCTGGCAGCGCAGCAGCACGCGCTCGACCTCCGCCTCGTCAATGTCGAGCTTCGCGGCCAGATCGGCGATCGGCGCTGCCAGATAGCCGCAATCGTCGATCAGATCGACCAGGCGTGCCGCCACGATGCGTTCGCGCGGGGCCGCAAAATCGACGCCTGCTTGGGCCAGCAGATGCTCGCGCAGCGAAACCGGGCGTGCAAGGGTCTGCTCGAGGCCAAATTCCGAGTCCTCGAAATCCGACCGGCCGCCGGTGCCCTTCCACTCGCCGAGAAACTCGCCTTCGCCTTGCGGCTCGTCGGCGCCTTTCGAAAAACTGTTGTCGTAGTCGATGTCGAGCGGGGCTTCGCCGGTTTGGGCAGCGCCCGCGACCGCATCGAGCAAGGGGGTTTCGCTCGCCGATGCGCGCGCCGGTTCGTCGCGCGACATTTGGTCGACAATGTCTGCAGCGCCGCTTTCGGCCCCTGGCTCGTCGCGCTCGAGCAGCGGGTTTTGCGCCAGTTCTTCTTCGACGAACTGCGCGACTTCCAGATTCGACAGCTGCAGCAGCTTGATCGCCTGCTGCAGCTGCGGGGTCATGACAAGCTGCTGGGTCTGGCGCAGATCCAGGCGTGGGGCGAGGCGGTTCATCAAAGCACTCCGCCGCTCACAGCGAGAACCTCTCGCCCAGATAAACGCGCCTCACGTCGCTGGACGCAACGATCGCTTCGGGTGTTCCTTCCATCAGCACGTGCCCGTCGTGCAAGATGTAGGCGCGATCGACGAT
The DNA here is from genome assembly GCA_945901855.1 of Asaia bogorensis. Classification (GTDB taxonomy): domain Bacteria; phylum Pseudomonadota; class Alphaproteobacteria; order CACIAM-22H2; family CACIAM-22H2; genus Tagaea. The sequence continues at coordinate 29,073 of CAMDLT010000033.1, read as the reverse complement.
TTCCAGGGTTTCGCGCACATTGTGGTCGGTGATCAGCACGCCGATGCCGCGGTCCTTGAGATGGCGCACCAGATCGCGGATGTCGCCGACCGCGATGGGATCGATGCCTGCCAGCGGCTCGTCGAGCAGCACGAAATGCGGTTGGGAGGCGAGTGCTCGCGCGATCTCGACGCGCCGCCGCTCGCCGCCCGACAGCGCCATGGCGGGTGCTTGGCGCAGATGCGTGATCGAAAACTCGGCCATCAGCTCGTCGAGCACGGCCTCGCGCCGGTCCCTGTTGCTCTCGATGAGTTCAAGCACGGCGCGGATGTTCTGTTCGACCGTGAGGCCGCGAAAGATCGAAGTTTCCTGCGGCAGATAGCCGATGCCCAGTCGCGCGCGCCGGTACATCGGCAGCTTGGTGATATCCGCGCCGTCGAGCCGGATCGAGCCGAAATCGGGCGCGATCAACCCCGTGATCATGTAAAAACACGTCGTTTTGCCGGCCCCGTTTGGCCCTAGCAAGCCGACGGCTTCGCCGCGCTGCACGCCAAGTGTCACCTCGCGCACCACGGGCCGACCCTTGTAGCGTTTGCCGATTTTGTGCGCGACCAGACCCGGATTGTCCGCCACGACCCGCAACGCAGGTCCGCCCGCCGCCGGAGCTGGGCTTGCCTGCTCGGTGCGCAACGGATGCGGGCGTTCGCTCATGGCCGCGCGGCCGGCGCTGCCGGGCGCGGTTGCTGGGCTTGCTGGGGGATCAGCAAGCCGCGCACCCGGCCGTCGCCGCTGCCGGGCGCGCTCAGCAGGCGCGACAGTCCGGTGTTCATGTTCACTTCGCCAAAATCGCCGGCCATCTGGTTGTCGCCGCGGGTCAGGCGCACGTTGCCGGCCAGTTGGGCGACGCTGGTCTGCATGTTGTAGACGCCGCGATCGCCGCGCGCGATTTCGGTCGGTGTCGAGACATGCACGTTGCCGAACGCCTCGACGCGCTGCAGCCGCTGGTCGCCGCCGGTCCCGACAGGTTGTGCTGGCGCGCGCGCGTTGCCTGCATTGCGCGCCGGAGGCTGGCGCGCCTGGGGTTGGCTGCGCGCCGGGGCGCCTGCCCGGTTGGGTTGCGCCTGCTGGACAAAATGCGCGGTCATGACGTCGGCGGTCATGCGCCGTTCGCCCGAGACGATCATGGCATTGCCGCGCGCAACCGCGATGTCGCGTGCCGCCCAATATTCCAGCGTGTCGCGTGCGGTCAGCGTGTCGCTGGGCGTGGTCAGACGCAAGGCGCGTCCCGTCACGACGACGACCTGGCTGTCGACGTCGTAGATGCCGCGATCGCCCTCGACGCGCTGGGTCGGCGTTTCGAAACGCACGCTGCCGATCGCTTCGTAGCGATAGATTTCGGTCCCGCCCGTTGCTGCGTCCCGGTACCAAGCGACGAGCCGGTCGCCGTGCACGCTGGTATCGCCCTGGCGCGCGATCGCGTCGCCGGTGGCGATGTAGCGCTTGGCGTCGCGGTCCCATTCGATGCCGTTGCGTGCCGTAATCTCGATGGGCGCGCCCGAGCCGCCACGCCCCAGGTCGAGCCCCTGGGCCCACGCCCCGGGGGCTGCGACGATCAACAGACCAAGCAGGGCAAGGATCTTTTTCATCGCTGGGGCGCCGGGGCCGGAGGAGGCGGTACGGCGGCTTGTGCGGGCGTCGTTCTGGCGGACATTGCGCGCGGCGTGGGGAACAGAACCACGCGCGCATTGCCGGTCACCTCGACGCGTGCGCCGCGATCGGTAATACGAAAACCCGCGCCGGCAAGCTGCGAATTGGGGCCCTGCGCGTGCACGGGATCGTTACCTTGGACCGTGCCGCGATCGAGATCGACGCGCGCGCGTTCGGTCGCGATTTCGTAGCCGCCGTCGTGGAACAGCGTGACGCCGCCCCACAGATCGAGCGCCTTGTCGGGCTGGTGGTAAAGACCTTGATCGGCGGTCATGGCAAGCCATGTTCCCGCATTGGTCGTAAGATCGCCCTGCGGCGATTTGAGGTCCGTCGCGTCCGATGAGCCTTTGGCTTGCGTCGCCTGTTCGGCCACGATCGTGAAAGGCTGGTTGCGGTCGTCCACGCCCACATAGCGCGGCTGCACCATGCGCAGATTTTCGAGATCTTCGATCGAAACCTGCACGGGTGCCAAGCGAAAGCGCGCATCGAGCGGATTGAGCTGCGGCCACAGCAGCACGACGCAAGCGATGCCAAGGGCTGCGGCCGGCAGGGCAAATTTTAGCGTGCCGACGAACTGGCTGTAAAAAGCGTTGTGCGCGCGCGGTTTCCCGGGGGCGAGCAGATCGAGGCGCGGCCGGCGCGGCGCTGGCGCGCCGAATTCCAGGTCGCTGTCCAGCGGCACCGGCACTGGCGGCGGCAGGTCGCTCGCCACGTCGTCGGGCATGGGCGGGCGCGGGGTGGCGGTCGGGATCAAGCGACACCTGCGCGCAGCAAATCGTGGATATGCAGAATGCCGACCGGGCGGCGCCGTTTGGCTGTGCCCTTGTTTTCGGGTTCGCTCCCGTTTTCGGACTCGCACGCGAACAGCGCCGTGATCTGATGCGCGTTCATGATCGCCAAAGCCTCGGCGGCCAGCGTCTCGGGCGAAACCGCGCGCGGGTTTTTGGTCATGATCGTTTCGACCGGCTGCTCGAGCAGGGCGTGCGACATATGGCGGCGCAAATCCCCGTCGGTGACGATGCCCGCGAGCCAGCCTTTTGCGTCGACGACGGCAACGCACCCGAAGCGTTTCGCCGTCATTTGGATAAGCACGTCGGCCATGCGCTGGCCGAGGGCCGCCAGCGGCAGATCGGTGTGCATCAGATCGCCGACCTTGGCCAGTCGTGCCCCCAATGCGCCGCGCGGATGGAACGCATGGAAATGTTCCGCCGTAAAACCGCGCCGCTCCATCAAAGCCACGGCGATCGCGTCGCCCAAAGCAAGCTGCATGGTCGTCGATGTGGTGGGGGCGAGCCCGACCGGGCAGGCTTCTTCGGCCGGCGGCAGCAACAGCACGACGTCGGCGGCAGCGGCCAGTGCCGACGTGGCGCGCGCCGTAATCGCGACGAGCGGCAGCGAGAATCGTTTGGCATAGCCGATAAGATCGGTCAGCTCCGCCGTCTCGCCCGAATTCGACAAGGCCAGCACCGCATCGGCCGACGTGATCATGCCCAAATCGCCGTGGCTTGCTTCGGCCGGATGGACGAATTGTGCCGGCGTGCCGGTCGAGGCCAGAGTTGCCGCAATTTTGCGCGCCACGTGGCCCGATTTGCCCATGCCCGAAACGATCACACGCCCGGTCGCGCCGATAAACCGGTCGATCGCGCGCGAAAACGCGGCATCGAGGCTTGCTTCAAGCGCTTCGAGCCCGGCGCGTTCAAGCGCGATCGCAGCCCGCGCCACGTCGATATCCGCGCGCCTGCCGAGCGGCACGATCAAGTCGGTGTCTTTGGATTTTAAAACCGTCATTGGCCGCGGGGGCCTCCTGGAAACAGGCAAGAATTATGCCTGTTTTGGAGGCGGCAAGTCAATGGATCTAAGTATTTGGATTAAAAAGAAAAAAACGATGCTGCAGCGCAATAGTCAAAATTCCATGATCAATGCGCGAAAATATCGTCCTCGGACCAGCCGAGCAGGTCCAAATCGGCGCGCGTCCCCAAAAAATCGAAGCAGGCTTGCGCCAGATGGGTTCGGCCTTCGCGTGCCAGCATGTCGTCGAGTTTGGCCTTGAGCGCGTGCAGATGCAGCACGTCGGCGGCGGCATAATTGAGCTGGGCTTGGGTCAATTCGCCCGCCCCCCAGTCCGACGATTGCTGTTCCTTGGAAAGTTCCTTGCCGATCAGATCGCGGCACAGATCTTTGAGGCCGTGCCGGTCAGTAAAAGTACGCACGAGGCGCGAGGCAATTTTGGTGCAGTAGATCGGCGCCACGCGCACGCCCAAATATTTTGCGCAAACGGCCACGTCGAAGCGCGCAAAATGGAAAATCTTCAAAACGCCAGGATCGGCCAGCAGCGTCTTGAGGTTGGGCGCATCGTAGCTGCCCTTGGCAAAGCGCACGCAATGCGCCGTGCCGTCGCCTGCCGACAATTGCACCACACACAGGCGGTCGCGCTCGGGGCGCAGGCCCATGGTTTCCGAATCGATCGCGACCGACGCGCCAAATTTGAGGCCGTCTGGCAAATCGCCTTGGTGAAGATGGACGGGTGCGGCCATTTTGCCCTGCTAGTAGCCCGCATCGCCGGACGCGGGAGAGAGAGTTGGTGCCCGAGAGAAGACTCGAACTTCCACGACCTTACGGCCACTAGAACCTGAATCTAGCGCGTCTACCAATTCCGCCACCCGGGCACCGGGTCTCGTAGCGCAAGGATCGGGTCTTTACGCCGAAGGGCGGGGCGGAGTCAAATGCTCCTTGATGTTCGACTGGAGCCGTTCGCGGACTTGACGCAAGCCCGCCTTCCCACTATCGCCTTGGGGGACATTTTCACGATCAATGGGGTAGTGCATGGGACCGGGTCGGCGCGCGACGGTGTTCGGAGCTTCGGGCTTCATCGGCCGCTATGTCGTGCGTCGCTTGGCGCAAGACGGATGGACGGTGCGCGCGTGCATGCGCGATCCCGTCGCCGGCGCTTTTTTGAAGACGATGGGGGCCGTGGGTCAAATCGCGCCGCTGCGCGTGAATTTGGCCGACAGCGATGCCGCGCTCGCGAGCGCGGTCCACGGGGCGGACGCCGTAATCAATCTTGTCGGCATCCTCGCCCAAAGCGGTGCCCAGACTTTTAAAACTCTGCAAGCCGACGGCGCCGCGCGGTTGGCCAAAGCGGCCGCCGCTGCGGGCGCTACGTCGTTCGTGCAGGTCTCGGCCCTTGGCGCGGATGCAGGATCGAAATCCGAATATGCACGCAGCAAGGCAGCAGGCGAAGCGGGCGTGCGGGCGGCATTCCCGGCTGGCACCATCCTGCGCCCGTCGATCGTGATCGGCGCCGAAGACGGATTCTTCAATCGATTTGCCCAGATGGCCGCTTGGTCGCCCGCTTTGCCGCTGATCGGCGGCGGACATACAAAGTTCCAGCCTGTCTATGTCGACGATGTGGCTGCGGCAATCGTGCGCGCGATCGATTTTGCCGGCGCCAAGGGCCAGACCTACGAGGCGGTGGGCCCGACCGTTTACAGTTTCCGCGAACTGATGGAATTTTTGCTCGCAACGATCGGCAAGCATCGCGGGCTTGTGCCCATTGCCTGGCCGATCGCCGAGATTCAAGGCAGTTTGATGGGCCTGCTGCCGATCAAGCTGCTGACACGCGACCAAGTCGAGCTTTTGAAGCACGACAATATCGGCACCGGGGCGCCGGGACTCGAAGCATTGTGCATCCGGCCTGCCGCCATGGAAGCGGTGGCGCCCGTTTATCTTGCCGCCTACCGCAAAGGCGGGCGTTTTGGGGATCGCGCAAAAGCCTAGTCGCGCCCCTCCAGCCGCGCGATATCGTCCGACAGGCGGCGCGCGACAAGCCTCAAAAGCTCGAAACCGAACGCGGGGTCGTGCAGGGCGGTGAGTTCCATGTCGCGCTTGGTCATGCGTGCCAGCGTGACCGGGCCCACAGCGCGCGCGGTTGCCGTGCGCCTGTGCGAGGGCACCACCAGCGCCACCTCGCCCAGCAACGCGCCAGCGCCAAGGGTTTTGCCGAATTCGACGATTTCGACCTCGCCTTCGACGATCAGATACATCTCCGATCCGGGTTCGCCACGCCTGAACAGGATTTGTCCCGGCGCCAACGTCTCGCGGTTGACGAGAGCAAACAGCGCGACTGGCGGCGGAATTTCGCCGCGCGTCAGCCGGTCGGTTGCCGCGCGCGCACTGTAATAGCGCCACATATGTACGCTCAAAACGAGTGCTGCGCCGATCCACAACCATGCAATATCGCCAATCGCGCCCGCCCCTATTGCGGCAGCTGCGGCGGCGGCGGCAAACAGTCGCAGCGACGGCATCGTGCGCATGAAGGCCGAAACCAGCGCCAAGGCAAGGGCGCCTGCGCCAAACAACATCAATGTGTCCATCTCGATCCCGATCAAAAACCGCTTTCGCTTGTCGCGCGAACTGGGGTCGGATGCAAGCGCGGATCAGGTGGCGCAAGGCTGACAGGCCGATTGACCCCGTCGTAACACGCGTGCGTGAACGCAATTTAGTACCAAAACTGAATTAAATTTTTAGAATATCTTGTTCAATGCTCCGAAACACGCTTCAACAATTAGGTCATTTTGAATTTAGTTATCACATGCTGACATATTTGTCGGTTTTCGCTATTCTCGATGGCCGCGACGCGCTTACAACACACGCCCAATCCCTTTTCCGTCAGGACCTTGCCCATGGCGACCACCGGCAAAATGCTGCGCTTCGTCGATCGCGACCAGAAAATGCCCGAGAAGCGCAAAGCCGCCCTGCGCGCCCAAGATTTTGACGAAATCTATGCCGAATTCAACAAGACCGAAGCTGAGGCCCAGGCCGGGCGCTGCTCGCAATGCGGCGTGCCGTTCTGCCAAGTACACTGCCCAGTTTCGAACAATATCCCCGACTGGCTCAAGCTGACGGCGGAAAACCGCCTCGAAGAAGCTTACGAGTTGAGCCAGGCGACCAACACGTTCCCGGAGATCTGCGGCCGCATTTGCCCGCAAGACCGTTTGTGCGAGGGCAATTGCGTGATCGAGAAGGGGTTCGACTCCGTCACGATCGGCTCGGTCGAAAAATACATCACCGACACAGCTTTCGAAAAAGGCTGGGTCAAGCCTATCGCCCCGCCGGTCGAGCGCAACCAGTCGATCGGTATCATCGGGGCCGGCCCCGGCGGGTTGGCGGCGGCCGACGATCTGCGCCGCAAGGGGTACCAAGTCCATGTCTACGATCGCTACGACCGTGCGGGCGGTCTGATGATCTACGGCATTCCAAACTTCAAGCTCGAAAAAGACGTCGTGCAGCGCCGCCAAAAACTGTTCGAAGACGGCAACGTCAAATTCCATCTGAATTTCGAAGTGGGCCGCGACGCCTCGCTCGACGATCTTCGCGCCAAACACGATGCCGTGCTGGTGGCGACGGGCGTCTACAAAGCGCGCGGCATCGAAGCGCCGGGCGTGGGGCTCGCCAATATCGTGCCTGCGATGACGTATCTTACGGCCTCGAACCGCAAGGGGCTGGGCGACGACGTGCCCGCCTTCGACGACGGAACGCTCGACGCGAACGGCAAGCATGTCGTGGTGATCGGCGGCGGCGATACGGCCATGGATTGCGTGCGCACGGCCGTGCGCCAAGGGGCCAAGTCGGTCAAATGCCTCTATCGGCGCGACAAGAAAAATATGCCGGGCTCGCAGCGCGAGGTTTACAACGCCGAAGAAGAAGGCGTTGAGTTCGTTTGGCTCGCCGCCCCCGAGGCGTTTGTCGCCAAACCCGGCAAGCCCAAGAAAAAGGCGGGTCCCGAAGCCGTGGGGGCCGTGCGGGCCTATCGCATGCGCTTGGGCATCGCCGATGCGACCGGCCGCCAGATGCCCGAAAAAATCGAGGAGAGCAGCTTCGATCTGCCGTGCGATCTCGCGATCCAGGCGCTTGGCTTCGATCCCGAAGACGTGCCGACGATGTTCGGCGCGCCCGAGCTCAAAGTCACGCGCTGGGGTACCTTGAAGATTGATCACCGTACGATGATGACCTCGCTCGACGGCGTGTTCGCGGCCGGCGACATCGTTCGCGGCGCGTCGCTTGTGGTGTGGGCCATTCGCGACGGCAAAGACGCTGCCGCCGCCATTCACAAACATCTCGCCGCCAAAGCCGCGCCTGCCGCCGCCGCCGCCGAATAGAGGGAGCCAGCCGATGACCGACCAACCCAATGAAGGCGAGATTTTCGCGCGCGACTATCGTGCCAATGCGGCCAAACTCGAAGCCGGTCATGCCTACGATCCGGCAGACGAGCACGATGCCTGCGGCGTGGGGCTCGTGGTCGCGATCGACGGCAAACCGCGTCGCGCGGTCGTCGAGGCCGGCATTGCCGCCCTCAAGGCCGTCTGGCATCGCGGCGCCGTCGATGCCGACGGCAAGACCGGCGACGGTGCCGGAATCCATATCGAAATCCCGCAGGATTTTTTCAAGGCGCATATCGAACGCCAGGGCGTCACACCGTCGGCCGCGCGCGTCGCCGTGGGCCAGGTGTTTTTGCCGCGCAACGATCTGGACGGGCAGGAGCGCTGCCGCACGATCGTCGAAACCGAGATCCTCAAAATGGGTTACGGCGTCTATGGCTGGCGCCAGGTGCCGATCGACACGTCCGTGTGCGGCGAAAAGGCGAATGCCACGCGTCCCGAAATCGAACAGATCATGGTCCACAACACGCGCAATGCGCCCGAGGACCAGTTCGAACTCGATCTCTACGTCATCCGCCGTCGCATCGAAAAGCAGGCGCTTGCCGAGAACATCGTCGATTTTTACATCTGCTCGCTGTCGTGCCGCTCGCTCATCTACAAGGGCATGTTCCTGGCCGAAGCCTTGTCGGTGTTCTATCCCGACCTCAACGACGAGCGGTTTGTCTCGTCGTTCGCGATCTATCACCAGCGCTATTCGACCAACACGTTCCCGACATGGCGTCTGGCGCAGCCCTTCCGCACGCTGGCGCACAATGGCGAAATCAACACCGTGCGCGGCAACGTCAACTGGATGAAAAGCCACGAGACGCGCATGGCGCATGAATGCTTCGGCGCCACGGTCGACGACCTCAAGCCCGTCGTTCAGCCGGGCTCCGACTCGGCGCAGATGGACAATGTGTTCGAGTTGCTTGTGCGCGGCGGGCGCGCGTTGCCGATGGTCAAGACCATGATGGTGCCGCAGGCCTGGTCCTATGCCGACAAGACGCCGCAGCACATCCGCAACATGTACGCCTACGCGAACTCGGTCATGGAGCCGTGGGACGGCCCGGCGGCACTCGCCTGCACCGACGGCAAGTGGGTGCTGGCAGGCATGGACCGCAACGGTCTGCGCCCGTGCCGCTACACGATCACCGGCGACGGTCTGCTTGTGGTGGGATCGGAAGCCGGCATGGTCAAGGTCGACGAGCAGACGCTGGTCGAAAAGGGCCGCGTGGGACCAGGCCAAATGATCGCGGTCAATCTCGTCGAAGGAAAATTCTACCGCGATGCCGAACTTAAGGAGTGGCTGGCACGCTCGCGTCCCTTTGGCGACTGGACGCGCAACATCACCGTGATCGACCAGTTGGTGAAGGCCGATGCCGAGCCCAAGCCCGAATTGTCGCGCGACGAACTGCGCCGCCGCATGCTCTCGGTCGGCTGGACCATCGAAGACCTCGAACTTATTTTGCATCCGATGGTCGAGGATGCCAAGGAAGCCGTCGGCTCCATGGGCGACGACACGCCTATTGCGGTGCTGTCGGACAAGTTCCGCGGCCTTCACCATTTCTTCCGTCAGAATTTCAGCCAGGTCACGAACCCGCCCATCGACAGTTTGCGCGAGCGGCGCGTGATGACGCTGCGCACGCGCCTTGGCAACCTTGGCAATATCCTGGACGAGGACGAGAGCCAGTGCCGCTTGCTGCAGCTGGAAAGCCCCGTGCTGCTCAACGAAGAGTTCGACGCGATGCGCGCCTACATGGGTGCGACCGCCATCGAAGTGGATTGCACGTTCGATCCGGCGGCGGGCGACCATGCGTTGCGCGACGCGTTGAAGCGCGTGCAGCGCGAGGCCGAAGACGGCGTGCGCGGCGGCGCCGTCCATGTCGTGCTGACGGACAAAAACCAAGGCCCGGCGCGCGCGCCCATTCCGATGATCCTGGCGGCGGGCGGCGTGCACACGCATCTGGTGCGCCAGCAATTGCGTACCTTCACGTCGCTGAACGTGCGGACGGGCGAATGCCTCGACGTCCATTTCTTTGCCGTGCTGATCGGCGTCGGCGCCACCACCATCAACGCCTACCTGGCCCAAGAAGCGATTTCCGACCGCCATCGGCGCGGCCTGTTCGACGGCCTGACGCTCAAGGAAGCCGTCAACCGCTATCGCAAGGCGATCGACGAGGGCCTGCTCAAGACGATGTCGAAGATGGGCATCTCGATCGTCTCGTCCTATCGCGGCGGCTACAATTTCGAAACCGTCGGATTGTCGCGCACGCTGATATCGGAATTCTTCCCGGGCATGACGAGCCGCATTTCCGGCATCGGCCTCGCCGGCATCCAGAAGAAGGCGGCCGAGCTGCACGCGCGCGCGTTCCGCGAAGACGTGATTGCCTTGCCGGTCGGCGGTTTCTACCGGTTCCGCAAATCGGGCGAGGCGCATTTCTGGGAAGGCGAGCTCATTCACACCTTGCAACGCGCGGTCGAGCGCGACAGCTACGCGATCTATCGCCAGTTTTCCGACGGTTGCCGCAAATTGCCGCCGATCAATTTGCGCGATCTGCTCGATTTCAAACCGGGCCGCAAGGCGATTCCGGTCGACGAGGTCGAGAGCATCACCGAGATTCGCAAACGCCTGATCGCGCCCGGAATTTCGCTGGGCGCGCTCGGGCCCGAAGCGCACGAAACGCTGTCGATCGCGATGAACCGCATCGGCGCGAAGTCGGACTCGGGCGAGGGTGGGGAAGACCCCGCGCGCTACAAGCCGCGCCCCAACGGCGACAACCCGTCGTCGGCGATCAAGCAGGTCGCGTCGGGCCGCTTCGGCGTGACGGCGGAGTATCTCAACAACTGCCGCGAACTTGAGATCAAAGTGGCGCAGGGCGCCAAACCCGGCGAAGGCGGCCAGCTGCCGGGCGCCAAGGTGACCGACCTGATCGCGCGGCTGCGGCATTCGACGCCGGGCGTCACGCTCATCAGCCCGCCGCCGCACCACGACATCTATTCGATCGAAGATCTGGCCCAGCTCATCTACGATTTGAAGCAGATCAATCCGGAAGCGGCCGTGTGCGTGAAGCTGGTCGCACGCTCGGGCATCGGCACGATCGCGGCGGGCGTCGCCAAGGCGAAGGCCGACGCGATTTTGATTTCGGGCCATGTCGGCGGTACCGGTGCAAGCCCGCAATCCTCGATCAAATATGCGGGCCTGCCGTGGGAGATGGGGCTCAGCGAAACCAACCAGGTGCTGACGCTGAACCGCTTGCGCCACCGCGTGAAGCTGCGCGTCGACGGCGGCATTCGCACGGGCCGCGACGTCGTCATCGGCGCCATGCTGGGCGCCGACGAGTTCGGCATCGGCACGGCGTCGCTGGTGGCGATGGGCTGCATCATGGTGCGCCAGTGCCACTCCAACACCTGCCCCGTCGGCGTCTGCACGCAAGACCCGAAACTTCGCGCCAAGTTCGACGGTAGCCCCGAGAAGGTCGTCAACCTGTTCTCGTTCGTGGCCGAGGAGGTGCGCGAAATTCTGGCCGAACTCGGCTTCAAGTCGCTGCGCGACGTGATCGGGCGCTCGGATTTGCTCACGCAGGTGCTACGCGGCGACGAGAGCCTCGACGATCTCGACCTCAATCCGCTGCTTGTGCAGGCGGATCCCGGCGAATATCCGCGCTATTGCACGCTCGAAGGGCGCAATGAAGTGCCCGAAACGCTCGATCTGCAGATGATCGCCGACGCCGCCCCGGCGCTGGAAGGCGGCGAGAAAATGCAGCTCGAATACAACATCCGCAACGTGTACCGCGCGATCGGTACGAAGCTGTCGAGCAAGATCACGCGCAAATACGGCATGACCGGCCTCAAGCCCGGCCATATCACCGTGCGCTTGCGTGGCTCGGCCGGGCAGTCTTTGGGGGCATTCGCCGTCCAGGGCATCAAGCTCGAAGTGTTCGGTGATGCCAACGACTATGTCGGCAAGGGCTTGTCGGGGGGCACCATCGTGGTGCGCCCGACCACGTCGTCGCCGCTTGTGTCGAACAAAAACACGATCGTCGGCAACACGGTGCTTTACGGCGCGACGGCCGGGCGTCTGTTTGCGGCGGGTCAAGCGGCCGAGCGGTTCGCCGTGCGCAATTCGGGCGCGGTCGCGGTGGTCGAAGGGTGCGGGTCCAACGGGCTCGAATACATGACCGGCGGAACCGTCGCGATCCTTGGCGCGGTCGGCGACAATTTTGCGGCCGGCATGACGGGCGGCATGGCGTTCGTGTACGACGCCGACGGTTCGTTTGCCGATCGCGTGAACGACGAAACGGTGATCGTGCAAAAGATCGAAACCGCGCATTGGGAAGGCGTCGTCAAGGAACTGGTCGAGGAACATTCGCGCGAAACGGGGTCGCTGCATGCGCGCCAGATTCTGGCCGACTGGGACCGCGAGATCGGCAAGTTCCGCCAGATCGTGCCAAAGGAAATGGTCGCGCGTCTGGCGCATCCGGTGCGCAAAGTCGATTTGCGCCGCCCCGGCAAAGCGCAAGGCAACGATTGAGGGAACCGCGCGCGTCCTTGCGGTTGTCGTGCGGCTGCGTCCGCGATCGACCTTGCTTGGGGCGAGCAACGCGGCCATAAGCCTCGCATGGGCAGAAGATCTCCGCTATGGCTGCGGCTCGTTCCCGTCGGCTTGATCGTTGCGGGTGCGCTCGCGGCCTTTGTCAACCGCGCATCGATCGATCCAGCTTCGCTCGAAGCCATGGTGGGGCTCGCGGGCGCGTGGATGGGGCCTGCCTTCGTGCTTGCGCACATGCTCGGGATCCTGGTTGCCATCCCGCGCTGGGCGTTTGCGATCGGCGCTGGGTTGCTGTTTGGCTTTCCGGCCGGGGCCGCATGGGCGGTGGCAGGGACGCTGGCGGGCACATCGCTTGGCTTTGCCGTCGCGCGATTTGCCAATCAAGGCGCTTTGAAGCCGCACGAATGGGCGCGCGTCGGCGGTTGGATCGCGCGCGCGGAATCGGGCGGCTGGCGCTGCGTGGCGCTCGCGCGGCTTTTGCCGGTACCCGGCGCGCTGGTCACCTACGGCTTTGGATTGTCGCGGCTGCGCTTCCGCAGTTTTCTATTGGGAACGGCGCTCGGCACGCTGCCCGTGGCCCTCGTTTTTTCCAACCTCGGGGCGGCGGGCTGGACCGATCCCGAGACCGCCAAGACGCAGATCGTGATCGCGGTCGGCGCTGCCCTCGCGTTTGTCGCCGCAACCATGCTCGTCCCGCGTCTGCTGGGTCGGCAGGCATGAGCTTGCTCGGCGCCGCGTTGCAGAATGCCGTAGCGGGCGATCCGAATACGCGCGTTTCGCTGGGCGAGCTGATCGCAGCGCTCGAGACGCGCGGCTACGGCTTGCTGCTGTTTTTGTTTGCAGTGCCAAACCTAACGCCGGGGCCAAGCCTTCCGGGCTTCTCGACGATCTTCGCGTTGCCCTTGGCGCTTGTGGCGATCCAGATGGCGCTGGGCGTGGCGCATCCGCGTTTGCCGGGATTTTTGGCCAAGCGCGCCATCTCGCGCATGCGCGCGCAGAGCGCCGTTGCGTATTTGCAGCCGATGCTGGCGCGCGTCGAAAAACTGGTGCGCCCGCGCGCGGCGTTTTTGGTGGGCCCCATCGCCAAGCGCTGGATCGGTGCGGTGGTTTTGGTGCAGGCAATCTTGCTGCTGGTCCCTTTGCCGCTGTTGCCGATGATCCCGTCGCTGGCGTTGGTCGTGCTGTCGCTCGCCCTTGCGGCCGACGACGGGGTCGCGGTCGCGGTTGGGCTCGCCGCGTGCGCCGTCTCGCTCGGCGCTTTTGCGCTGGCGTTCATGTATGGCGCTGCGGCCTTGGGCCTCGCCTAAACGCGGCGCAGTCTGTAAGGTTTTATCCAGGCGATTCGCATGCGAATTCTTCACCATCTTCCGCTCTCTCCCTTCTGCCGCAAAGTGCGCGTGGCGTTGGGCGAAAAGCGTCTCGATTTCGACATGACGGTCGAAAAGACCTGGGAGCGCGCGCCCGCGTTCCTGGCGATCAACCCGGCGGGCACCGTGCCGGTTTTGATCGAGGAAGACGGGACGGCGATTTGCCATTCGCAGGCGATCTGCGAGCATCTGGAGCGCGAATATCCGGCGATCAATCTGATGGGCGAAACGGCGGCCGAGCGCGCCGAGGTGCGCCGGCTGGTCGCATGGTTCGACGAAAAATTCGCGCGCGAAGTGACCGACAATCTCTACCGCGAAAAAATCATGAAGCGGTTTTTGAACACGGCCGAGCCCAACTCGGCCGCGATCCGCGCAGGTTACCAGAATATCCGCTACCATCTCGACTATATCGGCTGGCTTGCCGAGCGCCGGAAGTTCCTGGCGGGCGAACGCTACAGCTTGGCCGACATCGCGGCGGCAGCCCACATCTCCACGCTCGATTATATGGGCGACGTGCCGTGGGATGCCTATCCGCGCGCGCACGAATGGTATGCCCCGATCAAAAGCCGTCCCGCGTTCCGGGCCTTGCTGGCCGACCATGTGCCGGGCTCGCCGCCGCCCGCCCACTACGCAAATCTGGATTTCTAGAGCCGACGCGTGGCGCCAAAGCCTATCGGCCGCCCAGTTCCATGCGCTCGATCTGCGCGCGTGCGGCGTCGGCGGCCGGGCTTTCGGGATCGAGCAGCAGCGCTTCGCGCCAGTCGCGTCTGGCGCCGTTTTTGTCGCCTTTGAGGGCGCGCAAGATCCCGCGCTCCAGCCAGGCTTCGGGCATGCGCGGCGCAAGGCGAACCGCCCGCTCGGCATCTTCGAGCGCCAGATCCAGCGAATCCACCCGGCGATAGGCGGCGGCCCGAAACGCGTAGACGTCGCCGCGCGCGGCATCCAGATCGGCCGCCCGATTGAGATCGTCGATCGCTTCCCAGTATTTGCGGCTCGCGGCCAAAGCTTCGGCGCGGTCGATCCAGAAGGTCGCGACCTCGGGCGAAATCTCGATCGCCGCCCCGAAGGCCGCGATCGCTTGCGCGGCATCGTCGGCGGCAAGCCACGCGTGGCCCGCTTGTGCAACAAGGCTTGCGCGCACCAGCACGCGCCGGTCGCGATAGCGCCCGGCAAGATCGCCGAAAGCCTGCGCGGCCTGCCGGTAGGCGCCTTGGTTGAAGAGCGATACGGCCGCGCAATGCAGCGCCGGTTCGCCGCCGCCGCGCGTGCGTGCCCACCCCATCGCGTCTTCGAAGGCAACCGCGGGTTCCGTGGCGGCACGTTCCAGGCAGCCGCGATATTCGACGTCGGCCGCAGGCCCCACATCGATGCGCGGCGGCAGCGGGCGCACGACGCCGGCCCCGCGCGGCGCGCTTTGCGTCTGCGTCTGGGTGCGCGGCGGATTTTGCTGGGCGATGGCGGGTTCGACCGCCAGCAGCATGGCAAAAACGAGGGCGATACGTTTCATGACGCCAAGCATGTAGCGCGTTGCATGCCGCAATGCCATAGACTGCGTCCGCCATGAGCGATTCGTTTTCTTCGTTTGCGCCCGCCGCCTTGCGCCATCCCGCGCGCGGCAACCGATTGTTTTGTTTCGGGCTCGGTTTTTCCGCGCTCGTCCTCGCGCGCCGTCTTGTCGCCAAACATTGGCGCGTGGCGGGCACGTGCCGTTCGGCCGACAAGGCTAAGGCCCTGGCGGAAGCGGGCATCGAGCCGTTTTTGTTCGATCGCGACAAGCCGCTTGCAGATGTCGCGGCAGCGCTTGCGGGCACCACGCATCTGTTGTCGAGCGTGCCGCCCGATGCGGCGGGCGATCCCGTGCTTGCGCATCACGGCAATGATCTTGTGCGCCTGCTCGGCGTCAAATGGACGGGGTATCTTTCGACGACGGGCGTGTATGGCGATCGCGGCGGCGAGTGGGTCACCGAGCGCGACGCGCTGCGTCCGGCGGGGCCGCGCGGGCGCGCGCGCGTGGCGGCCGAAGAAGCGTGGCTGGGCCTTGGCCGCGTGGGCCACGCGGTGCATGTGTTCAGGCTTGCTGGCATTTACGGACCGGGGCGCAGCGCGTTCGACACGTTGCGCGAAGGTCGCGCGCGGCGCGTCGTGAAACCGGGCCAAGTCTTCAGCCGCATCCATGTCGAGGATATCGCCACCGTGCTCGAAGCCTCGCTCGCCAAGCCCGATGCGGGCGCGATCTACAATGTGTGCGACGACGATCCTGCGCCGCCGCAAGACGTGATCGGCTACGCGGCGGCGTTGCTGGGCGTGCCGGCGCCGCCCGAGATCGCCTATGCCGACGCCGAAAAATCCATGAGCGACATGGCGCGCTCGTTCTACGCCGAATCCAAGCGCGTTTCGAACCGCCGCATCAAGGACGAGCTTGGCGTCGCACTCGCCTATCCGGACTACCGCGTCGGATTGAAGGCGCTGCTGGCGTCAGGCTTTTAGGTCGCCAAAAAACGACGCGACACGATCTGCGGCAAGTGCTGGCAAGCCCAAATGGTCGGCATCGGCTTCGAAAAAAACGTGGCGCGGATCGCTCGGCAGCCGATCAAAATAGACCGCGCGGCTCGGCGCATAGATGATGTCGCGCGTGCCGACGCCCCACAGGACAGGGCAGGGCGCGCGCGCGATCTGCGCGCTCGCGTCCATCGCGCCGCCCGGATCGAAATAGCTCAAAAAATCGACGGCCGACAGGCGCAGCGCCAGCGCCTTGCCTTGGTTGTTGTCGGCAAATTCCTGCAAGGCCGGCGAACTGCGCGTGTCGCGCGCGCGCAGGATCGATTCGCGGACAGCCGCGTTCGCCGACCCTACGCCGGCGAAATAGGCGCTCGGCGTATGGCCCGTCGACAGCATCGCCAGCCCGTCGATGCCGCCGCGCGTGACCGCATAGCCAAGTGCCGCCGTCGCCCCGATCGAATGGCCAACGAGAAAGAGTTTGGCAGCCCCCGCTCGTTTGAAAGCGCCAAGCGCGCTGGCAATCTCGTCGAACGCTTTTTCGGCATTGCCCTCAAGATAGCGGGTGCGCGACCACGGCATCTCGGGCGATGCCGTGCGCAAGCCCGTCGCCTCCAATCTTGAAGCAACGGCGCGCAGGCCTGGAAACATTGGCGTGCCTTGTTTGCCATGCAGCAGTACGACGCCGGGCGCGGCGCTTTGCGCACGCACGATCGTCGGCGCGGCCAGCGCCCCAAAGAGGCCTGCCAAAATGCGGCGACGTGTGCTCACGCGCCCAATTCGTCCAGTGTCTGCGTCAGCAGCAAAATGTCGCTCGGGCGCGATAGGCGGTGGTCGCCGTCCTTGACGAGCGTCACGCGCACGTCGGCTGCCGTCAGTGCTTGGGCAATCTTCGTGCTCCATTGCCACGGCACGTCGGTATCCTGCATGCCTTGCAGCAGGCGCACGCGGCCCTCGAACGCAAGGGGCGAGCGCAGCAGCAAATGGTTGCGGCCTTCTTCGACAAGCCGCAAATGGATCTCGTACGGATCCTGGCCGTGGGCGCTCGGTTGATGGATCACGCCGTCGTGCCGCAGCTTGGCCTGCAATTCGGGCGGCATGCGGTCCCACATCAGGTCTTCGGTGAAGTCGGGGGCGGCCGCGATGCCAACCACCGCCGCCACGCGCGCGGGCCTGGCGCGGGCCAGCAGCAACGCCATCCAGCCGCCCATCGACGAGCCCACGACGATTTGCGGTCCGCTGGTCAGCGCATCGAACGCGGCCAGCGTATCGGCAAACCAGGCGCCGATGGTCCCCTCGGCGAAAGCGCCGTCGGATTCGCCGTGGCCGCGATAGTCGAAGCGCAGACACGCCCGACCCTTGCGCGCCGCCCAGGCCGCAACGGCGGTCGCTTTGGCGCCTTTCATGTCGGATTTGAAGCCGGGGCAGAAAACGACGCCAGGGGCCTTGCCCGCCAATCGGCGATAGGCGATACGAGACGCGGTCGCGTTGAAAGGCGCAAGATAATCGGCTGGCGAGTCGTCGGCGGGGATGTGGTCGGGGTTCATGGATTCCAGGGGACGCGAAAACGCGAACGACACGAAAGTCGCTTCGGCCGAATTGCCGAAGGCGGCGCGCGTGCCGACCATCATGCAGGTTTTGCCGACGCTCGTCACGGGCGGGGTCGAACGCGGCACGGTCGACGTTGCGGCGGCGATCGTCAAGGCGGGCTGGCGCGCGGTCGTGGTCTCGCAAGGCGGACCGATGGTGCGCGAGCTCGAGCGCGCGGGCGCCCAGCATATCGAGCTGCCGGTCGCGTCGAAAAACCCGTTCGCGATGCGCGCCAATGTTGCCCGGCTGGCCGACGCGATCCGCGCCACGGGCGCCGATCTTGTGCACGCGCGCAGCCGCGCCCCGGCCTGGTCGGCGCGCGCGGCCGCCAAGCGCATGCGCGTGCCGTTCATGACCACGTTCCACGGCACCTACAATTCGGGCAATCCGCTCAAGCGCTACTACAATTCGATCATGGCCAAGGGCGTTCGCGTCGTGGCGATCTCCCAGTTCATTGCGCGCCACGTGATCGACCAGTATGCGGCCTCGCCCGCGATCGTGCGCGTGATTCATCGCGGCATCGACCTTGCGAAATTCGATCCCGCGCGCGTGTCGGTCGAACGCCAAGTCAAGCTCGCGCGCGAATGGCGTCTGCCGGACGGGTTGCCCGTCGTCATGCTGCCGGGTCGCCTGACGCGCTGGAAGGGCCAGACGCTGCTGATCGACGCGGTCGCCAAGCTCGGTCGGCGCGACATGGCCTTGCTGCTGGTCGGCGCCGACCAGGGCCGCACGGCGTATCGCGCGGAACTGGAAAAGCGCGTGCGCGCGCGCGGGCTCGAGGGCATCGTGCGCGTCGTCGACCATTGCGCGGACATGCCGGCCGCCTACATGCTGGCCGACGTGGTGGTCTCGGCCTCGACCGATCCCGAAGCGTTCGGGCGCGTGGTTGCCGAAGCGCAGGCAATGGGCCGCCCGGTCGTCGCGCCCGATCACGGGGCGGCGCCCGAAATTCTGATCGAGGGCTCGA
Organism: Asaia bogorensis; assembly: GCA_945901855.1. Lineage (GTDB taxonomy): Bacteria > Pseudomonadota > Alphaproteobacteria > CACIAM-22H2 > CACIAM-22H2 > Tagaea. Next base: position 10,221 of record CAMDLT010000033.1, on the reverse strand, counting down.
CCGGCTGGAGCTTTGCCGCCGGCAGGGTCGATGCGCTCGCCGACGCCTTGTCGCGCGCGCTCAATCTGCCCGAAGCCGCGCGCCACGCCTTGTCGGCGACGGCGATCGCGCATGTGCGCGAGAACTTCGCCAAGGAACGGATGTGCAAGGCCACGCTCGACGTGTACGAAGAGGTTCTGCGCGAGTCGCATCCAGAGGTCTGGACGTGACCGATTCGCCAGTCCCGCCGGCCAAGCAAAACATTCTGGTCATTAAACATGGCGCTTTGGGCGACCTGGTCCAAGCGCTGGGGCCGATGGCGGCCATACGGCGCTTCCACGCGGATGCGCATATCGTGCTGCTGACGACGGCCCCGTACGCGCCGTTTCTCGAAAAGAGTCCGTATGTCGACGAGGTGTGGATCGATTCGAAGCCGCAGAAATTCAATCTGCCGCGGTTGTTCGGGCTGCACCGCCGCCTGCGCCGGGGCAAGTTCGCGCGCGTCTACGATTTGCAGACCTCCAGCCGCTCGAGTTTCTATTTCAAACTGCTGGGGCCGGGGGTGCGGCCCGATTGGTCGGGCATCGCGCCCGGCTGCAGCCTGCCGCACGCCAACCCGGCGCGCGACAAGATGCACACGGTCGACCGCCAGCGCGACCAGTTGGCGATGGCCGGCATCGCCGACGTGCCGCGCACCAATCTCGATTGGGCGACGGCTGATCTTGGACGCTTCAAACTGCCCGAACCGTTTGTGCTGCTGGTCCCCGGTGGCTCGGCCGGGCGGCTTGCCAAGCGCTGGCCCGTCGCCAAATACGCCGCGCTGGCGACCGAATTGCTGGCGCACGGGGCAGTTCCGGTTGTCGTGGGCGGTCGCGACGAAAAAGAATTGGGGGCCACCATCCGGGCGGCCACCCCGCGCACGCGCGATCTTACGGGCGAGACCAGCTTTGCCGAAATCGCTGCGCTCGCCCGCGGGGCCAGTGCCGCGATCGGCAACGATACCGGCCCTATGCACTTGATTGCGGCGGCTGATTGCCCGTCGATCGTGCTGTTCAGCGCGGAATCCGACCCCGCTTTGTGCGCGCCGCGCGGCAAGGAAGTGGCCGTTTTGCGCCGCACCAGCCTGATCGGTTTGGGGGTGGACGAGGTCATGCGGTTGCTGTTCGTGCGCGATTCCGCCGCGCCCGGTGCCAAGAAACCTGCGGGCGGACCTTGACTTAAGGGCCGCGTTCCGTAAATTCGGCCTCCCTTTGGCCTGCGGACCGGCCGTGCTCCCCCCGTGCACGGCTGCTCCTTTTGAGAAAGAGAACGCCCATCGCTCGTCCTTCCCATGACGCCCCGCCGACCAAAGACGGCCCGCGGATCAACGACCAAATCGAATCGCCCGACCTGCGCCTGATCGGCGCGGAGGGCGAAATGCTCGGTGTGGTGAATGTTTTCGACGCGCTGCAATTGGCCTGGGATGCCGGGCTGGATGTCGTCGAAGTCAGCCCCAACGCCGAGCCGCCGGTGGCCAAACTGCTCGATTTCGGCAAATTCAAATACGAACAGCAGAAAAAAGCCAACGAAGCGCGCAAGAAGCAGAAGGTCATCGAGATCAAAGAGATCAAGATGCGCCCCGGCATCGACGATCACGATTACGACGTCAAAAAGCGCGCGATGGTGCGTTTCCTCGACGAAGGCGACAAGGTCAAGGTCACGCTGCGCTTTCGGGGGCGCGAAATGGTGCACCAAGAACTCGGGCACCAATTGCTCGAACGTCTGCGCGAGGATTTGACCCTGCTTGCCAAGGTCGAGTCGCACCCGCGCATGGAAGGCCGCCAAATGACGATGGTCGTGGCGCCCAAATAGCAGCCGTTTTTTCCGGCATTGCCGCCGGGCGAGCGAGCGATGTGCAGGCGCGATCAGCGCGCAGGCGGTCGCGGGTCCACGTTGGCAGGCGCGATGCTGCCGTCGGGCGCCATGCGCGGGGGCACGTAAATGCCCTTGGCGTTGCCCGTGTCGCGCATCAGCACAAGCCCGAACAGCAGCACGGCCGTCAGGACGACGCCCGCGAGGCCAAGCCACACCCACGGCGCGTCGCGCCAGCCCGGCATCTCGCCGCGTCCCAGTTTTTCCTGCCGCCGACGTTCGTAGGCCATCCACAACCCGTACACGACGGTCGGCAGCAGCAGCGGCAGCAGAAATTCCATCAAAATGCGGATCAAGTGCGCCCTCCTGCCGCGAGCACTTCGGCAAGATTGACGAGCATGCCGACGGTTGCGCCCCAGATATAGCGCGATTCGTACGAGACCGCCCAAAAGTGGCGCTCGGTCCCTTCGAACACGCGGCTTTGGCGCGCGCGGTTGGCCGGATCGAGCACGAAGGCCAGCGGCACTTCGAAAATGTCGGCAACCTCGAACGCATCGGGGGCCAGATCGAAGGGCGGCGTCACAAGTCCCACGACCGGCGTCACTTCGTACGCCGTGCGCGTGCGGTAGGTGTCGAGCCGCCCGACAATTTCGACATGGCGGCGGTCGAGGCCGACTTCTTCTTCGGTTTCGCGCAAGGCGGCGGCGACCTCGTCGCGGTCGCTGGCTTCGATGCGGCCGCCCGGAAAACTGATCTGCCCGGCATGATCGTGCAGATGCGCCGTGCGCTGGGTCAGCAGCACCGAAAGACCCGCCGGGCGCACGATCAAAGGAATCAGAACGGCTGCCGGGCGCAGCGCGGTCGCGCCAGGAAGCAGCCCCGGATTGCCGTCATGGTCGCCGCGCGCGCCCACGCGCGCCGTGAACGCCGCAAGGGCCGCGCGAATGCCGGCAGGCGACATCATGCGGCGTCGCCCAAGCGGAAAAAAACGCCGTCGCTCCAAACGCCAAGCTGTCCGCCCTCGGTCGTGGCCGCATCGACCAGGCGGTAGAAGGCCGATCGTGCCACGCGCGCCTCAAGCCCGGCGCGGACCGTCACATGCGGGATTTGGCTGCCGTCGCTTGCTGCCACGAGTGTCATCGGATGCAACGGGCCCGCCGCCACGTTTTCGTCGAGATTGGTGCGAAAGATGGCGCGCGAAATGCCGTTCTCGCGGACCACATCGACATCGACTGCAACAAACGGCGCCGCATCGACGGTCACGCGGCCGCGCTCGTAGGGGGTCACGAGCCAATAGCTGCCGTCGGGCTCGCGACGCAGCACGCTCGCAAAAAGTTTTACAAGCGCCGGGCGTGCGATCGGCGCATCGCGATAAAGCCATGTTCCATCGCGCCGAATGCGCAGATCGAAATCGCCGCAAATCTCGGGCGCCAAATTCGACAAAGAAAGCTGGGGCAGGGATGCGTTCATTGGAGTCGACGCCACTCTATACCCTTCGGCACGCATCCTGCAGCGTCTTCGATGTGGTGTAACGAAAGGCTGCTGGACGGACAGGGCAGCCTCTGCCACGCTTCGTTAGAGCCCGACCCTTTTTTCGAGGATCCCGCCCCGTGAATGCACCCGCCCCCCTTCTCGATCCGCACGCCGACGCAAACGCATTGCTTGGCGACATCGAAGCGCTCGGCGCCACGCTGCAATCGGTGCGCGGCCGCATCGCCGAGGTCATTTTCGGCCAGCAGGACGTGGTCGAGCAGACGCTCGTCACGCTGCTGGCGGGCGGACATTTGCTGCTGATCGGCGTGCCGGGCCTTGCCAAGACCAAGCTGGTCGAGACGCTGGGCACCGTGCTGGGGCTCGACGCCAAGCGCGTGCAGTGCACGCCCGACCTGATGCCCGCCGACATCGTGGGCTCGGAAGTGCTCGAAGAAGGGGAAGCGGGTCGGCGCCAGTTCCGCTTTCTGCGCGGTCCCGTTTTCGCGCAGATTCTGATGGCCGACGAAATCAACCGCGCCAGTCCGCGCACGCAGTCGGCGTTGCTGCAAGCCATGCAGGAGCGCCGCGTATCGATCGGCGGCAACTGCCATGCGTTGCCCGCCCCCTTCCATGTGCTGGCAACGCAAAACCCGCTCGAGCAGGAGGGCACCTATCCGCTGCCCGAAGCCCAGCTCGATCGCTTTTTGCTGCAAGTCGATGTCGGCTATCCCGATCTCGACGCCGAGCGCCAGATGCTGCTGGCTACCACCGGCAGCCTCGAAGCCAAGGCGCGCCCGGCGATGGACGCCGACGGCCTGATGCGCGCCCAAGCCCTGATCCGCCGCGTGCCGGTGGGCGAAAACGTGATCGAGGCGATCTTGCGCCTGGTGCGCGCGGGCCGCCCCGGCGAAAGCGAGATCGAAGCCGTGCGCAAGCACGTGATCTGGGGGCCGGGGCCGCGCGCCAGCCAATCCTTGATGCTGGCCGCGCGCGCGCGCGCCGTGCTCGACGGTCGCCTGTCGCCCTCGCTCGACGACGTGGCGGCGCTGGCAGCGCCCATCTTGCGCCATCGCATGGCGCTGTCGTTTGCGGCTCGCGCCGACGGCATCTCGCTCGACGGCATCGTCGCGAAATTGTGCGAGGGGCTCGGCTGATCGCACCCGGTTCCGCCGCCATGGCCAACGGAACATCCGCGACGATCCTGCGCCAGCGACTTGCCGCCGAGGGGCTGGCAAGCCGTCTGCCCGCACTTTTGGTTGCAGCCCAGCGCGTGTCCGATACGGTCGCCCAGGGCGTGCACGGTCGCAGGCGCACGGGTCCGGGCGAAAGCTTCTGGCAGTTCCGCCGCTACATGGCGGGCGATTCGATCGAGCGCATCGACTGGCGCCAGACGGCCAAAAGCGATGCGGTCTATGTGCGCGAGACCGAATGGGAATCTGCCCAGACCGTGTGGCTGTGGCGCGACGGCTCGCCGTCGATGGCATGGTCGTCGGCGGAATCGTTGCCGCAAAAATCCGGGCGCGCCGATTTGCTGCTGGTCGCGCTGGCCTCGCTGCTGGCGCGCGGCGGCGAGCGCATCGGCTTGCTGGGGGAGGGCGCGCGCGCCCAGCACGGGCGTTTTGCCGTCAATCGATTGGCGGAGTCGCTGCTGGGCACAAACACGCCGCAAGGCGACGTGCCGCCGCCCGTGCGTCTGCAGCGTCACGCGCATATCGTGCTGTTCGGCGATTTTCTGGGGCCGCTTGCGCAGACCGATGCGGCGATCGCGCGTCTGGCGGGCGGCGGGGCACGCGGGCAAATCGTGCAGATCGCAGATCCGGCCGAAGAAAACCTGCCCTATGCCGGGCGCACGCGCTTCGAAGGATTGGAGAACGAGGGCGATATGCTGGTGGCGCGCGTCGAAGCTGTGCGCGACGACTATCGCGCGGTCTATGCCGACCATGTGGCGGGTCTGCGCGCGATCGCGCGCGCGCACGGTTGGGGCTTTGTTGCGCACCGCACCGACCGGCCGCCCGAAACGGCTTTGCTCACCTTGTGGCTGGCGCTTGGCGACGCCGCCTTGCGGGGGCGCTAGATGGGCTTTCTGGGCGCCTTCGCATTTCTGACGCCGATGTGGCTCGCGGGGCTCGCGGCCTTGCCGGTGCTGTGGTGGCTGCTGCGCGTGACGCCGCCCGCCCCGCGCCGCGCACGGTTTCCGGCAATCGCGTTGCTGCTGCGCGTGAAGCCGGGCGAAGAAACGCCGGCCCAGACGCCGTGGTGGCTGCTGCTGCTGCGCCTGCTGATCGCGGCAATGATCATTTTTGCGCTGGCGCAGCCCGTCCTGAACCCGGCGGCGCGCGTGGTCGGATCGGGGCCCACGATCTTGGTTGTCGACGATGGCTGGTCGTCGGCCACCAATTGGAGCGCGATGCGCAGCCATCTCGACCGCGCCCTCGACGGGGCCGAGCGCGATTCGCGCGCGGTCATGTTGCTCGCGACCGCCCCCAACGCGGCAGGCGAACCGCCGCGCCCCTCGCGCTTGATGACGGCCAGCGAGGCGCGCCCGCTGGTCGGCGCGCTCGAGCCCAAACCCTGGCCCGTCGATCGTGCGGCAACCCTCGCCGCGCTCGAAACCGTCGCGCCCGAGCAAGCCGCCAACATCCAGTATTTTGCCGACGGGTTGGCCGATCCCGCCCTCGCCCCGCTGCTCGAACGGTTGCAGCGCATCGGCCCCACGACTTACACGGCGCCCGCGCCCGAAAAACTGGCGCGCCTGCTGTTGCCGCCGGTGTCGGAGACGGGCGCCATCGCCGCGACGGTCGCGCGCGCGAGCACTGCCGGGCCGCTCGACCTAGGGCTTGTGGCGCGCGGCGAAGACGGCCGCCTGCTCGCGCGCGAGCGGCTGCGCTTCGAGGACACGACAAGCACGGCGGTGGCGCGCATCGTGCTGCCCTCGGAACTGCGCAACCGCGTAGCGCGCCTGGAGATCGAGGGCGAAACAAGCGCTGCCGCCAGCGCGCTCATCGACGAGCGCTGGCGCCGCCGCCCGGTCGGCATCGTGTCGAGCGACACGGCCGAGCGGCAGAACCAGCCGTTGCTGGCCGACACGTTCTACCTCGAACGCGCGTTGCAACCTTTCAGCGAAGTACGTATCGGCACGGTCGTCGATCTGCTGGCGCGCGAAACGGCCGTGCTGATTCTGGCCGACATCGGCGAATTGCCGACGGCCGAGCGCGCGGCGGTCGAGGCATGGATGCGGCGCGGCGGCGTGGTGCTGCGCTTTGCGGGCACGCGCCTTGCCGAAGCCAACGACGATCTGGTGCCGGTCCCGCTGCGTTTGGGCGGGCGCGCGTTCGGCGGGGCGATGAGCTGGGAACAGCCCATCGGCCTCGCCCCGTTCGACCCGGACTCGCCCTTTGTCGGGCTCGATGTGCCTGCCGACGTGCTGGTGCGCCGCCAGGTTCTGGCCGAGCCCACGCTCGATCTCGTGCGCAAAAGCTGGGCGCGCTTGGTCGACGGCACGCCGCTTGTCACGGCCGACAAACGCGGCGAAGGCTGGCTCGTGCTCGTGCACGTGACGGCCTCGCCCGAATGGTCGGACCTGCCGCTGTCGGGCCTCTATATCGAAATGCTGCAACGCCTGATTGCTCTGGCCCAAGGCGTTGCGGGCGACGGCACGGGCGAGGCGATGCTCGCACCCGTTGCCACGCTCGACGGTTTTGGCCGTCTGGTTGCGCCGTTTCCGGCCGCGACCGGCGTGTCGGCGCGCACGCTTGGGGCCACGCTGGCCGCGCCGCGCACGCCCCCCGGCCATTACGGCACCCAATCCGCGCGCCGCGCCCTCAATCTAAGCCAGGGTCTTGCGGCCCCGCGTGCCGCCACGGTCTTGCCGTCGGGCATCGTGCGCGCCGCCTACGACAGCGCGGCCGAGGTCGATTTCAAACCGGCTTTGTTCGTGCTCGCCTTGCTGCTGCTGCTGGCGGATCTTGTGCTGGCGCTGGCTTTGCGCGGCCTCGTGCCGATCGGCGCTGCGCGCAATCGGCTGGGCGCGGCGCTGGTGCTTGCGCTGCTTGCGCTTGGCCCAACCGGTGCCAACGCCCAACGCCTGCCCCCGGTCGACGAAGCCGCGGGCGTGGCAGGTTCGCTTGCAACCAACCTTGCCTATGTGCGCACCGGCGACGAGCAGACCGACCGCGTGAGCAGGGCTGGCCTTGCGGGCCTTGGCGTGATGCTCGCGCGGCGCACGGCCGTCGACCCGGGCACGCCTGCGGGCGTCGATTTGGAGCGCGACGAACTTGCCTTCTATCCGCTGCTCTATTGGCCGGTGCTGCCGCAAGCGCCGCTGCCCAGCGCCGGGGCGATGGCGCGCGTCAAACAATACATGGCCAATGGCGGCATGATTTTGTTCGACACGCGCGAGGCCGATTTTCTGGGACCGAGCGCGGCGGGCCCTGCGGCGCAGCGTCTGCGCGACTTGCTGCGGCCGCTGGACCTGCCGCGTTTGGTGCGCGTCCCGGCCGAGCATGTGCTGACCAAAACCTTTTACCTGTTGCAGGATTTTCCGGGCCGCGTGACCGGGGCGCCCTTGTGGATCGAGCAGCCCGACGCGCGCGACAAAGACGGCGTTACGTCGGTCGTGATCGGCGCCAACGACTGGGCCGGGGCTTGGGCCTTGGATGCCGGCGGCCGGCCCATGTTCGCGGCCGTGCCCGGCGGCGACACCCAGCGCGAGTTTGCCGTGCGCTTTGGCATCAATCTGGTGATGTACGCGCTGACCGGCAACTATAAGGGCGACCAGGTGCATGTCGACACGATCCTGGAAAGGCTGCGCCGATGACCGACTATTCGATCGCCTTTTCGCCGCTGATCGGCGCGCACTGGCTGGCGGCATTGGCGATGTTGGCGGCACTCCCGCTCGGCTACGCGTTTTTCAAGCGCGCGCGCGGCGCGGTGTGGCGTTTGGGCGCGGTCGCGGGCCTGCTGCTCGCGCTTGCCAATCCGCTGGCGGTGGTCGAGGAGCGGCGCGGGCTCCCCGATATCGGGCTTGTCGTGATCGACGAAAGCGACAGCGCCAAGTTGGGCCAGCGCAGTGCACGCATCGAGCGCGCGGCCGACGCCTTGCGCGAACGGCTTGGCCGCGAAAAAGATTTCGAGCTGCGCGTCGTGCGCGCCGGGGCAGCCGGCGGATTGGCGCAAGACGGCACGCGCCTGTTCGAAGCGGTCGAGCGCGCGTTGTCCGACGTGCCGCGCAACCGGCTTGCGGGCGTGGCCCTGCTGACCGACGGCCAAGTCCATGACGCGCCTGCAGGGGATGCAGCCGCGCTCGCGCGCCTCAACCTGCCGGGACCGTTGCATGCGCTTCTGGCGGGCGAGCGCAACGAAATCGACCGCCGCCTCGTGCTGGAACAGGCGCCGGGTTTTGCCATCGTCGCCAAGCCGCAGACACTTACAATCCGCGTGGACGACGGCGCACCGCCGCGCGCCGGGGCAGGCGCGGGCACGGCGCCGCGCGCATCGGCCCGCGTCGATATCAAGCGCAACGGCCAGCCCTTCCAAAGCGTACGCGTGCCCGTCGGCGTTTCGACGACGATCGATTTCCAGCTCGAAAAAGCCGGCGAGACGGTGTTCGAGATCGAAGTCGAAGCGGGCACGCGCGAGCTCACGCTCGACAACAACAAGCAAATCGTTGTCGTCAACGGCGTGCGCGACCGCCTTCGCGTTTTGCTCGTGACCGGCGAGCCGCATGCGGGCGAACGTACGTGGCGCAATTTGCTGAAATCGGATCCGGCGGTCGATCTTGTGCATTTCACGATTCTGCGCCCGCCCGAATCGCAGGATTTCACGCCGGTCAACGAGCTCTCGCTGATCGCGTTTCCGATCCGCGAATTGTTCGAGGTCAAGCTCGCGGAGTTCGATCTGGTCATTTTCGACCGCTATCGGCGGCGCGACGTGCTGGCGCCCGTCTATCTCGACAATATCGTGCGCTATGTGCGCGGCGGCGGCGCCTTGCTGATCGCGGTGGGCGCCAATTTTTCGACGCCCAATTCGCTGTTCAATTCGCCCATCGGCCAGATCATGCCGGGGGCGCCCACCGGGCAAAATTTCGATGCGGCCTACCGGCCCAGCCTGTCGGACATGGGCAGGCGCCATCCGGTGACCTCCGATTTGCCGGGGGCGGGCGCAAGCGGCACGCCGCCCGATTGGGGCCGCTGGTTCCGCCATATCGACGCCGAGCCAAGGCGCGGCCAGGTGCTGATGAACGGCGCCAACGAGCGGCCTTTGCTGATGCTCGACCGCGTGGGCGAGGGGCGCGTCGCCCAGCTCATGAGCGATCATTTCTGGCTGTGGGCGCGCGGCCTCGACGGCGGCGGTCCGCATGCCGAGCTGCTGCGTCGCATTGCGCACTGGCTGATGAAGGAGCCCGAGCTCGAAGAAAACGATCTCAAAGTGCGCGTGCGCGGCAATCGCATGGAAATCGAGCGCCGCACGCTCGAGCCCGTGCAGACGCCCGTGACGATAACCGCGCCGGACGGTTCGACGCGCAACGTGAGCCTTGCGAGCACGCGCGCGGGCCGGGAAGCTGCGATATACGCGCCCGACCGACCGGGCCTTTATCGATTGAGCGACGGCGAGCGCACGACGTTGGCGGCGGTGGGCGCCGTGAACCCGCGCGAGACCGCCGATATGCGCACGATCGACGCGTTGCTGAAGCCTGCGGTCGAGGCGACCGGCGGTTCGGTGCAATGGCTTGCCGACGGCATTCCCGACATCCGCCGCGTGCGCGCGAACCGGGACGCGGGCGGCGCGATACCGGGCGGCCGGGGCTGGATCGGCTTCCGTGCCAATGGCGAATACGTGGTCACGGGCGTATCGCAAACCCCGCTGATGCCGGGGTTGCTGACGTTCCTTGCGTGCTTGGCGCTGCTGCTGGTCGCGTGG
>CAMDLT010000032.1 GCA_945901855.1 Asaia bogorensis | reverse complement strand
ACTACCACTGCAACTACAACTACCGCTACCACAGACACAGACACAGATACAGACACGGCTCCAGCTCCAGCTCCAACTCCAGCACTAGCGCTAGCACCAGCACCAGCCCCAGCCCCTGCTCCAGACCAGCGACCAGCGAAGAAGGCGGGTGCCCATCTCTTCACGCCCGCAGGCCATTGGCGCGCAAGCCCGCCTGCGATCGCGGTCATCGATACGGTCGGTGCAGGCGACGCGTGCATCGCAGGTCTCCTCGCAAGCCGCATGCAGCGGCCGGGCGAAGATACGGCATCGCACCTTGCTTACGCAGTCGCGGCGGGGGCGGCAGCATGCGCAACCGCAGGCGCTTCAACCCCATCGCGCGATGCCGTACGATTTCTCATGCAACACACAAGGGGTGAACCTGTTTAGATTGGGCGCCTGAGCTAGCGGCACGGGTTTCGCAAATCTTGCAGGCGCCCGCTCGGGACGCGCAGCTCCCAGTTCTCACTCTTGTTCGGCGCTGGCGTACCGTAGCGGGCTATGGTGGCACTATTGGCTTCGGAAAACTTAAGCGTAATGACAATGACCGAGGGGTCAGGCCAAAAAAATTCGGCGTTACTGGGACGATAACGGGGCTAGGTCAACGCCAGATTCCACAATCAATTTACGGATCGATTGCGCAAGTGCTACGGCGCCCGGAGTGTCGCTATGCACCAAAATCGAATTCACTTCGACCCTCAATGTGTCGCCCTCAATCGAAGTTATCGTTCTGTTGTTCAGTATCTGCGCGACCCGTGCAAGGACGTCGCGTTCATTCTTGACGACGGCACCGGGAAGCCGCCGCGGCACCAACTGTCCGGTCCGATCATAGGCACGATCGGCAAGGAAGAGATTGTAGGTCGGCACGCAGGCTTTCGCGGCGGCGCGCTCAAGTTCGGTGTTTGACAGCACCAGCAACGCGACTTTCGCGTCGAAGCTCCTGACGGCACCGACGAGAACATCGGCGACATCACGCTCGGCGCATACGATGTTGCCCAAAGCGCCGTGCGCATTCACATGCGTGATCTTGTGACCGTTCACGCGCGCAATCGCCTCGAGTGCGCCGAGTTGGTAGAGGATATGCATCTCAAGCTCGCGCGGCTCGAGACGCATCGGCCGGCGTCCGAAACCAGCGAGATCGGGAAAGCTCACATGCGCGCCGAGATCGACCTTGTTGGCCTGCGCTGCGCGCACGGTCCTGTCCATGATGAGCGGATCGCCGGCGTGATATCCGCAAGCGACGTTCGCGGATGTAACGATGCCAAGCAGCGCATCGTCGTCGCCCATCGTCCAGGGGCCGAAACCTTCGCCAAGATCCGAGTTGAGGTCAATTTTCATGTCGAAACTCCTCCTGCCCGAAGATCCTCAAACGCGGCAATCTCAGCCAATGCGGTACCGTAGCCGACGACGCCCGCTGGTGCGACCGACAGCACGATGCAAGCGAGCGGTGCGCGCACGGGAACGAGGATCGACCCCATCTCGATCAGTCCGAGCGTTGCGCCAGCCGCCAGAACTTGTCCCGGCAGCGCGAACGTTCTGAGGCGCATCGGGTGCGCGCGCAGAAAGCGGCCAGGCCCTGGCGCCAGAACCGAAGTCCCGATCTGCTTTCCGTCGATCGCGAGCGTTACACCTTCGAAGGTCATGCGCCGCTGCTCCGATAGAGATCGATCCACATACGAGTTTTCGCTCGGTCGGCGTCGAGGGCCGCTTGAGCCGCGCGCGCAGCTTCGTAGTCCACCTGTACGAAGCAGAGCGCGCTGCCCAGCGGCGCTTGCGCGACGCGCCAAAGATCGGCGGCGACGACCGTGCCGATCTTCGGATATCCGCCGGCGGTAAATGCGTCGGCGAGTTGGATGATCGGCGTGCCGCCATCTGGCGCTTGAATGACGCCAGGCAGAAGCCCGTGCGAGCGCATTTCGAGGGCGGTCTCAAGATGGAGATTTGGCCCCATCAAACGATAGCCCGAGCGATTGCTCTGCGCGGAGATCTTCCACGCCGTCGTCCAGAACGCCGTGTGCGAAGCTTGCGAGAAACGCTGATATTCAGCTGCTGCCAAGACCCGAACATGCGTGATGCCCGGAACGTCGCCGGGCAATGCTAAAGTCGTCCGGGGCGGCGTCAGGCCAAATACGCCCGTTTTGTCAGCGTTCGCCGCACCGATCGCGAGAAGGTCGCCGCGCGCCAAAACGCGCCCTTCATAGCCGCCGAAGCCACCCCGCAAATGGGTGCTGCGCGAGCCGAGCGTGAGCGGAACCTCAAAGCCGCCGTGAACGGCGAGATAGCTGTACGTGCCGATCGACGGGCGCTCCACCTGCAATTGCGAGCCGGCCTGCGCGGGCGACGTCGAGTCCGGCAGCAGTTCGAGCCCGTCGAGCTTGGCCGCCGCTCCAGCACCGACGAGCGCAAACTGGACCGCGGTGCGAAAACCCACGCGAAAAGGCGTTCCGGGAATCTCGATAGCCGCGGCGTCGGCGGCATTTCCAACGAGAAGGTTCGCGCGCTCAAGCGCCAACGCATCCATAGCGCCGGACGAGCCAACGCCGATCGCACGCCATCCGAAGCGACCGCGATCCTGGATCGATGCTTGGCTGTCGTCGTCGAGTATTTCGATCATTCGCGTATTCTCGCGATCCGAAAGCGGATCGTATCGCCGGGCGCCAACAAGGCGGGAACCGCCGCTTGCGGATCAAAGAACCGAGCGTCGGTATGTCCGATCGTGTGCCAGCCGCTCGGCCCGTCCGACGCCGAGGCACCGGTCTGCCATCCGCCAATCGACACCGCCCCTGCCGGTATCGAAATGCGCGGCACTTTGCGGCGCGGAATGAAAAGACGCGGATCGACCGTGCCGAGATAGGCGTAGCCGGGGTGGCTTCCGAGCGCAAAAACGGTGTAGTCCCGGCCGGCATGTATCTCCACGACGTCCTTTCGCGACAGGCCCGTTTGCTCGGCCATAAAGTCGAGGTCCGGCCCGCCTTCGCCGCCATAATCGACATCGAATTCGAATCGTTTGCCGCGCCCGGCTTCGCCTGCGGCCTTGTCCCACAACTCGCGCAGGGCGCCGTCCACCGCGACGATATCTTCCGGCGGTGCCCGGAAAACCAAAAGCAGATTGGTCATGCCAGGGACGGCTTCGGCCACCCAATCGAGGGCCGCTGCTGAACGCGCAAGAGCCCAGATGCGGCGCTGGTTGGCCAGATCGAACGCCCCCGGCGCCTCGAACAAAAGCCCCGATGTGCCGAGAAGGCTTATCTGCGGCGCCGTCTTCGAATCATCCATGGCGGCGCTCCGCAAGCAACCGCTCGAGATGGTGGATGTCGAAGCCTCCGGCCGACACGGTCGAATCTTCGAGCACCCACCGCAGCAACGGCAAATTGCTCGAGATTCCCTCAAGCTTCGTTTCTGCAAGCGCTTGCTGCAGGCGGCGCAGCGCCTCGCCTCGCGTTGCGCCGTGCGACACAATCTTGCCGACGAGCGAATCGTAATGTGGCGGCACGCGCGCGCCGGCGTGCAGATGACTGTCCACACGAATGCCGGGGCCGCCGGGCGGCAACCACTGCGTGACCCGGCCCGGCGATGCGGCAAAGGTTTCGGGATCTTCCGCATTTACACGCACTTCGATCGCGTGTCCCGCCGCCAAGACGTCGGATTGACCGAAGGTCAACGCGTGCCCTTGGGCGATGCGAATCTGCTCCGCTACAATGTCGATCCCAGTCGTCATTTCGGTGACGGGATGTTCGACCTGCAAGCGCGTGTTCATCTCGATAAACGCGAACAGACCGTCTTCATAGAGGAACTCGAACGTTCCAGCACCGCGATAGCCAATGCGCTTGCAGGCTTGCGCGCACTTGGCGCCGATTTTGGCGATCTGCGCAGGCGCAATCCCAGGCGGCGGCGCTTCCTCGACCACCTTCTGATGGCGCCGCTGCAGCGAACAGTCGCGTGCACCCAACCACAAGGCGGCCCCATAATTGTCGCACAGCACCTGGATCTCGACATGACGCGGCTTCTCGAGAAAGCGCTCCAAATAGAGGTCTGGATTGCCGAATGCTTGCACTGCCTCTTGGCGCGTGAGCCCAACGGCATCGGCAAGTTCGCTGCGCTCGCGAACAATACGCATGCCGCGCCCACCGCCGCCACCAGCCGCTTTGACGATAACCGGATAGCCAATGCCGTCGGCAATCCGTGCAACCTCGGCGGGATCGTTCGACAGACGGTCCGGGGATCCGGGGACACACGGCACGCTCGCCGCGATCATTGCGGCTTTGGCCGCAATCTTGTCGCCCATCGTACGGATCGCCGCGGCGGGCGGTCCGATAAAGACAAGACCTGCCGCAGTCGCCTGCTCCGCAAAGGCGGCATTCTCGGCGAGAAAGCCGTAGCCTGGATGAATGGCGCGCGAACCCGTCGCAAGTGCTGCCGAGAGAAGTGCCGCCGAATTGCGATAGCTTGCCGCAGCAGGTGCGGGCCCGATGCAAATCGCCTCGTCTGCGAGAGCGACGTAAGCGGCATCTCGGTCCGCCTCCGAATAGGCGGCGACCGCGCGTAGGCTAAGCTTGCGGCAGGCACGGAGAATTCGAAGCGCAATCTCCCCGCGATTGGCAATCAGCACCGCGTCAAACATCGCGGTCCCCGCTTGTCCGCTCCAGCCGAAACAGAATCTGGCCTTGCACGACCTCGTCGCCCGACGCGACGCAAATCTCGGCAACGCACCCTTCAACCTTCGCTGCAACGGCGCTGAAGACCTTCATTGCTTCGACCAAGCAAACCTTCTGCCCAAACAAAACCGCCTCGCCCACTCGCACAAATGGCAGCGCTCCCGGCGACGGCGACAAATGGACGATACCAAAACATGGAGAGACGACCGTATTTGGATCGTCGGTCGCGTCCGCAGCGACGTTCGGCGTCTCGTCGCGCAACAGGCGCGCTATTGTTGCCGAAGCGTCGATCCGTATTTCGCGCCCATCGTCGGCGTATTCGACGACGCCGCGCTCGGCAATCGCCTGCTGTATGAATTTCTGCAGCCGCGCGACATCCATCGGCGGCCTCCAGTCAGGTCAACGTTCGGCATGCGCGCGCAATGCGTGTGCACGCTTCGTCGAGCACGGCCTGGCTCGTTGCAAACGACAAGCGAAAGTGCGGCGAAAGCCCATAGGCACCGCCATGCACAGTCGCAACACCTTCGGCGTCCAAAAGATAGCGCACGAGATCGAGATCGTCGGCGATCACGACACCGGCCGGGGTTCGTTTGCCGACGAGGCCGGCGCAGCGGGGGAACAGATAGAAGGCTCCCGATGGCGAAACGCATTCGAGCCCCGGTATCGCCCGCAGCCGACCGACGACGTCATCGCGACGCCGACGATACTCTGCCGTGCAGGTTTTGACGAAATCGTCCGGGCCGTTCAACGCGGCCACAGTCGCCGCCTGGCTGATCGAGGACGGACACGACGACATTTGTGACTGAAGCGTATTGATCGCCCTCACCAGGTCAGGCGCGCCGATCCCCCAGCCCATTCGCCATCCCGTCATCGCGTGGGATTTCGACACGCCATTGACCAACAGGATCCGGTCTGCCATCGACGGATCGACGGACGCGATGCTGACGAACGGCGTTTCGCCAAACCAGATCGAATCGTAGATTTCGTCGGCGAGCACCATCACGCGCGGATGGCGCGCCACCACTTCGAGGATCGCGGCAAGTTCGCCGCGGCTGTATCCGGCCCCCGCGGGATTGCCCGGCGCATTGAACACGAGCCAGCGCGTCTTCGGCGTGATGGCGGCCTCGAGCGCGGCCGGATCGATCTTGAAACCAGTCTCCTGTCCGCAGGGCAGAAGGATCGGCGTGCCCTCGTTCGCAAGGACCATGTCGGGATAGGAGACCCAGAATGGCGCGGGAACGATGACCTCGTCCCCCGCACCGATCGACGCCATCAGCGCGAGGAAAATCACCTGTTTTGCACCGCCGCCGATCGTAATGCGCGCGTCTTCACACGTGCGCCCGACCAAACGCCGGTACCAGCCGGCGATGGCGCCGCGCAATGCCGGCGTGCCGTTGACGGCCGTGTATTTCGTGGCCCCCGCCGCGATTGCTGCCATGGCAGCGTCCTTCACGTACTGCGGCGTATCGAAGTCCGGTTCGCCGACCGTCAGGTCCACAATATCGCGCCCCGCCGCCTTCAGTTCGCGCGCGCGCGCCGCAGCCGCAACGCTCGGCGAAGGCTTGATCCGCCGAACGCGCTCCGACGGTTCAAAGGTGAAAGCTGCCGTCATTCGAATGCCTCTAGCGGCTCAATAAATAGTCTGGGAGCCAAAGAACGATCTGGGGAAAAACCGCAATCAAGATCACGAACAGCATCATGATCAGCAAATAGGGCATCGTGACTCGCGTGAGGTACGACATGCTCTGTCCGCTTATTCTTTGAATGATGGACAGATTGAACGCAACCGGCGGCGTGATCTGGGCCATCTCCACCACCAGGACCATGAATATGCCGAACCAGACCTTGTCGAACCCTGCCGCCGTGACCAGCGGCAGGACAACGGGCAAGGTCGTTGCGATCATCGAGAAGCCTTCGAGTACGGTTCCGAGCAGCAAAAAGAGCAGCATCAGCGCGATGATCAATTGCAGCGGCGAAAGATTCCAAGCGCTCACCGTGCCTGCAACGGCGTCCGGGATGCCCAAAAATGCCGTGATATTGCCCAGGACAGCAGCGCCCATGATGATCAAGCCCATCATCGAGCAAGCCTGGATCGACCCGACGGCGACGTCGCGCAACGCTTGACGCGTGAGAGCACCTTGAGACGCCGCAAGCCCGGCAGCGCCGACGACGCCCAGTGCGGCCGCCTCCGTCGGCGTTGCGATCCCGCCGTACATCGAACCCAACACGCACAAGATCAAGAACAGCGCCGGCCCCAATTCCTTCAGCGCTCGGATCCGAACGCCCAGGCCGACATGGCGCATGTTGCGCTCCGATTCGGGCACCAAGTCGCGCCGGATGGTCGTGTGGATCATGATCCAACTGCTGAAACAGGCGGCGAGCAGAACCCCCGGGATAACGCCTGCCGTGAAGAGCCGCAGGACCGACTCCTCGGCGAGAACGCCGTAGATGATCATCACCGTCGAAGGTGGAATGAGAAATCCAAGCGTGCCCGCACCCGCAAGGCTTCCTGTCGCGATGTCGGGCGAGTAGCCGCGACGAAGCAGCTCGGTCAACGTCATGCGCCCGACAACCTGGGTCGTCGCCGCCGACGAACCCGAGATCGAGGCAAAGATCGAGCATGCGATGATGTTCACATGGAGCAAGCGGCCGGGCAGCAAACCGGCCCAGGGTGCAAGGCCATTGAACAAGCTTCGCGAAAGACGCGTGCGAAACAAAAATTCGCCCATCATCACGAACAGCGGCAGCGCCACAAGTTCGGACGCCGTCATGATGTTGTACACGTGCTGCGGCAAAAGGCGCGTCACGGGGATGTCCGTAAACATCCAGGCAAGCGCCATTGCCGTCGCCCCAAGGGCGATCCCGATCCAGGCGCCGATGGCAAGGATGCCGAAAAGTAATCCGAACAGTGCGGTGAAAATCGCGCTCATTCGGGCAACGTGGCAACGCCGAGCGATTTGTCTTCAAGCGGCTTGCCAAGCAAACAAGCAAGCAAACGAACGAGCATTTGAATGGCCAGAATTGTTGCGCCGAGCGCCAAAACCGATTGCGGAATCCATAGAGGCGTGAAGCTTTCGGGCGAGAGCTGGTTGAAGCTGTATGCCTGAAGCGTAAACCGTATCAGCGACCCGGCGAGCAATACGGTGAACGCCAAACCGAACGCTGCCGACAATGTCTCAAAGAACCGCGCATACCGATGTCCACGCATCGCCATCAGCAGTTCGACGCGCACATGCATACCGGCGCGCAAGGCGAGGCCCGAACCCAGCATGAAAGCAGCCCCCATCAGATACGAGCTGTATTCCCACGCAAAGCCGATGCTGCTCGGAAAGACCGGCGACAGCCGCGACAATACCCCGACGAGAATCTCG
Organism: Asaia bogorensis; assembly: GCA_945901855.1. Lineage (GTDB taxonomy): Bacteria > Pseudomonadota > Alphaproteobacteria > CACIAM-22H2 > CACIAM-22H2 > Tagaea. The sequence continues at coordinate 36,912 of CAMDLT010000032.1, read as the reverse complement.
CTGAGCACGATCAGCAAGAGCGCAACGAGGCAACCGGTCGCAGCCCAAGTCGCGGCGGCCGACAGGCCGTCGGCGGCAGCTTGGAGGGCGGCAAAAGCGCCGCCCCCGGATACTCTTTCGCGGCCGGCCATATCAGGCACGCCCGGTCGCTTTGAGATAATCGCGGATCACCTGGCGGGCTGCCGGCACGCGCTCGAGATATTGGTCGGTAAGAGGCGCTGCCATTTTCCACATATCCGCCGCCATTTTGTCGGATACTGGCACCACTTCCATGCCGTTCGCCTTGAGAACTGAGACGCTTTGTGCGTCGTCGGCCGCCGAGACGGCCCAGAACTCGGGTTCAAGGGCCTTGGCCGCGTCTTCGACCGCTTTCTGGCTGGAGGCCGAGAGCCGCTTCCACGTATCGAGGTTTACGTTGACCATATTGCACGACCAAGTGTGGTTGGTCGGGTACGCGTATTTCATGAATTCCCAAAACTTCGCATCGACGCCCGTCGCAGCCGATGTTGCAACCGCATCGACACGCCCCGAAGCGAGAGCCGGGATCAGCTCGCCGAACGGAATCTGTACCCCGGCCATGCCCACTGCGATGCAGGTATCGACCGTGTTCTTGTCGGCCCCACGGATCTTGATGCCGCGCAAGCCGCTCACGTCGTCGACTTTCACCTTCAGGAACATGTACTGGAACGGCGACGGGACCATATAGAGAATTTTCTGGTTGAAGCGGGTCGCAGCCTTTTCGAATTCCGGCCGCAGAAACCCATGCAAGGCCCGAAGTTCGGTCTGCGATTTGACCAGGAACGGCACGCCTTCCGTGCCGAACAGCGGTTCGTCGCCGATCTGTTGGGCGGTCAGAATGTCGGCCATCGGCACCAAACCGTCACGCACGGCACGAAGTTGTTCCGGCCCCTTGAATCCCAACGAACCGCCGGCGCGGATATTGATAATGACGTCGCCGTTCGTGGCTTTCTCGACGGTCTCAGAAAATTTCTTGGCGTTGCGGACCTGAAAATTCGAGTCCGGCAGAACGCTCGACAGGTTCAGCGTCGTTGCAGCGCGGGCGATGCGTATTCCAGGGGCACCGACCACGAGACCGGCACCTGCAGCTTTGAGGAGAGTGCGACGAGCGATTTTCATGGGAAGCCTCCTATTCTGTTTGCGATTTTGTTTTTCTTTGTCGTCAGTCTGAACGGCGCTCGAAGTTGAGACCGCCGGGAACCTGAAATGTCGGAAGTATCTCGATATGTCCGATATTGACGTGACGCGGCGCTTCGAGGGCATAAGCAAAGGCGCCCACGATGTCTTCGACTTTCAGCGATTCATAACCGTCATAGAACTCGCGCTGGGCGCGCTCCATGTCGCCGATGACCTTCCCGAATATCTCGGTTTCGACACGGCCGGGGCAGATCTCCGTCACGCGAACTCGCTTGCCGTATGCAGCAACCCGCAATTGGCGCGACATCATGTGGAGTGCCGCCTTGGTCGCGTGGTAAACGGTGTTTCCGGCGAAGTTGTAGACGCCGGCGATCGAACTCACGTTGAAGATATGTCCCCGGTCCCGAGCGACCATTCCGGGCATTGCAAGCCGAACTAGTTGAAGAACGGCTTCGATATTCACCTCGACCTGCTCCTCGACGCCGAAGCGGTCCATCGACAGGATGTCGCCTGCGCGCGATACGCCTGCGTTGTTTACGAGGATGTCGATGTTTGGAAGCTCGGCGAGTTTTTCGAGCGCGTCCGTATCGCGGATGTCGAGAACATGAGGGATGCAGCCCGTCTTGGCCGAGAGCTCTTTCAGGCGCGCGCTATTGCGCGACACCGCATGGACTTTGATACCCTTGGCAGCAAGCCACGCGACGATGCCAGCGCCGATGCCGCCGGACGCCCCCGTTACAAGCGCTGTGTTGTAATCCGAAAGCACGCGAAGAACACCTGTCTGGGAGTGTGGAAGATTGTGACCGTTCGATGATCCGTTATGATCGGGTTCGACACAAAGACAGGTTCGGCATAACATCATAAGATATATGCATAGATAGAAAGGTACGCGCTTGGTCGATACCCGCCGCCTGCAGTCTTTCGTGAAGATCATCGATACAGGCAGCCTCACGCGGGCTGCGGACGTCCTTCACATTGCCCAGCCCGCGTTGAGCCAACAAATCTCAGCTCTCGAGCGGCAGTTCGGCCAACGCCTTTTGATTCGCAGCAAGCGGGGCGTGACCCCAACTGAAGCAGGACGCGCTCTTTATCGACACGCGCAGCTCATCCTTCGCCAAATTGCCCAGGCGCAGTCCGATGTCGCGCAGTCTGGCAGCCAATTGTCGGGCTCGGTTTCAGTCGGCTTAGCGCCTTACAGCACGGGCGCCATGCTCGCAGTCCCGTTGCTTCGCCTTGTGCGCGAGCGCTATCCCAATATCGTTTTGCATATAAACGAGAATTTCGGCGGCGTGATCAGCGAGATGGTTATGACGGGCCGAATGGATCTGGCGTTGATCTACGACCCCGGCGTTATTCGCGGCGTCAAATTCAAACCCATGTTCGTCGAGTCCCTCTTCTTGGTGGCGCCAAAATCGAGCGAGATAAGCGCCAGCAATGGCGACACCGTACCACTCTCCGCCCTCGCCGAACTTCCGCTCATGCTGCCGAGCCGGATCCATACGATCCGCCAGGCAGTCGACGCCGCTTTCGCGCGCGCACGAATGAACACCAAACTTGTCGCAGAAATCGAGTCGGTTGCGACGCTTGCAAGCGCCATCGATGCCGGGGTGGGCTCTACCATTCTTCCTTGGTCGTCGGCGCGCCAAGTTGCCGCATCCGAGGGCGTGCTCTTGCGTCGGATCGTCCGACCTGGGATCGAAGTCAAAGTATCGCTTTGCACGCCGGATCAATTGACGGTGTCGGATCCCGCTCTTGCGGTTCGGGATCTGTTGTTCGAACTGCTCGAAACTTCACCGATCTTCAGCGATCTTCAAGGCATCGCCCGCATCCCCGACGCTTGATCGAGGTCTGGTCCACCCAAAGCACGTGACGCCGCCTTGACGTTGGTCTACCCTTGTCATAATCAGAATGCATATTTAGAGAGGGGAGAGACGTCGATGTCGCCAGGCGAAAAGATGCGCGCTTTTCTTGCCCAACCAGGTTTCGTGGTGATGCCCGCAGTGTGGGATGGGCTCAGCGCCAAGCTTGCAGCCTATGCCGGTTTCAAGACCGCCTTTCTCTCCGGCTCTTGCGTCGCCGCGAGTCGATTGGGTGGGCCCGACCTCGATCTCGTCTCGTTCGGCGAGATGACGGATTCTCTTTCGATGGTGCGCAATACCGCACCCGAGACGTTCGTGCTCGCGGACGGTGACCACGGCTACGGCAACGCGATGAACGTGCATCGCACGGTCGCAACCTATGGCCGCGCGGGCGCGGCGGCCGTGCTGATCGAAGACAAAATCACGCCGCGTGCGCTGACCGCTGCGGGCAAGCCATGCCTCCCGTTCGAGGAAGCGCGCATGAAAATTCGCGCGGCAGTGGCAGCGGCGAAGGAGTCGGGCATTCTCGTGATGGCGCGAACCGATTGCCGCCCGACCCAGAGCATAGAGGAAGCCGTGGCGCGCATCGAAATGTATGTCGCGGAAGGTGCAGACATACTTTTTCTCGACTCGCCTGCCGACGACGACGAAATTCGCCGAGCGGTCGTTGCTGCAAAAGGGCGCCCCTCCTTTGCCGTACTGTCGCCCGGCGCGCCGCGCGCGACCCCATCGCAGAAGGACGCGGCGGCTTTGGGGCTGAAAATCGGAACCCATCCAACCGGCATGCTGTCGCCTGCGATCGCTGGTATCCAGGCCGGACTTGCCGCTTTGCTTGCCGGCGAGGCGCAAGCGACGAGTGCATTGACTCCGAAGGCGCTGCGCGAAGTGCTCGGCTATGAAGATTATGACCGAAGCGCAAAACCGTATATTTTGGGCGCTTGAGCGGAAAGAGAAATGCAGACCATGGCAGCCAATCCGCTTTTTGATCTCTCTGGGAGAACGGCCCTGGTGACAGGCTCCACTCGCGGCCTTGGCCGCGCGATGATCGAGGGTCTTGCGCGTGCGGGCGCCGCCGTTGTCGTCAACGGGACAAATCCCGCAGGCGTCGCCGCCGCAGCCGCGGAACTTCGCTCTGCAGGCTTCAGCGCGGACGGGGTCTCTTTCGACGTGACCGACGAAGCTGCCATCGTTACGGCCTTCGAACGCTTCGACCAATCGGGTACGGCGATCGACATTCTGGTGAACAATGCCGGCATTCAGTTCCGCAAACTGATGCTTGAACTCGCGACCGCCGACTGGCGCCGCGTCGTCGAGACGAATCTTACCAGCGCTTTTGTGATCGGTCGCGAAGCCGCCAAACGCATGGTCAAGCGGGGTGCCGGCAAGATTGTCAATATCGGCTCGCTGATGAGCGAATGCGCGCGTGCGACAGTCGCACCCTATACGGTTTCGAAGGGCGGGATCAAAATGCTGACACGCGCGATGGCGGCCGAATGGGCGGCAAGCGGCATCCAAGCCAACGCGATCGGACCCGGCTATATGGTCACGGAGATGAACAAGGCGCTGATCGACAATCCCGATTTCGACGCTTGGGTCAAAGGCCGCACACCCTCCAAACGCTGGGGCAAGCCCGACGAATTGGTCGGTGCGGCTGTGTTTCTGTCGTCGTCGGCATCGAATTACGTGAACGGCCAAATCATCTATGTCGACGGCGGGATGCTGTCGGTCCTTTAAGGGGAGAAGTCCAATGCGCGCAGTCGTCATCCATGCGCCCAAAGACCTTCGTATCGACACCGTACCGGAGACCGCACTGGCGGCAAACGAAGTGCGCGTGCGGATCGGGGCCGGCGGCATCTGCGGCTCCGATCTCCACTACTACCACCACGGCGGCTTCGGCACAGTGCGCGTAAAGGAGCCGATGACCCTCGGGCACGAGATATCCGGCACGCTCGCCGCCGTCGGCAGCGACGTCGAGCATCTGCGCATCGGCCAACGCGTTGCCGTGAACCCGAGCCGCGCATGCGGACGGTGCGCGTATTGCCATGCCGGCGTCCACAACCAATGCCTCGATATGCGGTTCATGGGCAGCGCCATGCGCTTTCCGCACATGCAGGGCGGCTTTGCCGAAAGCCTGACGATCGACCAGCGCCAGGCAGTGCCGATCCCCGACGACTTGTCGCTTGCCGAAGCGGCGATGGCCGAGCCGCTCGCGGTAAGTCTCCACGCTGCCCGCCAGGCGGGTTCGCTTTTCGGCAAGCGTGTGCTTATCACCGGCTGCGGACCGATCGGTGCATTGGCAGTGTTGGTCGCGAAGAATGCGGGGGCAGCCGAGCTCGTTGTGACCGACATCGCGACGCAGCCCTTAGAGATGGCAAAGCGCTTGGGCGCCACTCTCGTCGTCAATGCGGCAAAAGAGCCCGAAGCCTTGAAGCCTTACGCCGCCGACAAGGGGCAGTTCGACGTGCTGATCGAAGCCACAGGAAACGAGACGGCCATCCGCAGCGCGCTCGAGCTCGTGCGCCCCGGCGGCACGGTTGTGCAGCTCGGTCTCGGCGGCGACGTTACGCTGCCGATGAATTTGATTGTTGCCAAAGAACTAACTCTCAAAGGCACTTTCCGGTTCGATGCCGAATTCGAACTTGCCGTGCAGTTGATGGCGCGCAAGATTATTGACGTCCGCCCGGTAATTTCGGCACAGATCCCTTTCACGGAAGCCGTTTCGGCCTTTGAGCTAGCAACAGACCGCAACCGAGCGATGAAGGTTCAACTGGTCTTTTGAAAGGCCAACGGGCAGGCAGAAAGCAGTCGAACGCAAGATCTCCGCAATGTGCCGGGTGCGAGCATTGCTCACTGTTGCGAGAATTAAAGTAAGCTTTGGGATCGGTGTATTTGGAACAGATCCATTCTAACTGGTTTCGTCTTGCGTTATGTGAGGCTGAAACGCCCGGGCTTCTGTGCGCGCACCTTTAAGCTGCACCAATGTTCAAAGCGTCGGCACATCTGGCTAACTTTGCCCACTTAAAGACGCGCTGGCGTCCCCGAGAGGAATCGAACCTCCGACCCGCAGTTTAGGAAACTGCTGCTCTATCCTGCTGAGCTACGGGGACGCACGCGCGACGCCAGCATAGCCGCTGCGGGCGAAGGAATCCACGATCCGGATCGCCAGCACCGTCGCCGCAAACGCCACTGCCACGCCATACAGCGTGCCTTCCGCCCAGCCATGGTCGAGGAACCAACCGAGCGTCAACGGCGCGATCATCGATCCGATGTCGAAACCCGAATAGACCAATCCAAACGTGCGGCCAGTGGCGCCAGGCGGCGCAAGTTTTTTGACCAAAATATCGCGCGATGCCGACGTCAAGCCGACCATGAATCCGGTCCCCGCAAACAGCGCCAGCACGATCGCGAAGGGGGGCGAAAAGGCTGCCGCACTCGCCATCAGCACGGCTGCCGCCAACAGTCCCGCCGCCGCAAGCCGGTCGTGCCGATCGGTCTTGTCGGCCAAATATCCGCCGCCCAAAATGCCGAGCGCGTTGCCGACCAGATAGAGCGTGACGGCCATCGTCGCCGCGCGGAACTCGATGCCATGGATCGCCGACAGGCTCGCCGCCGCGAACGTCTGCACGCCCGCCCCCGACATTGCCGTCATCGTCAGATAGACGAAGGCCGCGAGCATGGCGGGCATCATCAAAAGCTTGCCAAAGGCCGCTGCCACTTCGCGCGGGCCTTCGTTGGCGGCGGCGGGCGGCGTGCCCTCGCCCAGCAGGTCGCTCGCCAGATAGACGAACGCCGCCTGGCCAAGTCCATAGAGGCCCGCAACGAACAGAGCCGTGCGCCAGCCAAGCCAAAAACCGAGGGCCGACAGCAGCAGCGGCGACACGACATAGCCGAGCGTCCCGCCAAAGGCGTGAATCGAAAAGGCGCGGCCCGTGCGGCTTGGATGCACGCGTGCGGCCAGGATCGCAAAATCCGCCGGGTGGAACACCGAATTGCCCAGCCCCGCCAGCACGGCCAACGGCAAGAACATCCAAAACGACGGCACAAAAGCGAGCGCCAAAATCGACCCCGCCAAGCAGGCCATCCCAACGGCCAGCACGCGCCGACCGCCCCAACGGTCGACGAAGATGCCGACAAAGGCCTGCCCCAACCCCGACGCGAGGTAAAACGCCGACACCACGGCGCCAAGGGCCGCAAAGCCCATGCCGAATTCGTCCTGCAGCAACGGAAACATCGGCGGCAGGCAAAACTGGAAGACGTGGCTCGTCGAATGCACCAATCCGACCGCGCCGATGACGGCGAAGTCGCGTTGGCGCCGGGCTGGCGTATCCGCCTCGCTCACAGGCTTGTCCTTTTCTAGAGCCGCTTGGCTCGTTCCATTGCCGCAACCAACTGGCTGCGGATCCCGGGTTCCATCGCCGAATGCCCGGCGTCGGGGACCACATGGTAGCGCGCTTGCGGCCATGCGGCGGCAAGGTCGTCGGCCGTGACGATCGGGCAGACCATATCGTAACGCCCTTGCACGATTGTCGTCGGGATATGGCGGATGCGATCAACATTTGCCAGCAGCGAATTTTCGGGCAGGAAAATGTCGTTGCGAAAATAATGCGCTTCGATGCGCGCAAGCCCCAGCGCCATGCGGTCTTCGGAAAAGGCCACCACCGTGTCGGGACTTGGCATCAGCGTCGAGCACGAGCCTTCGTAGGCGCTCCACGCGCGTGCGGCCGGCAAGTGGATGGCCGGATCCGGATCGATCAACCGCGTCCAGTAATTGCCCAGCAGATCGCCCTGCTCGGATGCGGGCAGATGGCCTGCAAATCGCCGCCATGCCTCCGGAAAAACATGGCGCATGCCGTACAAGAACCAGTCGATCTCGAGCTTGCGGCACAAGAAGATGCCGCGCAGCGTCAGTGTGCGCACGCGCGCGGGCTGCGCCTGGGCATAGGCGAGCGCAAGCGTCGAGCCCCAGGAACCGCCAAAAACGTGCCACGCATCGATGCCCAGATGCACGCGCAGCCGCTCCATGTCCGCGACCAGCAGCGGCGTGGTGTTGTCGATCGTCTCGCCGTGCGGCAGCGAACGACCCGAGCCGCGCTGGTCGAACACGACGATGCGATAGTGCCGCGGATCGAAAAACCGGCGATGGGCCGACGTGGCGCCGGCCCCTGGTCCGCCATGCAAAAACACGACGGCAGGACCCGTCGGATTGCCCGACTGTTCCCAATACATGCGGTGGCGCGCGTCGAGTTCGAGCATGCCCGAGCCATAGGGCTCGATCGGCGGATAAAGATCGGTGCGCAGTGCGGAGTCGGCGGCAGGCATGGGCTCAATTTCGCGTGCCCTCGCACCTCCGTCAAGGCTGACGCCCGTGCTTGACCTGCCCGAACGGACACGACAAATTCGGCGTCATGAAAACGGCTGCGAAAAAGGCTGGCGTCCTGCTCACGGTCTTTTTGGGGTTCGCGCCCTTGTTGGGCTGCGCACAAAACCAGGCGACGGGACGCAACCAGTTCACCACTTTTGTCAGTGCCGCGGACGAGCAGCGCATCGGCCGCGACGAGCATCCAAAGGTGCTCGAACAGTTCGGCGGCGAGTACGCCAATCCGCGCGTCAAAGCCTATGTCCAGAGGATCGGCGAGCGCTTGGCCCAGCGCAGCGAACTGGCGGGGCGTCCGTTCGTGTTCACGGTCCTCAACAGCGACGTGTCGAACGCGTTTGCGCTGCCCGGCGGCTATATCTACATCACGCGCGGCCTGATGAGCTTGATGGGCAGCGAGGCCGAATTGGCGTCCGTCCTGGGCCATGAAATCGGCCACGTGACCGCGCGCCACACGGCCGAGCGCCTCAGTCGCGGCCAGGCAGCCAATATCTTCACCCAGATTCTGAGCATGGGCGTGGCGGTGGCGACCGGGTCGGGCAGTGCGGGCAATCTTGCCGCCCAGGCGACGGGGGCGGGGGCGGGCGTGTGGCTTGCCGGTTTCTCGCGCGAGCAGGAATTCGAGGCCGACAAGCTTGGCGTGCGCTACATGGCCGTCGAAGGCTACGATCCGCGCGAAGCTGCCGACATGCTAGCCAAGCTCGGCGAAGAAGGGCGCTTTACGGCCAAGCTACTCGGCCGCGCGCCCGAATCGAGCGACGAATTCAGCTTGATGCAGTCCCATCCGCGCACGGCCGATCGTGTGGTTGCGGCGCTCGAAGCCGCGAAGGCGCAGGGATTGGTCGTTGCCGAAAATTTGCGCGTCGGCGTCAACGAATATTACGACGCGATCGATGGCATGGCGTTCATGGGCGACCGCGAATCGGGCTTTGTGCGCGGCACCAGCTTTGTGCATCCGGGTTTGCGCATCCGGTTCGATGCGCCCAAAGGATTCCGCATCAACAACGGCACCGACGCGGTCACCGCGCGCGGACCCGATGGCGCCACCTTGAAACTTGATGCGGTGCGCACGCAAGCGGCGCGCAACCCGCGCGAGTTTCTGACCGGCGTGTGGGCGCGCGGTGCCAATCTGCAAAATGTCGAAACGATCCAGATCAACGGGCTGCCGGCTGCGACGGCGCCCGCCCGCTTGCGCGGCCAAAACGGCACGACCGACGTGCGGCTCGTCGCAATCCAGCATCCGGACGGTGCGTTCTATCGCCTTGTTTTGGCAGCCCCGACCCAGGCGGCGGCGCGGTTCGACGAAGATTTTCGCCGCACCACCTATTCCTTTCGCGTACTGACCGACGCCGAAGCGCAAGCAGCCCAGCCCTTGCGCATTCGCGCCGTGCCGGTGCGCGCGGGCGATAGCCAAGAATCGCTTGCGCGCCGCATGGCAACAGCCGATGGCTTCGAGCTCGAACGCTTCCAGCTTCTCAACGGTCTCAAGCCCGGCGAAGCGCCGACGCCGGGCGCGCGCGTCAAAATCATCGCCGACCGATAGGGTGCGGCAGGAACAAGCGAGCGAAGCGCCGCACCCCCCGGCCAGGCTTTTTTGTGGGCTTCGATGCGGGCGATCCGCGATTCGCCCGCCTTCATCGCCGCGATGCGGCGCGCTACGCCGACTTGGCGGACGAGAGCGATTTTGTTCGGCGCATCGACGTCGAAGGCCGTTATGGGCGCGCGCAACCCGATTTGCGGCAGGGGCGTGGAGGGAAGGCTCGAATCTGCGTCCGATGTTTGTTCGTCGTGCGGCGCCATTGCCGCAAAAACAAGATCGAACGTATCCTCGAAAAAGTATTTGCGCGGTACGCCGTTCGAAGTGGACGCCGTTCGAAGCAGCGCGGTGCAGATACGTGATCGCGGCAATTCGCGGCGCCGCGCCAGTCGTGTCGCAAATCGATTCCTTGGCGCCAGTCGATGCCCTATGCAAGGGTGCTGGAGCGCAACCCTGCAGGATACGGACACGATGGCAGCAAAACCGACTTTTGCGATGGGACCGATGTTTCTGGGCCTGGAAAATCGCAACCGATCGGCGCGCTTCTGCGTGGCCGGCCTGCCGCTCGATCTTGGCACGTCGAACCGCGCCGGTGCGCGCGAAGGGCCGGCCGCAATCCGGGCCGCGAGCCGCATGCTGTGCGACGGCGACCATCCCACGCATTGGGTGGAGCCCGCTCTGCTCGATCTTGCAGATATCGGCGATTTCGATATTGCGCTTGGCGACATTGCCGCAAGCTACGCCTTGATCGAAGCGCAAGCGGCGGATTTGGCGCACGTGCTGGCGCTTGGCGGCGACCACGGCGCCACGCTGCCGCTGCTGCGCGCGCTCGTTAAACGCCTGGGCACGCCCGTCGGGCTCGTGCATTTCGACGCGCATGTCGATACGTGGCCCACCACCTTCGGCAATGCGCTGGGCCACGGATCTGTTTTCTATCGCGCCATCGAAGAAAAGCTCGTCGATCCCAAACGGATGGTACAGATCGGCATTCGCAGTCCCGTCGCGCGCGACGTGTGGGACTGGACGCGTGCCCAAGGCGTTACGATCCTCGATGCGCAAAGCGTGCATGCCAACGGCCCCGCCTTCGTGGCCCAGACGATCAAGCGCGTTGTCGGCACGGGGCCAAGCTATCTGTCGTTCGATATCGACGCGCTGGACCCGGCTTTTGCGCCCGGCACCGGCACGCCCGAAATCGGCGGGCTGGCGACATGGCAAGCGCAGGCGATCTTGCGCAACCTTGGCGGCGTCGCGTTCGTCGGCATGGATGTGATGGAAGTCGCGCCCGCTTACGACCATGGCGAAATCACGGCGCTCGCGGCGGCGACGATCGTGTGGGAGTATCTTGGCCTCGTCGGCGCAAAAGAATAGCGCCAGGCCCAAATTGTCACTTGCATTCGCGGCAGGTTGGATTATGTATCCGCCCAGACGCAATTCGCACGTGCCCCAGGCCCGCGAGGCAACGCGCTAAGGCGGCTCTTCGTTTCCACCCGAAGCAGCTTCCGATCCCAGCGCTCGAGGTCAAGCAACGACGTCACGCGTCCTTTCCGATGAGCCGACCGTAAGGGTCGGTGCGGTCGCGAAGGGAACCGGGATTTCGACTGCCATGGACCTCGGGGCCAAACCCCCGATACCAGACGCATCGCCGTTCCGTCGTCTTTTCGCGCTCGCTTTTGTCGCCGAGGATGAACGATGGCACAAACCCCGCTGCGCAAATCCGTTGCCGCTCTGGCCCGGACGCTCGAAACGCCGATCCTGCGCCCGCTCGATGCGGTCGTGGAAGAACTGCGCCCGCACGAACCCGTGCATGCGATTCGCCCGCAAACGCTGGCACGCACGGCGGCGCATTTTGTCGCAGGGTTTCCCGGCGAAACGCTTTACGCCGTCAAATGCAATGCCGACCCGCGCGTCTTGCGCGCGTTGTGGGACGGCGGCGTGCGCGGTTTCGACTGCGCGTCGCCCGCCGAAATCGCGCTTGTGCGCTCGATGTTCGGGCGTGCGGCAGCCATCGCCTACATGCATCCGGTGCGCGCGCGCCCGGCGATCCGCGAGGCCTATGGCCGTCATGCGGTGCGCCGTTTCGTGATCGATTCGCGCGCCGAGTTCGACAAGCTGCGCGAAGAAACGGCCGCCAAGCCCGGCACGCTGGACCTCGTCGTGCGCATCGCCCCGCCCGCGGGCAAAGCCTTGCACGATCTGTCGGGCAAGTTCGGCGCTGCGGACGAAGACGCCGTCGCGTTGCTGCGCTTGGTGCGCCCCTATGCCCGCAAGCTCGGCATCTCGTTCCATGTGGGTTCGCAGAACGGCGACCCGGCCGCGTTCGCGCGCGCCATCGCGCACGCCGAAAAATTGGCCGTGCAGGCGGGCGTCGGCGTCGAGATCCTCGATGTCGGCGGCGGCTTCCCGGTCGCCTATCCGGGCCAAGACGTGCCGCCGATCGACGCGTTCTTCGATGCGATCAAGCAGGCGCATGGCGAATGCCGCGCGCTCGCATCGTGCGAACTCTGGGCCGAACCCGGCCGCGCTTTGGTTGCGGCGGGCGGCTCGGTCGTGGTGCAGGTGCAGGCGCGCCGCGGTCAAACGCTCTACATCAACGATGGCGTTTACGGGGCGCTCGCCGATGCGGGCGTGCCCGGATTGCGCTATCCCACGCGCATGCTGCGCAAAACGGATGCGTCCGCGGCGGCGTTCGATTTCTACGGACCGACCTGCGATTCGGCCGACTTCATGAAGGGTCCCTTCATGTTGCCCGCCGACGTGCGCGAAGGCGACTGGATCGAGCTTGGCCAGCTTGGCGCCTACGGCGCGGTGCTGCGTACCGGCTTCAACGGTTTCGAGCGCGCGCATCTGGTCGAGGTCGAGGGCTGACGTCGAGGCCGACGCCGCCAGTCGAGCTGCGTTTGGTAAGGCCCGGCTAGACGCGACGCTCGCCTTCGTGCATCGTCAAGGCCATGGTCGCAAACGCCGGACGCCGCGCGGTTTTGGCTGGGTTGGGGGCAAGCGCCGCACTGGGCGGCCTGCCGTGCCGACCCGCGCTGGCAGCGGGGCCGGCCGTCGATTTGCAGCTGATGCTGGCGGCCGACGTGTCGCGCAGCATCAACGATGCTCGCTTCCAATTGCAGCGCGAGGGCTACGCCGCCGCCATCGCCGATCCGCGCGTCGTGCGCGCCATGACGGGCGGGCGCTTGAAGCGCATCGCACTCGGCTACTGCGAATGGTCGAGCCCGAGCCAGCAGACCACGCTGGTCGATTGGACCGTCATCGACGGCCAAGAAACGGCCGAAGGGTTTGCAGGCCAGTTGTTGCTGCCGCCGCGCCCGTTTGCCGCCTCGACCGCGATCGGCGAGGCGATCGGCTATGCGCTGCGCGAATTCGACCGCTGTCCGTTCCCGTCCGATCGCCGCACGATCGATATTTCGGGCGACGGTACCAACACAAACGGTCTGCCAGCCGACGTTGGGCGCGACCGCGCGCTGGCGGCGGGCATCACCATCAATGGCCTCGCGATCTTGTCGGATACGCCGAGCCCGTGGAACCCCAACCACACGCATCCGCCGGGCGGGCTCGATGGCTGGTATCGCGAAAACGTCATCGGCGGTCCGGGGGCGTTTTTGCTGTCGGTCATGGGGTTCGAGACCTTTGCTTTTGCCATGGCCAACAAGCTGTCGCGCGAATCGTCCTAGAAGGAGCAACCCGCAAATGACCCCCCGTTCCATCTCCCGCCGCTTTGTCGTCGGCGGCGGCGTTGCGTTGTTTTCAAGCCCGTCCCTGGCCCAGCATGCGGGCCACGGGCCGATGTTCGAACGTCTCAACCAGCCCGGCCGCATCGATGTGCCGGCCCTGGCGAACGAGCAGCGCGTGTTCGATTCGAGCGCGCCCAAAGCGCCGCAGCAGGGGCGCTGGATGGAACGCACGCCGCTGCCCTTGCCGCGCACGGAAATGGCGTGGGCGGCGGAATACAAAGGCCGCCTCCATCTTGTCGGCGGCTATGCCGAGCAGCGCGTCGACAAGCCTTACCACCATGCTTACGACGCCGCGACAAACAGCTGGATCCAGGCGGCCGATCTGCCGCTGGGCGCCAACCATGTCGGCGTCGCGTCGCATGATGGGCGGCTTTACGCGTTTGGCGGTTTCATCGACCAGAATCGCCGCCCGCATGCCGAATGCTTCGTGTTCGGCGCGGAGGGCGAGCGTTGGTCGAAGATTGCGCCGCTGCCGACGCCCATGGGGGCCATGGGGTGCGTGTCGTACGAAGGGCGCATCCATGCGGTCGGCGGGGCCGACGGCGATACGGCCGAAACGCGCCTCTCGCGCGGGCAGCACATCGTCTACGATCCCAAGACGGACAAATGGACCAATGCGGCCCCGCTGCCGACCGCGCGCGACCATATCGGCATCGTCGCAACCGGCGGCCTCATCCATGTGATCGGCGGGCGCGTGAACAGTTTTTATACAAACTCGCATTTGCACCACACCTACGATGCCAAGGAAGACGCGTGGCGCATGCGCAATCCGTTCCCGACCGCGCGCTCGGGACACGGGGCGACGCTCTATCGCGGCCAGATTTTCTGTATGGGCGGCGAAGGCTCGAACCGCGTTTTCGGCCAGAACGAAGCCTACGACCCCACGACCGACAAGTGGCTATCTTACGCGCCGATGGCGACGCCGCGCCACGGCATGGGCGCGGTTGCGATCGGCGATGCGATCTATGTCGCGGGCGGTGGCCCGGTCATGGGCGGGGGCGTCAAAAGCGCCGTGCACGAGGCGTTTACGCTGGCGTGATTAGCCGATCCGCGACAGACCGCGAAGCCTACAACCTTGGGGCTTGCTTTTCGACAGCACTTTGCTTGATATAGTGCCTGACGAAGAGCAGTCTTCGGTTTGTTAGGAGTGCGGAATGCAATTGCAGAGTCTTCGTTCGGTCGCTGCTGGCATCGCGCTCGTGGCGCTGGTCGGCTGCCAGACCACCGACAAACCGGCGCCGCTGACGACGGACAATTCGGCGCCGCGCCCGGCGGGCAATGCGGTGGCACAGCCAGGCGTCGCGGCCGCCTTTGCTGCGGCCCGACCCACCGCTCAAACCGCAGCAACACGCCCGTTGCCGATCCGGGCGACGGCAGGCGACATCGCCCGCCCCGGCCGGCCCCGCGCCCTTGCCGAGATCGAAGCGGCGGCAAGCGCACTGCCCACGACGCGCGACGGCGTCTATGCCGCACTCGACGAAGCGCGCGCGCAACGCGGCGATGGCGACGCCGGTCTTGTGGCGCTGCGACACACGTTCCTCGGCCGGTCCCGGTACGCCTTGGACTGGATGCGCGACGTGGCGCTCCGCGACGGCAGCAGCGATCTTGTCTTTCTGTATGCCGAGACGATGTGGACACTCGCCAATTCGTTCCGCAGTTCGACCGGCGGCGGTGCCCTCGCCGACACATTCACCGAATCGTCCGCAACGATGACGTTGCTCGGCTACGTGCTGATTTTGGTCGATGGTGCGCGCTGCGTCGATACGACGGGCGCGGGCGCGCGCCTGGACAAGATGCTGCCCCGCGCTCAACGCTTCAAGCAGTTGGCGGCACTCTCAGCCGAACAGCGCAACTTGATCCGCACGACCGCGCTTGATGTCGAGCGACGCACGGCGACGGCACGGCGCGAAGATCCAAGCGTCTGCATGGACGGCATCCGCGAGATGGGGCGAATAATGGACTCGAAAGCCGGCACGCAGACGCAACGCCCCGGCAGCCAAACCGGCCATTTTGGCACGGTTGTCGAGATCAGCCCGGGTGCCGACTATATCCCGCAGTATCTGCCCGCAGATCGGCAAGCCGAGCCAATGGCCAAAGCGCGCCAGAACGCCGCCGAATTCCTTGCCAAAATCCTGCCCTAAACCGCGCCGTAAACGCCGCCCAGGCGGCGTTTACGCTGGCGTGACCGAAGGCGCGCCCTTTCGCGCATAGACGTGCAGCCACGCGGTGGGCTCGGCATCGTAGCCGGTGCCCATCGTCTGCTCGATCTCGGGCGACGGGAAACCGGCGTTGGCGAAAGCGGCGGCGAGCCAGTCTGGCGACGGAAAACTGTAGAGACGCCCGAGACGGTTGCGGCCCTCTTGGGTTCCTCCCTTGAAGCTCGAATAGAAGACGCCGCCCGCGCGCAGGGCCCGGTGGACGCCAAGCAAGATGCCGGGCAGTTCGGCGCGCGGCACGTGCAGCATGCAAGCATTTGCGTACACACCGTCGTAAGCGTCTTCTACCGCGAGATCCTCGAAACGCAGCACAAACACCGGACGACCCAGCCGCATCTGCGAATCGGCTGCCATTTCGGGCGAACCGTCGCTGGGCGTGAGGTCGAGGCGCTTGGCGAGCAGGGTCGCACTGTCGCGCCCCCCGCCGCAGCCGAGTTCGAGCACGGCCGCACGAGGTGCGAGAAAAGACGCAAACCGTTCGATGTGGCGCGTGTTCAGCGGTGCGCCGCGTGCGGCGTATCGTACCGCTTCGGTCGTATAAAAAAGCCGTCGTGGCGGGGTCGGTTGCCATCGATTGGTCTTTTTGTTGCATCCGTCCGGAGCCGGGCGTTAAATCCAACGCTCCGCAACTGGCATCGGGATTGGGATTGGCATGACCTGGTCTGTCGTGGCGCACGACCGCACGAGCGGTGAATTCTGCATCGCCGTCGCAACGCGATTTTTTGCGGTCGGCGCCTTGTGCCTGTATGTCAAGCCGGGGGCGGGGGCCGTCGCCACGCAGGCGATGGTCAATCCCTATCACGGGATCGACGGCATTGCGCTGATGGAACGCGGCATTGGCGCCAAGGAAGCGCTGGCCGCCGTGCTGGCGCGCGATGCCGGACGCGACGTGCGCCAGGTGCATCTGATGGATGCATGCGGCACGTTCGCGGCGCATACGGGATCGGGCTGCATCGATTGGGCAGGGCATCTGACGTTCGAAGATTTTTCGGTCGCGGGCAATATGCTTGCGGGCAAGCACGTGATCGAGGCGACGGCCGAGGCGTTTGCGCTGAATGCGGCTCTGCCGCTTGCCGAACGGTTCATCGCAGCGCTCGATGCGGGCGACGCGGTCGGCGGCGACAAGCGCGGCCGCCAGTCGGCTGCCTTGCGCATCCATAAAAAAGACGAATATCCGCTGCTCGACATGCGCGTCGACGACCACGAATTTCCGCTGGTCGAATTGCGCCGTCTGCTCGAAAAAAGCAAAGAGCGTTACGCGATCTACCGGCAGTTTTTGGCCTCGCGCGAAAACATCGCGGGCATCTACGACCGCGCCAAGATCGATGCGGCATTGGCGGCGGCCGGAATCAAATGACGGCGCTGCTCGAGGTCGACGGTCTGAAAACCTATTTCGACACCGATAGCGGCGAGTTCCGCGCCGTCGATGGCGTGTCGTTCGCCGTGGCCGAGGGCCGCACGCTCGGCATTGTCGGCGAAAGCGGCTGCGGCAAGTCGGTCACGTCGCTTTCCATCATGGGGCTGCTCGCCAAACCGGCAGGCCGCATTGCGGGCGGCGCCATTCGTTTTCGCGGGCGCGATCTGGCGGGACTGGGCGAGGGCGACATGCAGGCGCTGCGCGGTGCCGACATCGCGATGATTTTCCAGGAACCGATGACGAGCCTCAATCCCGCTTTCACGATCGGCAACCAGCTGGTCGAAGGGATCGTGCGCCATCGCAAGCTCGATGCGGATGCCGCCAAGGCGCACGCGATCGACATGCTGCGGCGCGTGCGCATCCCGGCGCCCGAAACGCGCTTCGACGAATATCCGCACAAGCTGTCGGGCGGCATGCGCCAGCGCGTGATGATTGCGATGGCGCTGGCGTGCGATCCCAAACTGCTCATCGCCGACGAACCGACCACGGCGCTCGACGTGACGATCCAGGCGCAAATTCTCGACCTGCTGCGCCGACTGCGCGACGAAACCGGCACGGCCATCGTGCTCATCACGCACGATCTGGGCGTGATCGCGGAACTGGCGCACGATGTGGTCGTCATGTATGCCGGCAAGATCGTCGAAAAAGCGCCGGTCGAGCGCCTGTTCGCCTGGCCCCAGCATCCCTACACGATCGGGCTGTTGG
Source organism: Asaia bogorensis (assembly GCA_945901855.1). GTDB lineage: Bacteria > Pseudomonadota > Alphaproteobacteria > CACIAM-22H2 > CACIAM-22H2 > Tagaea. The sequence continues at coordinate 18,909 of CAMDLT010000032.1, read as the reverse complement.
GGGCGATCCCGCAGCTGCATCGCACGCGCGAACGATTGGCGACGATCGACGGCACGGTGCCGAGCCTTGCCAACCTGCCGCCGGGCTGTCGCTTTGCCGAGCGCTGCCCGTTCGCGCAAGCCAAATGCCGCGAAGCCGAACCGCCGATGCAGTCGCTGGCCGACGGCCACGCGGTCGCCTGCTGGATGGCGCCGCTCGAAGCGAGGGCGGCATGAGCGCACCTTTGTTGGCCGCGCACGATCTGGTCAAACATTTCCCGGTTCGCAAGGGCCTGTTCGGGCGGACGACCGGCAGCGTCAAAGCGGTCGATGGCGTGTCGCTCGAAGTGGCGGCGGGCGAAACGCTGGGGCTTGTCGGCGAAAGCGGTTGCGGCAAATCGACCGTGGGGCGTTTGCTGCTGCGTTTGATCGAGCCCACGTCGGGCGAGATCGAATTCGACGGCGCCAATCTCACCCGCCTGACCGAACCCGAAATGCGCAAGGCGCGCCGCCATTTGCAGATCGTCTTTCAGGATCCTTACGCTTCGCTCAATCCGCGCATGACGGTGGGCCAGATTGTCGGCGAGCCTTTGATGCTGCACGGCCTTGCCAGCGGCGCCGCACGCGCCGACAAAGTGCGCGAGCTGCTGGCGCTGGTCGGCTTGCGCCCCGAGCACGACCGGCGCTATCCGCACGAATTTTCGGGCGGCCAGCGCCAGCGCATCGGCATTGCGCGCGCACTTGCGGCCGGCCCCAAACTGATCGTCGGCGACGAACCCGTGTCGGCCCTCGACGTGTCGGTGCAGGCGCAGGTGCTGAATTTGCTCAAAGATCTGCAGGCGCGCTTTGGATTGGCGCTCGTGCTGATCGCGCACGATCTGGCGGTGGTCAAGCACGCGGCCGACCGGGTTGCGGTCATGTATCTGGGCCGCATTGTCGAAATCGCCGACAAAAAGTCGCTCTACGATACGCCGCGCCACCCCTATACGCAGGCGCTGCTCTCGGCGATTCCGGTGCCGGACCCAAGCCTCGTGCGCAAAAAGATTCTGCTCGACGGCGATGTGCCAAGCCCGATCGACCCGCCGCCCGGCTGCCGTTTCCATACGCGCTGCGCATTTGCGCAAGCGCGCTGCCGCGCCGAAAGCCCCGCGCTCGAGCCGGTCGCCCAACGCCATTCCGTCGCCTGCCATTTTTGGCGCGACATCCCCGCTTTTGCAGCACTCGCCGAACCCGCCGCCAACGCCGCCCAAGCGCGGCTCGAACAATTGCAAAGCCGTTTTGTCTAGAGGAGGAAGTCCCATGTCCAAGTTCAAAACCCTGTTGGCGGGCCTGACCGCCGTCGGTCTGATGATGGGGGCTGCGCAAGCGCAAACTCCCACGACGCTGCGCATCGGCCTTGCCGAAGACCCCGACATTCTCGATCCCACCTTTGCGCGCACGTTCGTGGGCCGCATCGTGTTCATGGGCTTGTGCGACAAACTGTTCGACATCGACAAGGACCTCAAGATCGTGCCGCAGCTCGCCACCGGTTTCGAGTGGAGCGATGCGGGCAAGACGCTGACGATCAAGCTGCGCGAAGGCGTCACGTTCCACGACGGCGAGAAGATGGACGCCGAAGCGGTGCGCTTCAGCCTCGACCGGCACTTGAACGCGCCGCGTTCGGGACGGCGCGCCGAAATCTCGGTCGTGCAGACGATCTCGGTCGTGGATCCATTGACCGTGCGCCTCGCGCTCTCGTCCGCGTTCGCCCCGCTGATCGCGCAATTCACCGACCGGGCTGGCATGATTTTGAGCCCCAAGGCCGTCGCGGCGGCGGGCGACCAGTTCGGCACGAGGCCCGTCTGCGCCGGCCCCTTCCGCTTTGTCGAGCGCATCGCGCAAGACCGCATCGTGCTCGAAAAATTCCCGCAATACTGGAACGTCGCCAACGTGCATGTCGATCGCGTGGTCTACCAGCCGATCCCGGACAGCTCGGTGCGCTTTGCCAATCTTCAGGCGGGCGCGCTGGATCTGATCGAGCGCATGCAGCCCACCGACCTTGCCGCCGCCAAGCGCAATGCGCGCTTGCGCGTGGTGCCCGTTGCCGAACTTGGCTATCAGGGCATCACGTTCAATGTCGGCAATGGCGAGCGCGCGAAGTCGCCCATCGGCTCGGACAAGCGCCTGCGCGAAGCGTTCGACCTTGCCATCGACCGCGCGGTCATCAACCAGGTGGTCTACGAGGGCGAATTCACGCCGACCGCACAGGCCGTGCCGCCCGCAAGCCCGTTCCACAACAAAAACCTCAAAGCTTCGACGCGCAATCTGGAGCGCGCCAAGGCGCTGGTCGCGCAATCGGGCGTGCGCACGCCGATCGTCGTCAACCTAACCACGCCGCCCAATCCCGATCTGCGCCAGGTCGCCGAAATCATCCAGGCGATGACCAAGGAAGCCGGGTTCGATGTGCGCATCAACGTGATGGAATTCGCAAGCTCGTTGAACGCGGCCGAGCGCGGCGAATTCGAGGCGTACATCCTGGCCTGGAGCGGACGCCCCGATCCCGACGGCAATCTCTACGTCTTCGTTACCAAGGACGGGCCGCAGAATTACGGCAAATACAACAACCCGGAAATCGACGCGCTCATGGACCAGCAGCGCACGACCGCCGATCCCGCCCAGCGCATGGCGATCCTCGAGAAAGTGTCGACGATCACGGCAGCCGACCGTCCGCTCATCTACATGTGGCACCGCACGAACTTCATCGGGCATGGCCAGCGCGTGACGGGTTTTGTGCCGGTGCCCGACGCGCTTTTGCGCCTGCAGGGCGTGCGTCTGGCGGCCAACTAGCATGTTCGCGTTCCTCGCCCGCCGGTTGACGAGCATCGTGCCGACCTTGTTTGTCGTCTCGGTGCTCGTGTTCGGCTTGCAATTGCTGTTGCCGGGCGACCCCGCCACGATGCTGGCGGGCGAGGAAGCGGATGCGCGCGCGATCGCCGAAATTCGTGCCGCCTACGGGCTCGACCAGCCGATCCATGTGCAGTATTTGCGCTGGATCGGCGGCGTGCTGCAGGGGGATTTCGGTCACTCGATGCGCATCGGTCTGCCGGTGCGCGATCTGGTGCTCGACAAACTGCCGGTCACGCTGCAATTGGGCGCTATGGCGTTCGTGATCGCGTGCCTGATCGGCATTCCGATGGGCGTGCTGTCGGCGGTGCGCAAGGACTCGATGTGGGACTACGCCGCCAACGCGATTTCGCTGTGGGGCCTGTCGACGCCGAATTTCTGGCTCGGCATCATGCTCATTCTGGTCGTGTCGGTGGAACTTGGCTGGCTGCCGCCGTCGGGCTATGTCAGCCCGTTCGAAGACTGGCGCCAGAGCCTCGCGACGACGATCATGCCGGCGTTTGTGCTCGGCAATTCGGTTGCGGCCGTATTCATGCGCCATACGCGCGCGGCCATGCTGCAAGCGCTCAACCAGGATTACGTGCGTACCGCGCGCGCCAAGGGACTTTCCGAATCCGTCGTCGTCAACAAACACGCGCTGCGCAACGCGCTCATTCCCGTCGTCACGCTGGGCGCGCTCGAACTGGGCGCGCTGTTTTCGGGCGCCGTGCTGACCGAACAGGTTTTCACCATTCCGGGCTTCGGCAAGCTGGTCGTCGATGCGGTGTTCAACCGCGACTATTTGGTCGTGCAAGGCGTCGTGCTTGTTACCGCGACTGCCTATGTGATGTTCAATCTGCTGGCCGACATCGCCTATTTCCTCGTCAATCCGCGGCTGCGCCAGCAATGAGTGTTGCGATCGCGACCGATCGGATCGAAAGCCCCGGCAAGCGCGCGCTGCGCCGCTTGCTGCGGCGGCCTGCCGCCGTCTTCGGCCTCGGCGTGGTGCTGCTGTTTGTGGCGATCGCCGTGCTGGCGCCGGTTTTGGCGCCGTTCGACCCGATCGCGACCAACTGGGGCACGATCCGCAAGGCGCCGAGCGCCGCCAATTGGTTTGGCACCGACGAAAACGGCCGCGATTTGTTGTCCCGCGTGATGTTCGGCGCGCGCGCCTCGCTGACGGCAGGCGTTATTTCGGTCTCGATTTCGATCGCTGTCGGCCTGCCGCTTGGGCTGCTGGCAGGCTATGTCGGCGGCTGGATCGATACCGTGATCAGCCGCGTGACCGATGCGATGTTGGCCTGCCCGTTTTTGATCCTGGCGATCGCCTTGGCGGCGTTTTTGGGCCCCAGTCTGGCCAACGCGATGATCGCGATCGGCATATCGGCGACGCCGGCGTTCATTCGACTCACGCGCGGCGCCACGCTCAACGCAAAGGTCGACGATTATGTCGAAGCGGCGCGCGCTGTCGGCAATCCGCATTGGCGCATAGCCGCCGTGCATTTGCTGCCCAACATCCTGCCGCCGATCATGGTCCAGGCAACGCTTGCCATCGCTGCCGCGATCATCGCCGAGGCGAGCCTGTCGTTCCTGGGTTTGGGCCAGCAGCCGCCGGCCCCCAGCTGGGGCTCGATGCTGAACAACGCCCAGCGCTTTTTGACCCAAGCGCCCTGGATGGCGTTGTTTCCCGGCGCCGCGATTTTCCTGGTCGTGCTGGCCTTCAACCTGCTCGGCGACGGCTTGCGCGACGCGCTGGATCCGCGTCACCGATAGCCGCGGCACCAAAATTGCTTTTACAGACCCTCAATCGAACAGGGGGTCCCATGAAACTTAGATATTTGGCGGTTTTGGCAGGTGTTCTGGCGCTTGGTGCAACCAACAATGCCCAAGCCCAAGGCACTTTGCGCATCGGCATGACGGCATCCGACATTCCGCTGACCACCGGCCAGACCGACCAGGGCGGCGAGGGCATGCGGTTTTTGGGCTACACGGTCTACGACGCGCTGATCAATTGGGACCTTTCCAAATCCGACCAGCCGTCGGGTCTCGTGCCGGGCCTTGCAACCGAATGGTCTGTCGATGCCGCCGACAAGACCAAATGGACCTTCAAGATCCGGCCGGGCGTGAAGTTTCACGACGGCTCGGATTTCGACGCGGCGGCTGCCGTGTGGAATTTCGAAAAACTTTTGAACCAGCAGGCGCCGCATTTCGATCCGCGCCAGGCGGCGCAAGGGCGCAGCCGCATTCCTGCGGTTGCCAGCACGCGTGCGATCGACAAGCTGACGCTTGAAATTGTGACGCGCACGCCCGATGCCACGCTGCCCTATCAAATCGCTTGGATCATGTTTTCGAGTCCGGCGCAGTGGGAAAAAGTCGGCAAAAGCTGGGAAGCGTTTGCGCGTACGCCGTCGGGCACGGGCCCGTGGAAGCTCGCCAATTTCGTGCCGCGCGAGCGCGCCGAGCTGGTGCCCAACGCCGAGTACTGGGACAAAGCCCGTGTGCCGAAGCTCGAGCGGCTGGTGCTGATCCCGCTGCCCGAAGCCAGTGCACGCACGGCCGCGTTGCGTTCGGGCCAGGTCGACTGGATCGAAGCGCCGTCGCCCGACGCGCTCGCCTCGCTGCGCCAAGCCGGCATGCAGATCGTCACCAACGCCTATCCGCACAACTGGACTTGGCACCTCAGCCGCGTCGAAGGCAGCCCGTGGAACGACGTGCGCATTCGCCAGGCGGCCAATCTCGCGATCGACCGCGACGGCATCAAGGAATTGCTGGGCGGCATGGCGATTCCGGCGCAAGGGTTCTTTCCGCCTGGCCACCAATGGTTTGGTTCGCCCAAATTCAAACTGCGCCGCGACTTGACCGAAGCGCGCAAGCTGATGGCCGAAGCGGGCTACGGGCCGGGCCGCAAACTTGCGACCAAGATTCTGATCGCGCCCTCGGGCTCGGGCCAGATGCAGCCGTTGCCGATGAACGAGTACGTGCAGCAGAACCTGGCCGAGATCGGCATCGACATCACGTTCGAAGTGGTCGATTGGAACACGCTGATCAATATCTGGCGGGCGGGCGCCAAGCACGAGAGCTCGCGCGGCGCCACGGGGATGAACTACACGTATTTCATCCAAGATCCGTTCACGGGCCTTATCCGCCATCTGCAAAGCACGCTGCATCCGCCGGCCGGCACCAATTGGGGCCTCTACAGCGATCCCGCAATGGACGCATTGTTCGAGCAGGTGCGAAACACTTTCGACCCGGTCGCACAGACAAAAGTGCTGCAGACGATCCACGAAAAATACGTCGACGAAGCCTTGTTCTTGATGGTCACGCATGACGTCAACCCGCGTGCCATGACCCCGCGCGTTCGCGGCTTCGTGCAATCGCAAAACTGGTTCCAGGACTTCTCGCCGGTCTTCATGGCACGCTGACGACAACCCCCTCCCAAATACCTCCGGCCTGATGTAATATAAGCCGGTCTGATATTTGGGAGGGGATCTTTCGATGAGCGGTTTTTTACGCGTCGCAACGGCGTTCGGGGCCTTATTGCTTTTGAACGCCTGCACGCCCGACGGCAAACCCGCCGTCAGTTTGCAGCAGGCCCGCCAGATTACGGCGGACTTCCAGGGCCAAAGTTTCCGCGCCCCGCCGCGCACGATCTCCGACATCGCAGCGATCCTCGACCAGCAGCAACCCGATCCTGCACGGATTGCAGCGGCCATCGCGCGCGCGGATGCGCAGCCTGCGGCCAATCTGGCGCCGGGCGATCGCGCCATATTTTTCAACGAGCGCGCGATCGCCGCGACCGACCTTGGGCGCACCAATCAGCGACTGGCCGATGCGCGCGAAGCGGTCCGGCTCGGGGCGGCGGCGAATCTTTCGAGCTTCCAACAGACCCGATTTTCGCAGCAGCTTTATATGGCCGAAGCAAGCGCCGGGAATTTTCGCGCTGCCCGCGAGATCGCGCGCGCGGCGGTCGTCTCCGCCTCATCGCCCAGCATGCGAATGGCGCCCCAATCGTTTGTTGCGGAATTTTCGCGCCGTCTGGGCGATCTGGAAACGGCCCGCGCGACCTTGCCGATCATGGAAAGCGGATTGAACGAATTGCAGCAGCAATCGCGCCTGCCGCAATGGATCGCCTGGAACGGGCAGGTGTTCGTCGCGCGCACGCGCGGCGCGCTCGCGCTCGAATCCGGCCAATTTGCCGAAGCCGAGCGCCAGTACCGCTTGGCGCTTGCATCGAACGCCCGGATCGTTGCCGACGAAGACGGGATCGTGCGCCAGGCCAGTTTGCCGCCCTGGACCTTCAGCAACGCCGCCTTGTACCTGCGCAGCGAAGTTGCGCGTTCGTTGCTGCGCCAGAGCCGCTTGCTGGAAGCCGAGGTCGAAGCGCGCAGCGTGCTGCTGGCGCGCCTTGCGCGCGGCGGACGCTATACGCCGGAAACCTTGCAGACCGTCTTGCTGCTGGGCGACATTTTGATGGAGCAGGGCCGCCCGGCGGAAGCCGAGCGCTTGGCGCGCGTCGTGTTCGAATCGTTCGAAACCATGAAGTACGATCCAAGCTCCGGCGTCTATGCGGCGGCCTTGGCGGCGATCGCGCGCGGCCAGTCGCAGCGCGGCGACGCGCCCGGCGCCGCGCGGACCTATGCGGATCTTCGGGCCCGCATCCAGGCGCAGCCGGAACTGATGGCGCGCGCGTTCGACACGAACCCCAATTGGGGCGTGGTGGCACTGCGCACGGGCCAAACGGCCGAAGCCGGCCGGGTCTTCGAAAATCTCTATCAGCAACGCCTGGCAACGCTCGGCGAGCGCCATTGGGACACGGCGATGGCCAACGGTTTGCGCGGCGCCGCGCGCGTGCGCGCGGGCGACGTTGCAGGGGCGCTCGAAGCGTTCGACGCGGCGGCGCCGCTTTTGCTGCAAAGCTCGCGGCAGCCGGACGACGAGGAAGGCGGCTCCGCCGTCCGCGACGGGCAATTGCGTCTGGTGTTCGAAGGCATGATGGCCGCCCTTGCGCGCTCGAACCGGCCGACGGCGGCGGACGAATCGTTCCGCATCGCCGATGCTATTCGCGGCCAAGGCGTGCAGCGCGCGTTGGCGCAATCCTCGGCCCGTGCGGCTGCGTCCGACCCGGCGCTGGCGGCGTTCGTGCGCCAAGAACAGGACACGCAAAAACAGCTTGGCGCCTTGCAGGGGCTGCTGACCAACGTGCTCGCCGCGCCCGAGCGCGACGATGCGGCCGTGCGCGTCTTGCGCACGCAAATCGACAGTCTGCGCGGTGCGCGCGCTGCGATCCGCCAGGAAATCGAGCGCCGCTTTCCCGACTATGCCAACCTCATCGACCCGCGCCCTGCGACGGTCGAACAAACGCGCCGTTCGCTGCGCCCCGGCGAAGCCTTGATCGCGACGTATGTCGGCCAGGAACGCACCTTCGTGTGGGCGGTGCCCCAAACCGGCACGGTCGCGTTTGCTGCGGTCGAGCAAGGCAAAGCGGCATTCGTCCAAACGATCGCCGCGTTGCGCCAAGCGCTCGACCCCAACGCGGCATCGCTCGGCGACATTCCGGCCTTCGACGTGGGGCTCGCGCACAAGCTTTATGCGGATCTTTTGAAACCCGTCGAGGCCGGGTTCGCCGATGCGACGTCGCTGCTGATCGTGCCGCACGACGCGCTTGGCCAATTGCCGTTCGGCGTGCTGGTGACGGCCCCCGTGCAACTGGCGGCGGAGCGCGAGGGCGACGCCTTGTTCTCGGCCTACAAGTCGGTGCCGTTCTTGATCCGCAAGGCAGCGATCACGCAGCTGCCGTCGGTCGCGTCGCTTGCGACATTGCGCAGCCTGCCCGCGGCGCCCGCCAACCGCCGCGCCTTCATCGGCTTTGGCGATCCGTGGTTCAGCCCCGAACAGATGGTCGAGGCAAAAACCGAACAGGCCGCCCAGCAGGTCGCCGGCCTCGCGACGCGCGGCCGCCCGCTCGTGCGCCGCTCGGCGCCTGCGACCGTCGGCATCGACAGCGCCGAGCTTGGCGCCTTGCCGCGCCTGCCCGATACGGCCGACGAGGTGCGCGGCATTGCGCTTGCGCTCGGTGCGGCGCAAAGCGATCTGTTTCTGGGCGCGGCTGCCAACGAGCGCAACGTCAAAACGCAGGATTTGTCCAATCGCCGCGTGGTGATGTTCGCCACGCATGGGCTTGTTCCTGGCGACCTCAACGGTCTGTTGCAACCGGCCCTTGCCTTGTCAGCCCCCAATGTCGCGGACATCGACGGCGACGGGCTGCTGACGCTCGACGAGGTGCTGGGCCTGAAGCTCAATGCCGACTGGGTCGTGCTGTCGGCCTGCAACACCGCGACCGGCGACGGCGCGGGGGCGGAAGCGGTCTCGGGCCTTGGCCGGGCGTTCCTTCTATGCTGGCACCCGCGCGTTGCTGGTTTCGAACTGGCCTGTTGAGACGACAAGTGCGCGGTCCCTTACGACCGATTTGTTTGCCCGCCAAGCGCGCGATCCCAACCTTGCGCGTGCCGTCGCTTTGCAGCAAGCGATGGCGGGTCTGCTCGATGGGCCCGGTTTCGTCGATCCCGCGACCCGCCAGAGCGTGTTCGCCTACAGCCACCCGATCTTCTGGGCGCCTTTCAGTCTGGTCGGCGACGGCGGCGGCAATGCGCCCCGCAGCGCCGCGCAGGCCCAGTGACGGCGCGCACAGACACGCTTGCGGGTATTGGCTAGTCTTGGTTTTGGAGGTGGATCATGCGTTCCAGATTTGCATTGCTGTTAGCCATGGTTGCGGTTCCTGCGTTGGCGGCCGAACCGGTTGCCATCGTCGAGGATGCCAAGGGCAAACTCGAGGTCGATTTTATGGACTATCTGGAATCGGGTCGCGTGCTGAAACTCGGCGCCAATGACGAGCTGACCATCGGCTATTTGCGCTCGTGCTGGCGCGAAACCATCAAGGGCGGCACGGTGACGGTCGGCGACGAGCAGTCGAATGTCGCGGGCGGCACCGTCACCCGCGCGAAGGTCGCGTGCGCGGGCGCCAAAATGCAGCTCACGACCGACCAGGCCGCGAAATCCGGCGTGATGGTGTTTCGTGCGCCCCCGCGTCCGAACCAGGCGAGCGCGATGCCACAGCCGTCGCAAACGATTTACGGCCTGTCGCCGGTGCTGGATGTGAAAGGCGGCGGGCAGGTCACGATTTCGCGCCTCGACCAGGCCGACGCACCCGTAACGTTCGACGTGCCCGCCCATATGCTGATGCGCGGCAGCTTTTTCGACCTCGCCAAAGCCAATCGCGCGCTCGCGGCGGGCGGCCTCTACCGCATTTCGGTCGGCGACCGCCAATTGGTGTTCAAGGTCGACAGCGAAGCCGTCGCAGGCCAAGCGCCCGTGTTGAGTCGCTTGCTGAAACTCTGATGGCGGTTTCCAGGCGCGACCGGATCGCTTGGGCTGTCGCGGTCGTTGTGGGGGCGGCGGCGATCGCATCGCCGCTCGTCGATACCTTGCGCGGCGTGTCGCTCGACCTTGCGTTTGCGCTTCGCCATGCGGTCTTTGGTCCTGCCTACCGGGCGGCGGATTCGCCAAGCGTCGTCATCGCGCTCGACGAAGAAACCTACCGCACGCCGCCTTTTGGCGAAACGCCGCAAGTGCTGTGGACGCGCGAATTGGCGCCCGTGCTCAATGCCACGCTGGAGGCAGGCGCAAGCGTCGTCGCGTTCGACGTGATCTTCCCGACCTCCGTCGAGCGGTACCTGCCGGGGTTTGATCGCGACTTTCTTCGCAGCCTGCGCAGCGGCGCGCGCGAGGGGCGTTTGATTTTGGGCAAGGTACAGCATGGCGCCTCGCCCATTCGGCCTTTTCAGGGCCAAAGCTTTGCGGTCGGGCACGATGCCAATATCCGCGCGACCAATCTGTTTCGCGATCCCGACGAAGTGATCCGGCGCGCACCCCTGTTCTTCGACATCGTCGAGGGCGGCGAGACGAAGCGGGAGACCTCGCTGGGGCTGGAGGTTGCATCGCGTGCTCTTGGCCAAAAGGCCGAAAAGCGCGCCGATGGCGTGTGGCTTGGCGCGCGGCTGTTGCCGGGGTCGGCCGCCAACGCGATGCCGATCGATTTTGTCGGCGGCGGGGCCGATATCCCGGCCTTTTCCTTGGCCGATTTGCGCGCCTGTGCGGAGCAAGGCAACGGCGAATTCTTTGCCAAACACTTCAAAGACAAGATCGTGTTTGTCGGCACCGTGCTCGATGTGGAAGACCGCAAACTCACGTCGCGCCGCTACATGACGGGCAGCGAGGGCGCCGCCTTCGGGCCGCGTTGCGCGTTACCCGTCCGCACCGACGTGGTGCGCGAAGACGTGGTGCGCGACGCCATTCCGGGCGTCTATATCCACGCAAGCTTCGCCAACAATCTGGTTCGCGGCGGCGGGTTGCGCGAACTCGGGCGGTTGGGCGAAGGGGCGGCGGCTGCCGTGCTGGTTGCGGCAACCGCGTTCGCCGCGCTGAGCCTGCCTGCATCGCTGGCGGCGGCGGCGTTTTTGGGCTTGGGCATTTTGTGGACGGGGGCAAGCGTCGGCGCTTTGCAGATGGCGCTCGTCTGGCCGTTTTTGACGTCGCTGATCGTGGCGGCGATCGCGGGGGCTGGCATTGTCGGCTACCGCTTCGCGGTCTCGGACAAAGACAAGCGCCTGCTGCGCAAAAGTTTCAGCCTGTATCTGGCGCCTGCGATGGTCGATCGGTTGGTCAACGCCCAAACGCCGCCCACGCTGGGCGGCGAGGAACGCGTGATCAGCGTCATGTTCTCCGATGTCGCGGGGTTTACCGCTCTGTCGGAGGGGCTTGCGCCCCAGCAACTGGTGCAGGTGATGAACACGTATCTGTCGGCGATGACCGACATCATCGAGGCCGAAGGCGGTTTCGTCGACAAGTATATCGGCGACGCGATCGTCGCCGTGTTCGGCGCGCCGATGGACGATGCGGCGCACGCGCGCCACGCGACAAAAGCAGCCCTCGCATGCGCTGCCAAGCTCGATGCGATGAACGCCGATCCTGCCAAGCCGTTTTTGGGCCACACGCTCAAATCGCGGATCGGTCTCAATTCCGGCAAGGCGCTGGTCGGCAATATCGGCTCGACGAAGCGTTTCAACTATACGGTGATGGGCGACACGGTCAATCTTGCCTCGCGTCTTGAGGGTGCGAACAAATATTACGGCTCGACGATCATGTGCGCCGATAGCGTGCGGGCAGCGATCGCCGACGATCCGTTCGCGTGGCGCGAGCTCGACCGCGTGCAGGTCAAAGGCCGCGCGGCACCGGTGACGATCCTGGAACCGCTTGGGTTTGCCGCAACGCTGGATGCCGACAAAAAGGCGCGTGCCGACGCATTTGCGCAGGCGCTGTCGGCCTACCGCGCACGCGATTTCAAAGCGGCGGCTGTATTGGCGGCTGCCTTGGCGGACGATCCGGTCGCCAAATCGTTTGCCGAACGTTTGGCCCAGATGGATGTCTCGGCGCTGCCTGCCGATTGGGACGGCGTTACGGCGCTCGACGGGAAATAAGCGCGGCGAGTTCGGGCGCGAGGCCGATGCTGGGGACGGCCGGGACGGGTTCGAACGCGGCCTTGTGCGTGCGCACCATGCGTTCGAGCCGGGCGACGCTTGCCTCGAGCGAACCGAGCACCTTGCCGCGCACGAGCGGTTGCACGCGCGGCACAAGGCCCGCAAGACCGGCACCGCCAAGAACGACAATGTCGGCGCCGTCCTGGTCGATCGCCGCGTTGGCGGCGGCGGCAAGTTCGGCGATCGCGCGATCGGGTTCGGCGGCGATTTGCGCGCCCGTGGCGGCGACGGCGCGCACGCCCGCCAATTTCGCCGCAAGGCCCAGCGTACCGACAAACTCAGTCAGCATCGGCACCCAGCGTTCGCCGCCGGTCAGGATGCCCACGCGCGTGCCCAGCGTCAGCGCTTCGAGCATTGCCGCTTCGGCCATGCCGATGGCGGGAACTGGCGATAATTCGCGCAGCGCTTCGATGCCAGGATCGCCGAAGCAGGCAAGCAATACGCCGTCATGGTACGGCCGGTAGGCGGCGGCAAACGCATCAATGCCCGCATGCCCCGCGATCGCTGCCGCCGCGCGCGTACCGATATAGCGCGCGCCAAAACGCGCCGTCACGGGCTCGAACAGCGTGCCAGGCGACGCGCAGATTTGCGCATTTTCCAGCACTAGATTGGTAATTTCGGGCGAGCTGTTCGGATTGATCAGAAGCAAACGCATGAAAACTGCCTATTTTTTGGGCAAATTTGAAGGGGCCCAGCAATATTACGCCGGGATTCGCGGCGACGCAAAGATGGCACTCGCGTTGCAACCTCTTGGCGGTTCGTTCTTTAGCTGGAGTTCCCCCATGAAAACCAAAACTTTGCTTGCGGCCGCGTTGGGCCTTGGCCTGTTTGCCGCCGCAGCCCCTGCCGACGCGCAGACCACGTTGCGCATCGCCATGACTGCCGCCGACATTCCGCGCACGCTGGGCCAGCCCGACCAAGGTTTCGAAGGAAACCGATTCACGGGCCTTACCATGTACGACGCGCTGACATCGTGGGACCTCTCCAGCGCCGACAAGCCTTCGGTGGTGATTCCGGGTTTGGCGAGCGAGTGGGCGGTCGATGCCGTCGACAAGACCAAGTGGGTTTTCAAGCTGCGTCCGGGCGTCAAATTCCACGACGGCAGCGCTTTTAATGCCGATGCCGTCGTGTGGAACGTGCGCAAAGTGCTGGACCGCGAAGCGCCGCATTTCGACGCAAGCCAAGTGGGCGTCACCGCCAGCCGCATGCCGACGCTGCGCACGGCGCGCAAGATCGACGATCTGACGGTCGAACTCGTCACGAGCGAGCCCGACTCGTTCCTGCCGATCAACCTCACCAACCTGTTTATGGCGAGCCCCGCTCATTGGGCGGCCAAGCTTGCTGCCGTTCCCGCCAGCGTGACGGAAGCGCCCGCGCGTGCGGCCGCTGCGTGGACGGCCTTCGCGTCCGACGCTTCGGGAACGGGCCCGTGGAAGTTCGTGCGCCTGGTGCCGCGCGAGCGCTTGGAGCTTGCCAAGAACGACGCCTATTGGAACGCCGCGCGTATCCCCAAGATCGACCGCATGGTGCTGCTCCCCATCCCCGATGCCAATGCGCGCACGGCGGCCTTGCTGTCCGGGCAAGTCGATTGGGCCGAAGCGCCGGCGCCCGACGCGGTGCCGCAGATCCGCAGCCGCGGCTTCCAGCTATTCTCCAACCAGCAGCCGCATGTGTGGCCGTGGCAGTTTTCGTTCGTCGAAGGCTCGCCCTGGCTCGACAAGCGCGTGCGCCAAGCGGCCAATCTGTGCGTCAACCGCACCGACATGAAGCAGCTGTTGAACGGATTGATGGCCGAAGCGGTCGGCACGGTGCCGCCGGGCCATCCCTGGTGGGGCAATCCCGATTTCAAAATCGGCTATCGTCCCGACGAAGCGCGCCGCATGATGACGGCCGCCGGGCATTCCGCGCAAAAGCCGCTCAAGGTCAAGATCCAGGTCTCCGCCTCGGGCTCGGGCCAGATGCTGCCGCTGCCGATGAACGAGTTCATGCAGCAGGCGCTGCGCGAATGCTTCTTCGACGTCGAACTGGACGTGATCGAGTGGAACACGCTGTTCACGAACTGGCGCATCGGCGCCAAGGACCCGACGGCGCGCGGCGCGCACGCCGTCAACATCACCTACGCGGCGATGGATCCGTTCTTCGCGTTCGTGCGCTTCGTCGACAGCAAGATGGCACCGCCGGTTTCGAACAATTGGGGTTTCGTGAACGATCCCGAGTTCGACCGTCTGGTTGCCGCCGCGCGCACGACGTTCGATGCGGCCGCACGCGATACCGCCCTTGCCGCCTTGCACAAGCGCATCGTCGACGAGACGGTGTTCTTGTGGGTCGCGCACGACGTGGGCCCGCGCGCGATGAGCCCGCGCGTGCGCGGTTTCGTGCCGCCGCAAAGCTGGTTCGTCGACTTCTCGCCGATGACGATGAACTGAGGCCGGACTGGGGGCGCGCGAACCGACGGCGCGCCCCCGTCTTCCCGACATGCTCGAATATCTCCTCAAACGAATTTTGTACGCGATCCCGATCGCGCTTGGCGTCAGCCTGGTGTGTTTCGGGCTCGTGCATATTGCGCCCGGCGATCCGCTCGTCTCGGTCTTGCCGGCCGACGCGTCGCAGGAAATGCAGGAGCAACTGCGCGCCGCCTACGGCTTCGACAAACCCCTGCCGGTGCAGTTCGGTTTGTGGATCTGGCGCGCGCTCGGCGGCGATCTTGGGTTCTCGATCGCGACCGGCCGGCCGGTTGCGGCCGAAGTATGGCGCGCCATCGGCAACACGTCCATGCTTGCGGTTTTTGCCGCCGCGTTCGGTTTTATCGTCGGCGCCCTGCTCGGTTTCGTGGCCGGCTATTATCGCGGCACCTGGATTGACCGCGCGTCGAGCGCCTTGTCGGTCGCGGGAATTTCGGTGCCGCATTATTGGCTCGGCATGGTGCTCGTGATTGTATTTTCGGTCCAGCTCAACTGGCTGCCCGCAACGGGTGCGGGTCCGGGCGGTTCGGCCGATTGGGAATGGGATTGGGCACATATGCGCCATCTGATTCTGCCGGCGCTTACCATGTCGGTCATCCCGCTTGGCATCGTCGCGCGCTCGGTGCGCGCGCTGGTGTCGGACATTCTGTCGCAGGAGTTCGTCGAGGCGCTGCGCGCCAAGGGACTGTCGGAGCGCGGCATTTTCCTGCATATCCTCAAAAACGCCGCTCCCACGGGCTTGGCCGTGATGGGCCTGCAGCTTGGCTATCTGCTCGGCGGTTCGATTCTGATCGAGACCGTTTTTGCGTGGCCGGGCTCGGGCTTCTTGCTCGGCAACGCCATCCTGCAGCGCGATCTGCCGCTGTTGCAGGGCAACATTCTGGTGCTCGCGATGTTTTTCGTGACGCTCAATCTGCTGGTCGATCTTGTGCAGACCTGGCTCGACCCGCGCATCAAGCGAGGCTGAAATGACAAGCGTCGCCGGCACAACCGATGCCAATATTCTTCCCGTCGCGTCGCGCGGCTATTGGGCGAGCGTGCTGCGCCGCTTGGTGCGCGACAAAGTCGCGATGGCGTGTTTGGCCGTGCTCGTCCTTATCGTGCTGGCGGCGATCTTTGCGCCGTTGATCGCGCCCGGCGATCCCTATCGCGGGTCGATCATTCGCCGCTTGCGCCCGATCGGCACCGAAGGCTACCCGCTCGGCACCGACGAGCTTGGCCGCGACATGCTGACGCGCCTCATTTACGGCGGCCGACTGTCGCTGTTCATGGGGCTTGTCCCCGTGCTCAACGCGTTTTTGATCGGCACGTTCTTGGGCGTTGTCGCGGGCTATGTCGGCGGCAAGACCAACATGGCGATCATGCGCACGATCGACGTGTTCTACGCCTTTCCGTCGGTGCTGCTCGCCATTGCGATTTCGGGCGCGTTGGGCGCCGGGATTTTCAACTCGATCGTCTCGCTGACGGTCGTCTTCATCCCGCCCATCGCCCGCGTGGCCGAGAGCGTGACCACGCAAGTGCGCAATCTCGACTTCGTCGATGCGGCGCGCGCGAGCGGCGCCGGGGCGCTCACCATCATCCGTGTCCATATCCTCGGCAACGTGCTGGGACCGGTTTTTGTCTATGCGACCGGCCTCGTGTCGGTTTCGATGATCTTGGCGTCGGGCCTGTCGTTTTTGGGGCTCGGCACCAAACCGCCCGAAGCCGAGTGGGGCTTGATGCTGAACACGCTGCGCACGGCCATCTACGTGCAGCCGATGGTCGCGGCCTTGCCGGGGGCGATGATCTTCGTGACTTCGATCTGTTTCAATCTGTTCTCGGACGGGCTGCGCTCGGCCATGGACGTGAAACTGTGAGCGAGACTCCGAAGCTCGAAGATATCGGCGGGCCGGCGCAGCCGCTTTTGTCGATCAAGGGTCTGGTCAAGCATTTCCCGATCAAAGGCGGGCTGTTCAACCGCACGACGGCGGTCGTGCAGGCGGTGGACGGCATCGATTTTGCGGTCGACAAGGGCGAGACGCTCGGCATCGTCGGCGAATCGGGTTGCGGCAAATCGACGACTGCGCGCTTGCTCGTGCGCCTGCTCGAACCAGACGCGGGCGAAGTGCTCTATGACGGGCTCAAGGTGGGCTCGCAGGACGGGCTCAGCCTGCGCGAGATGCGCCGCCACGTGCAGATGGTGTTCCAGGACAGCTTCGCGTCGCTCAATCCGCGTTTGACGATCGAAGACTCGATCTCGTTCGCGCCCAAAGTCCACGGGCTTGGCGCGGCCGATGCCAAAGCGCGCGCGCGCGAATTGCTGAAGCAGGTCGGCCTCGATCCCAATCTGTTCGTGCGCCGCTATCCGCACGAATTGTCCGGCGGCCAGCGCCAGCGCGTGAACATCGCGCGCGCCTTGGCGCTGCGCCCGCGCCTGGTGATTCTCGACGAGGCGGTATCGGCGCTCGACAAATCCGTGGAAGCGCAGGTCTTGAACCTGCTGCAGGATCTGAAGGCCGATCTGGGTCTGACCTACGTGTTTATCAGCCACGATCTCAATGTCGTGCGCTATATGTCGGACCGCGTGATGGTGATGTATCTGGGGCGCGTCGCCGAGATCGGCCCGGTCGATGCGATCTACGGCAATCCGCGCCACCCCTACACGAAAGCCCTGCTGTCGGCGATGCCCTCGATGGATCCCGACGCGCGCACGCAAGAAGCCCCGCTCGCGGGCGATCCGCCCAACCCGATCAATCCGCCGTCCGGCTGCCGTTTCCACACGCGCTGCCCGTTCGCCGAACCCGTGTGCCAGCAGAAAATGCCGGATCTCGCGGGCGTTGGCGACGACAAGCGCCACGCGGTCGCGTGCCATATGTCGGTCGCGGGTTCGGGCCATTCGAAAGCCGGGGCGAACGCATGACGCAGCCGCTCGTCAAAGTCGAAAATCTGCGCGTGCTGTTCAAGTCGATCGACCGCACGGTCCACGCGGTCAACGGCGTGGACTTCGCCTTGCAGCCGGGCGAAGTGCTGGGTCTGCTCGGCGAGTCGGGCTCCGGCAAGTCGGTCACGCTCAAGGCGTTGCTGCGCCTGCTGCCCGAACGGCGCACGACGCTGTCAGGCAAGGTCACGGTCGCGGGCCACGACGTTCTGGCGATGGACGAGCGCGCCTTGCGCCAATATCGCGGCGGCGTCGTGTCGATGATCTTTCAGGAGCCGATGCTGGCCTTCGACCCGGTGTTTACGGTGGGCGACCAGATCGCCGAAGCCGTCATGCGCCACGAAGACGTCGACCGCGAAGCGGGCCGCAAGCGCGCCCTCGACATGTTGGAACGCGTGCGCATCCCGTCGCCCAAGCGGCGCCTGGACGCCTATCCGCACGAAATGTCGGGCGGCATGCGCCAGCGCGCGATGATTGCGCTTGCACTCGCCTGCAAGCCGCAATTGCTGCTGGCCGACGAGCCGACCACCGCGCTCGATGCCACCGTGCAGATCCAGATTCTGCTGTTGCTGCGCGAGCTGCAAAAAGAATTCGGCATGGCGGTGATCTTCGTCACGCACGATGTCGGCGTGGCGGTCGAAGTTTCCGATCGCATGGCGGTCATGTATGGCGGGCGCATTGTGGAGCGCGGGTCGGCGCGCGACGTGATCCGGGCGACGGCGCATCCCTATCCGCAGGGATTGCTTCAGTCCACCGTCCACGGCGCCATGCGCGGGACGCGGCTGGAAGCGATCGGCGGCGCGCCGCCCGATCTGTCGCGTTTGCCCGCAGGCTGCGCCTTTGCACCGCGCTGCCGCCTGGCCGACGATCTGTGCCGCACGACGATGCCGCCGGTCGTCGCGATCGCGCCTGGCCACGAGGCCGAGTGCCACCGTCCGAATGGTCGAACTTCGTAGTTCGATTCCGGTCGAATTTTAGTTGATCGGCCCGCGAATGACGGCGTTGCTGCCGGTTACGCCGGGCGCTGGGTTGAACGACAGGCCGGGAATGACAACCGACACGCCGATCGGCGCGCCGCTGGTCACGCGCACGTCGCC
>CAMDLT010000031.1 GCA_945901855.1 Asaia bogorensis | reverse complement strand
TTTTTGCAAGAAATCGGGCGGAAATACGACATAACCAAAGCCGATATCGAAGCCATCGAACAAGTCCAAGACAAGCGTCCTGCCGAGCCCCTGAAGTTCGATTGACGGGACGCCTCGAATGATCCTGTTGGACACAAATGTTATCTCGGAAGCGATGACGCGCGAACCGCATCCAAGCGTTCGCGCCTGGCTGGATGTCCAGTCGTCCGAGACGTTGTTCCTTTCAAGCATAACGGTTGCTGAGCTTCTGTTCGGCATTGGCACTGCGCCGGCTGGCAAGCGCAAGGCCGCATTGACCGCAGCGCTCGACGAGGTCTTGGTCGCGTTCGCCGCGCGCATCCTTCCATTCGATACCATGGCAGCGCAGCACTATGCCGATCTGGCCGTAAAGGCGCGCGCTGCCGGAAAAGGCTTTCCAACACCCGACGGCTACATTGCCGCGATCGCCGCTGCGAGCAGATTTACTGTGGCATCGCGCGACGCGAGTGCGTTCCATGCTGCGGGCCTGACGGTGATCGATCCGTGGACCGCGACGCGCTGACCCCTATTTCTTAAACGCATACGCGCTCGCACCTTTTGCGTTCACGTCGATGTCGAGGCGGTGCTGCAAAGGCGGGGCGGCGCGTTGGCGGCAATTGTCGCGCTCGCACACGCGGCAGCCCACGCCGATTTCGACCGCATGGCCAATTTTTTCGAGATCCAAGCCGTCGGCATAGACGAGTTCGTGCGCCCGGCCAATTTCGCAGCCGATGCTCACGGCCAGCAACGTGGGCGGTTCGAGAAAACCGCCGCCGGTTTTGGCGACCGTGCGCGCCACGCAAAAGAATGTTGCGCCGTCGGGCAGACGGGCGGCTTGCGTCAGGATGCGGCCAGGGCTGGTAAACGCCTCGTGCACGATCCAGCGCGGGCACGATCCGCCGAATCTCGAAAAATGGAAACCGGCAGCCGAAAAGCGCTTCGAGACATTGCCCGCAATGTCCGTGCGCACCAGCCACAACGGCACGCCCTTGTCGCCCGGCCGCTGGAGCGTCGAGAGGCGATGGCAGGCTTGCTCGAAGCTGACGCCAAAATGGTTCGACAGCAGTTCGATATCGTAGCGCAGCGCGCGTGCCGCCGCGACATAGGGCGCGTAAGGCATCAGCACCGCGCCCGCGAAATAATTGTAGAGCCCGACGCGCACCAGCGTTTCGGTTTCCTTCGAGGCGAGTTTTGCCGTGACGACGATGAGATCGACCGGCTTTCGCGCCGCAAACAGCGCGATCTGGTAGGCGAGATGGAAGCGGCGCGACGCGCGCGGCAGCGTTTCGCTCAAAAGCAGTTTTTTGGTTTTGGCATCGTACCGCCGCACGCCGCCGCCAAGTACCGCAGGCTCGACGATTTCGACGGCAATGCCGAACTTGGCTTTGGCGTAATCGACGAGGCCGCGCCACGCTTCGCCCAGCGGAATGCCGGCCTCGGCCACGACGGCTTCGGCGGCGGCTTCGATGTCGTCGAAATAGTTGGCGCGATCGTGGAAAAAATCGCGCGCTTCTTCGGCCGGCAGCACCATCTTGCGCGTGTTGCCGCTCGGCAATCCCAGCGTCATCGATTGCGCATCGTCGCGCGCGAGCCGGTACGCGCGGTAAAGTTCGAGGATCGCTTTGGCGGCGTTGGGCGCCGCTTCGGCGAGCGCTTTGATCTCTTCGGGTGCGATTCCTTGGGCGGCGAGCGTGCCGTCGGCGAAGACTTCGCGCAGGCCCGTGGCGAGTTTGCGGTCGTCGTCGTCCGAGAGGTCGGTCAATTCGACGTCGAATTGTTTGCCGAGTTTGAGGAGCAGGGCGACCGTCACCGGGC
Source organism: Asaia bogorensis (assembly GCA_945901855.1). GTDB lineage: Bacteria > Pseudomonadota > Alphaproteobacteria > CACIAM-22H2 > CACIAM-22H2 > Tagaea. The sequence goes on along the minus strand of CAMDLT010000031.1, from coordinate 45,209 downwards.
GCTGGTCGTGCTCGATGAGGTTGAGGTAGCTCGCCGAAATGCCGAGCTGTTCGGCCATCCGCGCTTGCGTGAGGTTCGCGCCCTCGCGCAAACGCCGGATCTTGTTGCCAAGCAAGGTCTTGCGCGCCATCCGGGGCTCCTGAATCGATCTTTACAAACTTTACACCGCAGCGCCAACACTTGCAAATCCAGCGACAGATTTACGGTTTTTGGCCTGTTTTGGCCTATCGTCGACGCAGGCGCACTGTGAAAATATTTACATCGAATCTCGCTTCATGGAGGGGCACATGACGATTGATAAAATGACCGGCGACTGGACCACCAACCCGCGTTGGAACGGCATCAAGCGCGACTATGCGGCGGCCGACGTCGCCAAGCTTGCGGGCTCGGTGCGCATCGAGCACACGCTCGCGCGGCGCGGGGCCGAGCGGCTGTGGGAGCTTTTGAAGAACGAGCCCTATGTGAACACGCTGGGCGCGCTCACCGGCAACCAGGCGATGCAGCAGGTCAAAGCGGGCTTGAAGGCGATCTATCTGTCGGGCTGGCAGGTGGCGGCGGACGCCAACAATGCGGGCCAGATGTATCCCGACCAGTCGCTGTATCCCGTCTCGTCGGTGCCGGACGTGGTCAAGCGCATCAACAATGCGCTGCGTCGCGCCGACCAGATCCAGACCATGGAAGGCAAGGGCGACACCCATTGGTTCGCGCCGATCATCGCGGACGCCGAAGCCGGTTTCGGCGGCGCGCTCAACGCATACGAGCTGATGAAGGCGATGATCGAAGCGGGCGCTTCGGGCGTGCATTTCGAAGACCAGCTCGCGTCGGAAAAAAAGTGCGGCCATCTGGGCGGCAAGGTGTTGGTGCCGATCAGCCAGCATGTGCGCACGCTGAATGCCGCGCGTCTGGCGGCCGACGTCGAGGGCGTGCCGAGCGTGATCCTCGCGCGCACCGACGCGCACTCGGCCCAGCTCATCACCTCCGACGTCGACGCGCGTGACCGGCCGTTCCTGACCGGCGAGCGAACGCCGGAAGGCTTCTTCCGCATCAAAGAAGGCAAGGGCGTCGAGTACGCGATCGCGCGCGGCATTGCCTATGCCGAGTATTCCGACCTCATCTGGTGGGAAACGTCGGAGCCGGACCTTGGCGAAGCGCGCGAATTTGCCGAAGAAGTGCGTCGCCGCTTTCCGGGCAAGATGCTGGCCTACAATTGCTCGCCGTCGTTCAACTGGCGCAAGAAGCTCGATCCGCAGACGATCGAAACCTTCCAGCAGCAGATCGGCGAGATGGGCTACAAGTTCCAGTTCGTGACGCTCGCGGGTTTCCACGCGCTCAACTATTCGATGTACGAGCTGGCGCGCGGCTACGCCAAGCGCGGCATGGGCGCCTACTCGGAACTGCAGCAGGCCGAGTTCGACGCCGAGAAGCACGGCTACACCGCCACGCGCCACCAGCGCGAGGTGGGGACGAGCTATTTCGACGCGGTCGCAGTCGCGATTTCGGCCGGCAAAGCGTCGACTACGGCAATGGCCGGTTCGACCGAAACCGACCAGTTCCACGACAAGCCCAAAGCGGTTCCGCACGCGGCGGAATAACAAAAACCGCCGCCGCTCCCCGGCGGAAACCGCGAAAGGCCGACGCTGCAAAGCGTCGGCCTTTTTCGTTCCATTTCGGCGCGCATTTGCGGTGTTCGACTGATTTAAAGGAATTTCAGAAATGGTTACGTATTCGTTAAAATAAACTTGGACGACGTGCCTAAGGTCGTTATAAGATCGACGAATATACACTCCGAGCCCACCATTACAAAAGTTGATAAAAATGACGACATCGAACATCAATGTTGGCCAGTTGCGCGCGTTTCTCGCCGTCCTTGACGAGGGCGGTTTTACGGCTGCGGCGCATCGGCTGGGATTGACTCAATCGGGCGTCAGCCAAGCGGTCGCCGCGTTGGAAGAATCGCTGGGCGTGGTGCTGCTGTTGCGCACGCGCGGGCGCGTGGCGGCGACGGCGCCGGGCGCGGCAATCCAGGGCGATGCGCGTGCGGCGCTGGACGCGATCGAGCGCGTGCGCGCATGTGCCCAGACGCTGACGGGTTTGCAGACCGGCCGCGTGCGCGTTGGCAGCGTTTCCAGCGCTGCGAGCCGCCTGTTGCCGCCGATCATCAAGAATTTCGGCACGCGCTATCCGGGCATCGAAGTGGTGCTGATCGAAGGAACCGACCACGAAGTGCGCGACTGGGTCGTCGGCAGCACGGTCGATATCGGGCTGACGGCCGAATTGCCGCGCGATTACGACACCATTCCGGTCGCCGAAGACGACCTGCTGGCGATCATGCCCAAGCGCCATCGTCTGGCCCAGTCGCAAAAGGTCACGCCCGCCGATTTGGCCGACGAAAACTTCGTCATGCCCAATGGCGGGTCGGAATCCGATATTCGTGCGCTCTTCGCGCGCGAGGCGGTGGTGCCGCGCATCGCGTTTTCGGTGCGCGATCCCTCGGCGCTGATGGCGATGGTGCGCGAGGGCGTGGGCGTGTCGATCGTGCCGGAATTGAGCGTGCCGTCGGGCGAACGGCGCCTGGCGATCGTGCCGCTGGATCCGCCGGCCAAGCGACGTCTATGCGCGGTCACCAGCCGCGAGAACCTGTCGCCGGCAGCCGGCGCCTTTTTGGACTCGCTTGCCGCCGCCGGGCGCCAGTTCCAGGGCCGCGCCTGAGGTCTTGGCGTTTGGGCAACGCTCTGTTTTATACCCGTTGCGCATCGTAATGCAACTGTTTATGGTGTTCTCGGGTTCGATCTATCCCGGCGCCGCCGAACCGAAACGGCCGGGACAAAAAGTCTGAGGTCGTTTCATGGAACTTCTCGATTGCTCGAAACGTCGCATTCTGGCGATTTGGTGGCTTCTTGTTTGGCGCAGTCTTGTCTTCGGATTTTTGGTTGGGTTTGCCGTCGGGTTCGTGATCGGACTTGTCCTTGGTCTTCTCCGCGTTTCGTCGCAGACAATCGACGCAATCAGTTCCATCGCCGGATTTTGCGTTGGTCTCGCCGTAACTTTCTGGGTGCTGCGCAGCGCGCTAAGGAAGCGCTTTCGCGACTTCCGAATTGTCCTCGTCGGCCTCGATTTAACACAGGCGCCGCCTCACAAAACCGACTAGATGCTGTTTCGGGGTGTCAGCCTCGGTTCAGCAACTAATATTTGGTAGCGATGGTCCGACCGGTGCCTTTCGGGTGACGCGTACGGGACCCTCAAGACTCCGCCAACATTCTGCCGACGTTTCGCGCAACTCGCCGCCGAGAACGCCCCGCCGCCGATCAGGCATTGGAAGCCGTATATTTTCCGCTTAAGCCGCGCTCTTGTCGGCCAGCGCTTTTATTTCCAAAAACAACTTTGGGTGTTTCTCCAAAATGGACAGAAGCACCAGGGTCGGATGGCTAGGCTGCGCGTCGCCACGGCGGTATTTGTCGAAGCTGTTCGGCGAACCGGTCAGGAGTCTGCTAAGTTGCTTGCTTGAGATCTTCGTGTTGGAAACGGCCATTATCTTGCCGGCTACTCTAGCGGCAAACGAGCGCATCTTGGCGGCGTGTTCGGTTTTCATCTCGTCAAGCGCCGCATCGGCGGCGGCGCCGTCGTCGCGCCACATCAGGCCATCGCCACCGTCTTTCGGAAACCACCCTTTGACCTCGACAACGCGACTCATCCCCTGAAATTCAACCTTCATCTTTCGTTTGCCGCGCATCAAAATCTTGCCGGTAACGGGGTGGATCTTTGTTTTCGCAAGCGTCACTCTACTTCTCCTTGAAAGACAGCAAGGCGAACTCTGTCACCGCGTCGTCGGTAAACTTTACGTAAATGACTTTCCCGTCGTGTGGACGATGATAGACGTCTTGCCATTGGCTGCGATTGCGGTGGGACGACATGGATTTGTAGAAATGCGGCGCCATCAGGGTTTCAATGGCGGATGCGACATCGTCGATCGTCATTCCCATTCTCAGCGCGTCGCGTCGGGCCGTCTCAACGATCGATCACTCTTCGGCGAAGACCGCTTTGAACGACGCGAGGTCATGATGCGGTTTGCGTTTCTCGCCGGCCCCCGAAACGGATGGTTTGACCATAGCGGTATTTTAACATGTCGTGAATTCGAAGACAAGAACCTTAAAGGTCCTCAGCAAACCGCGCATCGCATCGTTCTAAGCACTCGAATTTTACCGGCACTCGATCTGGAAGGTGAAGGCGCGCGACAGGTCTGCCACGTCGGCGGCTTTCATGTCGCGCTGGGAGGCGGCTTCGGTATAGCGCTGGCCGCCCGCTTCCAGGAACAGGCGCGCGACGGCGCCTTGCACCGCGAAATTCACGTTCTGGGGAATGTCGCCCGTCGTCTGCGCGACGCGCTGGGCGTTGAGCTTGCTGACGATCACGCCGACCAGATTGCCGGACATGTCGAGCAGCGGGCCGCCCGAATTGCCGGGCTGCACGGGGGCGGTGATCTGCATCAGCGCGATATTGCCGCCCAAACCCGACATGGCGCTGACATTGCCGGTCGTGATGTTGAGCCCGTTTTGCAGCACCGTCGGCAGCGGAAAGCCCGCGACCACGATGTCGTCGCCCGCCCGGATCGAGGGTTGCGCGCGGAAGCGCGCAAACGCGACGGCGCCCGGCACGTCGACCTTGATCAGCGCCAAATCGTTGCGCTCGTCCTTGCGGACCAGCTGGGCATTGGCGCGCCCGGTTTCCATCACCACGGCAATGCGCTGGCACTCGCCCGCCACATGCGCGTTGGTGAGCATATGGCCCTGGGCCGAGACAAAAAAGCCGGTGCCGAACGACTGCTCGCCGCTGCGCGCCTGGCCGCCGCTGCCGGGCGCCGTTTGGGCGCCGGGGGCGCGTGCGCTGGAGGCGTCGAAGGTTACATCCGCGACGGCGCACAGATTCTGGCTGCGCCGTTCTTCGCGCCGATTGTCGTCGTAGACCACCGCGATGTCCCACTGGCAGGGGCCTTGCGGCAATGCAACCTGAAAGCGCTGTCCGGCGGCGAGCACGTTGTCGCCCAGACGGTCTTGTCCCCAGTTGGTCTGGTTCGAGAGCGATACAAAAAGTTGCGCGATCGTGCGCGGCGAGCGGTTGATGAGCGCGAAACTGGGGTCGCCCGCGGCGGGGTTTGCATTGTTACCGGCGATCGGCGGCGTTGTGCCGGGTGCGCGCGCAGCCGACGCGTCGAAGGCAAGCTCCGTCACGTTGCAGAGATTTTGGTTCAGTTTCTCCTCGCGCCGGTCGTTGGCGTAGACGACCGCGATGTCCCACTGGCAATCGCCGTTCGGCAAGGTCACTTGGAAGCGCTGGCCGGCCCCCAGCACGTCGCTTCCCAGACGGTCCGTGCCCCAATTGCGTTCGCGCGACAGGGCCGCGTAGATCTGCATGATCACCTGCGCGGACGAATTGACCAGCTCGAAACTGGGATCGCCCTGGGCCGCATTGGCGGCGGGTGCGGGCGCGCCGCCATCGAAGGCCATTTCGGACAGCTCGCAAAGATTTTGGCGCCGCCGTTCTTCGGATTGGCCGCCGCGAAAGACGATCTTCACGTCGAAAATGCAGTCGTTGGCGGCGGGTCGGATGGTCTTGCGCGCACCCGGCGAGATCGTTTCGTCGCGCAGCAAATCGCTCCCCCAGCTGTCGATGGCGGAGGGCGAGACATAGACCTCGAAGATCGGGATACGCGCGCGATTCACGACCTCGAAGGTGGTGTCGTTCTGCGCCTGCGCGGCGGAGCCTGCGGCGGCGATCGCGAAGACCAGAAATGCCAAGAAGCGCACGAAGAGTTTCATTTTGCCGCGTATCCCCGAATAAATTTCAGTTAAAAAAACCGCAACGCTTGCAAGCGAGTCCATCGATGCAGTCCTTAAACTGCGCGCTTCCAGCGGGCAAGCGAATAGATGGCGCCGCCCGCGAGCAACCCCCAGAACGCGCCGCTGATGCCGTAGAAGGTGAGGCCCGAGGCCGTCACCAGGAACGTGACCAGGGCCGCCTCGCGGTCTTCTTGGGCTTGCATGGCGCCCAGAAGGGCGCTTGCCAAAGCGCCAAGCAATGCCAAGCCCGCGACGGCCTGGATCAAAATCGGCGGCGCGATCGCAACGAACGTGGCGGCCGCGCCCGCCAACAACCCGAGCACGACATAGCCGATGCCGCAAAAGAACGCGGCCCACCAGCGCCGCTGCGGGTCTTCGTGCGCGTCCGGCCCCGCGCACAACGCGGCCGTGAGGGCGGAGAGATTGATTGCGTGCCCGCCGATTGCCGATGCCGCCATGGTGCCAAGCCCCGTCAGGCGGAAAAGCGGGCCGGGGGCGGGCGCGTAGCCGTTCACCTTCAGCACTGCCAAACCCGGAATATTTTGCGAGGCCATGGTGACGATAAAAAGCGGGATCGCGATGCCGATCGCGGCGTCGAGCGCGAAGACCGGCATCACGAACTCGATTTTCGGGACGAGCGCGACGCCCGCAAACCCGTCGGCAGGCGCGTCGAGCACGATCACGAGCGCCATCGTGCCGACAGCTGCCGGCACGGCGTACAGCCGTTTGAATTTCGCCACCAGCGCCCAGACGGCGATGATGGCCAAGGCTTGCAGCGGCACTTGCGCTGCGGCCTTGAAGGGGGCAAGGCACAGGCCGAACAAAACGCCCGCGAGCATCGCGTTCGCCAGCGCTGCCGGGATCGCCGCGACCCACTGGCCCAAACGCTGCCAATAGGCGCACGCGACGATCAGCGCGCCGCACATAAGGAACGCGCCCGTCGCGACGGCAAAGCCCCCGGCGGGGGCAACGCTTGTCGCCAGCATCGCGGCGCCGGGCGTTGACCAAGCGATCGCGATGGGCATGCGGGTTGTGAAGCTCGTCCATATCGACGCCAACCCCATGGCGACGCCGGCGGCGAGCAGGCCGGATGCCGCTTGTGCCGGCGACGCGCCGACGGCCGCAAGCCCTTGCAGGATGACCGCGAACGAGCTGGCAAAACCGACAAACGCGGCAAGCAACCCCATCGTCATGGCTTGCGTCGAGAAATCCTTGAACATGGCGCGTTGCATAGCCAAATCCCGGTCGTTTGCAAAGTCCAACGCTTTCGTGAACAGCATCCAATCGACCCATCTTGAACAGCTCGAACGGAACTGCGACGGTGGCCAGATTTTTGCCGTTGGATCCGTCGGCATTTGCCGTCGAAAATGGTCGAATCGCCGAGCGTAGGATTCCGGCGGGCACTACTCCTCGGCTTCGAGCCGATACCCAAGCCCCCTCTGGGTCTTGAAAAGGCGGATCGCATGTCCTTCGTCGATTTTGCTGCGCAGGCGGCCAATATAGACATCGACGACGTTCGTCAGAGGATCTTCGTTCAAACCCCATATGTTCGACAGGATTCGTTCTCTGCTGAAAAGTCTGCCCGGCGAACTCATCAAAAGTTCGAGAAGTGCCAATTCCTTGGCCGTCAGGGAAATGGGCCGCCCGGCGCGGCTCACCTTCATGGCTGAGCGGTCAAGTTGTAGGTCGGCAACGCGCAGTATCGTCGCCGCAGGCCTTTTGAACTCGCGGCCGCGCCGACCAAGCGCCTCGAGTCTTGCCAGCAATTCGTCGAAATCGAACGGTTTGCCCAAATAATCGTCTGCGCCAAGTCGCAGACCGACAATCCGATCCTCTACGGTCGACATGGCGGTCAGCATAAGAATCGGAAGTTGGATGTTTTGGGCGCGCAACGTTTGGCAAACGTCAAGGCCGCTAATGTCCGGAAGCATCAGATCGAGGACAAGTATTGTGTTCTCGCCGTCGGATTTGAAGCTCTGCCATGCTTCGTGTGCCAAGGTAATTCCATCGCGACCCGAATACGCGACGCGAACGGACATGCTCTCGGCGCTTAGTCCCCGCTGAAGAAAGTCGGCAATCCTGCGATCGTCTTCGATCAGAAGAATTTTCATGCGGGATGTCCGTCCTGCGCGATCATAAGGGGCAGCGACACGATCGCGGAAGTGCCGCAGTTCAGGCCGCTTTTCAGCACTATGTCGCCGCCGTGGCCCCGCGCAAGGACCCGAGCGATCGGCAGACCAAGGCCGCTTCCGTCCGAGCAGTGCATCTTGGCATTGGGCGCGCGATGGCCGCGATCGAAGACTTTACTCAACTCGCTCTCGTCAATGCCAATTCCGGCGTCGCTGACGGTCAGTACGGACCATGGCGCATTGTGGTCGGTACGGCATGCCGAAAGAGTCACGGTTCCGCCCGGCCGGGAGTATCGGACGGCATTGTCTACTAGAACGAGCAGCAGCTGCTTCAGCCGTTCCGCGTCGCCGAGCATCGTCAGTCCGGTTGGCCACGGTTCCCTCGTTAGCTCGATTCCGCGCGCAAACGCCAGTGCCCGTCCGAGCCAAAACACCTCTTCGAGCACATCGTCTATGTCTACGGGAACCTTGCGCAACGAAAGAGCATCGATGTCGCTGCGTGCCATCGTCAGTAGATCGTCGATGCTCGCACCGAGTTGCCGGGAGTAGACTTCGACGCGTTGCAGAGATTCTCGATATTCGCTCGCCGGTTTCGCGCCACCGCGGAGCGCGATCTGCGCCTCGCCGCGAATAGCCGTCGTTGGCGTGCGCAATTCATGGCTGATGTCAGCAAAGAGCTGGCGCCGCCGCGCCTCTGCGTCGTTTTGCGAGGCAAGTGCGACCGTGAGTTCGGCCGTGCGACGCGCGACTCGATCTTCGAGAATCTCGCGCGCTTCGCGCTCGCGCGTGCGGCGGGCCGACAGCTCCGCCGCCATGGCATTCATGCTCCGCGCGACCGCGCCGAACTCGCCAGAAATATCCAGGGATATTCGGTGTGAGAGTCGGCCGTCTCGCAAGGCTTCGGCGCCCTCGGCCAGCGCGGTGAGGGGTTTGCGCAAGGCGCGCGCAAAGGCAGCCGCGAGAACAAGTGCGGTGACGATGAGAGCGGCGGTGGTCCCGATCCAGAGCCTTCGAAGCCATGCCAGCGCCTGGTCCGTGTCGGCTCGCTTTTCGTCGAGGGAGACTTGCTCGCGCGCAAGGCTTTCAGCCAGCAGCGATCGAAGGTCGCGCCCGTCGGCATTGTCGAACAGATCGTTGGCGATGCGCCATGCAGACGTCGCGTCGAGTGCCGAATAAGGTTGGTTCAAACCCGCGAGGCTGCCAGCCAGATGTTCGACGCTCGCGGACAGGATTGTCAATGCGGTCCGTCGTTCCGCCTGCCTTTGGCGGGCCGGAATTCCGTCGTCGAGCAAGCTGGCCTGCGCAGCTAGTGCGTCAAGCCGGTCGAGCGTCTTGCGCATGCGTTCGAGGATCTCGTCGTGCCGGTTTGGCACCGCGATGGCGCCGGATTGCTTTTGCATCGCAAAATTTAACAACTTCTGATTGTCCAGCCATAAATCAGTGAAGCTCTGCTTTATGTCTGCCGCGACCCGCCCGCGCAGGACGTGATGCTCCGCCAACCCTACGGCCCAGACGGCGAAACCCCCTTGCAGGAATGCAATGGCGGCAAGCGCTGCCAAGGCCATCGTTATCCGCCGCCGGAATGTGCCCGAAGGGCTTGGGCTTTGAAGCTCGTTCATCGCGCGTTCATCTTGATGTCAGGCGTCCATAATTTGCCGTTCAAGGCAGCGTCAGCCGCCGCCATTAGATAAGGCCTGTGCGACGAACGCAAGTTCGACACGACGCAAAGTACGAACCCAAACCCCAACCTGGAGCTGCCATGTTCAACCGCCACTCTCTTCTCGCCACTGCCGTGCTCGCAGCCGTCTACTCCGTCGGCCAAGCAAGCGCCCAAACGGCGACTGTCAACCGAAGCATTGCCGAGGCGGAAGTGCTTGCCGCGCAAAAAGCTTGGTGTGCCGCGCTCGTCGATATCGGCAAGGCCGGGGAGACCCAGGGCAGGGCTGCTGCGAAAGCACTTGCCGAGCGCGTGATCGATGCAGCGTATGGCTACCAGATGGGTACGGTCCTCTTTAAGCCGACGCTTACCGTGGCGCCGCAGACCTTCCGCACGACGCGCGCCGGTGCGCTCGCCTACTTTGTCGGCGACGACCGCGCCTTCCCGGCAGATACCGGTTTTGCCCTAAAGGGCTGGACCAAATGCGACGTTGCCAACAGCGCGATCTTTATCGCCGGCGATTCCGCAGCGACCATGGGCAACGTGAACATTACCGGCAAGGACGGCAAGGTCACGACAGTCGATAAGACCTGGATGTTCGTGAAAGACGATTCGGGCAGGCTCCGCATCGTGGTCCATCATTCCTCGCTGCCCTATACCGGCAGCTGAGCGAAGCTTCGGGACGGGTTTCGTAGGCAATCCCGTCCCGAGGATGGGGCGTGCGCCGCTGCCCTAACATCTAGGCAATTGTAACGGCGAGCTCGCGCATACGGTGGGCGCTTTGCTGCCCGACGATGCCAACAAGCTCGATGCGTTGTCGGCCGCGACCTCGCTGCTCGAACTTGCGCTGCCCGAGCGCGAGGCGCGCCGTATTGGCCGCAAGCCCTTGCAGGATGACCGCGATCGAGCTTGCCAAACCGACAAACGCGGCAAGCAACCCCATCGGTGCTGCCTGCATGGAGAGTCCCTTGGGCATGCGGTGGGGATAGCGGAGGCGGCGGCGTTTTGCAAACGCGCGCGAATCGGCCCATGTCTAAGGAATGGAATGGGCTGACGACGGCATCGTGCTGGGGCGACGGCCGCATGGCGAGCATGCGGCGGTAATCACGCTGTTTACTGCCACGCACGGGCGCCATCTGGGGCTGGCGCGCGGCGGCGGGCATGGGCGCGGCGCGGCCCTGTTCGAACTTGGCAATGTCGTACATGCGACCTGGCGCGCGCGCTTGCCTGAGCATTTGGGGAACTACAATTGCGAACTTGCGCGCACGGTGGGCGCCTTGCTGCTCGACGAGCCGGGGCGGCTGGAAGCGCTCTCGGCCGCCGCCGCTTTGCTCGATCTGGTGCTCCCCGAGCGCGAGGCGCATGACGGCCTCTATGCCGCCACGATCGGTTTGATCGACGCGCTCGAGACCGAAAACTGGGCCGCAGGCTATGTGCGCTGGGAATGCCGGTGCCTGTCGGAGCTTGGATTCGGCCTCGATTTGGCGCGGTGCGCGGCCACGGGCGGGACGGCGAACCTGATTTACGTAAGCCCGCGCACGGGGCGCGCCGTGTCGGCGGAGGCGGGCGCCGAATTCGAGGCCAAGCTCTTCAAACTGCCTGCATTTTTGCGGGTCGAGGCAGCGGCAAGTCCGGCGGATTTGATCGCCGGTCTCGAGATCGCCGGCCATTTTTTGCAGCGCTACGCCTTGGCCCCCCACGGGCAGGACTTGCCGCGCGCCCGAGTCCGGCTCTATGAGCGCTGGCGCAAACAAGTTCGAGATTAGAAGCGAGACAGCCCTGCCATGACGTCCAGTTTTGCTGCCGACATCCGCCCGGTCGATTTGAAAGATGCGTTGGGCGAACGCTATCTGGCGTACGCACTCTCCACCATCATGTCGCGCTCGTTGCCCGACGTGCGCGACGGCTTGAAGCCCGTGCATCGCCGGCTGCTGTGGGCCATGCAGCAGCTCAAGCTCGATCCGGCATCGGGTTTCAAGAAGTGCGCGCGCGTAGTCGGCGACGTGATCGGCAAATACCATCCGCATGGCGACCAGTCGGTTTATGATGCGCTGGTGCGCTTGGCGCAGGATTTTGCGCAGCGCTATCCGCTCGTCGACGGGCAGGGCAATTTTGGCAATATCGACGGCGACAACGCTGCGGCGATGCGCTACACCGAGGCGCGCCTGACGGAAGTTGCCGCCGAATTGCTGCGCGGCCTCGACGAAAACGCCGTCGATTTTCGCGCGACCTACGACGGCGAAGGCGAAGAACCGCTGGTCCTTCCCGCGGCCTTCCCCAATCTGCTGGCGAACGGGGCGGCCGGGATTGCCGTCGGCATGGCAACCAATATTCCGCCGCACAATATCGTCGAAATCTGCAACGCGCTGCTGCATCTCATCAAAACGCCCAATGCGCGCGTGGCGACGCTCGTCGACCTGATGCCCGGCCCCGATTTCCCGACCGGCGGCATTCTGGTCGAAAGCCGCGAGACGCTGGTTGCGGCCTACGAAACCGGCCGCGGCAGCATGCGCGTGCGCGCCAAATGGGCGGTCGAAGAATTGCCGCGCGGCATGTGGCAGATCGTCGTGACCGAAATTCCCTACCAGGTGCAGAAATCGAAGCTGATCGAAAAGATCGCCGAATTGCTGCACGCCAAGCGCTTGATGCTGCTGGCCGACGTGCGCGACGAGTCCGACGAAAACGTGCGCGTGGTGCTGGAACCCAAGACCAAGCTGGTCGATGCGAAGCTTTTGATGGAATCGCTGTTCCGCAACACCGAACTCGAGACGCGCTTCGCGCTCAACATGAACGTGCTCGACGGCGCCAACGCGCCGCGCGTCATGAACCTGAAGGAAGTACTGCAGGCCTATCTCGACCATCGCCAAGTGGTGCTGAAGCGCCGCTCGGCCCATCGCCTGGATCAGATCGCCAAGCGGCTCGACATTCTGGGCGGCCTGCTGGTGGCGTATCTGAACATCGATGCGGTGATCAAGATCATCCGCAACGAAGACGAGCCCAAGCCCATCATGATCAAGAAGTGGGACCTGACGGAAACGCAGGCCGAAGCCATCTTGAACATGCGGCTGCGCTCGTTGCGCAAGCTCGAAGAATTCGAAATCCGCAAGGAAAACGACGCGCTGACCAAGGAAAAGAAAGAGCTCGAAGGCCTGCTCAAGAGCGACGACAAACGCTGGGCGACGATCGCGGACGAGGTGCAAGGCATCAAGACCAAGTTCGGTCCGCGCACGCCCTTGGGCAAACGGCGCACCGAAGTGGCCGACGCGCCTGCCGACCTGATCGTGCCGGTCGATGCCTTGATCGAGCGCGAGGATCTGACCGTCGTGTGCTCCGACAAGGGCTGGGTCCGCGCGTTCAAGGGCCATCTCGACGAAACGGCCGCGCGCGAGATCCGCTACAAGGACGGCGACAAGGAAGGCTACGTCATCCGCACGCAGTCGACCGAAAAGCTCATGGTGCTCGCCACCAACGGGCGCTTCTACACGCTCGGTTGCGACAAGCTGCCGCGCGGGCGCGGCGACGGCGAACCCTTGAAGGTCACGCTCGAACTGTCGAACGAAGTCGACGTGATCAACGTGTTCATCCACAAGCCCGACCGCAAGCTGGTGGTGGCCTCCAGCGACGGGCGCGGCTTTGTCGTGCCCGAGGCCGCGTGCGTCGCCCAGACGCGCCAGGGCAAGCAAGTGCTCAATCTTGGCGAGGGCGCGGAAGCGCGCGCCATGTGTGCGGTCGAAGGCGATACGCTGGCGGTGCAGGGCACCAACAAAAAGCTGTTGCTGTTCGCGCTTTCCGAATTGCCCGAAATGGAACGCGGGCGCGGCGTGATTTTGCAGCAATACGCGCACGGCGGCGGGCTCTATCAGATCCGCACCTTCGCGCTCGCCAAGGGCTGGCCCACGGGTTTCGCGCGCTCGGACGAGCGCGAAAACGCGCCCAAAAACTGGCTCGGCAAACGCGCCCAGGCCGGGCTGTTGCCGCCCAAGGGTTTCCGCTTCGGGTAGCTTGCGCCGGGCCGGTCCGCGCGCTAAGCCTTGCGTTCAAACATTGGAGAGACGCCCCATGAACACCCATCCGACATTGATCGACGCGTTGTGGCCTGCGGGCCAGCGCAACTTCGTGCGCATGGCGGCATTGGCCGTGCTCGGCTCGGCCTTGCTGTGGGCTTCGGCCAAAGTGCAGGTGCCGATGTGGCCCGTGCCCATGACCATGCAGTCGATGGTCGTGCTGCTGATCGGTTTTGCCTATGGCACGCGGATGGGCGTTGCCACTGTGGCGCTGTATTTGGTCCAAGGGGCCGTTGGCTTGCCGGTGTTTGCGGGCACGCCCGAAAAGGGCATCGGCCTTGCCTATATGGCTGGCCCCACCGGCGGGTTCCTGTTCGGTTTTGTGCTGGTCGCGGGTGCGATGGGCTGGATGGCGGAGCGCGGCTGGGGCCGCAGCCTCGCCGGGACCGCCGCCGCGATGGTCGTGGGTTCGGCCCTGCTGTTCGTGCCGGGCGTCGCGTGGCTTGCGACGTTTGTCGGGTTCGACAAGGCGGTCGCGTTCGGGCTCGCACCGTTTGTCGCAGGCGCGGTCGTGAAGGCGGCGTTGGCCGTAGCCTTGATTGCGGCCGGCACGCGGTTTTCGCGTGTGACCGGGGTAAAATAGGGCACGATTTTGTCTTGATACATTCGGGCGCGCTGCTATAAGGCGCTCTGGTCGTTGCCAGAGCGCCTTTTTCTTTCGGGCGCTCGGGCATCCGGTGTCACGCGAAAATGCGGCCCGGAAAATGGACGTCGAACAGGGCGGAGCACGACATCGATGGGCATTCTCGAAACCTATATCCGCATCGTGGACGCGACCAACACGCTGATCGGCAAGGTCGTGGCGTGGATGACGCTCGGCACGGTCGTGACGTGTTTCGCCACCGTCTATTTTCGCTACGCGCTCGACAGCGGCTTCATTTGGATGCAGGAAGCCTATGTGTGGCAGCACGCGATCGTCTTTCTGGTCGGGGCGGGCTACACGCTGCTGCATGGCGGCCATGTGCGCGTCGATATTTTCTATTCGCGCATGGAGCCGCGCAACCAGGCCAAGGTCGAAATTTTCGGCACGTTCTTTTTCATGCTGCCGTTCTTGTGGATCATGCTCGACAAAGCCTGGCCGTTTTTCCTCACGGCCTATGTCGGCGACGAGCGCTCGCAGCAGCCCGACGGCATCCCCAATGTATGGCTGCTGAAAAGCGCGCTCGTGGCGTTTTGCGTGCTGGTCGGCGCCCAGGGGTTTGCGACCGTGGCGCGCGCGGTGCTGTTTTTGAACGGCAATCAAGCCTACGCGCCGCCCAAGACCAGCCACTGATCGTTTTTGGAACTCCAGCCTTTTTAGGACGATACCCATGGGCGCAGAAAGCCACCTGACCGGCGAATTGCTGTCGATCGCGATGTTCGCGACGATCGTCGGTCTGCTGATGCTGGGCTATCCGGTCGCGTTTTCGCTGGGCGGCATCGCGCTCGCCTTCGGCGGCATCGGCTGGCTGTTCGGCACGTTCGATCTCAACTTCCTCAGCGCCATTCCGACCCGCATTTGGGGCGTGATGAACAACGAGGTGCTGGTCGCCGTCCCGCTGTTCGTATTCATGGGCGTGATGCTGGAGCGCAGCCGCATCGCCGAAGTGCTGCTGACCACGATGGGCCAATTGTTCGGCGGCGTGCGCGGCGGGCTCGGCTATTCGGTCGTCATCGTGGGCACGCTGCTGGCGGCGTCCACGGGCATCGTGGGCGCGACGGTGGTCACGATGGGGCTCTTGTCGCTGCCCGCCATGATGCGCGCGGGCTACGATCCCAAGCTCGCGACGGGCTTGATCTGCGCCTCCGGCACGCTCGGCCAGATCATTCCGCCCTCGACCGTGCTGATTTTCTTGGGCGACATTCTGCAAGGCGCGAACCAGCAAGCGCAGCTTTCGCTCGGCAATTTTTCGCCCGATTCGGTTTCGGTCGGCGATCTGTTTGCGGGCGCCTTCATTCCGGGCCTGATGCTGTCGTTCCTGTATGCCGCGTGGGTTTTCTACCGCTCGGTTTCCGATCCCGAATCCTGCCCGCCCCTCAAGATGAACGCCGAAGAGCGCGCGGGCCTTGGGCGGCGCGTCATCATCGCTTTGGTGCCGCCGATCTTCCTGATCATTGCGGTGCTGGGCTCGATCCTGGGCGGCGTTGCCACGCCGACCGAGTCCGCCTCGGTGGGTTCGCTTGGCGCTGTATTCCTGACCGTGGTCAAGATGATCGCCGACCGGCTGGCGTCGTCGGAAGACCGCGTGACGCTGGAACGGCAACTCGCGGTGTTCTGGATCGGGTTCATTATGTTCTTGGGCGCCATTGGCTACGCTTACGGCGCAACGGGCTTGCTGACGGCGCTGGTGATCGTGCTGATTGTGGGCAGTCTCTATCTGCTCGCGATCGGCCAGTCGCGCCGCGAATATGTCGGCGTGCTGACCGAGGTGTCGCGCTCGACGATGATGATTTCGTCGATGGTGTTCGTCATCCTGATCGGGGCGTCGATCTTCAGCCTCGTATTCCGCGGGTTGGGCGGCGAATATCTGGTGCACGACGCGCTGTCGAACATGCCGGGCGGCAGGGACGCCGCCTTGTTCGTCGTGATGGCGCTGATGTTCGCGCTGGGCTTCTTCCTCGACACGTTCGAAATCATTTTCATCACGGTGCCGATCGCGGGGCCGATCCTGCTGCAAATGGGCTTCGATCCGGTTTGGCTGGGCGTGCTTATGGGCGTCAATCTGCAGACCTCGTTCTTGACGCCGCCCTTCGGCTTCGCGCTGTTCTATCTGCGCGGCGTCGCCCCGCCGTCGATCACCACGCCGATCATCTACAGGGGCATCATCCCGTTCGTGGGCATCCAGATTTTGGTCATGGCGTTGCTGTTCCAATTCCCGGAATTGGCAACGTGGCTGCCGGATCTGATCTACGGCCAGGACGCGCCGTCGCTCGAAAACCAGCCGTCGATGCCGACCGACTTCCTCGAAGATCCCGACGCGGACTCGCCCGGCGATCCGGCGACGGACGAAAAAGAAGAAGAAGGCTGAGGATACGGATCCGGCCAAAGAAAAACCCCGCAGCCCAAAAGGCTGCGGGGTTTTCCCGTTCTGCGATCCGATTTTTGAAGATCAGGTGATGTACTTGAACGCGCGAACGCGGGCGTTGAGCAACGCGCCGTCGTTCCAACGCGAGTACGGCATCACCTGGGAGCGGAACTTGAGATACGATTCGAAGAGCTTCTTCGTGATCGCATCGCCGCGGTCGCGCACTTCCGACAGGAACTCGCCCGCCGCCGTGCCGCACGCGTCCAGGATCGGGCCGGGCAGGTTCAAGAAACGCACGCCATGGCGCGCGCGCAGCGTTTCCATGGCTTCGCCCGAGCGCGCCATGTATTCGGTCGTCATGTCCATGTCCATCGACTGGGCGGCGAACGTGACGATCGCTTTGAGGTCGGCGGGCAGGGCGTCGAAGCGGGCCTTCGAGACCATCAGCTGCAGGTTCGAACCCGGCTCGTGCCAGCCCGGGCCGTAGCACAGCTTGGCGACCTGATGCAGACCCATCGCGAGGTCGTTGTAGGGGCCGATCCATTCGGCCGCGTCGACCGAACCCGACTGCAGAGCCGCGAAGATTTCGCCGCCCGGAAGTGCGACCTGCTGGGCGCCGAGGCGCGTCATGATCTGGCCGCCCCAACCCGGCATGCGGATCTTGAGGCCCTTGAAGCTGTCGACGCCGGTCAGTTCCTTGCGGTACCAGCCGAAGGCCTGCGTGTTCGTGTTGCCGGCCGGGAACGCCTTGACGCCGTAGTTGGCCGCGTGTTCGTCCCACAATTGCTGGCCGCCGGCGTAGTTGAGCCATGCCGACTGTTCGGTCGCCATGAAGCCGAAGGGCACGCAGGTGAAGAACTGGAAGGCCGGGTGAACGCCGATATGGTAGTACGACGCGTCATGGCCCATTTCGGCCGTGCCGTCGCGCACCGCCTGCAAGCACTGCAGCGCCGGAACAAGTTCGCCCGCCGCAAAAACGCGAACTGTCAGCCGACCGCCCGACATTTCGCCGATGCGCGCGGCCAGACGTTCGACGCCCGTGCCGACGCCCGGCAGGTTCTTGGGCCACGACGTGACCATGCGCCATTCCATGCGGCCTTGCGAGATGGCCGGGGCCGAAAGCCCGACGGCGGCAACGCCAGCGGCCGATGCGGCAATAAATTTACGACGTTTCATCAAGAGGGGTCCTCTCCGGTTCGAATTTTTTTCGGCGTTTGCCGACGCGACGCTTGAGCGCCGCTGTCCGTCGTTTCGACCGATCGAATTGGCCGAAACAACGCGTGCCGGAAATGTAATCAATGCGCCCGTCGGGTTCAAGACGAACACGCGGAAAAAGGCCTGCGCCATCGACACTTCGCGCGTGTTGATTGGAAGCCCGATCGGCCTGCCTATTTTTCAGGCGGGGCCGAGCGTGCCGTTTTTGTCGATCGGCAGCCAGCCATCGCGCGTTAGCGCTTCGAGCGGCTGGAAGCAGATCTTGTAGGCCATCTTGGCGCTCTGGCCGATCCAGTAGCCGAGATAGACATGCGCCAAGCCCTGGCGACGCGCGGTTTCGAGCAGCATCAAGATGAGATAGCTGCCAAGCGAGCGTTCGGGCGTTTCGGGTTCGTAGAACGAATAGACGGCCGAAAGCCCGCCATTCATGCGGTCGATCAGGCTTGCCCCCATCAGCGTGCCGTGGCGGTCGCGCACTTCGACGACGTTCGAATCGTTGGCGCCGACTTCGATCATCGTGCGGTAGTCCTCGAAATCCATGCGCGCCATTTCGCCGTCGCGGTGGCGCCCGGTCTGGTAGCGCTGGAACAGCGCGTATTGCTCGGCCGTGGCGATCGGCGCGCAGATCTCGGACACCAGATCGTCGTTTTTTGCCTGCACGCGGCGCCATTGGCGCGTCGTGTGGAAACGCTCGACCGGGATGCGCACGGCAACGCACGCATTGCAGCCGGGGCAAGCGGGCCGGTAGGCAAAGCCGAGCGAGCGGCGAAAGCCCGCCTCCGACAGCAGATCGTAGGACAGCACCGCCTGCGGGCCCGTGAGGTCGACGAAGATGCGTCGCTCCATGCGCCCGTCCAAATACGGGCACGGCGAGGGCATCGAGTAGTAGAAGCGCGCGGTGCTGTTGCCTTGCGCGGTCATTGCGCGGATACGTGCAAAGCTTTGGCCGGCATGCGGCGCGCGAGAAGTCCCGCGATCTGGTCGTGCAGCAGCGCCTTTTTCGGATTGAACAGGCTCCATAGCGCGATCAGGCCGCCCGTGAACACGAACCCCATATAGAACAGCACCCAATGGATGGCGGCTTGCAGAAAGCTCGCGCGTGCGCCGAGCAGGCCGACAAACTCCACGCCCGCCAGACGCTGGCCCCACGTGGCGCCGCGCGATCCCGAAACGAGAACCGCGTGATAGACCATCGGCACGAGCGCCACCGCGATCCACGCCGGTCCCCACAGCAGCCCGAAGGTGAAAACGCCGACAAAAAACGCGGGCACGGCTGCAATCCAAAACAGCAGCGAGCAAATCGCGATATCGACGAGCCACGCAAAACTGCGCCGCCGCCGCAGCCCGGCAAGATTCGGCATTGCAGCCGATCCGTCGAGAACGACGGCATCGATCGCGGGCGGGGCAGGGCTTGATTCCATACGTCGAGCCTAGGACCGCAGGACCGGTTCTGGCAAGTCGCGCCTTGCGCCCGGCAGTTCAAACCGCCCGGCCGAGCTTGGCCGACCTAACTGGCCTGCGGGATATCGCGCAACAGCACGATCGAGATGCGCCGGTTGCGCGGATCGGCCGGATTGTCGGCGATCAGCGGTTCGGTATCGGCGCGCCCGATCACGCGCGCGACGCGGGCGGCCGGCAGGCCCGCCTCCAGCATCGCGCGGCGCGCGGCGTTGGCACGGTCGCTCGACAATTCCCAGTTCGTGTATTGCGCACCGCGCGGAAACGGCGAAGCGTCGGTGTGGCCGGTGATCGCGACGGCGTTGGGCAAGGCCTGCACGATGCGCGCGACCGTGGCGAGCAGGCGGCGCGTCTGGTCGGCGGGCGCTGCCGAGCCCGAGGGGAACATCGCGTAGCGTTCCTGGTCGACGAGCTGGATGCGCAGGCCCTCGGGCGTGCGGTCGACCAGCAGGTTTTGCGCGAGCGGTTTCAGTTCCGGAATTTCCTGCAGGGCCTGGCGCAGATCGGCCTCGGCGCGCGCGAAGCTCTGCTCCTCGCGCTTGCCCATTTCGGCCTGCATCTGCTGCTGGAAGCTGTTTTGGTTCTGGCCGGCACCCGACCCGCTCTGGTTGCCGTCGGGCCGATTGCCGCCGAACAGATTGCCGTCGGCGCGGTCGCCCGGACGCCGTTCGCCCAGCGTTTCGCGCCCCGACGGGCCTGCCGCCACGCCGGAGGCGCCGCGCGCATTGGGCTGCGGGTTGGGCGTGTCTTCGTTGGCAGCCCCCTTGGGCTCGGCAAACTCCGGACCTTCGGTTTCCGCTTCTTCGCCGGTCGGCGCCAAGGGCACGCCTACGACGATGCCGCCCGTCATATTGGGCAAGTCGCCCGGACCGAGCGTGACGCCGCCCAGCACGCCGCCCGCGCCCGACGTCGAGCGCGACACGGCATCGAAGGCGGTGAAGTACTGCGCGATGCCCTGGCGCTTTTCCTGGTCGGTGGCGTTGAGCAGCCACAGCAGCAGAAAGAATGCCATCATCGCGGTCACGAAGTCGGCATACGCAACCTTCCAGCCGCCACCATGGGCCGCGTCGTGGCCCTTCTTGATGCGCTTGATGACGATGATTGGATGATTGCTCTCGTCGGCCATTTCTCTTCCCGATGCGCTAGCGCACACGAATATGCGCCGCGACGATCCCCGGAACAAGGGACCGCAAAGATTCGCAAGCGAACCCGCTAAAATTAAGCGAAATTGCTTGACGATGGGTTAACTTTAAATTTTCTGACGCCCAATCAATTGGTTAAGGGGTCGGCAGGAGAACCAAAGCGCGCGTACCCGCGAGCAATTCGTGGCGGTTCGCGGCCAGTCGCACATGGCGCCCTTCGGCCCAGAGCGGCGCAAGGTCGCGCCAATGCGCCGACAGCGGGTGCCCCGACTGGCCGGGCGCCACGACAAACAGCGACGCATCGAGATCGTCGAGATTGTAGATCGCGCGAAATCCCGCGCCATGCACATGCGCGTACGGCGTCGCCGGGTTGCCAAGGCGCATGCCGCCGCGATTGATGGTGTAGTAGTCGCCGTGCGTCGGCAGATCGACGGCCAGCAGCGGACCCAGCACGGGCAGGCGCGCGAAGATCGGATTTTCGAACGGGGCGCGATGCAGATCGCCCCAGCGCCAGCGGCGAAGATCGCGCCCTTGGGTTGCCGCAAGTTCGCCAAGCGCTTCGACGAGCGTCGTCTCTGCCAGCGCCGTGCAGTCGGGCGTGCAGAACGGCGAGCTGCCGTCGAGCACGGCCAGCGCCAGTGCCGGGCGTTCGCGCATGGCAGCGTCCGCGAACGGTCCGACCGCGCGTTCGAGCGTGCGCTTGGTCAGCGCGCGCATCCAGCCGGTGAATATCAGCGGCTCGGGTTTGGCGCGGTCCATGCGCCCGTCCCATGCGCGCAGCAGATCGAGGGCGGTACGCGCTTGCGCGTCGCCGGGCGCCACGTTCTGGGCCGCGCGCACGGCGGCGACGGCGAACAGCGATTGCGCGTCGGCCAAAATCGCTTCGTGGTAGGCGACGTCCTGATTGTCGCGTGCGGCCAGCAATTCGACGATGCGGCGCTGGCGATAGGCAGGGTCGAAGGAAAAGCTGAGATGGTAGGGAAAACTTGCGCCTGCCACGCGGTCGTTGGCGTTGGAGACGAACCCTTGGGCGGGGTTGTGCGTGGACGGCATCTGGTCGAACGCAACGAAGCCGGTCCAGCCGACATTGGCGTCGAACCCGCGATAGGGCAGCATCGATGCGCCGCTGGCCCGTATCGGCACGGCCCCCAAGGTGCGCAGACCCACGGCGCCCGCCGTATCGGCATAGACCATGTTCTGCACGGGCGATTGCCACAGGCGCGTCGCTTCGATCGCTTCGTCGGCGTTGCGCGCGCGGTTGAGGGCGCGGACAGCCTCGAACGTGCGGTCGAGTTCGCACATGAAGGGCAGGGCCAACGACATGACATGTCCGTTGCCCGCAAGCGCCTGCGCCGTCGGATCGATGTCGGATATTACGGCGCCGTGGCGCGTGCGCCGCACGACCAGCGTTTCGGGCTTCTGGCCTTTGATCTGCAGCAGCTCTTCGCGCGTCTCGAATGCGCGCGAGCCGTCGGGCGTGGCGTAGCGCAAGGGGTCCGCCGGGTCGACGCGCTCGACAAACAAATCGGCTGCATCCGCATTCGTCGTGGTGAAGCCCCACGCGACATTGCCGTTGTGCCCCAGCACCAGGGCCGGGGCGCCCGGTGCGGTGGCGCCGATGTAACGCACGCCCGGCGCTTCGAGCCGCACGAGATACCAAACGCCGGGCGATCCCAGCCCCAGATGCGGATCGTTGGCAAGGATCGGTTTGCCCGTTGCGGTGCGCGATCCTGCAACGACCCATTCGTTGGAAGCGGTGCCGGGAATGTCGAGTGGGGGAAGCGCTTTTGCCACCGCCTCGGCCAAGGCTATTGCGGGTTCGTCGGCCGATGCGACCGCCGCGTTCGCGGCATCTTGCTGCGGCCATAACGCCGCCAGCACGTCGGGCGTGAGCCGATCGCCCATGCGTGCGCGCAGCAGCGTGTCGCGCCAGCCCGTGTTGAGCGACAGCCCCATCAACTGGCCCCACAGCAGCGTCTGCCAGCCTTCCCAGCGTTCGGGCCGGTAGCCGGCATATAAAAACTCGACCGGCCAAGCGCCTTCGCGCGCGGCAAGGACGGCGTTGATGCCGGCCGTGTAGGCATCGATCTGCAAGCGCGCGTCGTTCGAAACGCCGGCATAGATGCGCCGCGCTTCGTGGGCCAAGCCCAGTACGCGGTTGAACCGGTCGAGCGGCAATGCGCGCGCGCCCGCAAATTCCGCGAGCCGCCCTTGGCCGATCAGCCGCGTGGTTTCGAGCTGCACGAGCCGGTCTTGCGCATGCAGCAGGCCAAGTGCAAACCACAGATCGCGCTCTTTTTGCGCATAGACATAGGGGATGCCGTATTCGTCGCGGAAGATCTCGACCGGCGCTTCCAGGCCAGCAACGTGCAGGCTGCCCGACTTTGCCGGCAATCCGGTACCAAGATAGAAGACTGCCGCCGCCGCAACGGCGCCCGCCAGCAGCAAAGCCGCCGTGGCGAGGCGAACGATCCAGCGGAGGAAGCGCATTTTCTCGCTACGCCAAATTGACGATGATGGTTTTTTTGGTTGTGAAATGCTCGAGCATGGCCTCGAGCGTTGCTTCTTTGCCGAGGCCCGACGTTTTAACGCCGCCGTAGCTCAAGCCCGGCTGCACGACCAGGTTCTGGTTGACCTGCACGAAGCCCGCCTGCAAGCGGCGCGCGCCGTCGAGCGCGGTCTTGAGGTCTTTGGTCCACAACGTGGCCGCGAGGCCGTATTCGCTGTCGTTGGCGGCGGCGATCGCGTCGTCGAGTTTGTCGAACTTGATGACGGCCGTCACGGGACCGAAGATTTCTTCTTTGATCACGCGCGAGGCGGCGGGAAGGCCGGTAAAGATGACGGGGCGCAAATAGTAGCCCGCTTCGAGCGCGGCATCGGTCGGCATTGCCGAACATTCGTTGGCGGTGCCGCCATCTTGCTTGCCGATCGCGATGTAGTTTTTGACCTTCTCGAACTGCTGCTGCGAGACGATCGTGCCGATGTCGGTCGCTTCGTCGAGCGGATCGCCCATCTTCATCGCGTCGACTTTGGCCTTGAGGGCGGCCACGAACCGGTCGTGGATGCCCGCCTGCACGTACATCCGGCTCGATGCCGTGCAGCTTTGGCCCATACGCGTGAAGCGCATGCCGCCGACGGCGCCTGCTACCGTCTTGTCGAGGTCGCAATCGTCGAAAACGATCATCGGGCTTTTGCCGCCAAGCTCGAGCGTGACCGGGATCAGCTTTTCGGCCGCCATTTTCGAAACGATCTTGCCGGTCTCGACCGAGCCCGTGAACGTGATCTTGCCGACCTTGGGGTGCGCCACCAGCGGCGCGCCGCATTCCGGCCCCATGCCGGACAGCATGTTGAAGGCGCCCGGCGGCAGGATAGTGCCCATCAGTTCGCAAATGCGCAGCACGGCGAACGGCGCTTCTTCGGCGCTTTTGACCACGACCGTGTTGCCTGCAACCAGCGCGGGCGCGATTTTCAGCGCCATCAGCATCATCGGCACGTTCCACGGGATGATGGCGCCCACGACGCCGATCGGCTCGCGCACGGTCATCGTCAGCATGTCGGGATTGAAGGGCACGGTTTCGCCCTTCAGCTCGCTGCCGAGCCCCGCATAGAAATGGAACGCGTCGGCAAGCACGCCCGCTTCGACGCGGCTCTCGGTGCGCAGCGCCTTGCCGGTTTCGAGCGCGATCAGGCGCGAGAGTTCTTCCTTGTGCGCGTCGAGCAGGCGGCCGCAATCGCCGACCAGTTTGCCGCGTTGGCGGGCAGGCACCTTCGCCCAGGCGATTTGCGCTGCCGCCGCCGACTGGACCGCGCGATCAACATCGCTTGCATCGCCCGCCGCCGCTTTGCCGACAAGTTCGCGCGTCGCCGGGCTGTTGACATCGAACGTCTGGCCGGATGCGCCCGCGACGAGCTTGCCGTCGATGAAATGTTTGCCCGTCAGATGTTTGGCGAGGATGCGCGGATCGAGGACGATGTCGGTCATGGGGTTTCCTTCGTGAAATCGGCCAAAATCGCCGCGCGATGCTGGTCGAGGGCGGGGGCGGCGACGCGCGTCGGACCGTCGGCAAACGCCGAGATCTTGATCGGGTTGCCGACGACTTTGACTTTGTGGCCGCGCGGCGTTGCGGTCTCGACGATCATGTTGCGTGCGGCCGTTTGCGGATGTTCGATGGCGGCCTTCACGTCGTTGATCGGGCCCGCCGGAATGCCGGCCTTGTCGAGCCGTTCGAGCCAAGTGGCGGCGGGTGCTGCCGCCAGAATGGCGGAAATCTCCGCCTCCAAGACCGCAACGTTTTCGGTGCGCAGGCCGTTTGTGGCATAGCGCGGATCTTTCGCCATGGCGGGCGCGTCGAGCACGGCCGCCATTTTGTGGAACAGCGAATCGTTGCCGGCCGCGATGATGATCGGCTGGTCGGCCGTCTGGAAAATGCCGAACGGCGTGATCGAGGCGTGCCGCCCGCCCATCGGACCCGGCACTTTGCCGGTGTTGAGATAGCGCGCCGCCGGATTTTCCATCAGCGCCAATTGGCAATCGAGCATGCCGATATCCACGAAGGTAGCTTCGTTCGTGCGCAGGCGATGGAACAAGGCCGCCTGGATGCCGATCGCGGCATAAAGACCCGCCCCCAGATCCCCGATCGACACGCCGATGCGCGCGGGCTGTGCGCCTTCATGGCCCGTGACGCTGATGATGCCGCCCAAACCCTGCACGACCATGTCGTAGGCGGGTTTGTCCTTGTGCGGCCCCGAATGGCCGAAACCCGAGGCCGCGCAATAAATGAGATTGGGGAACTTGGCGTGCAGCGCCTCCCAGCCATATCCGAGGCGGTCCATCGTGCCGGGGCGAAAATTTTCGACGAGCACGTCGGCGCGCGCCAGAAGCTTTTCGAAAATCACGCGGTGCTCGGCGTTTTTGAGGTCGAGCCCGATGCTTTCCTTGCCGCGATTGACGGCGGCAAAATAAACCGACTCGCCGTCGATGAACGGGCCGTACTGGCGCGCATCGTCGCCGCCGCGCGGGTCTTCGACCTTGATGACGCGCGCCCCCAGTTCGGCCATCAGCAGCGTGCAATAGGGCCCTGCCAGAATGCGCGACATGTCGACGACGAGAATGCCGGAAAGCGGGCCGGGTTTGGCGGTGGGCATGGCGAGCGGAATCCTTGGCGCAAGAGCGGAACGGGCGACCCTTTTAACCTACTCTTTTCGCCGCCCAAAGCTCGTTTGCCAGCAAGGCTGCCAAGATGATCCCCCCGCCCAGCAAGGTGGGGCCGCTCGGCTGCTCGGTATAGACGATCCAAACCCAAAGCGGCCCCAGCGTGGTTTCGAGCAACGCGATGAGCCCGACTTGGGCCGCCGCCAAATATTTGGTCGCCAACGTCATCAGCAAACATCCAAGACCGAGCTGGATGACGCCCATCGCCATGAGGATCAGAATGTCGCGCCCCGATGTGGCGGCCGTATCGACCAGCGGCCAGGCAAAGACGACCGACAGCAGCCCGGCGACGAGCACGCTTGGCGCCATATCCACGCTGGCGCCCGCTTTGCGGATGACGACGATCTGGGCGGCAAAGGCCAGCGACACGCACAGCGCCGCCAGCGGCCCCAAGATCGAGCCGAACGACAAAGCGTCGCCGACCATGATCGCGACGCCCGCAGCGCATGCGGCGATGGCAACCAGCGTGCGCAGGGCAAGCGCTTCGCCCAGCACGACGCGCCCGAGCAACGCCGCCCACAAGGGCGACGTGCTCATCAAAAACAGCGCGGTCGCAACGGTCGTGGCGCTGACGGCGTAGAGAAAGAAGAAAAAGGTCGAAGCCAGAAAGGTCCCGGCCAGCCATCCCGCCCGCCCGAGCGCCAGCAGGCTTTGCGGCGCCGCGCGCCCGTAGCGCCAGAACAAATAAGCGGCCATCAGCGGGATCATGCCGATCGAACGCCAAAAGACCATCTCCCAGGCATGCTGGGTTTCGAGCGCGCGCACGAACAGGCCGCTGGTGCTCCAAAACACCGCGGCCGCCACCATCAAGACGATGCCTTTGGTCTTCGCGTTCATCGACGGGCCTTGGCGCTTGCCGAAGCAAGCGTGTTGAACGCAAGCGCCGAGATCAGCACGCCACCGCCCACCAGCGTGCTCGTCGCCGGTTCCTCGCCCACGGCAAAGAAGGTCCAGAGCGGTCCCAGCACAGGCTCGAGCAGCGCGATCAGCGAGACTTCGACTGGCGACAATGTTTCGAGCGCTTTGTAGAACAGCGTCAATCCGATCGTGATTTGCAGCAGGCCCAGCCCGACCAGGGCGACAATGTCGAGCGCGCCGACTGCAAACACGTCGCCGAATGCGATCCCGATCGCGGCGGCAAACGCGGCACCGACCAGCGTTGCGGGCAGCAAATCGAGTTTGCGGAAATGGCCGATCAAGGTCGCGTTGGTTGCCCCGCAGAGCGCCACCGCTACGGCCATCGCCTTGCCGAAGATATCGCCGCCGTCGAATTTTCCGCCGATCACGATGGCAAGCCCCGCAAACGCGATCGCGATGGCAATCCAGTTGGCGAACGGGACTTTTTCGCGCAGCACGAGCCAGGCGATGAGCGCGGTCAGCACCGGCGCCGTCGACTGCAGCAGCAGCGCGTTGGCAACCGTCGTCGAGGTCATGGCGATCACATGGAACACGAAAATGCCCGCGATCAGCAGGCCCGATGCGAGCCCGACCGTGCCCGCGTCGACCATGCGGCGCAAGATCGGCGTTTTGAACAGCACGGCAAGCACGAGCGGAAAAACCGCCAAATGCGCGATCGCGCGCCAGAACACGATGTCCCAAGGGCCCGCATCGACCGTCCGCATGACCACGCCGCCAAAGCTCCAGCATACGGGGGCGGCCAAGGCAAACGCATAGCCTTGGGCACGCGGCGACATCGGCATGGACAAAAGTGTCCCCAAATGGACGTGAAACAGGCGCTCTTTTACGGCGTTGCCGCAGCGGTTGTCCAGCATGGCTTTGGCGCGGTAGAACTGTCGCCATGACACCGCGCGAACATCGTATGCCCGTGCTCGGGCCTTCCGGCTTTTACCAGCTTGCGTGGACCGAATGGGGCCCCGAGCGCGCCCAACGCACCGTCATGTGCGTGCACGGGCTGACGCGCAACGGGCGCGACTTCGACGTGCTGGCGCGCGCGCTTGCAGCGCAGGGCTTTCGCGTGGTCTGCCCGGACATGCCGGGTCGCGGCGAAAGCGCGTGGCTGCCCAAGCCCGACGACTACGCCTATCCCACCTACATGCAAAGCATGGCCGTGCTGTTCGCACGCCTGGATGTCGAAAAAGTCGATTGGGTCGGCACGTCGATGGGCGGGCTGATCGGCATGCTGCTGGCCGCCCATCGCGGCCACTTCATCCACAAGCTGGTGCTCAACGATGTGGGGCCGTTCATTCCGTCGGCGGCGTTGGCGCGTTTGGGGGCCTATGTCGGGCGCGATCCGCGCTTCCAGGATTTTGGCGAGGTCGAGGCGTATCTGCGCAAGGTGCATGCGCCGTTCGGCGCCCTCAGCGACGCCGAATGGATGCATCTGGCCTTCCACAGCGCCGAGGAGTCGGACGACGGCGATTTGCGCCTGCGCTACGATCCGGCCATCGGCAAACCCTTCCAGGACAAGCCCGCCGACGATCTGGCGCTGTGGGCATTTTGGGACCAGTTGCGTCTGCCGATCCTGGCGATCCGCGGGGCCTTGTCCGATCTGCTGCTGCGCGAAACGCTGGTGCGCATGGCCAAGCGCAAAAACTGCCAGGCCGTCGAAATTGCCGGCTGCGGCCATGCGCCTGCTTTGATGGCGCCCGACCAGATCGGCATCGTCACCGATTTCTTGATGGAATGAGCGGGCTGGCGGTCGCGGCATTCGCACCGCAGTTTCCGTGGTTCGGCGGCGATCTGCAGACGCTTGCCACGCGCTTCAAGCGTGCGCCCGACCTGTCTGGAAAATCCGTCGCGTTCGCGATGGCGGACGGCGACGTGCTCACAGGTATTCTCAACCGTCAAGGCGGGCCGCTTGCGCTGTTGCTGCACGGGCTCGCAGGCTCGGCGCGCTCGATCTATATGCGGCGCACCGCGCATGCTTTGCAGGCGCGCGGTTTCGACACGCTGAACCTCGATTGGCGCGGGGCCGGTGAGGGCCGCGCAAAGGCCAGCTACCATGCCGGACGCAGCGCCGATTTGGCGGCGGTTTTGGCGCTGCTTTCGGCCGACCGGATCTTTGCCGTCGGATTTTCGCTGGGTGCGAACATCTTGCTCAAATATCTGGGCGAGGCGGGGGCGGCGGCGCGCATCCAAAAAGCGGTGGCGGTGTCGGCGCCGATCGATTTGGCGGCAACTTCTGCGCGCATGCATGCCGGACGCAACCGCCTCTATCACGACTATCTGCTGCAAGGCATGAAGGCGACGAGCCCCTATGCCGCCGCGCGCGATGCCGCCATTGCCACGATCCGCGATTTCGACGAGCGGATCGTTGCGCCCAACAACGGCTTTGCCGACGCCGCGCGCTATTACGCCGAATGCTCGGCGCGCGTGTTTATGCCCAAGATCGCCGTGCCAACGCTGTTGGTCCATGCGATGGACGATCCGTGGATTCCAGGCGCCCTCTATCGCGACTATCCGTGGGCCGACAACCCGCATCTGACGCCATTGCTGACGGCGGGCGGCGGCCATGTCGGCTTCCACGAACGCGGCCAGCGATTGGCGCGCCACGACCGCACCCTGCTGGATTTTTTCGCGGAATGAGTCCGCATGTTCTTCATCGCGCCTAAGACCGCAGCGCTTGCGCAACCTCGATGGCCGAATAGGTCAAGATCCCGTCGGCGCCCGCGCGCTTGAACGCGAGCAGGGTTTCGAACACGACCTTGCGGTCGAGCCAGCCGCGTTCGATGGCGCCCATCAGCATCGCGTACTCGCCCGACACCTGGTACGCGTAGGTCGGCACCTTGAAGGTTTCTTTGACGCGCCGCACGATGTCGAGATAGGGCAGGCCGGGCTTCACCATCACCATGTCGGCCCCTTCGTCCAGATCGAACGCGACTTCGCGCAAGGCTTCGTCGCCGTTGGCGGGGTCCATCTGGTACGTGCGCTTGTCGCCCTTGCCGAGCGACTTGCCCGAGCCGACCGCGTCGCGAAACGGGCCGTAATAGGCCGAGGCGTATTTGGCGGCATAGCTCATGATTCGCACGTGCTCGAACCCGCCCTGGTCGAGCGCGTCGCGCAGGATGCCGATGCGCCCGTCCATCATCTCGGACGGCGCGATGACATCGCAACCCGCTTGCGCCTGCACGAGCGCCTGGCGGCACAGCACCGGCAGCGTCGGGTCGTTGACCACGTAGTCGTCGCGCACGAGCCCGTCTTGGCCGTGGGTCGTGTAGGGATCGAGCGCGACGTCGCACACGATGCCGATTTCGGGCACGGCTTTTTTTAGCGCGCGTACTGCGCGGCAAACAAGATTGTCGGGATTGCCGGATTCGTCGCCCTCGTCGGTCTTGCGCGCCAGCGGCGTGTTGGGAAACAGCGCGATCGCGCGAATCCCGAGTTTGGCGGCCTTGCGCGCATCCTTCACAAGCTCGTCGACGCTGACGCGCGCGACGCCCGGCATGGACGGCACGGCATTCCGCACGGCTTTGCCCTCGGCCACAAATACGGGCCAGATCAGATCGTCGACGCCAAGCCGCGTTTCGGCAACCAGTGCGCGCGACCATTCGTCGCGCCGATTGCGCCGAAGTCGCGTGCGCGGATAACGTCCCCAAGCCACCATGCGAATTTCCCCCTTATGTCCTTGGCGTGCGAATCAGACTACGCGAAACGCCGTTGTCTTTCCAACGCGTCTGGACCAGATTGGCGAAGAAAATTTCGGGAGGCGGTCGCCATGGATTTCGAGCCGAGCGAGGAGCAGCGCGCGATCGTGGCGCTGGCACGCGATTTTGCCGCCGAGCAAATGGCGCCGCACGCAAGCCGATGGGACCAAGACAAGATCTTTCCGGCCGACACGCTGCGCGCGGCGGCGAAACTGGGCTTCGCTGCGATCTACACGGGCGAAAAATTCGGCGGCACCGGGTTGGGGCGCATCGAAGCCGCGATGATCTTCGAGGAATTGTCGGTCGCGTGCGCTTCGACCGCCGCCTATATCTCGATCCACAACATGGCATGCTGGATGATCGACCGGTTCGGCGACGCGGCGCTGCGCCAACGTCTGCTGCCCGACATGACGGCGATGGCAAAGTTCGCGAGCTACTGTCTGACCGAACCGGGTGCGGGGTCGGACGCGGCGAGTTTGGGCACGCGAGCGGTCTTGACGGGCGCGCACTACGTGCTCAACGGCACCAAGGCATTCATTTCGGGCGCCGGGGCGTCGGACGTCTATGTCGTCATGGCGCGCACGGGCGGGCCGGGGCCCAAAGGCATCTCGGCCTTCGTCGTCGAAAAAGGCTTCAAGGGCCTGTCGTTCGGCAAGCTCGAAAACAAACTCGGTTGGAATTCGCAGCCGACCGCCATGGTCGTGCTGGAAGATTGCGAAGTGCCGACGGGCAACCGGTTGGGCGCCGAAGGCGAAGGCTTCAAGATCGCCATGCAGGGGCTCGATGGCGGGCGCGTGAATATCGGTGCGTGCTCGATCGGCGCTGCGCGCGCGTCGATGGCGGCGGCCCTTGGCCATCTCAAGGTGCGCAAGCAGTTCGGGCGCGCGTTGGCCGAATTCCAGGCGCTGCAGTTTCGTTTGGCCGACATGGCGACATCGCTCGATGCCGCGCGCCTGATGGTCCATCGCGCGGCAAGCGCGCTCGACGCCAAATCGCCGGACGCCGCCTACGCCTGCGCGATGGCGAAGCGTTTTGCCACCGACGCCGGGCATGCGGTATGCGACGACGCGTTGCAGCTTTTCGGCGGCTACGGCTATCTCAAGGACTATCCAATCGAGCGGCATTTGCGCGACACGCGCGTCCATCGTATCCTCGAAGGCACAAACGAAATCATGCGCGTGCTGATTGCGCGCAAATTGCTGGCCGACTGATTGTCGGCCAACGAATTGCTGGCTAGTTGGCGCTTGGGATGCGGCGTTTTGAAGGTGTCAATTTGTATTCGCCCGGTTATGATCGGCGCATGCAACTCGCCGTAAATCCGTGGCTGCCCGCTCCGCTGCAAACGAAACGCATCGCGCCGTGGCTGATTGCGAATGTCGCGGTCGCTGCGGCGTATTTTGGTATGGCTGCAATCGTGTCGCGGTTTTTTGCCGAATACGGTCTGTTTCCAGCTCCGATCTGGCTGCCGGCGAGCGTCGCGATCGTGGCGGCGATCGCAGGCGGGCTCGGGCTTGCGGGCGGCATTTTCGCGGGCGCTTTTTTGGCGAATTTCGGGCTGTTCGCCACGCCCGTTCTGCCCGCTTTGGCGATCGCGACGACAAATACGGCCGGTCCGCTGATCGCGGCGATGCTGCTGCGTCGCCACCGTCCCGAGAACGGAATTTTCGCGAGCTTCAAGGGCGTGTCGACGTTCTTGTTGTACGCGACGCTGCTCAGTCCCGCGATCAGCGGTTTGGGCGGCGCCTTGACCGTCACGGCGGGGACGGATGCAGACTTTGCGGCCATCGCTTCGGTCTGGACAAACTGGTGGCTGACCGACAGCGGCGGCACGCTGTTTTTGTCGGTGACGGCAATTTTGTGGCTGCGGCTCGAGCGCGAACCGGTAACGAGCGCGCGCGATGCCGCCGATTTCTCCGGCCGCATCGTGTGGGCGCTAGCGGCATTGGCGGCCGTCGCGATGTTCCAGGTGCAACTGGCGCCTGGATCTGCGGTGTCGTGGGCATTTCCGTTTTTGCTGGTTGTTCCGGCCGCATGGATCACGCTGCGCATGTCGCTGCGTGCGGCCCAAACGCTGGTCTCGCTGATCGCGGTCGTTGCCTGCGCGTTCACCGTGGCGGGGCTCGGGCCTTTCCAGACAGGGGCGGGCAACGGCCTGCAATTGGTGGGCATTCTGGTCGTTTGTTTGGCGATGACGGCCTTGAGGATCACGGCGCTCGGTGCCGAGCGCCATCGCGCCGAGGCGGCAAGCGAGGTCAAGTCGATGTTCCTTGCGACCACCAGCCACGAGCTGCGCACGCCCCTCAACAGCATCATCGGGTTCTCCTCGATGATCGCGGGCATGCCGACGCTCGCGCCCGAAAAGATCCGCGAGTATTCGCGCATCATCGAGCAAAGCAGCCTGCATCTTCTGCATCTGATCGAGGAGTTGCTCGATCTTTCGAAGATCGAAGCGGGCCGTTTCGATTTGCGCGCCGAGAAGGTGGATGTCGATGCGCTGGTCCGCACGGCCCTCGAAACGACGCAAGGCCTTGCGCGCGCCGACGCTTTGAATTTTCAAGCGCCGCCGCCGTGCAAGATTGCCGTGCAGGCCGACCGGCACGCGTTGCTGCAGATACTGCTCAATCTGCTGTCGAACGCGGTCAAATACACGCCCGACGGCGGCCGGATCGAAATTGCGGTCGCGCGCACGCAAGCGGGCAGCCTGCAAATCAGCGTTCGCGATTCCGGGCCCGGCATGCCCGCAGACGTGCTCGAGCGCGTCTTTTTGCCGTTCGAGCGGCTGGGTGCAGCGGTCGCATCGACCGTTCCGGGCACGGGGCTGGGGCTTGCGATTTCGCGCGGTCTGGCCGAACTCCACGGCGGCACGCTGCATCTTGAAAGCAAGCCCGGTGCGGGCACGACGGCGATTTTGATCATGCCGGCGGCACGAATCGTCGCGTCTTAACCAGTTATCAGCACGGAGTGCCGCAAGTTGGACGCCATGGAAATTCTATTCGCAACCAAAGGTCTTGGCGCGACGGCGACGTTGAACCGGCCCAAAGCGCTCAATGCGCTGACGCTGGGCATGATCCGCGCGCTCGATGCGCAATTGGCGGCTTGGGCGAAGGACCCCAATATTCGCCACATCGTGCTCAAAGGGGCGGGCGAGAAATCGTTTTGCGCGGGCGGCGACGTGCGCGCGGTGTGCGATGCGGGCCTGGAGGCCAAAAAGGCGGGCAAGCAGAGTCCGCTCACGCGCGATTTTTTCTTCGACGAATACCGGCTCAATCGGCGCCTTGCGCGCTTTCCCAAGCCGATCGTGTCGCTGATCGACGGCTATTGCATGGGCGGCGGCGTGGGCCTGTCGGTGCACGGGCGCTACCGGGTCGCGAGCGAGCGCACGGTGTTTGCGATGCCCGAAACCGCGATCGGGCTGTTCCCGGATGTCGGCGGCTCGTATTTTCTGCCGCGTCTGCCGGGCCGCATGGGGCGGTTTCTGGGACTGACGGGCGAGCGCTTGAAGGCTGCCGACATATTGCATCTTGGCATCGCCACGCATTTTGTGCCGAGCGAGAATCTAACCCAGCTCGAAACGGCCTTGGCGAACGAGACGGCCGACAGCGCGCTTGCGCGCTTCCATGTCGATCCGGGCCCGCCCGATCTGCCGACGCTTGTACCGGCCATCGATCGGTGCTTCGCGCCCGCGACGATCGAGGGCATCTTGGCCGCGCTGGATGCCGACGCCAGCGCGTGGGCTGCAAAGCTCGCGATCCGCATGCGCAAGATGAGCCCGCTGAGCCTGAAAGTATCGCTGCGCCAGCTCGATCTGGGGGAAACGCTGTCGATCGAAGACGGTCTGCGGATGGAGTTTCGCCTCGTGCAGCGTTGCATGGCGGGCGACGATTTTTTCGAAGGCATCCGCGCCTTGCTGATCGACAAAGACAATGCGCCCAAATGGAACCCCGCGACGTTGGATGCGGCAACCGATGCGATGGTCCAGCGCTATTTCGCGCCGTTCGCCGACGGCGACGAGCTCACGTTCATCGACTGACAAGGAGAAGGCGCATGGCAATCGTCGCATTTGTGGGGCTCGGCAATATGGGCGGGCCGATGGCGCGCAATCTGGTCAAGGCCGGCCACACGGTACGCGGCTTCGACATGGCCCCAGCCAACATTGCGGCGGCCGGCGCGCTGCCATGCGCGTCGGCCGCCGACGCCGCCAAAGGGGCCGCGCTTGTCGTGACCATGCTGCCGGCGGGTCCGCATGTGCGCGCCGTTTATGGCGAGGTGCTGGCGACGGCAGCCGCGGGCACGCTGCTGATCGATTGCTCGACCATCGACGTGGACACGGCGCGCGCGGTTGCGGGCGACGCGGCGGCACGCGGGCTCGACATGCTCGATGCGCCGGTGTCGGGCGGAACGGGTGGGGCGGAAGCCGGAACCTTGACCTTCATGGTCGGCGGCAGCGACGAAGGCTTCGCGCGCGCCCAGCCGTTTTTGGCGCAGATGGGAAAAACCATCGTGCATGCCGGCGGTCCCGGCAACGGCCAGGCCGCCAAAATCTGCAACAACATGATCCTTGGCATTTCGATGGTAGCGGTTGCCGAGGGATTTAGCCTGGCCGCGAAGCTCGGGCTCGACGCGCAAAAGCTGTTCGACATCAGTTCCAAATCGTCGGGCCAATGCTGGTCGATGACAAGCTATTGCCCCGTGCCGGGGCCCGTGCCGACCTCGCCTGCCAATCGCGACTACAAACCCGGCTTCACGGCCGACATGATGCTCAAAGATTTGAAGCTCGCCCAAAGTGCCGCTCAAGCTGCGGGCCAAGCGACGCCAATGGGGGCCGCCGCCCAATCTTTGTACGCTTTGATGGCGGCGCAAGGGCTCGGCGCCAAGGATTTTTCTGCGATTATCAATGTGTTGCAAGGTAAGTCATGACTTTGAACCGATTCCCTCGTATTTTGGTAAAAATAGGATAAAGTTTTTGGGGCACATAGCCTGGGGTCGCGCGCATGTCGATGAAAAAGGACTATCTGGAATCGGTTTCGCTGGTCGAACGTCTGCATCGCCAGTTTCTCGAGGTCGTCAAACTCGAGCTCGACCGTATGGGCATTCGCGACATCAACAACGTGCAGGCGCTGATCCTTTACAATATCGGACCCGACGAGTTGACCGTGGGCGAACTTACGCAGCGCGGCTACTATCTGGGCTCGAACGTCTCGTACAACCTGAAGAAACTCATCGACAACGACTACATCTCGCAAGCGCGCAGCCCGCACGATCGCCGCTCGGTGCGCGTGAAGCTGACGGCGCCGGGCCTCAAGCTGCACGGGCTGCTCGACAAGGTGTTCGAGCGCCATGCCGACGAACTCACGCGCTCGACGCTCAATCCGCAGGATTTGACCCAGCTCGAACAGACGCTGCGCCGCATGGAGCAGTTCTGGGTCGGCGCGATCGGCCAAGGCGGTTTTGCCCCGCAAGTCACCACGGCCGCCGAGTAGGCAGCTACAAAACCAGCCGCACCACGAGCGGGACCAGGATGGCCGTGGCCAACGCGCCAAGGCCCATGCCGACGCTTGCGAAGGCGCCCGCCACGTCGTTGACCTGAAACGCGCGCGCCGTACCGATGCCGTGCGCGGCGACGCCGATCGCAAGGCCGCGCGCGCGCCAATCCTTGATGCCGACTGCGTTCAGCACGAAGGTCGCGCAGACGGCGCCGATGATGCCGGTCAAGATAACCAGTGCTGCCGTCAGCGACGGCAGGCCGCCGATTTGTTCGGCGATTCCCATTGCGACGGGCGTCGTCACCGATTTGGGCGCAAGGCTCAGCAGCGTTTCGCGCGAGGCGCCCAAAAGCCACGCCGTGCCGATGGCGGCGGCGATCGCGGCAAGCGATCCCGCCACGATCGAAACCGCGATGGCAAAGGCGGCGCGCTTGATTGCGGCGAAATGGCGATAGAGGGGCACCGCCAGCGCGACCGTGGCCGGCCCCAGCAAAAAATGCACGAACTGCGCGCCGTCGAAATACGTGCGGTAGGGCGTGTCGGTAAGCCACAGCAGTCCCGCCAACAGCACGACCGCAATCAGCACGGGATTGGCGGCCGGATTGCGTCCGCTGCGCACGAAGGCGGCGTAGCCAAGCCTGTAGGCGACCAGCGTTGCGGTCAGGCCGACCAGCGGCGTGGTCGAAAGATAGACCCAGATGCGCGCCAGATCGTCGTTCATGGCGCGTCGTCGGGCTTGGCGAGGCGGCGCATCGCGAAGGCCGCAACCAAAATGGCGGCAAACGTGGAAACGAACAAGGCCGCGACGATGGCAACCCACTCGGCCGCGATCAGATCGAGATGCAGCACGACGCCCACGCCTGCGGGCACGAACAGCAGCGAGAGATGTTCGAGCAGCCCGCCCGACACGCGCTCGGTTTCGCCGTCCACCTTGCCCTGGCGCAGGAGCAGCAAGAACAGCAGCACCATGCCCACGACGGGGCCCGGCAACGGCAGGCCCGACAGGCGTGCGAGGATTTCGCCGGCCAGTTGGCAGACGAGCAGCAAGGTAAGGACGCGCAGCATCGGCCCGGTTGTAGCGCGTCTTTTACTCCGCCGCGAGGACCGCCTTGTTTTGCACGTACGCGAAATCGAGCGTGACGCAAGTGCCCGCGCCCGGCGCGCTCGCAATCTCGAACCCGATCGCGTTGATGTCGCACAACGCCTTGACCAGCGGCAGCCCCAGGCCCGTGCCCTCGTGGTTGCGCGACAGCGCGTTGGCGACTTGGCCGAACGGTTTGAGCGCAAGCGCGATGTCCTGCGGCGACATGCCGATGCCGGTATCGGCAATCTCGATGCGCCCGGCGCCGGCGGCATCCGTCCGCACGCGCAGTTCCACATGCCCGCCCGCCGGCGTGAACTTGATCGCGTTGGACAGTAGATTGAGCAAAATCTGGCTCAGATGCCGTGTGTCGACGTTCGCGGTCGGGCCGTCCGCGGCGATCTCGACCTTCAGGAGCAGGCGCGCGCGCTCGGCGGTTGCGCGCACCATGCGAAGCGCGCCCTCGCAGGCGACGGCAAGATCGGTCTCTTGCGGATCGGCGCGCATTTCGCCGGCCTCGATCTTGGCCATGTCGAGCAAATCGTTGATTAGCGACAGAAGATGCAGCCCGCTCGAATGGATGTCGCCCGCATAGCTGCGATAGCGCGCATCGAGCGGCCCCATGACGCCGCCCGCCATCACCTCGGCAAAGCCGATAATGGCATTGAGGGGCGTGCGCAGTTCGTGACTCAGATTGGCGAAGAACCGAGATTTTAGGCGCGAGGCGGATTCCGACGCCTCCAGCGCTTTTTCAAGCCGCCGATTGACGGCAGCACTCTCGACCAGGCTCGCGCGCAGCAAGCCCAAGGCCGCCCCCATGCCAAGATAGCGCCCGTCCGCGACGACGATAAAACCGCGCGCGAGCGCCGCTGGCCGATCGTCGGCGATCAGATTTTGCAGCGCGTGGATATCGATGGCGCGCTCGACCACCAGCGGGTCGCGGTCCATGATCGTGGCGACCGGTTTGTTGGCGAACAGCGCGCGCCCGTAGCTATGCGCGAGCTGGCGCAAAAAATGATAGCGGTCGATCAGCCCGACCGGCTTCCCGTCGTCGCAAACAGGGATCGCCAGCAAATCGATGTCGTCGACAAAACGGTCATAGACGGCGGAACATTGGATGTCGGACGGGACCGGCACGATCGGCAGAACGAATTGATCGATGCCTGCCGAAAGACGGTGGGGGGGATCATCCATCATGAACCCAGTTTATACGCACTTGATGACCGTTGCGTGACGCCGAGTCGCCGCTAGGGCCCGAAAGCTTGGATACCGGTTTGGGCGCGGCCCAAAACCAGCGCGTGGATGTCGTGCGTGCCCTCGTAGGTGTTGACGGTTTCCAGATTGAGCATGTGCCGGATCACGCCATATTCGTCCATGATGCCGTTGCCGCCGTGCATGTCGCGCGCCATGCGCGCAATGTCGAGCGCCTTGCCGCAGCTGTTGCGCTTGATAAGACTGATGGTTTCGACCGGCAGGCGGCCTTGGTCCATCAAGCGACCGGCTTGCAGGCACGACAGCAGGCCGATTGAAATTTCGGTCTGCATGTCGGCCAGCTTTTTCTGGATCAGCTGGTTGGCCGCAATGGGGCGGCCGAACATCTTGCGTTCGAGCGTGTATTTGCGCGCTGCGTGCCAACAAAATTCGGCGGCGCCCAGGGCGCCCCACGCGATGCCGAAGCGCGCGCGGTTCAAGCAACCGAACGGTCCTTTGAGGCCCTTGACGTTGGGCAGCAGCGCATCGTCGCCGACATGCACCTCGTCCATCACAATTTCGCCCGTCACGGATGCGCGCAGGCTGAACTTGCCTTCGATCTTGGGGGCGCTCAGGCCCTTCATGCCCTTTTCCAGGACAAAGCCGCGAATGTCGCCCGCATCGTCCTTTGCCCACACCACGAACACGTCGGCGATCGGCGAGTTCGAGATCCACATTTTGGCGCCCGAAATGGAATAGCCGCCCGGGACCTTTTTCGCGCGCGTGGCCATGCTGCCGGGATCGGAGCCCGCATCGGGCTCGGTCAAGCCAAAGCAACCGACCCATTCGCCGGTGGCGAGCTTGGGAAGATACTTCTGGCGCTGCGCTTCGGTGCCGTAGGCATGGATCGGATGCATGACCAGCGAGGACTGCACGCTCATCATCGAGCGGTAGCCGCTATCCACGCGCTCGACCTCGCGCGCGATGAGGCCGTAGGCGGTGTAAGAGGTGCCCGCACATCCGTAGCCCTCGATGGTCGAACCCAGGAAGCCGAGGGCGCCCATTTCTTCGAAGATCGAGCGGTCAACGCTCTCTTCGCGGAAGGCCTTCTGCACGCGCGGGGCGAGTTTGCCCTGGCTGTAGTCGCGCGCCGCATCGCGGATCATGCGCTCTTCTTCCGAAAGATCTGCGTCCATGAAGAACGGATCTTCCCACTGGAATGCGGCGGCCTTTTCGGATTTGGCGGCGGGGGCTGTATCGGGCATGGCGGGTTCCTCGAAATGGGGATCAGCGAGTATAGAGCGGACGCGCGCGTTGGCGAATCAATCCGGCACGACGGCCGTCGCTTCGATTTCGACCTGGGCGCGCGCTTCGAGCAGCGATTTGACCTCGACCAGCGTCATGGCCGGGAAATTGCGGCCAAGCGTATCGCGGTAGGCGCCGCCCACTTCTTTGAGCCGGTCGAGATAAACGCGTTTGTCGACAACGTACCAGGTCAGGCGCACCAGATGCTCGGGGCCCGCGTTCGCCGCGCGCAGCAAATCGGCGATGTTCGACAGCGCTTGGCGCGTCTGGTCGATAAAATCGTCGCTTTCGAACGCCGAATTGGCCGGGTTCCAGCCGATTTGGCCGGCGATGAAAATCTGCGTGCCTTTGGCGGCGATCGCGTTGGCGTAGCCTTTGGGTTTTTCCCAGCCGGGCGGCAGGATGGCGGTGTTCATGGTGTCGCTTTCGGTTTGGCGGGCGCGATCCAACCGGCCGATTCGTCCTGGTATTGGACGAAACGTCGGCGCAGATCGTCCGGGATCGGATCGGATTTTCGCGTCTCCAGGTCCATATACACCGTGACGATGCGCGCTTGCAGCCGCAAGATTGCCTGCGCATGGCCGTAGATCGAAAACTCGATCGAGCTTTTGCCGAACCTGTCGAGCAGCAGCGTGAAGTCGAGGCTCTCGCCCATGACCGAGGGCGCAAAAAAATCGCAGGCAGCATGCACGATGGGCGTGCCGCGCCGACGCTCGAAGATCAGTTTGGCGTAGTCCACGCCGAGGCGTTTGGTATAAAAATCTTCGATAACCCCGTTGCAGAAATCGAAATAATTGGGGAAATAGACGATGCCCGCCGGGTCCGTGTGGCTGAAGCGGATCTGGCGGGTCTGGGTATAAGGCGGGTTTGCCATCGAAATACTTTAGACCTAAACTATCTCGTCCGCAACGGAGCTTTGCCGCATCCCATGCCGCGCGAAACCTTCTTCGAATTCCATCAAATCGGCGCCTACACGAAGGCGACCGCCATCGACGCGCAATCGGGATTGGAAGTCTCGATCGTGGGCCCCTCGAGCGCGAGCGAGGTGGTGCTGCGCAACAATGCTTTGCGCAAGCTCAATGCAGCTTTGAAGCGCGAAGGTTTGGTACCCGACACCGCCGGCTAAAAACCCCAAACTCCGCAAGGGCTTGGGGCCAATTGTCGCGGCGCGACGAGATATGGTAGGGTCCCGCCCGTCATGACCGAAACCATTGCCCTTGCTGCCGACCATGGCGGCGTCGAACTTAAAGCGCAGCTTGCCGCGACCTTGGTCGAGCTTGGCTTTCGGGCCCTCGATTTGGGGCCCAGCGGCGGCGACAGCGTCGATTATCCGGATTTCGCCGACAAGCTTGCGGCAGCGCTCCAGGCAGGCCAAGCGGCGCGCGGCGTATTGATCTGCGGCTCGGGCATCGGCATGTCGATCGCCGCCAATCGCCATCGCCATATCCGCGCGGCCTTGTGCCACGACGAAACCTCCGCGCGCCTGTGCCGCCAGCACAACGATGCCAACGTGCTGGTGCTGGGCGCGCGCTTGATCGGCGTCGAAGTCGCGCGCGCCTGTCTTGCCGTTTTTCTTGCGACCAAATTCGACGGCGGCCGCCACGAACGGCGCGTCGCCAAACTCGGTTGAAATTTCAAAGGAACCTGCCGCCATGTCGCCTGCCGAACCTGCCCGCCCGTTCGACGCCGATTTCGCCAAAAGCTTTTTTGGCACGAGCCTCGCGGATTCCGATCCCGATATTCGCGCCTCGATCGACCGCGAACTGGGCCGCCAGCAAAACGAAATCGAACTGATCGCGTCGGAAAACATCGTCAGCCGCGCCGTGCTCGAAGCGCAGGGCTCGGTGATGACCAACAAATACGCCGAAGGCTATCCGGGGCGGCGCTACTACGGCGGCTGCGAATTCGTCGACGAAGCCGAAACGTTCGCCATCGCGCGCGCCAAAAAGCTGTTCGGCTGCAACTACGCCAATGTGCAGCCGCATTCGGGCGCCCAGGCCAACCAGGCGGTGTTCTTCGCGCTGCTGCAACCGGGCGACACGTACATGGGCATGTCGCTGGCCGAAGGCGGGCACCTGACGCACGGCTCGCCTGCCAACCAGTCAGGCAAATGGTTCAAGCCCGTGTCGTACGGCGTGCGCGCCGACAACCAGCTGATCGACTACGACGCGATGGAAGCCAAGGCGCTCGCCGAGAAGCCCAAGCTGATCATCGCGGGCGGCTCGGCCTATTCGCGCCACATCGATTTCAAGCGCTTTCGCGACGTTGCCGACAAGATCGGCGCGATCTTGATGGTCGATATGGCGCACTATGCCGGTCTGGTCGCGGGCGGCGCCTATCCGAACCCGCTGCCGCATGCCCATGTCGTTACGACCACCACGCACAAAACGCTGCGGGGACCGCGCGGCGGCATGATTCTGTCGATGGACGAGGATCTGGGCAAAAAGTTCAATTCGGCCGTTTTCCCCGGCCTGCAAGGCGGACCGCTGATGCATGTCATTGCGGCCAAGGCCGTGGCATTCGGCGAAGCGCTGCGGCCCGAGTTCAAAGCCTATGCCGCGCGCGTGGTCGAAAACGCGCGCGCCCTTGCGGGACGCTTGGTCGAGCACGGTTTTGCGATCG
The DNA here is from genome assembly GCA_945901855.1 of Asaia bogorensis. Lineage (GTDB taxonomy): Bacteria > Pseudomonadota > Alphaproteobacteria > CACIAM-22H2 > CACIAM-22H2 > Tagaea. The sequence continues at coordinate 3,207 of CAMDLT010000031.1, read as the reverse complement.
TGTCGGGCGGGACGGACAGCCATTTGATGCTGGTCGATCTGCGGCCCAAGAAGCTGACCGGCACGGTGGCCGAAAAGAGCCTGGGACGCGCGGGCTTGACGTGCAACAAAAACGGCATTCCGTTCGACCCCGAAAAACCGATGGTAACCTCGGGCGTGCGGCTTGGCACGCCGGCGGGCACGACACGCGGGTTCGGGCCGGCCGAATTTCGCACGGTCGCCGATTTGATCGCCGAAACGCTGAATGGGTTGGCCCATTCCAACACCGGCGACAATTCGGCAGTCGAGACAGCCGTGCACGCCAAAGTCCTGGCGTTGACCGGGCGTTTCCCGATCTATCGCGGTTAATCGTCGAAGCCATCAGAAGGGAAAAACCCCCATGCGCTGTCCGTTTTGCGGCCACGAAGATACCCAGGTCAAAGATTCGCGCCCGACCGAGGACGGCTCGGCGATCCGGCGGCGGCGTTTTTGCCCGTCCTGCGGCTCGCGCTTCACGACGTTCGAACGCGTGCAGTTGCGCGAACTGACGATCGTCAAAAAGAACGGCGCCAAGGAACAGTTCGAGCGCGAAAAGATTTTGCGCTCGCTGACGCACGCCGTGCGCAAACGCCCGGTGGAGCCCGATCGCGTCGAGCGCATCGTCTCGGGCATCCAGCGCCGTCTGGAGAGCCTGGGCGAAAGCGAAATTCCCTCGACCGTGGTCGGCGAAATGGTGATGGACGCGCTGCGCACGCTCGATCACGTCGCGTATATCCGCTTTGCCTCGGTCTACAAGAATTTCCGCGAGGCGAAGGATTTCGAAGATTTTGTGGGCAAGCTCGGTGACGGCGAGGAATGACGCCGATCTGAACCACATGGACGCGGCGTTGCAGCTTGCACGCCGCGGCCTTGGCACCGCGTGGCCCAACCCGGCCGTCGGTTGCGTGATCGTCAAAGACGCGCACGTGGTCGGGCGCGGATGGACCCAGCCTGGCGGCCGTCCGCATGCCGAAACCCAAGCGCTCGGGCGGGCAGGGGATGCCGCACGCGGCGCCACCGCCTACGTCACGCTGGAACCGTGCAGCCACCATGGTCGCACGCCGCCCTGCGCCGAGGCGTTGGTTGCCGCTGGCGTGTCGCGCGTGGTCGCGGCCGTGGGCGATCCGGATCCGCGCGTGTCGGGCGCCGGGTTCGCCAGATTGCGCGAAGCCGGCATCGCGGTCGTCGAAAACGTGCGCAGCCACGAAGCCGCCGAACTCAACCAGGGGTTTTTTCTTCGCGTGCGCGACGGGCGTCCGCTGGTCACGTTCAAGATGGCGACCACGCTCGACGGGCGCATTGCCACGCACAAGGGCGAAAGCCGCTGGATCACCGGCGATACGGCGCGCGCAAACGCGCATGCGCTGCGCCTGTCGCACGACGCGATCCTGGTGGGCTCCGGCACCGCGACTGCCGACAACCCGATGCTGGATGTACGCCTGCCGGGAACCGAGGGCGCCAAGCGCGTGCGTGCGGTCGTCGACGGGCGCTTGCGCACGCAGCTGACCTCGAAGCTCGTCGCGAGCGCCAAAGACGTGCCGACGTGGTTTTTCGTGCGTGCGGATGTCGATGCGGCCCGCGCCAAAGTTTTTGCCGATTGCGGCGTCGAACTCGTGCGCTTGCCGCCGGAGCCAAGCGGCTTCTTGGATCCGGGCGCGATCCTGGCCGAGATGGGCAAGCGGGGCCTCACGCGCGTGCTGCTCGAGGGCGGGGGCTATTTGGCGGCGGCATTTTTGCGCGCTGATCTGGTCGATCGGATCGTGCGTTTTGGGACCGGATTGGTGATTGGCGGCGACGGATTGGCGGTCGTGGCGCCGTTTGGGATCGACCGGCTGGCGCACGCGCCCAAATTCGTGCGGACGGGGGTTTCGCCGTGCGGCGAGGATGTACTGGAATCCTGGACGCGGGCGACATAAGTTCGCCCGCATGTTTACCGGCATCATCGTCGATCGCGGCCAGATCCGCGCCCTAGCCCCTGCCAGCGCGGCCAGCGACACGCGCTTCGAAGTCGCAACCAAACTCGACACGGCGGCTTTTGCCATTGGCGCTTCAATCGCATGTTCGGGCTGTTGTCTTACGGCCATCGCCAAGGGGCCGGGCTGGTTTGCGGTCGAGGCGTCGAGCGAAACCCTCTCCAAAACCACGCTGGGCGGCTGGGCGGTGGGGTCGCAGATCAATCTGGAGGGCAGTTTGCGCGTCGGCGACGAGCTTGGCGGGCATATCGTGTCGGGCCATGTAGATTGCACGGCCGAGCTTGTGTCGGCAACACCCGAGCAGGGTTCGTGGCGGCTGGTGTTCGCAGCGCCGGCGGCCTTTGCGCGCTATCTGGCGCCCAAAGGGTCGGTCGCGCTCGACGGCGTGTCGCTGACGGTCAACGAAGTCGCCGACCTTGCCGATGGCCGGGCACATTTTGGCGTCAACATCATTCCGCATACCTGGAGTGCGACGACTTTGGGCACGCTCAAACCCGGTTTTCGCGTCAACATGGAAGTCGATGCGCTGGCGCGCTATGTTGCGCGCATCCTCGCCAAATCCTGAAAGCGAAAACCGTGTCCTTCAAACCTACCCCGCGCCAAATGGAAATTTTGGCGACTGGCCAGACCGAAGTGGCGTTCCTGTCGTCGATCGACGAAATCGTCGAAGACGCGCGCAACGGCCGCATGTTCATTCTGGTCGACGACGAAAACCGCGAAAACGAGGGCGACCTTGTGATCCCGGCGCAGTTCGCCACCCCCGAGGCGATCAATTTTATGGCCAAATACGGGCGCGGCCTGATCTGCCTTTCGATGACGCGCGAGCGCTGCGAAACGCTGGGCCTGAAGCTGATGAGCGCGGACAACGCCTCGCGCCACCAGACCGCGTTCACGGTTTCGATCGAAGCGCGCGACGGCATCTCGACCGGCATTTCGGCGCATGACCGGGCGCGCACGGTGCAGGTCGCGATCGATCCCGGCAAGGGCGCGCGCGACATCGTCAGCCCCGGCCATATTTTTCCGCTGGTGGCGCGCGACGGCGGCACGCTCGTGCGCGCGGGCCACACCGAAGCGGCCGTCGATATCGCGCGCATGGCGGGCTTGCTGCCCGCAGGCGTGATCTGCGAGATCATGAACGATGACGGCACAATGGCGCGCCTGCCCGACCTGGTGAAGTTCGCGCAGTTCCACGGCCTCAAGGTCGCGACCATTGCGGA
>CAMDLT010000030.1 GCA_945901855.1 Asaia bogorensis | reverse complement strand
ACTATTCCAGTTGATGGCGAGGTTCTGCGTGGCTTGGTTGATGGTCAGCTGGTTGGGCGCGGTCTGTTGGATGGTGCCGGCACCCCCCACCACCACGCCGCCCTGCGGCAGGGTTTGTGCCTGCGCTATGCCCGCGAACGGCAGGCCGGCCACCAACCCCAAGGCAAGCGCCATCCGGCGCTGTTTGCCCCAGCGGTTCTTGCGCAGCGCGCAGTTGCGCCGCGTATCCGCGCCACGTCGTTGGGACGAGTTCCGCGCCATCGTTCCTGCTTGCGTGTCGCGGCGCCTTGATGCGCGCCGCTTGTCACTGGAGCCGATACTACCCTGATGAAGGTATCAACGGCCAAATTAACTGACGTTTTGGGTGCTTTCGAGTCAATTGGCGGATGTGACCGCAAATTTTGCTGTGCCTTCGTCGTTTCTGCTGTCCAAGCCGCCGCCTGATCCAGAGCGGGTTCGGTTTGTTTGAACAGTTTTCGGTTTTTACAAGAGGCGCCATCGCTGGGGCTGTCTTACGCGTGCAGACAATGACCTGATGGGGGAGGGTACCCGCACCAAGCCTATTGGTGCCGCAGACTGGCGGTCTTGAACCGGCTAGCAAAGACCATCCATGTAGCCCAGCATGATCGTTAAAGTTTGTCGCGCTCCACCGCCGAAGCAGAGAATGCAATGTTCAATTTGGCGGCCGACAAACCCGCCCGATAATGTCGAGCTTCTTGTCGGAAAGATACCCGTAGCGATTGATCCAAGCTTTGCGATCCGACGACGCCCACGCCGTCGACAGTCGCGCGTGAAAATCGTCGGCGGGGCCGTACCCGTGCGCCATTGCGTAGACGGAAGTCGGCGCGCTGCGCCGACGCGCCGTTTCGATTTTGCGCGCCATCGCAGCCTGGCCGACCGGGTGCGCCGCATCCGGTTCCGGATATCGGCCGATGGCATCGCCAAATTCGTCGGGCGCGTCCGCGATATCGAAAATCTTTGCGACAAGCGGCGCGACGCTCTTGACGGAACCGAGCGCCGGATTGTCGCGCAGCAGACGCGCTGTCCACGATCCCACCATCATCGGCCAATGCATCGTGAAAAGCTTGACCGAAATGGCGTCGGCAAAAGGTGCCATCGCTTCGAACGAAAAACCGGAGATTGCTGTCCAAGGCGGCGGAAAACTTCGCAGCACGATCTGTTTGCCGGGAACTGCCGCGCGCCAAGCGGCCGCGCATTCGGCAGCCAGGCGGGCCTTCAAGCCGCACATGGCGACGACGCCGGGAAAAGCGCCGATCCCTAAGTCGCCGCGCGCGAGTTCGTCGAGCGTCAAGCGCTGCGTAAGCCAAGCGTGGCAGCGCGCCGTGTCGGCAACCATCTCGTCGAAATCGAGCCCCATTCGAGCCGCCGCCGACTTGGCGTGGCGAGCGAAATCCAAAAACGCGCTGTCGAGCGTGTAGGGGGGATATTCGGGCCAGTCGATATGAAACCCGTCGATGTCGGGATAGGCGTGCGCAAGATCCTTCAGCAGCGCGACGGTGTAGTCGCGGATATGCGGACTCGCCAGCGACCCGTTCTTGTCAAGCCGATCAGCGACGATGCTGCCATCGACATGGCGCGGTTCGTCGTCGGGATCGGGGCCGCCAAACTGAACGCGGTATCCGGGCGGTATTGCCGCTTGGATCTGCAAATAAGTGCGCAAGCCGCGCTGGCGGGCCTGCGCCAACGCTTTGGCGACGAGCGACCCATCTGTCGCTGTATGATTGTCGGGCGTCGGCGGCTGGTAGCGCAAGCCTTCGTAAAACGCACGATTGGGTTCGTACGCGACGGATGTTCGAACGAACAATTCGCGCCTTCCCCATAAGGGCCGGTCGAGCAGGCGCACCGAGCCCGCCCCGCCGTCGATCGGCGGCTCGCGCCCGCCGTCGCCGTCATGCGTTGGTCGCATGACGTAGGGCGACGTTGCGATCGCATCGAGACCGGTGCGCTGCTGGAGATTGTCGAGCACTTGCGCGACGCCCTCGGTCTGGAAGAACTCGGGGAAAACGATGACTCCAAGGTCGCGTCGCATTTGGGTTTTCGCCTTCCGAGTTTCGAACTAACGGGAGCATTGTCGGGCAAGTCTTGCCGCATTTCGCCGATGAACGCGAGGCTCGCCTTGTAGCTGCACGCAGCTGAGCCCAACAGAAGCACGGCACCGACCGTCTCCAACGGCACCGCCGCGCGGCCAGCGGCGCTGGCAGCCTCTTTGCGTCGCCAGCGAGTGAGGACGTTCGTTCCGCGGGAGGGCGGCTACTTTGCTGCAGTCTCGCGAAGCCATTGCAGGAGCAAAATGGCCGACGGATTGCGCACGATGGCGGCATCGTGCATCAGTCCGATGCGAAAAACCGCCCAGTCGTCCGACAATGGAACCCCGACGATGCCCGGCATGCGGCGTCGCTCCAGCGCAATGGCCGGCATTACGCCGATCCCGATTTTCGCATCGATCAATTCGATCATGCCTTCGAAACTGTCGATGGCAGCGGTCAGGCCGCCCGCGCCTTCGATGGGCTCGCCTGCCTGTTCGGGCCCGTAGGACTGCGCGCTCCGCGCCGTACGGACGATGTGCGGATATTTCATCGTGTCGCGATAGCGTATCGCGGCACGGCCGACGAGGGGGTGGCCTCGATAGACGGCCAGGACAAGCGGTGTCTCGACATAGGCGAACGCCGTGAGCCCGTGTCTTGGGATGCCGAGCGAGCAAACGCCGAGATCGGCTCGCCCCTGCAAGAGCGCATCGACGACTTCCGGGCTCATGCATTCCACGATCTTGACGGAGACTTTGGGATGGCGCCGTCGAAATGCCGCCACGTCGCGGCCAAGACCGAGCAGCAAGCCCGTCGTATTGCTCATGATCGTGACCTCGCCGCTTTCGCCGCGCGACGTCTGCCGAAGGTCGAGCGACATCATTGAGGTGCGGGCGAGGACGTCTTCGGCATATCGTGCCACGACGTGGCCGGCGTTTGTAAGGTCCACGCCGTGGGGCAGCCGCAAGAGAAGTTTGCTGCCAAGCTGTTTTTCGAGCTCGGTGATCCGCTTGCTGACTGCCGATGGCGTGAGGCGCACTTGTTCGGCCGTCTTCGCAAGACTTCTGCTTGCCGCGATCGAAGCGAATAGCTGCAACGTATGGAGATCGTAGCGACGCAAACCGGCTCCCGCTTTCAGGACAATCCGTTTCCGGCAGGATAGCCGCTTTGTCCCGCCAGGACGAGGCGTTTGGATCGCGCGTCGATTGCCCGGCGGGAACCGGGGCCTTGCTGCATTTTCACTTGCCAACGCGCGACGCGAGGTTCGTGATTGGACAGTGAATTTCTGGCGACCGAACAAACAAGCGGGACGCCGGAGCAACTCGAACAGGAGACCCAATCATGAGCGCCATTGATCGCCGCCACGCCCTTTTCGCAGCTTCGGCACTCGCTGGTCTGGCAGTCGGGCCGACCCTGGCCCAAGCGCAAGCACCCGCCGCAGCGCCTGCGGGCGGCGGCGAGCTTGCGCGCATCCGGCAGCGCGGAACGCTGCGCGTCGGCGCCGCCGTCTTCAGTCCCGTCTACATCAAGCCGCCGACCGGCGACTGGCAGGGCGTCGCGCCCGACGTAATGCGAGCCGTCGGCGAGTATCTCAAGGTCAAAGTCGAGTTCGTCGAAACGCAATGGGGAACCGCCGTTGCGGGCCTGCAGACCGATCGCTTCGACGTGATGGCATCTTTCGCTGCAACGCCGGAGCGCGCGCTGGCGGTCGGCTTCACACGGCCGATGGGCGCGATCGCATGGGGCCTGCTCGTGACGGCGCCGAACCCGCCCGACCTGTCGACCTGGGAGGCGGCGAACAATTCCTCGATCCGGATCGCGGGCGTCGAAGGTTCGGCCTCGACGCGTCTGATCGAGAATGTTCTGACGAAAGCGCAATGGGTCAAGGTGCAGAGCTTCGACGCCGTGATCCTCGAAATCGAGAGCGGCCGGGCCCAGATCGCCGTGCTCGATTCCATTCAGGCCAAGCAGTACATTGCGCGTCGTCGCCGCGGACAATTCATTCTGCCGACGCCGAAATTCGAATCCGACCAGAATCTCGCGGTCAGGAGCGGCGCCGAGGATCTGAAGGAATGGCTCAACGTCACCCTGCGTTTCATGGAGCAGCGCGGCGAGCTTGGGGCCATCTGGGACAAGTACCTCAACATGGCCTGAGCCCATCCGCGCGCCCGAACGCCCGATGGAGACCCTATTGTCGCACGAGATGGAGCGCCCCGTACTTGCCGTGCGGTCCCTGAAGAAAAGCTTCGGGGATCTGCACGTGCTCAAGGACGTCAGCTTCGATCTGCATCGGCGGGGAATTCTTGGCGTGATCGGTCCCAGCGGATCGGGAAAATCGACGATGCTCAGATGCATCAATTTTCTCGAGACGCCGACCGCCGGGACCATCCTACTCGACGGCGAGGCGGTGGGGATCGTCGAAGAGCCGAACGGCACGCGCCGCGCCGTCGCCCCGGTCGTTCTGCAGAGCCAGCGCGCCCGGATGGCGATGGTGTTCCAGTCGTTCAATCTGTGGCCCCATATGAATGCGCTGGAAAACGTCATGGAGGGTCTCGTAACCATCAAGCGTATGCCGAAGTCGGCAGCCGTCAAAGTCGCGCGCGACACGCTGGCGCGCGTCGGAATGCGGGCGAAGGAGAACGAGTATCCCTCGCGCCTGTCCGGCGGACAGCAGCAGCGCGTGGGGATCGCACGCGCCTTGGCCATGGATCCGAAGGTTCTGCTGTTCGACGAACCGACATCGGCACTGGACCCGGAGCTGGTCGGCGAAGTGCTCGGCGTCATGGCGGATCTCGCGCGCAACGGCACGACCATGATCGTCGTGACGCACGAAATGGGATTTGCCCGCGACGTCTGCGATCAGGTGCTTTTTCTCGAAGGCGGCATCATCGCCGATCGCGGTTCGCCCGATCACATCTTTTCTGCATCGACGAATCCGCGCACGCGCGCCTTTCTGTCGCGGTACGGGCGACAGGCTGCGCGCGAAGTCTAGGAGAGCACGATGAAACCGATCAGCTACGACTGGGATTTTTCGGTGGTGTGGGAGTATCGCGAGGCGTTCGCAGACGGGCTGCGCGTGACTTTCGAGGTGCTCGGCGGCACGATTTTTCTCTCGGTCGTCGTGGGGCTGCTTCTCGCGCTGTTTCGCATGAGCCCTTCGAAGCTGCTCTCGTACACGAGCGGGGCCTTCATCGAGTTCACGCGATCCGTGCCGTCCCTCGTCTGGGTCGTGTGGTTCTATTACTGCCTTCCTGTCGTCACCGGATTGACGCTCGACGGGTTCATGACTGTCGTGATCGCGCTGTCGCTCTACACGTCCGTCTTCTTCGCGGAGATTTTCAGGGCCGGCTTGCAATCCGTCGATCGCGGGCAGATCGAAGCAGCACAAGCGATAGGCATGGGAAAATTCGACATACTTCGGCGGATCGCAGGACCGGTGGCGTTCATTCGCATACTTCCGCCGTTCGTCAGCCAATGCGTGCTGACGATAAAGTCGACGGCGCTCGCAGGATATGTCGCGGTCGGGGAGCTTCTCTATCAAGGACAGCGGATCAGCATCCACACGTTCAGGCCGCTTGAGGTCCTGACGGCCGTGGCGCTGATCTTCGCCGCCATCATCCTGCCGTTGACCTTGCTTGCAGGCAGGCTCGACAGCGGAATCCAGAAAAAATATTTCGGCCGGTGACGCCCGAATAAACGCTTCGGTCGTTTCGGCCAAACCCCATTGAAGGAGCCAGAGAATGCGCAAGCAGGATGTATTCGATGTCGTCTACACCCATACCGAGGGCGAACCGCTGTGCATCATCCATAGCGGCATTCCATACCCGCCGGGTTCGAGCATCCTCGAGAAGCGCAAGTTTTTGGAAGAAAACTATGATTGGTTGCGTTGTGCCCTGATGCGCGAGCCGCGCGGCCATAAAGACATGTTCGGCGTTTTCCTGACGCCGCCGTCGGGACCCGGCTACGACGCGGGATTGATCTATATCGACGGAACCCAGTATTCCCATATGTGCGGCCACGGCACGATAGCGGTCGGCATGGCGATGGTTGCGCTGGGTTTCGTGCCGCGTGGCGAGGGCAGCACGACGACGATCCGTTTCGAAACGACGGCAGGCCCGGTCACGGCGGAGGTTGCCAGCGACGGCCCCAACGTAAACTGGACGCGTTTCGAGAACGTTCCGGCCTACGTCGCCGCCCAGGACGTGCCCCTCGAACTTCCCGGCATCGGGTCGCTCAAGGCGGATATCGTCTGGGGCGGGAACTATTTCGGGATCATCGACGTGCGCGGGACGGCGCTGCGCATCGGTCCGGAATACGGGTCGGAACTGTCCCGTCTGGGCGTGATGGCGCGCGAGCAATTGCGCGAAAAGGTCGTCATCCAGCATCCGGCATCGAGCCATATTCACAACTTCAACTTTGTGACCTTCTGGCACGACGCGACGATTCCGGGCGCATTCTACAAAAATGTCCACGTTTTTTCGGCAGGCCAGCTCGATCGTTCGCCGGGCGGAACAGGGACAAGCGCCATGATGGCGATGTTCGAAGCGCGCAGCCTGTTGAAGTTGCACCAGCCCATCCGCTCGGAAGGCCTGCTCGGGAGCGGAACGTTCGAAGGTTGCCTTATCGGCGAAACCAGCTTGAACGGAACGCGCGCCGTTCGCCCGACTGTCAAAGGGACGGCCGAGATCATGGGCACGGCCCGTTGGGTGATCGACCGCAACGATCCTGTCGGAGCGGGATTCCTGGTCGCATAGGCGTCGGGCGCGATCCGGGGATATCGCGAGATTGGATGCGCCGGTCCCGCCAATGAGCAAACGCCGACTAACGCTCGACCTTGCCCCGCGTCGATCTGCGCCGCCTCGGCCGTCCCTGTGACGCTATTTTGGTCGGTTTGGCGCCCGCCGCGCCGAACGGCGCGAAATGCGCGTTTTCCGATCCGATCTGGCGCAGCGTCTCGTCGATCATCCGGCATAGTCGCGTGAATTCCGGCGTTGTGGACGACTCTGCGCCACGCACGAGCGACAGCGTGCGCTTGAGGTCGGGTTGTACGATCTGGCGCGCGATGAGCTTGCCTTCGGCGATCTCGCGCGCGACGGCGCCTTTGGGCAGCACGGCGCAGGCGAGACCTTGGACTACGATATCGACCATCGCGGGCATCGACGTGACGGGGTAGACGATACGCGGCTGGAGGCCGTACGCGTGCATCGTGTCCTTCAGGATGCGGCGCACGACGTCGCCTTCGCCCGGCATCGTCAAATCGATGTCGCGCAGCGCCTCCAGCTTGATCGGCTTGGCCTGCCCGTAACGCGATCCGGATGCGACGATCAAACAGAGAAACTCGTCCAGAATCGGCTCGATGAGAAGGTCGCTTGCAGCTCTTGCCTCGAACGCGACGGCGACATCGAGGCGTCCAGACTGAACCTGTTCGACGATTTGGTTGCTGGGCCCTTCGACAATGGACAAGTGAAGCGACGATATCTCGTCGCGCGCGCGCGCCAGCAGGCGGCTGGTAAGATGGCCTGTCAAACTCGCGGGCATCCCCACGCGGATCGCAGCCGGTTGGCGTCCCTCGATCTCGCCGAGGCGGCGTTTGAGTTCGGCAAGCCGCGCCAGTATCTTCCGCGCTTCAACCAGTAAAACGGCGCCTGCGGCCGTCGGGACTGTACCGGCGGAGCTTCGCGTTACCAGTTGCGCTCCGAACTCCCGTTCGAGCATCCGCAACTGGATGCCCAATGCCGGCTGTGCAATATTCAGCTTTTCCGCAGCGCGCGTGATGCTGCCGGTTTCGCAGATGCAAACGAAGCACTCGAATTGGCGGCTGCGCATCGCCGTTCCTCCGAAAACCGTTTCAGTTCCGACGTTTCACGCAGTACATCCGGTCCATCTCCGACGGTCAAACAATTTCGGTATGACCATGAAGCGAAGGTGTCTTAGACGACGCCGACACGGGCTTCCACACTTGTATCAATATAAAGAGCGTCTCGCGTCCGCAAAGGGCAGGCGATCGACCGATTGGGTTGGGAGAGATTCGTGACCATCTTGACCGCGAAATGCATCGACCTGCACGCCCATGTTCGCTTGGCGGCAACCGATGGCGCCGCCGGGCCGCACGGGCCCGAGCAGGGCACCGACGAGAATGGCCAAACTTGGTATCGGGTCGGCAACTACAAGATTCTGGGCGTCAAGCACAAGAACTCGCCCTTTACCGATCCCGATTTACGAATTCAGCGGATGGATGCCGCGCATATCGATTTCCAAGTCGTCTCTCCGAGCCCGCTGACCTATTTCCATTATATCGACGCGAAGTCGGCGATCGCATTTTGCCGGAAATTCAACGACGCGCTGGCGGCGCTCGTGCGCCGGTATCCCGGCCGTCTGGCGGGGTTTGCCTCGCTGCCGATGCAGGCGCCCGATGCGGCGGCCGAGGAGCTGGAACGCGCGGTCTGCGAGCTCGGGCTTTGGGGCGCAGCCACGGGCACCGAGTTTGCGGGCGAACCGCTGCACAGCCCGGCGTTCGACAAGCTCTACGATATGTTCGTGCGCCTCGACGTGCCGCTTTGCCTGCATCCGGCCCCTGCCGGGATCGACGGTCCGCCGGGCGATCCGGCGCTCAAGCGCTTCGATCTCGACGTCATCGTCGGTTTTGCGGCGCAGGAAACCATCGCGGTCGCGACGTTAATTTTTGGCGGCGTCATGGAGCGCCACCCGAAGCTCGACGTATGGATCAGCCATGGCGGGGGGAGTGCCGTTTTTTCGGCTGCACGTCTGGCGCAGGCGGGACGCAAGCGGCCATGGGCAACAGCGTCGATGAAAAAGGACGGCGCGTTTGAAACCATGCTGCGCCGCTTCTGGTTCGACGCACACTTGAACGACGATCTGGCCTTGCAGTTTCTTGTCGACAAAGTCGGCATTGATCGCGTCGTGTTCGGTACGAACTTCGCCGGCTGGGACCAGCCCGAAGACGGGCAGCATGGCGTCGTCCGCCCCGAATTCGCCGACAACGCGCGCCGCTTCCTGCGAAAAACTGCATGACGGCCATGGGCGAAAGCAAGCCGCTGGCGGTCATCGTGGGCGGCGCTCAAGGGATCGGGGCTTCGACGGCGCGATTGATGGCCAAGCGCGGCTGGCGCATCGCGATCGGCGATCTGGACGGCAACGCAGCGCGGGCTTTGGCGCTCGATCTGGGCGGTGTCGGCGTTGCTGTCGATGTCGGCGAAGAAGCTTCGGTCGCGGCGTTTGCAGCTGCGGTCGATGCGGTGGACGGCGGCGCGCGCGCGCTTGTCGTTACCGCTGCCATCTTCCAAGACAATGTGCCGCCCGATAAGCTGCCGGTTGCAGAATGGGAGCGCATAATGCGCATCAATCTGACAGGCACCTATCTTCTGAATCGCGAGTTTGGACCGCGCATGGCGCGCCGACGCGTCGGCAGCATCGTCAATGTTGCCTCGATCGCGGCGCTGGGGTCGATGCCGGTTTACGCTTACGGCACCTCCAAATCTGCGGTCGTGGCGCTGACGCTCAATCTGGCGGGCGAGTGGGGTCGTGCGGGCGTGCGCGTCAATTGCGTATCGCCCGGTTCAACGCTGGTGCCGCGCGTTATGGAGCGCATTGCCGCTGGCCGCTACGCGGCACATCCGGGCGAGTTTACGGCGCTGGGTCGCGCGGTCGAACCCGACGAGGTGGCGGAGACGATCGAGTTTCTCGCCTCGTCGCGTGCCTCGGCGATTACCGGCGTCAACATCCCGGTGGATTGCGGCTGGCATGTCGCCCAGACTTGGGCGCAGCACGGTGGAATGCGTCCGCCGCCGCTCGAAGGGGCGTGAGCCGGATGCGTGCGCTATCGCTCGCCTATCATACGGCGCCCGAACTCTGCCCGCTCGATGCCGTCCGCGTCGCCGCGCAAGTGGGCTGCACGCATGTCGGCATGCGTTTGGCGGGCGGGTCGAACGGCGATGCGTTGATGCCGATTGCCACGGATGTTGCGTTGCAACGCGCGGTCGTCGAGGTTTTGCACGGCGAAGGTATGGCCGTGCTGGAGGCAAGCACGGTCCGCTTGACGCCGTCGGTCGATGCGAGCCTCTTCGCGCCATTCTGCGAAGCGGCGGCGGCGTTGGGGGCGCGGTTCGTGCTGACCAACGCCGACGACGCCGAATTTTCGCGCCTGGCCGAGAATGTCGGGCGCTTGACTGAAGCGGCAACGAACGTTGGATTGGAAACGCATTTCGAGTTCGTATCCTGGTCTGCCACGCCGGATCTTTCGGCGGCGCTGGCGTTGCGCCATGCGATAGGCAAACAGGATCTGAAGATTGCCTTGGATGCGCTGCATTTTGACCGTTCGCACGGCAGGTCCGCGCAGATTTCCGCTGTCGATCCTTCGGCATTTGGCGATTTCCATATCTGCGATGCGCTGCACGCGGCCAATCCCTCGCGCGAGGAACAGCTTCATACCGCGGTTCACGAGCGGATGTTCCCAGGCGAAGGCGAACTTGATCTGATCGGCATGTTGGACGCATTGCCCGTCGATCTGCCGATCCTGATCGAAGTGCCCATGCGCGACTTGGCACGCACTGTTCCCGCACAAGCGCGCGCGCGACGCGCCGTGGCCGCCACGCGCAACGTGCTTGCGAGCTGCAAATCCAAAATGGAGGCCGCGAAATGAGTGTTCCGACATCCGCACGCGCGATCCGCGCGGTTGCAAGTGCCGTCGCCGCGCATAGCGACGATTCCATCGCCTTGGCCAAAGCGCTGCAAGGTCCGTTCGCCGAGCTTTTGGCGCTGCCCGATCTGCGCGCGAAGGGCGTTCCGCGCGCGGGCAACCACGTCGCCACCTCCTTCTATCTCTACTACGACGGCGATCTGTCGATTCTTCTGTTCGAGCTGCCGAAGGGAAAGCGGATCCCCGCGCACGACCATGGAAACTGGGAAACGATGGGGATCTACAGCGGCGAGGTAAAGCACACGGTTTACGAACGCATTGACGACGGCGAAATCGAAGGCAAAGCGAAGCTGCGCGTCGTGGACGACCGGACGCTCGTACCTGGCGACACGGCATTGGTTGCGCCGCCTGCCGATATCCACTCCTTCGTGGCGACAGTCGACGGAACTTGGGGGATCACCGTGGCCGCCGGCACCTACTTCGAGCAGCGAAGCTATTACGACCCCGAAAACGGCACGGTCGCAAAGAAACGACCGCAATGAAGGTCCCGACATAATGGAACTCGGCCTCGACGGAAAATCCGTGATCGTTCTCGGCGGAACGGCGGGCATCGGTCTTGCGTGCGCGGTTCGCTTCGCGCGCGAAGGCGCAAAAGTTGCGATCTGTGGACGCGACGCCAGCCGGCTTGAAGCCGCGCGCGCGCACGTGGCGCGTCTTGGCGGCGAGGTGCTTGCGGCACAGGCCGACGTATCGGACGAAGCGTCATTGATCGGTTTTGTCGCGAAAGTCTCGGCAGCGTTCGGCGCAACGCATGTCTTGGTCAACAATGCGGCCGGCCCGAAGCCAGGAAAATTCGAGGCGTTGACCGACGACGATTGGCAGCACGCCTTCGAGATGACGCTGATGTCCGCGATCCGCGCATCGCGCGCGGTATTGCCCGCGATGCGGGCGCAACGCTGGGGCAGGATCGTCAATGTCAGTTCCTACGGCGTGCGCCAGCCGATCGCGGGCTTGATGCTGTCGAACGGAATACGTCTTGGCGCGGTCGGTTGGGCAAAAACGCTGGCAGGCGAAGTCGCCGCCGACGGGATCACCGTCAACACGGTTTGTCCGGGTTGGACCGAAACGGATCGTCTGCGCCAAGTGGTCGATGCGCGGGCGAAAGCAGCCGGCAAAGATAGCGACGTTGTTGCCGTCGATATTGCAAGGTCGATTCCAGCCGAGCGCTTTGGAACACCGGAGGAAATTGCCGACGTCATAGTGTTTTTGGCATCCGAACGTGCAAGCTATCTGACCGGGGCTGCAATCCAAGTCGACGGCGGCATCGTGCAAGCGCCCCTTTAGGATTCGAAAAAGATGCTCAAAGCCAAACGCGTCGTCTTGGTCACCGGTGCTGCCGGCGGGTTGGGGCTCGCGATCGCGAAGCGCTTCCATGCCAACGACGACGGCGTGGCGTTGCTCGATCTCGACGCCAAGGCGCTTGACGATGCGGCCGCGACGCTGCCTGGCTCTCTGGCTGTCGTCGGCGATGTAACCGACGAAGCGTCGATCGAAGCCGCAATGGACAAGATCGCCGGCAAATTCGGCCATTCGCCCGATGTTTTGGTCAACAATGCGGGGGTCGTCCGTTTTGGGGATCTGCTGGAGCACTCGGCCGAAGATTTTCGGTTCGTCATCGACGTCAATCTTGTTGGGGCCTTCATCGTTTCGAAATCGGCAGCGAAACGGATGGTCGAACGCAAGGAAGGCGCCATCGTGAACATTACGTCGCTCAACGCATTGGCGCCCAGCCCGGACGCGGGCGCCTATCCGGCGGCGAAGGCGGGGCTTGCGGCGCTTACGCAGCATTTTGCTTTGTCGCTGGCGCCGCGCGGAATTCGGGTCAATGCGGTGGGGCCGGGCTTCATCGACGCGGGCATGTCGGAGCCGATCTATCGGGACGAATCCGTGCGGGAGTTGCGCACGAAGACCGTGCCCGCCCGCTCTTTGGGCATGGCGGAAGACGTGGCGAATGCCGTCTTCTTCCTTGCCTCGCCCGAGGCGCGCTACATCCACGGTCAACATCTGATGGTCGATGGCGGCGTGTCATTCAGCTTGAAGCTTCAGATGCCACGTCCGGCGCCGAAGGTGAGACGATGACCGACGGGATGGCGAATTTGGTCTTGACCGGCGGCATCGGGCATCCGTTCGCGGACGCGTCGCAAGCCCTTGCCGCATGCCTTGCCGACGCGGGCTGCCGCAGCGATATCACCGAAGATATCGAGGCGGGTCTTGCAAGCCTTGCCACCGGAAAATACCGGCTCGCGACGCTCTATGCTTTGCGCTGGAGCATGCGTACCGGCGAAAAATACGCGCCGCATCGGGCGCAGTGGGGCTTTTCGCTTTCGGCGCGCGGGCAATCGGCGTTGGAAGCCCATGTCGCGCAGGGAGGCGGGCTTCTGGTACTGCATACCGGCCTGATTTGTTTCGACAACTGGCCGGGGTTGCGCGATATCGCGGGCGGCGTCTGGCGGTGGGGCGTTTCAAGTCATCCGCCGCGCGGACCCGTGCATGTGGCGCCGATCGTTGCGGCCCACCCGGTCATGACAGGGGTGTCCGCCTTCGATCTGGACGACGACGAGGCTTACAGCGAACTCGACCTGCTGCCGGATGTCGAGCCGCTGGCAACCGTGCGCGCAACGGCGCACGACAAGGGTGCGTGGCCGGCAGTCTGGGCGCGAACGTACAAGAACGGTCGGGTGGTTTGCGACACGCTCGGACACGACCGAAGGTCGCTCGAAGCGCCGGCGCATCGCCGCTTGTTGGCCAACGCCGCGCGCTGGCTTTCGGCTTGAGTTAGAAAGGCGCGTCGCCTTTCACGACAACGCGCATCAGCACGCGGCGGTACTTGCCCATCTCGTAGTTTGCGATGGCGCGATGCAGCGTGCAGCGATTGTCCCAAACCATCAGATCGCCACTTTGCCAAACATGATTGTAGACGAAGCGATCCGACGTCGCGTGCGCTTGCAGTTCCTCGACCAGTTTGCGGCCTTCGTCGATCGGCAAGCCGTCGATATGCGAACAATACATACCGAGATACAGCGACTTTTCGCCCGTTTCCTGGTGCGTACGCACCAGGGGATGCGCGATCGGCGGGGCGGAGGCAAGGTCGTCTTCGGTCGGCGGCGCGCTGCCCGTGAAGCGCCGCATATATTCAAGCGAATGGACGACACGCATTCCCTCGATCCGCTTTTTGGTGCCGTCGGACAGCGCGCGGTACGCGGCCGTCATGTCGGCAAACTGCGTATCGCCGCCCTTGGGCGGAAGTTCGACTGCATGCAGCATGGTCGCCAGCGCCGGCTTCCGCAGGAACGACTTGTCGGTGTGCCAAAAGTAGTTCGAGTTGATGAAGGGTTTCTCGACCGGGTTGCCGTCCAGGTCCAGATTGGTGACCGTGTGCACCGCATCCCATTTCGAACCATCGTGCTGGCGCACCGTATGCCCTTCGATCGCGCCGAAGATGCTCGCAAAGGCATACAGTTTTTCGTTGGACAAGGCCTGTCCGCGAATTGCAACGAGACGATGGTCTCGAAAAACTGTCTTGAGCGCGTCAAGATGAAGGGGGCTGGACAGATCTGCGCCCCCAATCGACGCGCCGAAACCCGGCGTCAGCGGCGATACTTCGAACGGCGCGACGGCGCCCAGATAGGCAACATCCATATCGCTCACTCCGATTTGGCCGACGCCGGTTTGGCGTTGCCCAGGAACGCGAGGCCCGCGAGGATCGCAAGGCCGAAGAGCCCGACCAAGCGATCGGGGAAGATCAGCAAAACGCCAGCGAGGGTTGCCGCAACGCGTTCGATCATCGACATTGGGCGGCGCCAGTAGCCGATCATCGCGGCGGATACCGCCAGAATGCCTGCGAGAGTTGCTGCCGTCGCGAGGACGATATCGATCCATTCCCCCTGCAGCAGCAGGGCAGGCTGGTAGACGAACATGAACGGTACGATCAATGCGGGCAATGCGATGCGCGTGGCGGATACCGAGACCTTCATGCCGGATTCGCCAGCGATACCGCCCGCCACGTAGCACGATACGGCTGTCGGCGGCGTGAGGTCGGAAACGACGCCAAAATAGAAAACGAACAGATGCGCGGCGATCGGCGGCACGCCCATTTTGATTAGCGCCGGTGCCACCATGATTGCGACGATCAGATAGGTTGCCGTGGTGGGAAGTCCTGTCCCAAGCAGGATCGCGGCCAGAGCCGTGACGGCCAGAAGGCCGATCAATGTGCCCCCCGAGAAGCCCACGATCAGCGAAGTAAACTTCAAGCCGAGACCGGTCAGGTCAGTCACGTTCATCACAATGCCGATGATCGCGCAGGCAGCGGCGATCATGACCGCGCCGCGCGAGGCTTCTTCGAGGGCATCGAGAATATTGCGCCATTCTATCCTGCGTCGGGCAATCAGTTCGCGGCCGAGCCACACCGGTATGAACGACAGAGCAGCCCACGCACCGGCGCGGCTCGGCGAAATCTGTTCGATCGCAAGAAGATAAATCAGCACCCCGACGGGAACGAGAAAATGCCAACCTTCGCGGATCACATCCCCCATCTTGGGCAGCTCGTCGCGTGGCGTGCCTTTGAGTCCATGGCGCGCGGCTTCCAGATCGGCGGTGATGAAAAGTGCAATAAAATACATACATGCCGGAATCAATGCGGCCTTTGCGATCTCGAAATAAGGGACGTTCAGCAGATCCGCCATGATGAAGGCCGAGGCGCCCATGATTGGCGGCATAATCTGTCCGCCGACCGAGGCCGCAGCTTCGAGCGCCGCCGCGATCCGCCCCGAATAGCCGCTTCGCATCATCGTGGGGATTGTGACAGTGCCAACTGCCGCGGCATTTGCGGGTCCTGTTCCGGTTATGGTGGCAAACAGCGCACTGGCGAAAACTGATACTTTTGCGGAGGCGCCGCGTGAGGAGCCGATCACCGATTGGGCGAAACGTATGAAAAAATCGCCGCCGCCCATGCGCATCATGAACGCGCCAAAAAGAATGAAAACGTAGATGTATGTCGCGCTGGCGCCCAAAGCGGTGCCGAAGATGCCCTCCAAACGGATGAACATCGAGGATACGACTTGGGAATAGCTGAAGCCCGGGTGGCCAAACAGTCCCGGCAGATAGGGACCGGCGAAGGCGTAGGCGAGGAAAACGGCGGCGACGATGGCGAGAGACGGCCCCGCCGTCCGGCGTGTGCCTTCGAGCAACAGAAGCGTCAGGATCGTGCCTAGAACAAGATCGACCGGAAGGGGATCGATTACGCGCAGTATTGCGGGCGAGGTAAACTCGACGGCTGCATAGATGCAAACGACGGCCCCAAGAATTGCCGCGACGACGCGGACGATCCGGTCGAGAAAACCGGATCTTCCGCTCGCAGGCGTGATCAAAAACAGCAAGGCGAGCGCAAAGGCGAGATGGACGCTGCGTTGGATCATCGGCGAAAAGACGACCGTGAGCGCCGTATAAAGATGAAAAGCAGCCATCGAAAGCCCGATGGCGCCGGCAGCGTAGCGCATATAGCGCTCCGCACCGGCGGCCGGGACTGCGTCCATCGCGCCCGTCGAACTCACTTGAGGAGACCCTTCTCCGCCAGATAACGCTGCGTCGCCGCATGCAGCGCGAAGCCGGAATTTTGGGCGGTGTTGAGCGCGGTCGATGTCGCGGCCGGGCGAAACGAGCTAACGAGCTCGTCGTATTTTTCGTCGAGCATTTTGACGATCTTGTAGCCGAGTTCCATGGGGAAATCGTCGCGCACGACGATGTAGCTCCACTCCGTGACGGTCCGCGTGTCGGCCGCACGTTGCTTCAGCGCGTTCGTGTAGACGTCCTTTTCGATCTGGAAGTCGGCGTACCAGCCGTACTTCGCTTTGATCTTACCGACTTCGTCGCCCGACAGCGGAATGAGGCGCGCACCGCGCGGGTGCGTTGCGACCTCCGTGACGACCGGACAGGGCAACGGGCAAAGATAGAACATCGCATCGAGGACGTTGTCTTTGTATGCGTTGATGCCTTCGCCTTTGCCTAGATACTCGACCCGAAAATCGCTCTCGCGCATGCCGAGCGAGTCGAGGACGCGTTGGAACAGATAGGCTTCGCCGCCCTGTCGCGTGCCGACGGCCACGCGCTTGCCCTTGAGGTCGGCGATCGTGCGAACGGGCGACTCTGCCGGAACGATGATGTGGTAGGGCGTCGTGAACATCGCGTAGAGCGTTCGCAGTCGCGTTTTCTCGCGCCAGTCTGCGCCTTGCAGAAGCAGCGCGGCGCCGGGCTCGGTTACGCCGATCTTTATCTCGCCGCGTTCGATGAGCATCACGTTTTCGGCCGTGCCGCCGCTGCGCGCGCTGGCTTCGACGCCGGGAATGTATTTGTTGATCAATGTCGCAACGGTAGCGAAGTAGAGATGCGACGTGCCGCCTGCGGAAGACCCGGCCATCACCAGCCGTTCCTGCGCGTCGGCTGCCGCCAACGGGATCGCCGCGAATAGCGCGGCTGCGAGTGCAATTTTACGTCCGAACTTGATCATGTGGCGTTCCTCCAAATAGTGTTTGTGGGTTGCGCATCGGCGTTACGTCGCGTTTGCAGCGGTCTGGGACTCCAGTGAAAGAATGACGGCGGCGAGGTCCTTGGCGCCATGTCCGTCGGCCACAGCCTCCAAGAAGCATTGGCGCGCAGCTTCCGGGAGGCGCAGCGTCATGCCGTGACGGCGTGCGGTCGCAGCGGCGCAATCGAGATCCTTGACGATGGTCGACAGGGCCGAGCGAGGTTCGAAGTCGCGCGGCAGGAAATGCTGCGGCATCACGCGCTCCAGCGTGTTGCTGCGTGCCGAACTCACGCGTAGCACATCGTACACTTTCTTCGGTTCGATGCCGGCTCTTGTCGCGAGAATGAAAGCTTCCGCGATCAAAACATGCATTGTGCCGGTGATCAGATTGTTGCAGAGCTTGATGGTCACGCCTGTGCCCGGCGGTCCCATGAATGCCACGTTGGAGCCGATGGCGTCGAAGATCGGTTTTGCCTTGTCGAAGGCATCTTGAGCGCCGCCGACCATGATGCTGAGCGTGCCGGCTTCGGCGGCACCGGGTCCGCCGCTGACCGGCGCGTCGAGATACGCGATACCCGAGGCTCGGAGGCGATCGGATATGCGCACGGAGGTGGCCTGATCGATCGTCGAAAAATCGACGCACAGAAAATCGCGCTGGGCGCCTGCGGCAATGGTCTCGGGCGCCAAAAACAACAGTTCCGAATCCTCAGGCGTTACGCGGCAGCCGCACAACGCATCGACATGGTGGACCAGATCCGACAGGTTCTCGACGCAAACCGCCCCTTCGCGGGCGAGAAGGGCGCCTTGGGCGGCGTTGCGGCTGAAAACAGCAACGGAATGCCCCGCGCCGAGCAACCGACGCACGATTGGCGTTCCCATATTTCCAAGACCGACGAATCCGATGCGCAAAGCTGCGTTTCTCCCTGGCACCGCTGTTGCGGCTTTTTGTATTGATTTGATTACACCTTGCTGCCGATAGGCATGTCCAAAGCACAATCAAGCGCCCATCATATAAAAAATGTTTGGCACCGAGCGTCGGATCGCGCCTGTGCCGAATGCGCGCTCAGGAATGAGCTGCAGGCTTGGCGCGATTTCGCCAGGAATTTTCCAAGGAGCCGCCTCTTCGAGAGTCTGAGGCCCCGGCAATCCGGCGGCGGTTCGGATTGAGTATATTCCGAAACTGAATTTTTCCAGCCGAGCTTGCCACAAAGGACCCGGGCGCGGGCATTGGAAGCGCTCTGCGTGAAGCCAATGCAGAGGCTGACAATGCTCGATCGACGGACAGTTCTTTGGGGTGGCGGAGGCGCTGTTCTTGCCGGAGCAGTCGGCGCTTATGCCGGAGTGAAAGACCAAGGCTCGATGGCGGCGTACGAGGCGTCGGTTGCAGCAACGCGCGCCTTGCTGAAGCGCATGCCCGAGACGCGCGAGCTGATCCGTTACGCGACGCTTGCGGCCAACAGCCACAACTCGCAGCCATGGCGATTCGATATCGAACGACGCGCCATAACGATATTTCCGGATCTGACGCGACGGCTTTCGGCCGTAGATCCCGACGACCACCATCTGTTTGCGAGTCTCGGCTGCGCTGCGGAGAATCTTGCCATCGCGGCTGGCGAAAGCGGGATGCCGGGAACGTTGATCTTCGATCCGAAAAACGCGGGATCTTTGTCGTTCGTCTTTGGGGGAAGCGCGGTGGACGAGCGCGCCTTGTTCGATGCGATTCCAAAACGCCAATCCACGCGCGGCCTGTATGACGGCAGGCCCATTGACGGATCCGATCTTGCTGCGCTCGCAAACAGTGCGGCGATGCCGGGCGTCGATCTCGTGCTGATCACGGGCCGCCTTCAGATGGACAGGATCCGGGATCTCGTGATTTCGGGGAACAGCACGCAGATGGCCGATCCTGTCTTCATGCGGGAACTGAAAACATGGCTCCGCTTCAGCCCGCGTCGGGCGATGGAAACGGGAAGCGGTCTTTTCGGCCCGACCGCCGGCAATCCGGCTCTCCCGGAATGGTTGGGTCGCGCCATGTTGGGCTTCGTTTTCGATGCGGACGCGGAGAACGACAAATACCGGCGCCAGATTGCATCCTCCGCCGGTATTGCCGTGTTCGTGAGCCAGAAGGACGATCCATCGCACTGGGTGCTTGCCGGGCGCGCCTGCCAGCGTTTCGCGTTGAAGGCGACCGCGATGGGCATGAAACATGCGTTTATAAATCAGCCCGTCGAGGTGCCAAGCCTGCGGCCGGTTCTGGCAGCCCTAATTGGGATGCCGGGACGCCGACCGGATATCGTGATACGCTTTGGTTACGGCCCGTTGCTTACATATTCGGCGCGCCGACCAGTGGAAGCGGTCTTGGCATGATGCCGCGCGCCAGTCGCTTCGTGCTCGCTTTGACGAAATTGCTTGTCTTCGGATGAATGTCTCGTGCGCGCATTCGGCGCGGCCAAGCTGCTCGGTATCATTTGTTTTATCTCGCGTCCGGGCGGCCGCTTGGGGCAAGCGCCGGGGGGTGGCGTCAAGCCGTCGGCGACGCTGGCCGCCAGGCAGGCAATCCTGCAAGTTTGCGCCAGGCATGCGCGATTTCGTCGCGGCGCGCGAACCACACGCCGTCGCGGCTTGCCATGTGCGCCAGCAATCGCTCGAGCCCGCCAATACGCGCGGGCCTGCCGACAATGCGCAGATGCAGGCCGACCGACAGCATCCGCGGCGCCGCTGCACTTTCGGCGTAGAGCCGCTCGAACGCATCGATGCAGTAGCGCGCAAAATCGTCGCCGAAGACAAATCCGCCGCCATTGCCAAAGCGCATATCGTTGGTGTCGAACGCGTAGGGCAGCACGACATGCGGCATGCCGCCCACTGCAACGGTATAGGGCGCATCGTCGTTGTAAGCGTTCGAATCGTAGAGAAAGCCGCCTTGCTCGACGAGCAGTCGGCGCGTGGCAGGCGAGGTTGCCGAGCGCGTGTGCCAGCCCACGGGCGGCGTGCCGGCGGCGGCGGCGATGGCCGCAACCGTCCGCGCGATCGCGGCGCGTTCGCTGGCTTCGTCCATATAGACGTGCCGCTCCCAGCGCCAGCCATGCGCCGACACTTCGTGCCCGTCGGCGACCGCTTCGCGCGCGATCCACGGCGAGTAGGCGAGGGCGCGCCCGCACGCGTTGAGCGTGGCGCGGACGCCGTGCGCTTTTAGCGCTGCGCGAATGCGGCCCCAGCCCATGCGCGTGCCGTACTCGAAATGGCTTTCCATGCAAAGGTCGCGCACGCCCTCGACGCGCTCGACCGCTTCGTAGACGAACTCGTTGGCCTCGTCGCCCATGCCGAGCGACAATTCGGCGCCCTCCTCGACATTGACGACGAGCGAAACGGCCAGCCGCTTGCCGTCGGGCCAGCACGGCAGGGCGAGCGCGTGTCGGCGCGCGGCAAAATCGCGGTCGGTTCCGGGCAACTCTGTCGTCATCGGTGCTTCCTCTGCTATAGCGTTGGCACGGCCAGCATCGCTCGAACAGCGCAGCTCTGCCAGCGCGATGTCGATCGAGAGGAGGGCGGTTGCGATGGAAACGAATTTGGTTTTCGATTTCGGCGGCAAGCCAAACGCGGCCCTTGCCGCGCGCGTTGCGATCCCGAAAAGCGGGCACAAGATCGCCGACCGGCCGGCGGGCGCATGAGCGTTCGCCGCACGCTTGTGCTCGACACGGACCCCGGCCAGGACGACGCGGTCGCGCTGTTGCTGGCGTTTGCGCATCGCGCGGAGTTCGATATCAAACTTGTCGCGACGGTCGCGGGCAATGTGGCGCTCGACAAGACGACCGCCAACGCGCTGCGCATTCGCGACCTGGCGGCGCGCGACGACGTGCCGATTCGCGCCGGCATGGCCGCACCGATGGTCGTCGCGCTGGAAACGGCCGAATACATCAGCGGTCCCGACGGGTTGGCGGGATCGGGATTGCCGCCGCCCGCCTCGCGCGTTGCCGACGGCCATGCGGTCGACGCATTGATCGCGCTCGTGCGCGCCGAACCGGTCGGCAGCATTTCGATTTGCGCGCTGGGGCCGCTCACCAATCTTGCGATGGCGCTGCGGCTGGCGCCCGATATCGGACCGCGCCTGGGCCAAGTGGCGGTCATGGGCGGTGCCGTGTCGCTTGGCAACGTAACGCCCGCCGCCGAATTCAATTTTTATGTCGATCCGCATGCGGCGGCCGTCGTGCTTGGGGCAGGTTTGAAGATCGCGCTGTTCGGGCTCGATCTCACGCACCAGGCATTGGCGTCGCCCGCGCACCTCGCACGGCTTGCAGGGATGGACACAAAAGCGGCGCGTTGCGTCCACGGCATGCTCGCACGCCCGCGCGCGGGCGGCATGGCCACGAAGGCGCACCCGATGCACGATCCCTGCACGGTCGCTTGGCTGCTATGGCCCGAATTGTTCGAGGGGCGCGACTGCGCCGTGGAGATCGAGACCGAAGGCCGCCAGCGTGGCCGATCGACGATCGACTGGAACGGCCGCACCAAACAAGTACCCGCCGCTTTTGTCGCCGCAAAAGTCGATGCGCACGCGCTGTTCGATCGCATGATTTCTTCGCTCGCGCGTTTGCCATGACGAACGCGGCAGCGGCAAAAGTCCGCAGCGCCGGATAAACGCCTGGCGTTTGGATGCTGGCGCTTATCCGGTGCCGCCATCGGCACGTCGCTGTCAAAGCAAATGGCGCCGAACGCCGAATGCGCGCGTGGCTGGCGGGCGATGGTTGCCAGAAAAAGCGCTGTTATTCGAGTCGCTTGGCGCAAATTCCTCAATAACCGGTTGACGCGTCGAGTCGTGCCATGATTCCCTGCGAGTCGCATGGGATTTATGCCGGTCATAATGCGGAGTTTGCGCGCCGCCGTGGGGCCCGTTTTGGGGTTCTGCGTCGTCGGCTATTTCGCCTATCACAGCTTCGAAGGCGAGCGGGGCGTGTATGCCTATGTGCGCTTGGCAGAGCAGGTCGAAATCGCGCGCGAGCATCTGGACGACGTGCGCAACGAACGTCTGGCGCTCGAAAAACGCGTCGCCTTGCTGCGTTCGGAGTCGCTCGATCGCGACATGCTCGACGAACAGACGCGCGCCTTGCTCAATTTCGCGCGCCCCGACGAAATGATCATTCTGGAAAGCCCGCAGAACCGGCGCTGAAACGGCGCCGGTTCCCGTTGGGCTTGTCGCGTCAGGCGTCGGCGATTGTGCGCTGCGTCTGCACGCCCAAACCGTCGATGCCAAGCTTCATCGTCTGTCCCGGCTTCAAGTAGATTTGCGGCTTCTGGCCCATGCCCACGCCCGGCGGCGTGCCGGTCGAAATCACGTCGCCCGGATGCAGCGTGAAAAATTTCGACAGGTACGACACCAGGAACTTCACGCCGTACACCATCGTCTTGGTGCTGCCGTTCTGGAAACGCTTGCCGTCGACTTCGAGCCACATGCCCAGATTTTGCGGATCGGGCACTTCGTCCTTGGTCACGAGCCACGGGCCCGTGGGGCCGAACGTGTCGCAGCCCTTGCCCTTGTCCCACTGGCCCGCGCGCTCGATCTGGTATTCGCGTTCCGACACGTCGTTGATCGTGCAATAGCCCGCGACATGGTCGAGCGCATTGGCTTCGTCGATATATTTTCCAGCCTTGCCGATGACGACGCCCAGTTCGACTTCCCAATCGGTCTTGACCGATCCGCGCGGAATGATCACCGCATCGTTGGGGCCGCACACGGCGCTGTTGGCTTTCAAAAACAGCACGGGTTCCGGCGGCACGGGCAGGCCCGATTCCGCCGCGTGGTCGGCATAGTTGAGACCGATGCAGATGAATTTGCCGATGCCCGACACGCAAGCGCCCAGGCGCGGGTTGCCTGCAACCAGAGGCAATGTCGAGGGGTCTATTTTTGCGAGGCGCGCGAGCCCCGAAGCCGACAGCGTCTCGCCGGAAATGTCGTGGCAGACCTGCGACAGGTCGCGGATTTGGCCCGAAGCGTCGAGCAGGCCAGGTTTTTCGTGGCCAGGGTTGCCGTAGCGCAGCAATTTCATCGAGGCGGTCTCCCGTTTTGTTTTTGCAAGAGACGGGACGTTAGCACCGCATCGGCCAAAACAAAACGGCCGGTGCGCAAACGCACCGGCCGCCCGCGTGCGCTCAAGCCGTTTTGGGCGCGCCAATTTCCGGCAAGAAGGGCAGGCGCACGGCGTAAGCGCCCGCACCCAGCAAAGCCTGCACTGCAAGCGCCACGGTCCAGAAAGCCGGGAATTCCCAGCCGCCATTGGGTGCCGTGAACAGCCAGCCATTGGGCAGATGCACCATCAGCGCGCCCAACAACACCGGGATCAACCCGGCCGACACCAGGCGCACTTGGATGCCCAAGATCAGCGCCAAGCCGCCCAACCCTTCGGCCAGGATAACGACATACGCAAGGAACCCCGGATAGCCGATCGATTCGAAAAATCCGACCGTGCCGGGAATCGTGAAGACAAAGACTTTCAAGCCCGTGTGCGCCAGAAACATGACGCCGAGGCTAAGGCGCAGCAGCAGGGCCGCGTATTGTGCATTTTGTGTATCCGACATTTGGCGCTCCATCGCGATGTGACGATGGAACCAACATGCCCTCAAAAGCAGATGTTGATAATCTAATACATTTTTGAATTATAATTCACTAAAACGAAATTATCGCCGTGCAAAACTTTTTAGCTTCGGCGTTTTTTCCAGATTGTCCCAGGGCGGATCGGCGAAGCGCAGCGCCAAAAAATCCACGAACCGCCGCACCTTGGCCGACAGGTGGCGCGTGGGCGGATAGACCGCCGAAATCCCAATTTCTTCGGGCTGCCAGTCCGGCGCCAGCACCGTAACCAAACGCCCGGCCGCCAGATGCGGGCCTGCCATGAAGGTCGGCACATGCGTGATGCCGCGCCCGGCGAGGGCCGCTTGCATGAGCACTTCGCCGTTGTTGGCTTTAAGGGGCCCTGCAACGCGCACGGCCTTGGTCTCGCCGCCGGGGCCGACAAAAACCCAATCCTGGCCGCGCGATGCCAGGGTGTATTCGAGGCAGGCGTGGCGCGCCAGGTCTTCGGGCGTTTTGGGCGCGCCGTGCGCCTGCAGATAGCTTGGCGATGCGCACACAGCCATGCGCGCGGGCGCGATGCGCTTGGCAATCAGCGAGGAATCCGCAAGCCGCCCGATGCGCACGGCCACGTCCACGCCCTCGTCGATCAAATCGATCGTGCGGTCGTTCAAGATCAGTTCGACCGCCATGTCCGGACACTCGCACATGAAATCCGCGATCGCCGACCCCAGATGCATCACGCCGAACGACATCGGCGCTGCGACGCGCAGCAGGCCCTTTGGGCTGGAATGCGCGTCGCCGACCGCCGCTTCGGCCTCCTCGAGGTCCGCCAGGATGCGCTCGGCCCGCCCGTGAAAGGCGCGTCCCGCCTCGGTCAGCGCCAAACGCCGCGTCGTGCGATTGAGCAGCCGCGCACCCAGCTGCTCCTCCAGGGTCTGGATGTGTTTGGTCGTCATCGCGCGCGACAGCCCGAGTTTTCCGGCCGCAGCCGCAAACGACCCGGCATTGACGACGGCGACAAACGCCTTGAGCGAGACGAAGCGATCCATGAAAATCCTGACAGGGCGGGTCTTGACGAAACGAAACGCGCACCGCACATCTTAGCCGATCCTTTCCAGCAAAGAGAGACCCGCATGCGCCGCCCTGCTTCGAACGCCGTTTCGATTTCGCGCCGCGCTTTGTTGGGCGGGCTTGGCAGCGCTGCTTTTGTCGGGACGGCATTTGTTGAAACGGCGGCCGCCCACCATGGCTGGTCGGGGTTCGATCCGAACCAAACCCTGCGCATCAGCGGGCGCATCGCAGCCATGCGGTTCGACAATCCGCATGGCGAGGTGCGCCTGACGACGGCGGGCGGCGAATGGTCGGTCGAACTTGCCCCGCCGTCGCGCATGCTGGCGCGCGGTTTGACGGCCGAAAAAATCGCCGTCGGCGTCGAGGCCACCATCGAAGGCTATCCGCATCGCCAAACCGCCCGCTTGATGCGCGCCGAGCGCATCGTCGTGGCGGGCCAGACCACGGAACTGCGCTAGTTCGGCGCGCGCCGCCGGGCGATGGATCTGCTTGTCGCTCTGCAAAGCTCGGAAGCTGCGCAAGCCTTGCGCGGTTCGACGTGGCTCTATCCGGGCGTTGCGTTCGCGCATGCGCTGGGGGCTTGTCTTGCTGTCGGTGCCATTGTGCTGGTCGATCTGCGCTTGCTGGGGATGGGCAAGGGCGTGTCGATCGATGCGCTGGTGGCGTTTGCGGTACCCATCGCGCTGGCTGGGGCGGCGCTGGCCGTGCTGGCGGGACTTTCGATGTTCGCGACCGGTGCGGCGCATTTCGCGCGCAACCCCGCTTTTCTATTCAAGATGGTGATGCTTGCTTTTGCGGTTTGGAATGCCGTGGCGTTCCATCCTTTTGGCGCAGATCGGGCCCCGATCCATGCGCTCGCTTCGCTTGTTGCGTGGAACGCGGTCGTCGCTGGCGGGATCTTGACGGCCTATTTCTGATTCGCATGTTGCGAGTGCGAATGGCGCGCCGAACTCTTGGAATCCCCTGAATCGGCCTTTTGCGCATCGTGGTCGGCTATCCATGCGCGAAATAATGTTGCGTTGCAGTAAATTAATCGAATTTCAGTTAAAACATATTTTATTCATTTATATCAATATTTTGATTGTTGGATAGGGTTGCGTTTTTAGGGGGCGAGTGCTTATTTCTTGAGAACCTTATCAAGACGCGCAAACGAGGATCCGCCATGGCCCCCCTGCCGCTGAAAAAGAAATCCAAGTCCGACGAAAACATCCCCTCGCCCGAAGCGCTCGTCCAGTATTACCGCGACATGCTGTTGATCCGCCGCTTCGAAGAGAAGGCGGGGCAGATGTATGGCATGGGGCTGATCGGCGGCTTCTGCCATTTGTATATCGGGCAGGAAGCCGTGGTGGTCGGCATGCAATCGACGATCACGCCCAAGGATGCCGTCATCACCAGCTATCGCGATCACGGCCACATGCTGGCTTGCGGCATGGATGCGGGCGGCGTGATGGCCGAGCTCACGGGTCGCATCGGCGGCTACTCGAAGGGCAAGGGCGGCTCGATGCACATGTTCTCGAAAGAAAAAAACTTCTACGGCGGCCACGGCATTGTGGCGGCTCAAGTGCCGCTCGGGACCGGCATCGCGTTTGCGTCCAAATATCGCGGCGAAACCAACGTGTCGCTGACCTACATGGGCGACGGAGCGGTCAACCAAGGCCAAGTCTACGAGAGCTTCAACATGGCCCAGTTGTGGAAGCTGCCGGTGATCTTCATCATCGAGAACAACAAATACGGCATGGGCACGTCGATCGAGCGCGCGTCGTCGACGACCGATTTCTGCCATCGCGGCGCCGCGCACGGCATTCCGGGCGAAGCGGTCGACGGCATGAACGTGCTGGCGGTGCGCGCGGCCGGGCTTCGCGCGGTCGACCACGCGCGCACCAAGGGCCCCTACATTCTGGAGATGCAGACCTACCGCTATCGCGGCCATTCGATGTCGGACCCCGCCAAATACCGCCAGAAGGAAGAGGTCGACAAGATGCGCAGCCAGCACGATCCGATCGAAAGCCACGCGAAATTCCTGCTCGAAGGCGGGTTCGCCGACGAGGCCGCGCTGAAGGCCATCGACCGCGAAGTGAAGGACATTTCGAGCAAGGCGGCCGAGTTCGCGCAGAACAGCCCCGAACCGCCGGTGAGCGAGCTTTACACCGACGTGCTGATCGAAACGAACTGAGCGCTGGCTTTCGAAGAAGGAAACGACATATGCCGACCAATATTTTGATGCCAGCCCTGTCGCCCACCATGACCGAAGGCAAAATCGCGCGCTGGCTAAAGGCCGAGGGCGACACGGTCAAATCGGGCCAAGTTCTGTGCGAAATCGAAACCGACAAAGCAACGATGGAAGTCGAAGCGGTGGACGAAGGCGTGCTCGCCAAGATCCTGGTTCCCGGCGGCACCGAAAACGTCAAGGTCAACGACGTGATCGCGATCATCGCGGGCGAAGGCGAAGACGCGAAAGCCGCCGCCGCCGCGCCCGTCGCGTCTGCGGCGGCACCGGCGATAGCTGCCACGCTTGCGGCACCCGCCATCGTTGCGGCCGCTCCGGTCGGGGCTGCCGAACCCGACATGGGCGAGACCAAGGTTACGACCGTTCGCGAAGCTTTGCGCGACGCCATGGCCGAAGAAATGCGCCGCGACGAAAACGTGTTCCTGATGGGCGAGGAAGTCGCCGAGTACCAGGGTGCGTACAAAATCAGCCAGGGGTTGCTGGCCGAATTCGGCGCGCGCCGCGTGGTCGACACGCCCATCACCGAGCAGGGTTTTGCTGGCCTCGCGGTCGGGGCTGGCTTCATGGGCCTCAAGCCCATCGTCGAGTTCATGACCTGGAACTTCTCGATGCAGGCGATCGACCAGATCATCAACTCGGCCGCCAAAACGCTGTACATGTCCGGCGGCCAGATGGGCTGCCCGATCGTGTTCCGCGGCCCCAACGGCGCCGCCAGCCGCGTGGGCGCGCAGCATTCGCAATGCTATGCCTCGTGGTACGCGCATTGCCCGGGCCTCAAAGTGGTAAGCCCGTGGTCGGCCGCCGACGCCAAGGGCCTGATGAAGGCCGCGATCCGCGATCCCAACCCCGTCCTTATTCTGGAAAACGAGATTCTGTACGGCACCTCGGGACCGGTCCCGGTCTCGTCCGACTATGTCGTGCCGATCGGCAAGGCCAAAATCGTGCGCGCCGGCAAGCACGTGACCATCGTGGCTTTCTCGATCATGGTCGGCAAGGCGCTGGCAGCGGCCGACGAACTCGCCAAAATGGGCGTCGAGGCAGAGGTGATCGATCTGCGCTCGATCCGCCCGCTCGACACGGCGACGATCGTCGCATCGGTCAAGAAGACCAACCGCCTCGTTTCGTGCGAGGAAGGCTGGCCGTTTGCGGGCATCGGCGCCGAGCTTGGCATGCAGATGATGGAACAGTGCTTCGACCATCTGGACGCGCCGGTCGCGCGCGTGCACGGGCTCGACATTCCGCTGCCCTACGCCGCCAATCTCGAAAAACTTGCGCTGCCGCAGATCGACCATATCGTCGCTGCGGCGAAGTCCGTCCTCTACAAGAACTGACAAGCGCGCGAAGGAGCACGTCGATGCCAACCAATGTTCTGATGCCCGCTTTGTCGCCGACCATGACCGAAGGCAAGATCGCGCGCTGGCTCAAAGCCGAGGGCGATGCGGTCAAGTCCGGCCAGGTGCTGTGCGAGATCGAGACCGACAAGGCGACGATGGAAGTCGAAGCGGTCGACGAAGGCACGCTCGCGAAAATCCTGGTGCCGGGCGGCACCGAAGGCGTCAAGGTCAACGCCGTGATTGCCGTGATCGCGGGCGAGGGCGAAGACGTCAAAGCCGCCGCCGCATCGGGCGGTGGGGCGGCTCCTAAAGCCGCAGCACCCGCGCCCGCCGCCGCCGCCGCTGCCCCAACTGCTGCGCCAGTTGCTGCCCCAGTTGCTGCTGTTCCGTCGCACGGGGCGCGCGTGTTTGCATCGCCCCTGGCCAAGCGTTTGGCCGAGCAGGGCGGGCTCGATCTTGCCAAGATCGCTGGCACCGGCCCTGGCGGTCGCGTGGTCAAGCACGATGTCGAAACGGCGCTCGCTGGCGGCGGCGCCAAAAAGAGCGCTGCCCCTGCACCTGTCGCCGCGGCGGCAGCGCCGGTTGCCGTGTCGTCGGCAGCCTTGGCGGCAATCGGACCGCACAAGCTTGTGCCGCTGTCGACGATGCGCAAAGTGATCGCGCGCCGTCTGACCGAGAGCAAGCAGCAAGTGCCGCATTTTTATCTGACGGTCGATTGCGACATCGACAAGCTGTTGGCGGGCCGCGTGGCCTTGAACGCCAAGAGCCCCGAAAAAGGTCCGGGCGCTTTCAAGCTTTCGGTCAACGACTTCATCATCAAGTCGGTCGCAGCGGCCTTGCGCCAAGTGCCCAACGCCAACGCCTCGTTCTCCGACGACGGCATGCTGCTATGGGAGAACGTCGATATTTCGGTGGCGGTCGCCATCGACGGCGGCCTCATCACGCCGATCATCCGCGATGCCGACAAAAAGGGCCTCGTCGATATTTCGAACACGATGAAGGATCTTGCCGCACGCGCGAAATCCGGCAAACTGAAGCCGGAGGAGTTCCAGGGCGGCACGTTCTCGATCTCCAATCTCGGCATGTTCGGCATCAAGGATTTTGCCGCCGTCATCAACCCGCCGCAGGGCTGCATCCTGGCGGTGGGGGCGGGGGAACAGCGCCCGGTCGTGAAGAACGGGGCCCTTGCCATCGCCACGATGATGAGCGTGACGCTCTCGGTCGACCATCGCGTGGTGGACGGCTCGGTCGGTGCCGAGTTCCTCGCCGCCTTCAAAAAGATCGTCGAAGACCCGCTGGCGATGCTGCTGTAGGCGAAGACGATGGCAACCGCCGAGCGCATCGATCTTGCCGCCAAATTCGCGAGCTTCGACAAACATTGGTCGCCCAAGGCGATCGAGAAGGTCGATGGCTACGACATTAAACTCGTCAAAATCAAAGGCGAGTTTGTGTGGCACAAGCACGACGACGAGGACGAGATGTTTCTTGTCGTCAAAGGCGGCTTCCGCATGGAGTTCCGCGACCGCAGCGTCGATATGGCGGCAGGCCAGATCATCGTCGTTCCCAAGGGCGTCGAACATCGTCCATGCGCGGAACAGGAATGCGAAATCGTGCTGTTCGAGCGTGCCGGCGTTGTCAACACCGGCGATGCCGTGCGGAACGTTCTGACCAATCCCACCGAACGAATCTGATCCGAAAGGTAGACGGAGATGCCCGACCAAAATTTCGATCTGATCGTCGTCGGCGGCGGGCCGGGGGGCTATGTTGCGGCCATCCGCGCGGCCCAGCTCAAAATGAATGTGGCGCTCGTCGAAGCGCAGCATCTGGGCGGGATCTGCCTCAACTGGGGCTGCATCCCGACCAAGGCGCTGCTGCGCTCGTCGGAGATCTATTCGCTGATGCACCATCTCGACGCGTTCGGCCTGTCGGCGGACAATATCCGCTTCGACGTGACGAAAGTCGTCGCGCGCTCGCGCAAGGTGGCGGCCCAATTGTCGGGCGGCGTCAAGCATCTGCTCAAGAAGAACAAGATTTCCGTCTTTGACGGCTTCGGCAAGCTCGACGGCACGGCCGCCGGGGGCCTGCGCAAGATCGCGGTCGCCAAGGACGGCAAACCGGTGGCCGACCTTGTCGCGAAAAACGTGATTCTGGCGACGGGTGCGCGCGCGCGCATCGTGCCGGGGCTGGAGCCCGACGGCAAAATCATCTGGACCTACAAAGAGGCGATGGTGCCGCCCGCGATGCCAAAATCTTTGGTGGTCGTGGGCTCCGGCGCCATCGGCATCGAGTTCGCGTCGTTCTACCGCGCGATGGGCGCCGACGTGACGGTCGTCGAAATGATGGACCGCGTTCTGCCCGTCGAAGACGAAGAGATCAGCGCGTTCGCGCGCAAATCCTTCGAGAAGCAGGGCATGAAGATCCTCACCTCCGCGACCGTCAAGGGCGTGAAGAAGGGGGCCGACAATGCGACGGTCTCGGTCGAGATCGCGGGCAAGGTGCAAGAAATCACGGTCGAGCGCGTGATCTCGGCCGTCGGCATCGTCGGCAATGTCGAGAATCTTGGGCTCGAAGGCACCAAGGTGAAAGTCGACCGCACGCATGTGGTGATCGACCCCTATTGCGCGACGGGCGAGCCCGGCGTGTATGCGATCGGCGATTTGGCGGGCGCACCTTGGCTGGCGCACAAAGCGAGCCATGAAGGCGTTTTGTGCGTCGAAAAAATCGCCGGCATCAAGGGCGTGCATCCGCTCGACGTCACCAACATTCCGGGCTGCACCTACTGCACGCCGCAGGTGGCCTCCGTTGGCCTTACCGAAAAGAAGGCCAAGGAGTTGGGCCACGCGGTCAAGGTCGGGCGTTTCCCGTTCATGGGCAACGGCAAAGCGATCGCCTTGGGCGAGCCCGAAGGCATGGTCAAGACCGTGTTCGACGCCAAGACCGGCGAGTTGCTGGGCGCGCACATGATCGGCGCCGAGGTGACCGAACTGATCCAAGGCTACGGCATTGCCAAGACGCTGGAGACGACCGAAGCGGACCTGATGCACACGGTCTTCCCGCATCCGACCCTGTCGGAAATGATGCACGAGAGCGTCCTTGACGCTTACGGGCGCGCGGTCCATTTCTAGAGGTATGGACAGCACCACGACCGTCAAGCCGCGCCATCCCGAGAAGGCCCATCGCCCGGACAATCCGGTGCGCGTGGGCAAACCCGAGTGGATCCGCGTCAAGGCGCCGGTTTCGCCCGAATATGCCGAGACCAAGCGCATTGTGCGCGAGCGCGGTCTCGTGACCGTGTGCGAAGAAGCCGCATGCCCCAATATCGGCGAGTGCTGGAAGAAGAAGCACGCGACGATGATGATTTTGGGCGCGGTCTGCACGCGCGCCTGCAGCTTTTGCAACGTCGCGACCGGCATGCCCGACAAGCTCGATCCGCACGAGCCCGAACGGGTCGCCGATGCGGCGGCGGCCATGGGCTTGCAGCATGTCGTGATCACCTCGGTCGATCGCGACGATCTGGACGATGGCGGGGCTGCGCATTTCGCGCGCGTGATCCGCGCATTGCGCGAGCGCTGCCCAGGTTCGACCATCGAGGTGCTCACGCCGGATTTCCTGCGCAAAGAAGGCGCGCTCGAAATCGTCGTCGCGGCAAAGCCCGACGTGTTCAACCACAATCTTGAAACCGTGCCGCGCCTCTACCCGACGATCCGGCCCGGTGCGCGCTATTTCCATTCGCTGCGCTTGTTGCAGCGCGTGAAGGAACTCGATGCCACCATGTTCACCAAGTCGGGCCTGATGGTGGGCTTGGGCGAAAGCCGCCTCGAGATCCAGCAGGTGATGGACGACATGCGCTCGGCCGAAATCGATTTCCTCACGATCGGCCAGTATTTGCAGCCGACCCCCAAACACGCGGCCCTCGACCGGTTCGTGCCGCCCGCCGAATTCGACGAATACGCGGCCAGCGCCAAATCCAAGGGGTTCTTGCTGGTGGCATCGAGCCCGCTGACGCGCTCGTCCTACCATGCCGACCGCGATTTCGCGGCGTTGCGCGACGCGCGCACGGCCAAGCTCGCAGCCCAGCGCTAGACAAGCGCAGCCCGCCGATGCCGACACACGCCGAAAAGCGCGCGATGCCCTATACGCCCGAACAATTGTTCGAGCTGGTCGAGCGCGTCGAGCGATATCCGGAGTTTCTGCCCTGGTGCATCGCAGCGCGCCTCAAGGGTCGCGAAGACAACGTCGCGATCTGGGATC
The DNA here is from genome assembly GCA_945901855.1 of Asaia bogorensis. Lineage (GTDB taxonomy): Bacteria > Pseudomonadota > Alphaproteobacteria > CACIAM-22H2 > CACIAM-22H2 > Tagaea. The sequence continues at coordinate 17,895 of CAMDLT010000030.1, read as the reverse complement.
TGGTGATCGGCTTCAAGATGATTCGCGAGCGTTTTACGAGCCGCGTGACCTTGCAGCCGCCCGCACCCGATCTGCATCCGCGCATCGACGTCGTGTATGCCGACGGGCCGTTTCGCTACCTCAACAACCATTGGATTTTCGAACGCCAGCCGGACGGCACGACCGTGATCGATTTCTACGTCGATTTCGAGTTTCGCTCGAAACTGCTTCAATCGATCATGGGCCTGCTGTTCAACGAAGCGGTCAAACGCATGGTGGCGGCCTTCGAGACGCGCGCGCGCCAGCTCTATGGGGACGCCACATGAGCGATGCGATCGAACTGATGCTGGGGACCAATGCGCACGACATCGGCGCGTTCGAAGTTCGTCGCGCGTTGCCCAAACGCGAGCGGCGCCATCTGGGCCCGTTCGTGTTCTTCGACCATCTTGGCCCGGCGACGCTGGCGCCGGGGGCGGGCATGGATGTGCGCCCCCACCCGCATATCGGGCTTGCGACGGTGACGTACCTGTTCGACGGCGAAATCATGCATCGGGACTCGCTTGGCTATGTGCAGGCGATCAGCCCCGGCGCGCTCAATTGGATGGTGGCCGGACGCGGCATCGCGCATTCCGAACGCACGGCCGCCGACAAGCGCGACGGCAGCTTGACCATGCACGGCATCCAAACCTGGGTCGCGTTGCCGCCAGCGTTGGAAGAATGCGAGCCAAGCTTCGCGCACCACCCGGCCGAAACCTTGCCGACATGCGTGCAAGACGGCGTGTGGCTTAAATGCATTCTGGGCAAGGCTTACGGGCTTGTGGCCCCGGTCGCGGACCCGTGGCCGATTTTCTATCTGCACGCCGAATTTCCGGCGGCCGCGTCGTTGGCGCTTCCAGGCGACTATGCCGAGCGCGGCGTTTACGTCGTTTCGGGCGCGCTCGAAATCGACGGCACGCGCATCGCGCCGGGCACATTGGCGATCTTCAAACAAGGCGCGCAAGTGCGTCTGCAAGCGAACGAGCCCACGCGCGCGATGCTATTGGGCGGCGCCACGTTGCCGGGCGAGCGCACGATCTGGTGGAATTTCGTTTCGTCCGACAAAGCGCGTTTGGAGCGCGCCAAGTCGGACTGGAAAGCCGGTCGTTTTGCGCAAGTCCCCGGCGAAACCGAGTTCATCCCGCTGCCCGCGTGAGGGCGCGGCTCATGGCCCCATAGCGCCCTGCAGCAGCAGTTCGAGCGCGAATTCGACGGCAAGCGCCCGCACCATCGCGCGGTCGCCGCCGAAAATGCGGTGCGAGGTGCGTGTCGCGCGTCCCCGGCGGGCCAAGCCGAAATGCACGAGACCGACGGGCTTTTCGAGCGAACCGCCGCCCGGCCCCGCGATTCCGGTGATCGAGACGGCCATGTCGGCATGGCTGCGCGCCATCGCGCCCTCCGCCATGGCGCGCGCGACCGGCTCGCTTACGGCGCCAAACGCGCGGATCAGCGCGGGCGAGACCGCCAGCATTTCTTCTTTGGCCTCGTTGGAGTAGGTCACGAAACCGCGCTCGACGATTTCCGACGAGCCCGGCACTTCCGTGAGGGCCGCCGCCACGAGCCCGCCCGTGCAGGATTCGGCGGTTGCAACCTTCAGCTTTGCGCGCTTGCACGCGGCCAGTACGTCGAACGCGGCGCCGATGAGGGCTTCTCTATCCAAGAAAGCCTCCCAGCGCCCAGGCCAGCGTCCACACGGCCGCAGCCGACCACAGCGCCGCAAAAAGATCGTCGAGCATCACGCCCCAGCCGCCCCCGACATTCCTGTCGGCCCAATTGGCGGGGTAGGGCTTCAGAATGTCGGCGATCCGAAACAGGAAAAATGCCGCAGCCCATCCAAGCGGCGTGAACGGTGCCGCAAGCAGCGTGAGCCACATGCCCGCCACCTCGTCGATCACGATGAAGCCCGGATCTTGCACGCCGCTCGACGAGACGACGCGCTCGCTTGCCCACACGCCCAGCACCGTGACGCCGAGCGTGGCGACCGCCAACGCGATCCAGCCGCCGACGAGCCAGATCCCGTAGGCGAAAGGCAAAGCGGCGAGCGTGCCCCATGTGCCCGACGCAAACGGGATCAAGCCCGAACCGAACCACGTGGCGGCCAACGTCGCGGGGTCCTTGAGCGTTAGGCCCGGCGGCAATTTGCCGTAGGTGAATTGAAGTTTCATGCGATCGGCTTCATGCGAACGGCAGGGCGAGCGTTGCGACCGCTTGGGCGGCGATCCCTTCGCCGCGCCCGGTATAGCCAAGACCTTCGGTGGTCGTGGCCTTGACCGACACGCGGTTTGCCGGCACGCCCAGAATATCGGCAAGGCGCGCGCGCAGGGTCTCGCGATGCGGCCCTACTTTGGGGCGTTCGCAGATGACGGTCAGGTCGGCATGCCGGATTTCGCCGCCGCGTGCAGCGACAAGATCCGCCGCATGGCGCAGGAATTTGGCCGACGCCGCGCCCTTCCAGCGCATATCGCTTGGCGGGAAATGCGATCCGATGTCGCCCGCACCAAGCGCGCCCAAAATCGCATCGACCAGCGCGTGGATCGCGACGTCGGCGTCGGAATGGCCGACGAGCGCTTGGTCGAACGGGATTTTGACGCCGCACAGCCACACGCCGTCGCCGGGGCCCAGGCGATGCACGTCGAACCCCGTGCCGACGCGAATGTCGGCGCGGGCGAGGAAGCGCTGCGCTTGCGCCCGTGCAAGATCGGCTTCGGTCGTGATCTTGAAATTCGCTTCGGACGCTTCGACAAGTTTTACCCGCCCGCCAGCCGCGCGCAGCACGGCCGCATCGTCGGTCAGTTCGTGGCCTGCTGCCGCGCGGTGCGCTGCGAGAATGTCGGCGAAGCGAAATGCCTGCGGCGTCTGCGCGCGCCACAGATTGTCGCGCGGCACCAGCGTTTGTGCGCCGCCGCCGTCCGCGCGCCACAACGTATCGACAACCGGCACGCCGGCGATCGCGCCCGGCGCCTCGTCGAGCGCGCCGATCAGCCGGTCGATCAGATCGGCCGTGGCAAAGGGGCGCGCGCCATCGTGGATCAGCACGCGCTGCGGCGCCATGTCGGCAAGGCTCTCGAGCCCGTTTTGCACCGAGCGCTGGCGCGTCGCGCCGCCCAAAACAGGTTCGAGGAGATCGAGCCCCTGTGCGGCGCGCGCATAATGGGCGTCGTCGCCCGGCGCCGTCACGACGCGAACGCCGGAAATTTTTGGATGTCTCGAAAACAGTTCGAGCGCATGGCGCAGCACGGGCTGGCCGTCCAAATCGCGATATTGCTTGGCAAGCGGTCCCGCCATGCGCGTACCGCGCCCGGCGGCGACAACCAGGGCAAAGCAGATCGGGTCGGGATGCGTGTTGGCCATTGTGCGAATTTTCGAAGTCCGTATGCTGGCGCGCAATCTAGCAGCCCCGTCTTCGAGAGGCACGCGCAATGCCAGCCTATATGATCGCCGATATCGATGTCACCGACGCCGCCAAATACGAGGGCTACAAGGCGCTGTCGCCGGGCGCCATTGCCGCCTATGGCGGCAAATTCGTGTCGCGCGGCAGCGACGTCGGCGTTTTGGAAGGCGATTGGCGTCCCGGGCGTCTGGTCATCGTCGAGTTCCCGAACGTTGCGGCCGCCAAAACCTTCTACAACTCGCCCGAATACGCCAAAGCGCGCGCAGCGCGCGCCGGCGCTACCGGCCATTTCAACGCCATTGTGGTCGAAGGCCTGTAGGACACTGTAGAACCGTGCTCGCAATGGATACCGAATTTCTCCTGTCGCTGGCGGCTATGGCCTCTTTGCTGCCTGCGGGCCTTGCGCGCCACGACGACGAGGCGCCGATGCTGCCGTTTTGGCTGGGCATGGCGGTCGGCATTGCGGGACCGGGCGTTTGGATCGCGGACAATATTGGCGGCGGTTGGCGCACGGGGCTGGCATCAAGCCTCTGGGTTGCCGTTTTCGCCAGCATGCTGCTGTTTGCGGGCCTTGTGCGGCTCGAACGCGTGGCGATGCGCCTGACGCCCCTGCTGGTAAGCTATTTGCTGGCCCTTGCGACACTCGCGACGATCTGGCTGCATGCGCCCGAACGCGCGTTGCTGGGCAGCGCGCCCGAAGCGTGGCTCGTTTCGCATATTCTGATGGCGGTGGGCGCATATGGGCTGTTGACCTTGGCGGCGGTCGCCGGATTTGGCGTATTTTTGCAGGAGCGCGCCTTGAAGCGCAAACGCCCGACCGAATTCACGCGCCGTTTGCCGTCGGTCGCGACGGGCGAGCGCCTGCTGGTCAGCTTGCTGATGGCGAGCGGCGCGGTGCTGGCGTTCGCGCTGGTGTCGGGCGCGACCGTCTCGTGGTTCGGGCAAGGACGCTTGATGGCCATCGATCACAAAACGATGCTGTCTCTGGCAACCTTTTTTGCCATCGGCGGTCTCGTTTTTTTGCATTATCGGGGCGGCCTTTCGGGCCGCAGGGCGGCACGGTATGTCCTTTTTGCCTATTTGTTGCTCACGTTGGCCTATCCAGGCGTAAAGTTCGTAACCGACATATTGGTCGGATAAACACGATATTGCGCTGCGGTATTTCCCGCCAAAGTAAGTTTTTATTCTTTAAAAACTTTGGTGTTGCAGCGCAGCGAACCCGTACTGCAGATGGGCTCTTGCCAGCCTCCAAGGCCTAAGCTAAAACAGACTAATCCTTAGCCACACACACAGGATCGCCTATTTAATGAGCATAAAAATCGGTCCGATCACCCTTGAGTCCCCAGTGGTTTTGGCGCCGTTGAGCGGCATTTCCGATTTGCCGTTTCGCCGATTGGTCAAGCGCCATGGCGCAGGATTGGTGGTTTCGGAGATGATCGCCAGCCAAGCGATGATCCGCGAGAACCGCCAGTCGCTGCTGATGACGCGCTCCGCGCCCGAAGAATTTCCGATGGCCGTGCAATTGGCGGGCTGCGAGCCCGGTGTGATGGCCGAGGCTGCCAAGCTCAACGAAGATCGCGGGGCAGCGATCATCGACATCAATTTTGGCTGCCCGGTGAAAAAGGTGGTCAACGGCCATGCGGGCTCGGCCTTGATGCGCGACGAGATCGCCGCCGCGCGCATTTTGGAAGCAACCGTCAAGGCGGTCAAAGTGCCGGTCACGCTGAAGATGCGGCTGGGCTGGGACGCGAATTCCAAGAATGCGCCCCAACTTGCCAAGATCGCGCAGGAATGCGGCATCAAATCGCTGGCGATCCATGGTCGCACGCGCCAGCAATTCTACGAAGGCAAAGCCGATTGGGCGTGGATCCGCAACGTCAAAGAAGCCGTGACGATCCCCGTCTTGGCCAATGGCGACATCGTTTGCTACGACGACGCGGCGCAAGCGCTCGCCCAATCCGGCGCGGACGGCGTGATGATCGGGCGCGGCGCGTGCGGCCGGCCCTGGTTTCCGGCCAACGCCATCCATTTTTTGGCGACCGGCGAACGGCGCGCCGATCCGCCCTTGGCCGAGCAAATGGCGATCGTTCTGGCCCATTACGACGACATGCTGTCGCACTATGGCACCGAAACCGGATCGCGCATGGCGCGCAAGCATTTGGGCTGGTATGCGCGCGGCTTTGCCGGTGCGGCGGAGTTTCGCGGCAAGGTCATGACGCTGGCCGATCCAGACCAAGTCAGGGAACTAATCCGCGCGACCTGGGGCCGCGCGATCGAAGCAGGCTACGTTCCGCAAATCGACGGCGGCGCAGTCGCCGGCCTCAAGGAGGCCGCATAATGGCGCGCGTTTTGGCCAAGAGCGCGCATATAACGCGCGTCGCGCCGCAAGCGGGCATTGCCGATATGGGGGCGGTGCTGGGCGCGATTGCCGACGTGATCGCCGTGCTCGACGAAGAGCGCGTGCTGCGCTACGTCAATCCGGCCGCCGAAAATTTTTTCGAGCTGGGTGCGGGCATGATGCTCGGGCGGCGCCTGACCGATTTTCTGCCTGCCGACAGCCCCGTATTCGGCACGATCGACCAGGCGCGCCAATACGGTTCGAGCGTGTCCGACGAAGAAGTGCTGATCGACACGCCGCGTATCGGCAAGCATCTTGTCTCGGTGCGCGCGGCCGCAATGGCGGATGCGGAAATCGGCGGCGCGCATGACGGGCTCGTCGTGCTGACGATCCAGCTGCGCACGATCGCGCGCAAGATCGGCCGCCAGCTGGTGCATCGCAATGCCGCGCGCTCGGTGGGCGCGATGGCCGCGATGCTGGCGCACGAGGTCAAGAATCCGCTGTCCGGCATCCGCGGCGCGGCGCAATTGCTGGAGCAGACCGCACAGCCCCAGGACCGCGAACTGACGCGTCTGATCTGCGATGAAGCCGACCGCATCCGCGCGCTCGTCGACCGCATGGAGATCTTCAGCGAAGGTCTGCCGATCGAGCGCAGCCCGGTCAATATCCATCGCGTGCTGGGCCATGTGCGCATGCTGGCGCAGAACGGCTTCGGTCGGCAGGTGCGTTTCGTGGAAAACTACGATCCTTCTTTGCCGGCCGTGCTGGGCGATCATGGCCAATTGATCCAGATATTCCTCAATCTCGTCAAAAATGCCGTCGAAGCCTGCCCGCGCCAGGGCGGCGAGGTGACGCTATCGACCGCGTTCCAGCAGGGGGTACGCTTTGCGGTCCCCGGCATTGCCCAGCGCGTTTCGCTGCCGCTGGTCGTTTCGGTCCAGGACAATGGCGACGGTATCCCCGACGAGATCCGTCCGCATCTGTTCGAGCCCTTTATTACGACGAAGAAAAACGGAACTGGCCTGGGACTTGCTTTAGTTGCCAAGATCGTTGGCGACCATGGGGGTGTCATCGAATTCGACAGTCAGCCGCGGCGCACGACATTTCGTGTCCGGCTGTCGATGGCGGCCGGGGAGCCGCTGCCCGATCGCGTTTCGGGCGGCCAATTCCAGGATGCCGACGCGGAGAGGTAGAAGGTTTCACATGGCTCAGGCCACCATTCTGGTCGCCGACGACGACAAGGCGATCCGAACCGTACTCAACCAGGCGCTTGGGCGCTTGGGCTACGACGTGCGCTTGACCGGCCATGCCGCCCAATTGTGGAAATGGGTCGCCGACGGCGACGGCGATCTGGTGATCACCGACGTCGTGATGCCGGACGAAAACGGCCTCGATTTGGTGCCGCGCATCCGCAAGGTGCGCCCGGACCTTCGCGTCGTCGTAATGAGCGCGCAGAACACGCTGCTGACTGCGATCAAAGCGACCGAGCGGGGCGCTTTTGAATATCTGCCCAAGCCCTTCGATCTGAAGGAACTCGTCTCGGTCGTCGAGCGCGCGCTGACGGCGCTCAAGGCGCCCGTCGCCTACGACGGCGATCTCGACGAAATCGACGAGAAACTGCCGCTGATCGGCCGCTCGTCGGCGATGCAGGAAATCTACCGCGTCATGGCGCGCCTGATGGCGACCGACCTTACGGTCATGATCAACGGCGAGTCCGGTACCGGCAAGGAACTGGTCGCGCGCGCACTGCACGATTACGGCAAGCGGCGCAACGGCCCGTTCGTCGCGCTCAACATGGCCGCGATCCCGCGCGAACTGATCGAAAGCGAGTTGTTCGGCCACGAAAAAGGCGCGTTCACGGGCGCCACGTCGCGCTATGCGGGTCGGTTCGAGCAAAGCCAAGGCGGCACGCTTTTCTTGGACGAGATCGGCGACATGCCGATCGAGGCCCAGACAAGATTGCTGCGCGTGCTGCAGGAGGGCGAATACACGACCGTGGGCGGGCGCACGCGCATCCGCGCGGACGTGCGCATCGTCGCTGCGACGCACCGCGACCTGCGGTTGCTGGTGCGCCAGGGCCTGTTTCGCGAGGATCTCTATTACCGGCTGAACGTGGTGCCGATCCGCCTGCCGCCGCTGCGCGAGCGCGCCGACGACGTGCCGCTGCTGGTGCGCCATTTCCTGCAGACCACCGCGACCGAAGGCCTGCCGGCAAAGACGATCGACGCGACGGCGATGGAACGCTTGAAGCAGCATCGCTGGCCGGGCAACGTGCGCGAGCTTGAAAATCTGATCCGGCGCCTGACGGCGCTCTATTCGCAGGAAACCATCGGCATCGACATCGTCGAAACCGAGCTTGCCGACGCGACGCCCGCACCCAGCGCCGAAGCCGTGCCGGCCGACGAATCGCTGGGGGCGGCGGTCGATCGGCATCTCAAAACCTATTTCGCCGCGCACAAAGACGGGCTGCCGCCCGCCGGCGTGTACGATCGCATCGTTCGCGAAGTCGAGCGGCCCTTGCTGTCGCTGACGCTGATCGCGACGCGCGGCAACCAGATCAAAGCGGCGCAACTGCTCGGTCTCAACCGCAATACGCTGCGCAAGAAAATCCGCGAATTGGACATCCAAGTCGTCCGCGGCCTAAAATAACGCCTTCAGCGCAAGAGGCGACCGCATCCGGCCGTCGCGCGCAAAGCGTCGGCGTGACGATGGCGGAAATTCCACACTCCCAGCAACCGGCAGATGCCGCGGCTCCGATGCGGCGCTCGGCGCTGACGCGCTTGCACGCGTGGTCGGTGCGCGTGGGCCTGTCGCGCAAGCTGGCTTTTTTGCTTGTCACGCTGTCGGGGTTGGCCGGCGTTGCGACATATCTTGTGCTCACGGGCGCAAAAGGGCCCGATGCGGGTACGCTGATCTGGCTGCTGCTCGCGAACATGCTGTTGCTGCTGGCGCTTGCGACGGTGATCGCGCGCGAGATCGTGCGCTTGTGGCTGCAGCGCCGTCGCGGCCAGGCGGGGGCGCGGTTGCACGTGCAACTGGTGGTGCTGTTTGCGGTCCTCGCGGGCGCGCCGACGGCGACGATGGCGGTCGCGACCGTTCTGTTTTTCAATTTGGGCGTCCAGGCCTGGTTCGCGGATCCCGTGCGCTTGGCTTTGGGCCGATCGCTCGCGGTGGTCGAGGCGTATCTCGAGGAGCACCGCAACAATATTCGCGCCGACATTCTGGCGATGGCCAACGACGTGTCGCGCGCTGGATCCCTGGCGCTGGGCGAACCCGACGAAATCCAGGCGCTGATCGACGCCCAAACGCAATTGCGCTCCTTGAGCGAGTCGGTGCTGTTCGATGGGCGCGGGCGCATCTATGCGCGCAACGGCTTCACGCTGCAGCTGGCGGTGCCGTTCTGGGGCCTTGATCGCGCGCGCGGCGGCGAGATCGTGGTCTTCGCGCCCGAAGAGAATGCGGAGAACGCCAGCCGCAACGACCGCGTGCGCGCGCTGATGCGGATCGACGGCTTCGACGACGTATTCTTGCTGGTCGGCCGTTTCGTCGAACCGGACGTGGTCGCGCATGTCGACAGCACGCGCGAGGCGGTGCAAATCTACCAAGCGCTCGAGGACAAGCGCTCGGGCTTCCAGATCACCTTTGCGGTTATCTTTGCGGTCGTGGCAATGCTGCTGCTGCTGGCGGCGATCTGGATGGGGATTTCGATCGCCAATCGCATCGCGCGTCCCGTCGGCGCGCTGATCTCGGGTACCCAGCGCGTGCGCGACGGCGATTTCAGCGTGCGCGTCGACGAGGGCTTGCCGGACGACGATCTGGGCACGTTGTCGCGCGCCTTCAACAGGATGGCGGCGCAGCTTGGCGCCCAGCGCGCCGAACTTGTCGCAGCCAGCGGCCAGATCGAAAATCGCCGCCGATTCACCGAAGCGGTGCTGGCCAGCGTTTCGGCAGGCGTCGTGGCGCTCGATGCGCGCGGGCACATTGATCTGCCCAATCGTTCGGCCTCGCAATTGCTCGATTTCGATCTCGACGCGGCGACCGGCTCGCCTTTCGCGCAAGCCGCGCCCGAATTTGCGCCGCTGCTGGCTGCTGCGATCGCCAACCCCGAGCGCCCGCAGCAAGGCAGCGTGCAACTGGTGCGCGGGGCGCGCAAACGCACCTTCGTCGTGCGCATCGCGCGTGCCCAGCTTGACGACGGCGCGGCCGGTATGGTCGCTACCTTCGACGACGTGAGCGAGCTCGAATCCGCCCAGCGCACGGCCGCATGGGCCGACGTTGCGCGGCGCATCGCGCATGAGATCAAAAATCCGCTGACCCCGATCCAGCTGTCGGCGGAGCGGCTCAAACGCAAATATCTGCCGCAGATATCGAACGACCCCGACACGTTCAAGCTATGCGTGGAGACGATCGTGCGCCAGGTCGAAGACATCGGTCGCATGGTCGACGAGTTTTCGTCCTTTGCGCGCATGCCGGCCCCGCGCATGCGCGAGGACGATCTCTGCGAACTGGCGCGACGGACGGTTTTTCTGCAGGCCAACGCGCGTCAAGACGCGAAGTTCGAAACCGAACTTCCGCCCGGCCGCCTGCTGTTGAAGTTCGACGCGAGCCAGGTCGGCCAAGCTCTCACCAACCTTTTGCAAAACGCGCTCGACGCGATCGAGGGTCGTACCGGCACCGATTTGCCGCCCCCGCATGTGGTTTTGCGCATTGCGCGCGACGCGCAAGGCCGCGTTTGCCTTTCGGTCGCCGACAACGGCAAGGGGTTGCCCACCGTCGATCGCCACCGCTTGACCGAGCCCTACATGACCACGCGCGCCAAAGGCACCGGGCTTGGACTGGCGATCGTCAAAAAAATCATGGAAGACCATGGCGGCACCGTCCTGTTGGCCGACCGGCCCGGCGGGGGTGCCGTTGTAACGCTGGTGTTTCCATCCGTCGCGGAGACGGATAGTATCTCGCCGTCAGATTCGACCGTTCCGGTCACATAAGCAACGCGAAGGGCAGCGGTCCGCAAAGGACCCTTACGATGGCGCAGGACATTCTTATCGTCGACGACGAAGCCGATATCCGAATGCTGATCGGCGGCATTCTGGAAGACGACGGGCACCAGACGCGCAACGCCGCGGACAGCACGGCGGCCCTGGAAGCCATGCGCGCGCGCAGGCCCGGCCTTGTCATTCTCGATGTTTGGTTGCAGGGCAGCGCGCTCGACGGGCTCGAAATTCTCGACGTCGCGAAGCGCGAGCATCCGGACGTGCCGGTCGTCATCATCAGCGGCCACGGCAACATCGAAATGGCGATCGGCGCCATCAAGCGCGGTGCCTACGATTTCATCGAAAAGCCGTTCAAGGCCGACCGGCTTCTGCTGATCGTGCAGCGCGCGCTCGAAAGCGCGCGTCTCAAGCGCGAAATCGACGAACTCAAGCTGCGTGCGGGCGATCCAACGGCGATCGTCGGCGGATCGGCCGCGATCGGCCAGGTGCGAACGCAACTGGAGCGCGTGGCGCCGACCGGCAGTCGCGTGCTGCTGCAGGGGCCTGCTGGGTCCGGCAAGGAATCGGCGGCGCGCCTTGTGCACGCGCTCTCGAAGCGCGCCAGCGGCCCGTTCGTCGCGCTCAATTGCGCGAGCTTGCGGCCCAACGCGATGGAAATCGAAATGTTCGGCATCGAGCCGGGGTCGCCCGTCGATGAAGTCGATCCGCCTTTGCCCAAAATCGGCCTGTTCGAAAAGGCGCATAACGGCACGCTTTATCTCGACGAAGTCGGCGACATGCCGATGGAGACGCAAGGCAAGATCGTGCGCATGCTGCAAGAACAGAGTTTCGAGCGCGTGGGCGGGCGGGCGCGCGTGCAGGTCGATGTGCGCGTGGTGGCGTCGTCCAGCCGCGATCTCATGCGCGAGATCCAGGAAGGCCGCTTCCGCGAAGATCTGTTCTACCGCCTCAATGTCGTGCCGATCCGCATGCCCGCCCTCAAGGAACGGCGCGAGGACATTCCCGATCTGGTGCGCCATTTCATGGCGCGCGCGGCGGCGGCGACGGGCATGGCCGCGCGCGCCGTCGCCGACGACGCGCTCGCAACGCTCCAGACCCACGACTGGCCCGGCAACGTGCGCCAGCTGCGCAATGTCGTCGAGTGGCTTTTGATCATGGCACCGGGCGATTCGAGCCAGCCGATTCGCGCCGAAAATCTGCCTCCGGATCTTGGCGCTGCCGTTCCCGCCACGTTGCGCGGGGACAACGGTGCGGAGATCATGGGGCTGCCGCTGCGCGAGGCGCGCGAGCTGTTCGAGCGCCAGTATCTGATCGCGCAGGTCACGCGGTTCGGCGGCAATATCTCGCGCACCGCCACGTTCGTGGGGATGGAACGCTCGGCCCTGCACCGCAAGCTCAAGGCGCTGGGCGTGCATGGCATCGAGCGCGGTCCGAGCTTGGATTCCTGAGAGGACAAGAGAGCCGATGTCGCGCATAGCCTATGTCAACGGACGCTACGTGCCGCACAAAGACGCGCGCGTGCATATCGACGATCGCGGCTACCAGTTCGGCGACGGCATCTACGAAGTTTGTGCGGTGCGCGGCGGTGCCATGGTCGACAGCGTCCCGCATCTCGACCGGCTCGAGCGTTCGCTTCGCGAAATGGCGATGGCGATGCCGATGTCGCGCGCAGCGCTCGAGAGCGTGATGCGCGAGACGATTCGGCGCAATCTGGTGCGCGAGGGGATCGTCTATCTGCAGCTGACGCGCGGCGTTGCGCCGCGCGACCACGCCTTCCCAAAAAACCCGAAAACGCAGGTTGTGGTGACGGCGCGCAACGCCAAGCCGCACGCCGCCGCCATGCTCGAAGACGGCGTCAAAGCGGTGGTGCAGCCCGACATTCGCTGGGGACGCTGCGACATCAAGACCATTTCCCTGTTGCCCAACTGCATGGCCAAACAGGCCGCGCGCGTTGCGGGCGCCTACGAGGCGATTTTGGTCGACGAAGCGGGCGTGGTAACCGAGGGCAGTTCGTCGAATGCCTGGATTGTCACGCCCGACGGCACGCTCGTCACGCGGCCGCCCAGCAACGAGATTCTCAACGGCATCACGCGGCTCGAAATCCTCAAAATCGCGCGCGCGCTCGGCCTTGCCTTCGAAGAGCGCGCCTTCACCCTCGAGGAGATGCGCCGTTCCCGCGAGGCGTTTGTGTCGTCGGCGTCGTCCTACGCGATGCCGATCACGCAGCTCGACGACGCGCCGATCGCCAACGGCAAACCCGGCACCTTGTCGCTGAAATTGCGCGAGGCCTATGTCGCGCACATGGACGCGCAAGCAGGCGCTGCATGAACGCGGATCTCGCGCCGCCGCGCGCGATTCTGTTCGATTGGGACAATACGCTGGTCGATACGTGGGAGACGTTGCGCGTTGCGATCAACGCGGCATTGCTGGCGTTCGGTCGCGCGCCCTGGACGATCGCCGAAACCCGCCAGCGTGTGCGCCGCTCGCTGCGCGATTCGTTCCCCGACCTGTTTGGCGCCGACTGGCAGGAGGCGCGCGACATTTTCTATCGCACCTTCGAAGCCCAGCATCTTGCGACGCTCGAACCGCTGCCCGGCGCCGGGCGTTTGGTCGCCGAGCTTGCCGCGCACCTGCCGTTGGGCGTGGTCTCCAACAAGCAGGGCCCGCTGTTGCGCCGCGAAGCCGATCAACTCGGCTGGACCGCGCATTTCCAGACCTTGGTTGGGGCGACCGACGCAGCGCGGGATAAACCCGACCGTGCGCCTGTCGATTTGGCGATGAAGGGTATCAAGATACCTAACTTGGGCCATGTCTGGTTTGTTGGCGACACGGCTCTTGATATGCAGACCGCGCATGCGGCAGGGTGCGTTCCGGTCCTTTTTGGCAAGGGACATGGCGATATGGCCGATTTGACGGCGTATCCGCCGCGTTTGATTGTCCAAGACATGGACCATTTGGGGACGGTTTGGCGCAAGCTCCGGGGTGGGGGCTGAAATCGACGTCAGATCGCCCTAAATCGACTGAATGGTGGCGGCCGTCGCGCGATTTTTGCGGCGGTTTTGGTCCGCTGAAATCCGTCCGCCGCCGATCGGTGCGGGCGCAAAAAGAGAAGGGCAACGACAGATGTCGGCCGAAAAATCGCAAAACGTCCAAGACGTTTTTTTGAACCATATTCGCAAGAACAAGACCTCGGTCACGATCTTCCTGGTCCACGGCGTCAAGCTGCAGGGAATTGTGACGTGGTTCGACAATTTCTCGGTGCTGCTGCGCCGCGACGGCCACAGCCAGCTTGTCTACAAACACGCGATTTCGACCGTGATGCCCACGGGGCCGATCGCGCTGTTCGACGGCGACAAGGAAGGGGCCGAAGGCTAGCGCCTTGGCCCATCCCCCGCCCGCGAAGGTTCCCGACCGCAAGCTTGCCAAGCTCGAAGCCGCGCAAGCAGCCCTTGGCGAATTTGCCGAGCGCAAAACCGAAGGCCGTTGCCTCGTCGTGCATCCGGCCTTGAAGGGCAAACGCGCGGCCGCAACCGATCGCTCGCCCGAGGCCAAGCTCGAAGAAGCCGCCGGCCTTGCACGCGCGATCGATCTGTCGGTCGCGGCCAAAGAAGTGGTGCGTCTCAACGCCTTCCGCCCGTCGACCTTGCTGGGGCAGGGAAGCGTCGCGCGCTTCAAGCAAATGATTCACGACGAGCGTATCGCGGTCGTGGTGATGGATGCGGCGCTTGGCCCCGTGCAGCAGCGCAATCTCGAAAAAGAATGGGCCTGCAAGGTGCTCGACCGCACGGGACTCATCCTTGAGATATTCGGCGCGCGCGCACGCACGGCCGAAGGGCGTTTGCAGGTGGAACTCGCCCAACTCAGCTACCAAAAAAGCCGCCTTGTGCGCACCTGGACGCATTTGGAGCGCCAGCGCGGCGGCTTCGGGTTCCTGGCGGGTCCGGGCGAAAGCCAGCTCGAAAGCGACCGGCGCATGATCGGCGACAAGATCATCCGCCTCAAGCGCGATCTCGAGGAGGTCAAGCGCACGCGTGCCTTGCACCGCCGCTCGCGCGAACGCGTGCCCTATCCGGTCGTCGCCCTTGTCGGCTACACCAACGCCGGAAAATCGACGCTGTTCAATCGGCTCGTCCATGCGCGCGTGCTCGCCGCCGACATGCTGTTCGCCACGCTCGACCCCACGATGCGCGCGCTCGAGCTGCCCTCGGGGCGCAAGATCATTCTCTCGGATACGGTCGGTTTCATCTCCGACCTGCCGCACGATCTGGTCGCGGCGTTTCGCGCGACCCTCGAAGAAGTTTTGGCGGCCGATCTTGTGCTGCATGTGCACGACGTAGCGCACCCGGAGAGCGACGCGCAGGCAAGCGACGTGCGCGCGGTTTTGGGCGAACTCGGGCGCACGGCCGAGGCCGACAATCCGTTTGTCGAAGTGCTCAACAAAGCCGACTTGCTGCCGCAGGAAACCTACGCGGCCGTGTCCGAGCGCGCGTCGCGCGAAACCAACGAGGTCGTCGTGTCGGCCGTTACGGGAGCCGGTTGCGCCGATCTGCTGGATCTGATCGACACGCGCCTCGCCGCAATTCGCGAGACCGTCGAATACGATCTCGATTATGCCGACGGGGCGGGACTGGCCTGGCTGCATTCGCACGGCCGCGTGATCGAAAGCCGCAACGAGGAAGGCCGCCTGCATGTCGTCGTCGCCCTCGATCCGGCCGACCGCAAACGCTTCGACCACCGCCGCACCCGCTCGAACTGAGAAACGCGCCATGACCGATCTTCCGCCCATCGAAGTACTGCCGCGCGATCTGTCGATGTGGGAGGCGGGCAATACCGGCACGCCCTTCGTGCATCGCTTCGATAGCGGCGTCGCGGGCCCCTGCATAATGGTTGTGGCGCTCACGCACGGCAACGAGTTCTGCGGCGCCGAAACGCTGCACTGGGCGCTCGAACAGAAGATTCGGCCGCTCAAGGGTTCGCTGATCCTGGCGTTTTCGAATGTCGCGGCCTATCGCAGTTTCGATATCGAAAAACCGCTCGACAGCCGCTTCGTCGATCGCGACATGAATCGCGTGTGGCGCGCGGACTGGCTCGCCAACGAGAAAACTCACGAGGCCGCGCGCGCGCGCGAACTCGAACCGTTCGTGGCCGAGGCCGATCTGCTGCTCGACATCCATTCGACCACGCACGACGTGCGGCCGTTTTTTGTCGGTGCGCGCGTCGCGCGCGCGCGCGCACTGGCCGAGCGCATCGGTTTTCCGCGCACCGTGTTGCTCGAGGACAGCGTGTTCGAAGGCCGCACGATGATCGAGTACGCGCCGTTTGCCGCCAAAGACGGCACCAAGACTGCCTTGGTCGTCGAATGCGGCGCGCATTTCCTGAAAGCTTCGGTCGCTGCCGCCAAAGCAACCTTTCTCGATTTCTTGGTAGTCGCAGGCACGATCGCGCCGGACTTCGCCGCCCGACATCGCCCGAACGTGCCGATCCCGCCGAAGGCCATCTACGACGTTTCGGTCGTGCATGTGGCGAAATCGGCAAACCCGCATTTTGTGCAGCGCTTCGTCGGCTTCGAAGAAGTCGAGGAGGGGACGCTGATCGCGCGCGACGGCGATTTGGAAATCCTGGCACCCTACCCGCGCTGTACCGTGCTGTTCCCAAAGGCGGTTCCAGCCCAGGGGCGCGAGTTGGTCACGCTCGGCCAGCGGATCGACTAAACTGCTGCAAAAATTTAATATTTTAATCGTTTGACAGGCTCCAGGCAGGAGCCTAGAAGTCTGGCACTCATTGGGGGAGACTGCTAACAGCGGTACCCCGATGGGATTTTCACACATCTCCGGAGGAGACCTACATATGAAATTCCGGCCGTTGAACGACCGCGTATTGGTCGAAGCGCTCGATCAGGAAGCCAAGACCAAGGGCGGCATCATCATTCCCGATACCGCCAAGGAAAAACCGCAGCAGGGCAAAGTCATTTCGGCGGGCCCCGGTGCCCGCACCGAAGACGGCAAATTGCAGCCGATGGGCGTGAAGGCCGGCGACAAGATTCTGTTCGGCAAGTGGTCGGGCACGGAAGTGAAGCTCGATGGCAAGGACCTTCTGATCATGAAGGAATCCGACATTCTGGGCGTGCTCGAGTAAGCACTCTCTTTTTTCTCTACTGGAAGGAATTTCAAAATGGCAGCTAAAGAAGTCCGCTTCGGCGGCGACGCGCGCGCCCGCATGCTGCGCGGCGTCGACATCCTCGCCGATGCCGTGAAGGTGACGCTGGGTCCCAAGGGCCGCAACGTCGTGATCGAAAAGTCGTTCGGCGCGCCGCGCATCACCAAGGACGGCGTCACCGTCGCCAAGGAAATCGAACTGGCCGACAAGTTCGAAAACATGGGCGCCCAGATGGTGCGCGAAGTGGCCGTCAAGACGGGCGATCTGGCCGGCGACGGCACGACCACCGCAACGGTCCTCGCCCAAGCCATCGTGCGCGAAGGCGCCAAGGCCGTGGCCGCGGGCATGAACCCGATGGACCTCAAGCGCGGCATCGACATCGCGGTCGAAAAGGTCGTGGCCGACCTCAAGAAGCGCACCAAGAAGATCTCGACGTCGGACGAAGTGGCCCAGGTCGGTACGATTTCGGCCAACGGCGAGCGCGACATCGGCGCCATGATCGCCAAGGCGATGCAGCGCGTGGGCAATGAAGGCGTCATCACGGTCGAAGAAGCCAAGAGCCTCGAAACAGAACTCGACGTCGTCGAAGGCATGCAGTTCGATCGCGGCTATCTGTCGCCGTACTTCATCACCAACGCCGAAAAGATGATCTGCGAGCTGGAAAGCCCGTACATCCTGATCCACGAAAAGAAGCTCGCGAGCCTGCAGCCCTTGCTGCCGGTTCTCGAAGCCGTGGTCCAGACGGGCAAGCCCTTGCTGATCATCGCCGAAGAAGTCGAAGGCGAAGCCTTGGCGACGCTCGTCGTCAACAAGCTGCGCGGCGGCCTCAAGGTCTCGGCCGTGAAGGCCCCCGGCTTCGGCGACCGCCGCAAGTCGATGCTCGAAGACATCGCGATCCTGACCAACGGCCAGGTGATCTCGGAAGATCTGGGCATCAAGCTTGAAACGGTCACGCTCGACATGCTGGGCCGCGCCAAGCGCGTGACGATCGACAAGGACAA
>CAMDLT010000029.1 GCA_945901855.1 Asaia bogorensis | reverse complement strand
GAAATGCTGCGCCAGCTCCGCCAGCGTCAGTTCCCCTTTAACTGCTGCCAGCGCCACCTTCGCCTTGAATGCCGGTGTGTGATTCCGGCGCGCTCGTCTGGTCATCTTCTTCTCCTGTCATGCGGCCATCCTGGCCGCCGTCAGGCAGACACGCCACTTATCCCGCTGTCCAGATTTCCCGAGCCAGCTCTGCCATCGTCTGTGACAACGATTTCGTAGCCTTTGTCTGTGTGGGTGCCGCCAGCTGTTGACGCAAGGAATTCGCCCATCGGTGCTTCGATTTGCACGTTACGGGCATCGGCATCGTATGAATTTGAGACTAGTTCGGCGATAACCGCCGATACTTTATCGTATAACTTGACGCCAAGCTTATCGACCGTAAGCCTCGAAATGAGCATTTGGTACTTAGTCGCCATTCGTTGCTCCTTTGTGGTCGCCGATATAGACCTGGATCGTTAGTTGGACTGGTGCTTAAGTACCAAAACCCGTAGATCGAACTCTCGACGGATAGAGCTGCAGATCAATGGGCAGCACGATAGACTTCTGCTAGTTTGGCTTGCAAGTCTGGCGCATGACAAACCGTCTGTCCCGTGCCAGACCGTTCATCGGCCCCGTCGCCTTTGTTTGCGATTATCCAGCCCATACATGCGTTGACCTTGCTGGCCGCTGCGCACCTACCGGCGCACGTGCGTCTCCCCCTCCATGGCCCTTGGACCTCGACTAAATGACCGTTGAGCCAACGCCTACGCCGCCAAAGGCCGTAACCATCGCCTGGGGTATTTAAATACCTCAAGCTATCCTTGTCAGGTCTATTCATAGGACTGACAGGCCGATGGGGCGTCCGGCGGCTCGGCTAGCCTCGGGCGCGCTTGGCGGGCGTCGCCTTGGCCTGAAGGCGAGCGACCAACTCCGCATGCCCGACCAGGGCCTCTAGCGCATCGTCCCCAAGGCTCGCCACGATCTCACGCAACTTCTCTTGCGCATCCAGGCGACGGCGGGTCGCTTGGGGCGCGCGGGTGTCGATATCGAGCAATGCCGCCAAAGACACATCGAGCCGTTCGGCGATCAAGCCTAGGGTCCGGACACTCGGCACGCTCACCCCGCGCTCGACATTCGAAATTGATTCCGGCGTCACGGCGACCAACTCGGCGAGCTGCTCTTGTGTGACCTTCTGCTTGCGCCGGAGCGCGCGAACGCGGGCGCCGATCTGGATACCTAGGGAGTTCGCCATAACCCGAAGTCTGGGTTCGGGTCGTCGCTATTGACCATGAGGCAATATTTCGGCTTCGATGCCAAAGACGAAAAATCAGTACGGCCCATCTCGCTCAGTGCGAAGCGGGTGCTGGCCACCAAGCGGGGGAAGTTGGAATGGGCGCTGTCTTTGTCGTTGACCCTGGGGACATCCGTCTAGTTCCCCCCGCGAAATTCCGCGATACACATGTCGAAGACGCACTACAGGATTGGTGCCATCGTCATCCCGAGTTGGTCAATGACGGCCGCCCACTGATTTCTCTCGGGCGCGAAGTTCCGACAAAGCACAAACATCGGATCGACAATTTGTATCTCGATGCCGCTGGTGGCGTTATCGTCGCAGAACTCAAACGTGGACACGCCGGTACCGACATCAACGCCCAGCTTCTGAATTATGTCGGTTTCGCCGAAGCGCTGACGCCGCGCGATATTGAAGAACTATGCGCGCGGAATATTGGGCGAACCTTGGCAAGTGAATTTCAGCGCGTCTTCGGAACAGGAGTTCCGAAGTCCTTGCTTTCGCGACGACGCTTCCGACTGCTTGCCGAAAGCTTCGACCAGCACATCTTCGATCAATGTGCATTGCTCGTTGGCAAGGGCATCGATATCGCATGCCTGCGGTTCTCGTTGTACGAGGTCGCGAACTCGAAGCTTGTTCACATCGAACCTGTATTCGGCCAAATCGAAGATGTTGCTGGGCCGTCGATTGACGATCCCTATGCCATTCGTTGCCGATGGGTCTTCGAGCGTCTCAAACCGTTCGTTCGCAATCTGGCTTCGCGCTACGCGTTGGAGCTTGATGAGAGCGTTAGCGACTACGTCTATAGCTTCGCACCCAAATCGTGGCCGAAATGCGAGAGACGGCTTTATGACCGTGCCTTCGGTGTCTTTTTCGTCTGGCGTTTCAAAGAGGAAGAATGGTTTGGGGTCAATTTCAGTTATCGCAGCAAGCCGCTTCCGAAGATTGGCCCGTACCTGAAGCGGCACAAGTCGATCCTTGCCAAGACCTTCAAGTGTGAAGTGGAAGAAAGCGCGTCCGGGGAGAGCCACTACATCAATCTGAAGCTACCTGAAGTCGGGGACCTCAAAGCTTTGGCGAAAGTCGAAGCAGCGCTCGAAAAGTGCGTAACCGCTTACTTGCCGATCGTGACTCGATACTTCGCCGAAGAATACGAGGCGCGGTGAGCTACACCTTACGGCAGGTCGTGCGCCCGTCGGGGTAGCGTCGGCACTCAACGCGTTCGCCAGTCTTTTCGTTTCGGCAGGTGATGAGCCCATCGGGCCATTCCGAGCACCGCAAATTTGGGTCGGTAGAAATGATCTGCGCTGAGAGAGGCGTGCAGAAGCTGCCAGCTAAAGCCAGCGAAAGAACAAAAGCTCGGACAATCAAGTAATGCATATTTTATAGGCTTATAATAGCAAGGTATCGATTTTTCGGCAACCAGAATTGTGGCATATTCGAAGCTCAAAATGGGGGCTTTGCATGGCAATCCGGGTCGAAAAACATGCCTACATGGCGCCTTCGAAGGGCGATGGCACCCGCGTACTCGTTACGCGCTACTGGCTCCGGGGGCTCACCAAGGGCCATATCGACGAATGGGCACGCGAACTGGCCCCCTCCCCCGAACTGCTGCACTGGCACCAGGGCAGACGCGCTCAATTGACCCCGGGGTCAAAGGCCGACGTTGCCCAACACGAACGCTTTCGCCACCGCTATCTGTCCGAACTCATGGCGCAACGGCCCAAGCTTACCGAACTGCGGCGTCGCACGCGGCAGGGCGAAACCCTAACCCTACTGTGCGCGTGCCACGATCCCACCGGCTGCCATCGCACGATCCTAATGGGGGCATTGAATCGCGGCTTACCGAGGGCGACAAAATGAACCTGGGATATATCCGCGTCTCCGGTATCAAGCAGGCGGCCGAAGGGCTAGGTTTGGAGACGCAGGAGCGAAGAGTTCGTGCTTGGTGCGAGGCCCAGGGCTTCGTATTGAACGAAGTCGTGCGAGACGAAGCAATGAGCGGGGCGACAAGGGACCGACCTGGGTTCCTGTCTCTCAAGCGGCGGATCGAGGCGGGAGGGATCGAGCGACTTATCGTCTACAAGCTTGATCGATTGAGCCGGTCGCTAATCGACCTGAAGAACTTCATCGAAAGCACGCTTGTACCGGCGGGGACGGCGCTGATCTCCGTAACCGAGCAGGTCGATACGTCGTCGAGTACGGGCAAGCTGTTCTTTAACATCCTCGGGAGCTTCGCGGAGTTTGAACGCGACCTGATCACCGAGCGACTGCGGGGCGCGCGCGAAAGCAAGGTGCTTATGGGGATAAAGGGGGCCGGGCGCGTGTACGGCTACGCCTGGACGGGAAACGGAAAAACCCGCAGCCTTGCACCAGTCCCCGAGGAAATCGCGACGGTCCGATGGCTGTACGACCGCTTCCTGGTTCTCAAGGATGTGACGGCCCTTGCCGACGAAGCGCGGCGAAAAGGAAGGACCGGCAGGAGTAGGCGTGCCTTTGCGCGTTCCACCGTGCGCTATATCCTCGAAAACCGTTTTTACGCGGGCTGGGTTCGCCAAGGCGCACACGAGTGTCGCGGCATTCACGAAGCGGCGATCTCAGAAGAGGATTTCCGGCATGTCCAAGACGTTCTGCGACAAACACATCGACGCCCGAGGCCATCCACTGAAGACCCCCCCAGCCAGAAAAGGGGCAAAGTGATTCGGGTCAAGCATTTGATCCAATCCCAAGGCTCCGCAATCCGCCCGGACTGACCCCGGGGTCACTACAAGGTACATAGCAAAGTGACAAGTCAATCCGAACACCAATCAAACCATGGCAAGTAAGCCACCAGGGTCACCTTATCTGCCGGTGCTCACGGCGGACAGTCGCGTTGAGGCTGCGAATGCGCGTCAAGATCGCTTAGTCGTCGAGATCGGCGATTGGTACATACTTGGAGCTCGCGAAAGCATCGACCGATTTTATGACGCAATCGGGCACGTAGACCCTTCAGCGCCTCGGCCGCGTCTCTTCGCAATCGCGGGGCGGCAAAACACCCAATGGCCAGAAATTATGCTGCGGCAATCTCAGCAAATGGCGGATACGCGATACGGCAAGCCATTGCTCGCAGGACGGATTGCTACCGCCATACACTACGATCCCAACGCCCCGGGTCGCGGGCAACCTGGCCGACGACTGTATTTTCAGGGAACGATCAATCCCACTCGATTTGTGGCTCATCAGCCAAAACGCTTCGAAGGGCGCACGATAGTCGATCCTGTCAACGGACCATTGCCAAATGTACGAATGTTCGCTCCAGCGTCTCTCCCGGATCGGGGGGATGAGCGTCCGTTGGCGGATGTAGACAATGTCATTCTCTCGCAAAGAGCGTTGAGCTATGCGCGCCCAGAGGCTTGGCATCGCCACCTTCTGCGCTATTTCGACGCCGTACCGGCGGAGTTGGATGCGGAGCTTCGCGACGCGGCTCTTGACGCGAACATTCAAATTCAACGAAGCAACCGGTTTCAACTTCGCACTGTCGAGACGTACTGGGAGTTCTACAGCGAAGATGCCCCGGCGATTGTCCGCGACATCGCGCCATTCATCACCGCCATGGGCAAGAATTGGTCTGAACGTCCTTTCGTAAATACAAGGGCCTCGGTAACCGTCGAGCAGAACCAATTCTCGGTACGCTCAGATTTGAGCGGCCAGCGGACGATCAAGGTCTATGCGAAGACGCCAACCCGTATCCGTTTCGAAGTTGAGCATGGCGACACTTTCTTCCGGCACCTGCCCGGCCGCCCGTCGCACATTCAGCGCATGCCAGGACAGTGGCTTCCATTGCTAGATCAGCTAGCAACCTTGGCGGCCGATGCTGTCAATGAAGCACTTCAGCGTATTGGCGAGCGTGTATCCGCAAATCGACGGCACCGGACGCCCTACGAACTTCTCGCCTACCTCATCGAAGTATTGGGGGACGCGGACAAGGCTCGCGCATTCGCCTCATTGTTGGTCAGCAACGGCCGGGTAACCGTCGGAAAGGGGCTGGTGCCGCGCGACCAGGCGCTGACACTCGTCAGGCGCGGCGTGCTAGAAAGCGTTCGGAGTGCCCGAGGCGTCTACGCTCTTGCGCCCGACTACGCGAGCGCTTTGGCGCACCTTAAAGCCTTCCGCGCGCCCAATGCCCCAAGGGTCAGGCGAAGACGCTTAAGGGCGAGTTAATCCAGACGAGACGTAGCTACAAAGCGAAGTATCAATAGTCCGGAGGATTGAATGCCAACCTTGCACGAGCGTCTTGCCGACTTGTTGATTGAACCTCAGGAAGCACCTGAATTTGAGATCAAGAACTGGCTCGACCTTGAGAACTCGCAAGACGACAGGGCAACATTCGCGAAGGCTGTTCTGGCGCTGGCGAACCACGGGGGAGGCTATATTGCACTAGGGCTCACCGAAGCGAATGGACGGTTTGTAGAGGCTCCGGGACGACCCGTAACGCTGGATGCATACTCCCAAGATCAGATCAACGGTATTGCGCGGAGCTATTGTGATCCATCGTTCCACTGTGTCGTCCATGTCGTCCGAAGCCCTCAAGGCGGGTGGTTCCCGATTGTTGTAGTTCCCGGCGGACACAAGGTTCCTGTTCGTGCGCGCCGTGCGGGGCCGAATGGAAACACCGTGTCACTCAACGCGATCTACATGAGGAAACCTGGCCCGCGAAGTGAAATGCCGCAGACTGCGCAGGATTGGGATGAGCTTCTGGCGCGATGCCTCCAAAATCGACGTGATGAGATGTTCGATCAGATAAGGGCGCTCATCAGTGGCGTAAGTCCGCAGGCCGAAACGCCTCCCGGTCCAGATCGGCTTGAAGAATGGCGCGTCACTTGTCGTGCGCGCTGGCAGACGCTTATCGATCCACTACCGGCAAATGTTGGGCCTCGTATGCCTCGGGGCCGTTACTTCTTTGCATATGCAATTGAGGGCGAACGCCGAAATGTCAGCCTAGCGCAACTCCGTGATCTTCTGATGTCCAGCGTCGTGCGACATACAGGATGGCCCCCTTTTTGGTTTCCAACTCGAACTGAAATCGCCCCATACTTCGTCAACAACGTTGTCGAGTGTTGGCTGGGCCGCAACTATGGGGCGCCGGGAGTATTTGAAGACGCTGCTCACTCAGATTTTTGGTGCATCCATCCTGAGGGCCTCGCCTACCTGCTTCGAGGCTATCAGGAAGATGGCTTCGAGCAAGGCGAGCGCGGCGTATCTCCAATCGTACCAGGCACGACATTTGACATCACACTTCCGATATGGCGTGTTGGTGAGGCCTTGCTTCACGCTAAGAGCCTTGCCTCAAACCTCTTTAGCGGCCCCGCGACGGTGACCTTTGTGGCTGGATATGAGGGGTTATCTGGGCGGTCCCTCGCAAGCATCGGAAATACACGTGATGTTCGGTCGGGAAGGACCGCGCGGCAAGATGCGATAACTATGAAGACGCGCGTGGACAGCCAATCGATAGAGCCAAATCTGCCCGAGATCGTTCGGCCACTCTTGGCCGATCTTTACGCGCTATTCGACTTCTTCGAGCTACCAGCAAGTCTGGTCACCGAAGAACTCGCGCGGATGAGGGCTGGGAGCTTCTAGCGGACATACTAATCTTTGCTTCGCCGGATCGTTTTGGGGTCGACGCCGGTCCCCGAGACTGGTACACCTGACTGAACTTCGGTCGCGAGAAACCCAATAAATACAGGCTTTTTGGCATTCGCGGCTCGGGTCTCATCCCCTCCGCCAGCGCGCTCATCTCCCGGCGCAGATCCTTGACCTCGCCGGACGACGCCTGGCGCTCGGTGTCCCCGGCGAGCCGCTTCTTACCGTTCGGCCCTTCGGGCCTCACCCATGAACTCCTTGGACCAGACGTAATACAGGCTTTCGACGATTCCCTCGCGCCGACACAGCTCTGCGATCGAATGCTCGCCGCGGAGCCCCGAGATCACGATCCGGATTTTCTCTTCCGACGAGTACTGCTTGCGGGTCTTGCGGCGGATCTCGCGGACATGCTTCCAGGTCAGGCCGTACGGCGAGGTCTGTTTTATCGATCCCATTCCTTTGCGTTTCACGGTGACGATGCGCCGAAAAACTCGGTACGAAAACTATTCAAACTGTCCCCTGGGCGCTGACGGCGAATAGCCCATCGCGATCGCGCCTTTGATCGAACCGCAATCGCGGCAATCCAGAGGGAAATGTCGCCACGACGCCTTAACTCCGTTCTCGAAGCGATCCTTGCAATTGAAGCGAGGCGGCGATCGGTATCCTGATAGCCTGAGCCAGAGTCGCATACACGCAACCGGGTAAGTTCACGGGCTCAAGCCCGGAATTCGCTGAATTTAGGTATGCACTATCGAACAAAATCCGAAAATTACGCTCTAAAGATCGCAACGAAACCGCCTCAGCGCGTCCGGATCGATCTCGATGCCCAGACCAGGCCCAGTCGGAACGGGTAACTTCCCGTCTACCAATAGAGCCGCTGCACCGATATCGCTCGTTGCGAGGTTCTCGCGCAGCGGATTGCCGAACACCATCGCTTCGAAGGTCATGAAGTTTGGCGTTGCGGCGGCGAGTTGTAGGCTGGCGGCATTGCACACCGCCCCGCAGAATCCGACATGCGGCGCGAAAGGCACGCCGTGCACATGCGCGAAGCTCGCAATCCGCCGAGTTTCGGTAATGCCGCCCGCCCGCGCCACGTCGGGCTGGATCACGCCGACCCCGCCGCGCGCGATCAGATCGCGACAGCCCCAGGCAGTGTGCTCGCTTTCGCCCGCCGCTAGGCGCAGCGGCAAGGCTTGACGTAAGCGCACGTAGCCTTCGACGTCTTCGCAGATCATCGGTTCTTCGAGCCACGCAAAGTCGAGTTCCGCGAGCCGCCGCCCCAATCGCAGCGAATCGTCGTAGTCGAACGCCCAGTTCGCGTCGGCGGTGAGTTCGATTTCGGTGCCTACAATCTCGCGCACGCGCCGTGCCCGCGCCAAGGCGCGCGAAATCGGCGGCCCGAGCTTCAGTTTCATCGATTTGAATCCGGCCACCATTGCGCCTTCGACCTGGGGAATCGCCACGCGATCCTCCGCCCAGGTGATCGACGACGCATAAGCGGGCACATGGGTGCGCCCCATACTGCCGAGAATCTCGTGCAGCGGCTTGGCAACGCTGCGGGCCATGACGTCCCAGATAGCGATGTCGCAGGCAGCGATCGCCTCGAACAATATACCACCCGCCTTGCCGGTGACGACACGCGACATCTCTGCCCATAACGCTTCGACATGGAAGGGATTCCGCCCTATCAAACGCGGCGCGAGCAGATCATCGACCAGCGTTTTGTAGGACCGCAAAGAATATCGCGCGAGCGCCTCGCCGTAGCCCACGACGCCGTCGCGCGTGCGTATCTCCACCAACAACGCCGCCGCTTTGCGACGCGGGCCGAAGGCGGTGACTTGGGAATCCGCGTCGAGAGGCGCTTCGACCGGGATGGCGACGACGCTTTGGATCGTATCGGACATGTTCGAACCGGGCCGAGCGGCGCTTACCGCCCGGCCCGCTCCACTTTAACGACGCAGTTCGTTGTAGGTGCGCTCGCCCATCGCGATCGCGTCCTTGATTGAACCGCGATTGCCGATCACCGTCTGCACCATCCGGCCGAGCGCTTCGTTCAACGCGTCGGAATTCTCCGGCCATGTGAAAGTCAGCGGATTTCGCGCGACGTAGTCGACGATTTCCGGCAAGCGGAACTGCGCGTTGAGGCCGGATGCGAATTCCGGGTCCTTCGCCACTTGGCGCGACGTCGGCAGATAACCCGCCCGCAACGCCTGCGCCTTCTGAACCGCTGGCGACGTCCACAACTCGATCAGTTTCCAAGCGAGTTGCGGATTGCGCGCGCGGCGCGGGACCGCCAGCGTCCAGCCCTGCAACGATGCGGGAACCGGCTTGCTCACGTCGAGCGACGGGAAGGCGGTGAACGACCAGCGCGCGCCCGGCTGCGAGCGTTCCTGCACCGTCGTCAAACGATGCGTGCCGTTGCCCATCATCGCGACCTTGCCACCGATGCCGAGATTTTGCACATCGTCCGACGGCATCAACGCGGTGTCCAGCGACAGGACGCGGTGCTTGTTCACCAGATCGTGCAGATATTGGAGCACGCGTTCCGTACCCGGCCCGCCGAACGCGGCCGAGCCGTCGTCCTTCAGCACTTGCGAGCCTTGGGCGATCATCTGCGGCATTGCGAATTCGATCGGCGCCGTCGACGTCGCCGGATGGAAGCTGAAGCCCACGCCCTGCGTGTTCGCGTTCTGGAGCTTGGCGGCAGTTTGCGCCATGTCGTCGAGCGTACGCGGCGCTTCGAGGCCGGCCTGGGCCAGCAGATCTTGGCGATAGAGCAATCCGTAGACGCGCAGTTCCCACGGCAGCGCGAACGTCGCACCCCTGCGGTCCTTCGTCATCGGCAGCATGACCGTATCGTCGCGCCGAGCCTGGCTCCACGACGCGATGTTCTGATCGAGCGGCAACAACGTGCCGGCTTGCACATGCGCCGCCATGAACGGCGAATAGAGCATCACCAAGTCGGGTACGTTGCCCGCACGGGCAGCACGCAGCAATTGCGGGCTGATTTCCGTCCACTGGATGATGTTCGTGCGGACCGAAGCGCCGTTTTCGCGTTCGAAATCCGTCAGGATCTCCTTAAGCAGTTCCGAGCGCACGCCGCGCCCGTTGGGATCGAGGAAGGTCCAAAGTTCGATCGTTGTCGCCTGAGCGGAAACGATCGCGGGCGCTGCAAGCATGGCGCCCGCAGCAGCGGAGCCGGCGAGGATACGTCTTCTCGAAACGGTCATGGCATTTCTCCCATTTTGGCGTTTGTGATTATTCATCCTTTTACGGCGCCGCCCGTCAGGCCCTGGATGAAGGCGCGTTGGAGCAGCGCGTAGAGAACCGCGATCGGCGCAATTGAAGCGATCGCCGCCGCGGTCAGGGGGCCATATTCGACCCCGGTCTCGGTCATGAAGTAGTAGATACCAACCTGGATCATCCGGTTGCCGTCGGACAAAGTCAGCGAATAGCCGATCAGGAACTCGTTCCACACCATAACGAAGACGAGCACGCCCGCCGCAAGCAAGCCGGGGCGCAACAAAGGCATCGTCACGCGCCAGAACGCGCCGATGCGCGAACAGCCGTCGATCCTCGTGGCTTCCTCGAGCTCGTAAGGGACCGCGGCGATGAAGCCGCGCAGCAACCAGACGAGCGTGGGTACGAGCCAAGCGCTATAGACGATCACCAACGAGGCGAGCGTGTCGTAGAGCCCGAGATCGACGCTGGCCATGTAGAGCGGCACGATGACCGCGATGCCCGGCACCATGATCGTCGCCCACATGACGAGCAAGATCCCCTCACGACCCGCGAAGCGGAAGCGCACTGTCGCCCACGCGGCATGTAGCGCCAGCGCGGTGGACAGCACCAACGAGGCGAAAACGACGATCAGCGTGTTGACGAGATAGCGGCCAAAGCGAACATCGAACACCGCGTCGGCGTAGTTGGCGAAAGTCGGCGGCGACGGGATCCAGACCGGCGGAAATTTATGGACGTCGATCTGAGCCTTGAACGACGTCGATAGGCCCCACACTAACGGCAACAGCGCGAACGCCAGCGCCGCAGCCAAGGCCGCATATACCAGGAAATTTTCCAAGCGGCTCGGGCCGCGACGGCGGTTGCGCGCGGTCATGCCCCGTGCTCGTTCTTCAGGAGGCGCATATAGGTTACCGTAAAGAATACGTTGATCGCGAAGATGATCGTCGCCCCCGCCGTGGCGAGACCCATGCGGTGGAACTTAAAACCTTCCTCGAATACGCGCAGCGCCATCACGTCGGTGGTGCCGAACGGTCCGCCGCCGGTCATGATCAGCACGATAGTGACGCCATTAAAACAATGCAGAGTCGTTAGAACGAGCGTCACCAACGTGGTGTTGCGCACCAGCGGGAAAGTGATGTGACGGAACCGTTGCAAGCGCCGAGCGCCGTCCATGCGCGCGGCTTCGTTGACTTCCTTCGGAATGGTCTGCAGCGCCGACAGCACGAAGACCATCACCAACGGAAAGGAGCCCCAGGCGTTGCACACGATCAACGCTGGCATCGCCCAGGTCGGGTTGGTCAGGAGATTGGGCATCGCGACGCCAATCCCGCTAAATGCCTGCGCGATCGGCCCGAATTGGGCGTTGAGCAACCAGGCCCATAGCAAGGCCGCCACCGTGTTGGACACGAGCCAGGGCAGAATCAGAATTGTGCGGATGATATTGCGCCCCGAGATCGGCCGGTCGAGCAGCAACGCCAGCCCGAAACCCATAGGCATCGAAATCGCGAGCGTGCCGACGACCAGCACGAACGAATTCCATGCGCGTTCCAGCCCCGCCTCGGACAGCATGAAGCGCGAAAAGTTCTCGAGGCCGACATAGGTACCGAGATCGAGATAGTCGGAACGATGCAGGCTTTGCAGCAGCGCGTAGCCCAGCGGCCAGAACGACACGGCGACGACCAGCGCCAAGGCCGGCGCCAGCCAAAGATAAGGACGCAAGATCCGCATGCGAGCGCGGGTGATCGCGGTCATGGCAGGGCGAGCCCCCCATCCACCAGATATTCGCCGCCGGTCGCGTAACCGCCCATCGGTCCGGCGAGATAGAGGGCGAGGGCCGCGACTTCGCGCGGGTCGCCTTCGCGCCGGCACGGAATGCGCGACAGCAGCGCTTCGTAGGCGACCGGATCGGCCTGCACTTCGGCGCTGCGATCGGTCGCGATGAGGCCGGGCAGAATGGCGTTGCAGGTAATGCCGACGGGGCCCGAGGATTTAGCGAGATTGCGCATTAGGTTCGACAACGCGGCCTTCATCGCCGCGTAGACCGTGAGCTGCGCATTGGGGCGGATCTGTTGCACGCTGCCGATCGCGATCAAGCGGCCAAAGCGTGCTTCGCGCATCGCGGGCAAGGCTTCGCGCGCGATTTCGAAGGCCGAGCGGAAGCCCGTGCCGGTTTGCAGCGCGTAAGCCGCATCGTCGACCGCGTCGATATCCTGGCGACGCTGTTCGGCCGCGTTCAATACGACGATATCAATCGGTCCCAACGCCGCCCTCGCCCGGCGCAGAAGTTCCGCACCCGCCCCCGGCTGGGCGAGATCGGCCTGCAGCGTTACGGCGCGGCGGCCCGATGCGGCGATACGGCCCGCCACTTGGTCGGCCAGATCCGCGCGCGCGTGATAATGCACGGCAATATCGGCCCCCGCGGTCGCGAAGACTTCCGCGATCGCACGGCCGATGCCCCGGCTCGCCCCGGTGACCAATGCGCGCCGTCCATCGAGCGCGAACATGGAGGCGATGCCATCGGTCATCGCACGCGCATTCCCGTGCCCGCGTCGAACAAATGCGCCTTGCCCGGCGCCACCGCCAACGACAGCACATCGCCCGGTTGGGGTTCGGCGCGCCCGCCGATCGTCACACAAATCTCGGCACCGCCGATTTCGGCATAGACCAGCATTTCGCGGCCCAAAGGTTCGGTCAGCGTCACGCGACCTTCCAAGCCGCCGGGCCCCGATGCGGGCGACAGGTCTTCGGGCCGGATGCCGACGCGCAGCGCCCGCCCGGATTCGAGCGCCGGCGCTTGCGTGCCCAGACGCAATTCGAAACCTTGTCCGACGATTTTGGGCACGCCATCGGTCGCGTCGAATTTCCCGTCGAGGAAATTCATTGCCGGCGAACCGATGAACTGCGCCACGAACACATTGGCGGGATTGTCGTAGACGTCCAGGGGTGCGCCGACCTGCTCGATCCGGCCGGCATTCATCACGACGATCCGGTCGGCCATCGTCATCGCTTCGGTCTGGTCGTGCGTGACGTAGATGGCGGTGTTGCCCAAGCGATGATGCAAGCGGCCGATTTCCACGCGCATCTGCACCCGTAGCTTCGCGTCGAGATTCGATAGCGGCTCGTCGAACAGGAACACCGCCGGATCGCGCACGATCGCGCGGCCCATCGCAACGCGCTGGCGCTGGCCACCGGAAAGTTCCTTGGGGAAGCGGTGCAGCAATTCGTCGAGGCCGAGAATGCGTGCTGCGCGCGCCACCATCTCGTCGATTTCCGCGCGCGGCCGACCCGCGAGTTTCAGCGCGAAGCCCATATTGTCGCGCACGGTCATGTGCGGATAGAGCGCATAGCTTTGGAACACCATCGCCAGATTGCGATCGTTGGGCTCCAGATCGGTCACGTCGCGCCCACCGATATCGATGCTTCCTTCATCGACGTCTTCGAGCCCCGCGATCATCCGCAGCAGCGTCGACTTCCCGCAGCCCGACGGCCCAAGCAACACGCAGAATTCGCCCGACCCGATCGACAGATCGATGCCGCGCACGACTTCGACCTTGCCGAAGCTTTTACGAATTCCCGTCAGCACCACGGCCGCCATCCGTCTCACTCCCAGCGATCCAATATTCTGGACCAATTCACCTTCGTTGTTGACCATAACTACACCATTGATGCAAAATAGTGTCAATGACAAACCATTTCTGAACCGTTTCGACCTGGAGTGTGAGGAATGCCGCGCTTAACCAAGACCCCGCTGGCGGGTGTATTTCCGATCGTCACGACCCCTTTCACGCTCGAAAACGCGGTGGATCATGCAGCACTCGTGCGGGTCGTCGGTCACATCGCCGCGGGCGGATCGCATGGGGCGGTCTATCCCGCCATCGCCAGCGAGTTCGCCACCCTCGCCCCCGCCGAACGGCACGACGCCGTCGCGGTGGCTGCGAAAGCGGCGGCGGGCCGCCTCGCTTTCGTCGTGGGCATTTCTGACGAAACGCCGGAACGTTCGGCCGCGCATGCGCGTCAAGCCGCCGAACTGGGCGCAGATGCCGTGATGCTGATGGCGCCACGCTCGGCCGGCGACACGGCCGACGGCGTGGAAGCGTTTTTCCGTGCGGCACTGGGCGGCGTCGATTTGCCGGTCATCATGCAGAATGCGCCGCCGCCGCTGGGTTCGTCGCTGTCGATCGACACGGTACGCGAGGTGTGCCGCCGCCTCCCCGCGATTAGCTATGTGAAGGAAGAAGTCGTGCCCTGCGGCCAGCGTATTTCGGCGTTGATCGACGGCGTACCCGGACTGACCGGCGTGTTCGGCGGCGCAGGCGGGCGATTCGTGCTCGACGAATTGGCGCGCGGGGCGGCAGGCTCGATGCCAGCCTGCGAAGTGCCGGAACTGCACGTCGCACTCTATAACGCCGTTCTCGCCGGTCGCCACGACCTCGCCCGGCACTATTTCCGCGCGCTACTGCCGCTGCTCAATCTGGGCAGCGCCTATCGCACGCCGATTACGAAGCATATTTTGGTCAAGCGTAGCGTCATCGGGCATCCTCGCCATCGCGACGGCAACCCTACTCTCGACCCGCACGACGTGGCCGAGCTCGATGCCGTTTGGAGCGATCTGATGCGCGAAACAGCGCGCGCGGCGGCCTGACATCATGACCAAATTGCGATCCGCGCGCTGGTTCGAAGCGCCCACGCGGATGGGGCATACCCATCGTCAACGAATCCTTCAGGGCGGCTTCGAACGGCAGGATTTCGCCGGCAAGCCGGTCGTCGCGATCCTGTCGACCTGGAGCGACCTCAATCCCTGCCACGCCCATTTCCGCGAACGCGCGGAAGACGTAAAGCGCGGCGTATGGGAAGCCGGCGGCTTCCCGGTTGAAATTCCGGTGATGGCGTTGGGCGAGCCCTTCGTCAAACCCACGGCGATGCTCTATCGCAGCCTGCTGGCGATCCAGACGGAAGAAAGCCTGCGCTGCCATCCGGTCGACGGAGCGGTGTTGATGGGCGGTTGCGACAAAACGATGCCCGGCCTGTTGCTCGGCGCCATATCGATGGGCTTGCCGTCGATCTTCCTGCCCTCGGGCCCGATGTTGACTGGGCGCTGGCGCGGCCAGGCGATGGGCAGCGGCACCGACACGGCGAAAGCCTTCCTCGATTGGAAGGCAGGCGTGTTGTCCGACGCAGATTTCGCGACGCTGGAGGAAGCAGGGGCGCGCTCCCCCGGCCATTGCATGACGATGGGCACGGCATCGACGATGACGGCCCTGGCCGACGCGATGGGCTGGTCGCCGACGGGGGCGAGTTCGATCCCCGCACCCGATAGCCGCCACCGCCACATGGCGGTGCGCGTGGGACGGCGCGCAGTGGAAATGATCCGCGAAGATTTCCGCCCCGACAAGTTGACGACCAAGGCCGCCTTCCATAACGCGATCGTCACGCTGCTGGCGTTGGGCGGTTCGACCAACGCCGTGATCCATCTGATCGCGCTGGCGCGCCGCGCCGGGCTAAATCTCGGCCTCGACGATTTCGATCATCTGTCGCGCAAGGTACCGGTACTGGCCGATATGCGCCCCTCTGGCCGCTTCTTGATGGAGGATTTCTTTGAAGCGGGCGGTCTGCGCGGCCTGCTGTCGCGGCTGGGCGATCTACTCGATCTCGATGCGATCACCTTAAGCGGCCGGACACTAGGTGCGGAAATCGCCGATGCGCCAGTGTGGAGCGACGAAGTTATCCGTCCGCGCAGCCGGCCTTTACGCGAATCGGGCGGTCTTGCCATTCTGCGTGGCAACCTCGCCCCCGATGGAGCCGTGTTGAAAGTGTCCGCTGCCTCGCCCCATTTGCTCCGGCATGTGGGCCCCGCCCTCGTGTTCGAAGGTTGGGCGGATTTCGCCGCGCGCATCGACGCGCCCGATCTGCCGGCCGACGAGAACACGGTGCTCGTCCTGCGCAATTGCGGCCCGAAAGGCGCGCCGGGCATGCCCGAATGGGGCATGATGCAGGTGCCCAAGAAGCTCCTCGAACGCGGCGTACGCGACATCGTGCGCGTGTCCGACGCGCGAATGAGCGGCACGCATTTCGGTACGGTCGTGCTGCATGCCGCCCCCGAAGCGGCAATCGGCGGCCCGCTCGCCCTGGTGCGCGACGGCGACATGATCGAACTCGACGCCGAAGCGCGCGCAATTTCGCTGCGCGTCGATGCGGGCGAACTGGACAAGCGCCGTGCGGCGTGGCGCGCACCGGAACTCAAACACGCGCGCGGCTGGGCGAAGATGTATACCGATCACGTCGAACAGGCCGATCAAGGTGCGGATCTCGACGTGCTGGGCCACCGCCCTGCATCGCCAGAGCCGGAGATCAACTGAGATGGCCAATCCCGCAGCACCGCTCGCCGATGTCGCCGGCCCGGTCGAGGAAACCGACCGGATCTACGACGCCTTGCTGATCGCCATACGAGACGGCGAAGTCGGCCCGGGACAGCGTCTGGCGTCGGAGCGCAAGCTGTCGACCGATCTGAGCGCGCCGCGCGCGGCGGTGCGCCGCGCCTTGCAACGTTTGGCCGCCGAAGGGCGGATCGAACGCGGCGTCGGGCGTGCGGGCAGCCGCGTGCGCGCCAAGGCGCCAGCGCACGTGACCGCCCCCTCGCCCCAAGCCAGCCCGCAAGACGTGTTGGAAACGCGCTGGGCGTTCGAACCGGGGCTCGTGCCGCTGGTCGTGGCTCGAGCCACCGACGACGATTTCGCGGCGATGGCGCGCCAGCTCGACCGCATGGAAAACGCCGCCACACAGCAAGAATTCCGCGAGGGCGGTTACAATTTCCATTTGGAGATCGCCCGCGCCACGCGCAATCCGCTGCTGGTGTCGATTTTCGAACGGATCGTGGAAGCGCGTGCGCGCGCCGGTTGGGGCCGCTTGGCCGCCCTCAACGCCACACCCACCCAGCGTGCAGCACAGATTGCGCGCAATCGCCGCGTGCTCGACCTGCTGCGCCAGCGCGATACTCCGGCAGCGAGCGAAGCGCTACGCGACCATCTCGCGATGATGCTCGACGAAATCGCGCGGGGGCCGCGCGCTTGAGAACCAATTGACGTAAGTTCAGGGATCAGGTGGCGGATGTTTGCCGTCAACGCTCGCTGCCGAGCTCCGAGATCTCACGGAGATGCTATTCAACATGGCCGGTCGGCGGGACCTGTTTCATCGGGCTCATCCTCGTCCCTTTCACGGTGACGATGGGTCAAAAACTCTCCGGTACGCAAACTACTCAAACTGTCTTGCCGGCGCTGACGGGGAACAGCTACTGCGCGGCAAAGAAGAGGGCGGATCTTGCGACCCGCCCTTTCCATTTCGAACGGATTGGCCGCGCTTACTTGAGGCGGCCGGTCCTCTTGTAAAACTCGCGTTCCTTCTCGGCGGCGGCGTTGAGGGCCGCGGCGGGATCTGCGGCGTCGCGCAAGGCGGGGTCGAAATCCACGCCCATCTTGCCGAATTCCGCGATCAAGCCTGGATCTTTCATCGCCGTACGCACGAGCGCGGAGAGATACGCCTTACGCTCCGGCGCAACCTTCTTTGGAACGACCACGAAGCGGATCAGCGTCCATTCATAATCGGAGCCCTTTAGCTCCTCGTTGAAGGTCGGCAGGTTCGGCAAATGCGCGACGCGCTTGGCCGCCGCGATCCCCGCCAAACGAACTTTGCCCGCGTCGACATGGGCGCGCAGCTCGGCGTAGAACGCGGGTGCGATATCGACGTTGTTGCCGATCAGCGCCGTCGTGCCCTGGCCGCCGCTCTGGAACGGCACCCTTAGGAACTTAGCACCGGTGTTGCCTTCGACCTGTTCGATTAGATAGTCCCACATCGAACCCGGGACGGTCGCAACGCGGATCGTGTTGGGCCTGTCCTTAGCCGCTTGTGCAATCTGCGCGAGAGACATCGACTTCAGCGGGCCGTCGGTCGTGACCGCCCAGATCATCGGATCGCTGTTGAGATAGCCAATTGGCTCGAGATCTGTGTAGCTCCAGCGGCCTTCGGCGCGCAGCATCGCGTCGCCCCAGACGAGGTTAACGAGCATCCCCATCGTCGTGCCATCGGTCGGCGCTTGCGTCGCGAGCCACGCGTGGCCGACCATGCCAGCACCGCCGGTACGGTTATTGACGACGATCTTCTCGCTGGAGATCTGCTCCATCGTGCGCGCTAACAGACGCGCGGTGAGATCGGCGCCGCCTCCAGCTGGATAGACGACCGTCATTTCGAGCGACTGGTTGGGAAAGCCCGCCGGCTTCAGCTTGGTGATTTCCGCCTTCACGTCCTGCGCGATCACGGGCGTCGCCGCGATCAAACTGGCCGCTGCCGCCGCGATGACGGCGTTAAGAACTCGTCTTGTCAGCATTGTGGATTTCCTCCGTTAGCTCATTGTTGCGTGGCTTCAGGACGATCAGCACGATGAGCACAGCGCTGATCGAGAACAGCACGGCGGCGATGGGCCGCTGCGCGAAAATCATCATCCCGTCGGCCGACATAGCTAGGGACTGGCGCAGCGATTGTTCCATTAGCGGCGCTAAGATGAAGGCGATGATGAAGGGCGCGAAATCGTATTCAAGCTTGCGCAAGAACCAGCCGATCACGCCGAAGCCGAGCATGATCCACAGGTCGAATACGTTCTTGTTGGCCGAATAGGTGCCGACGATGCTGAGTAGCAGCACGACCGGGAACAGGTAGCGATAGGGAATGCGCAGCAGCTGCACCCACATGCCGACTAGCGGCAGGTTGAGGATCAGCAGCAGCACGTTGCCCACATACATGCTAGCGACCACGCCCCAGAACAGATCAGCGTGCTGGGTGATGAACAAAGGCCCGGGCTGGATGCCCTGGATCACCAAGGCGCCAAGCAACAACGCCGTGACCGGCGTGCCGGGGATGCCCAGCGACAGGACGGGCACCATGCTGCCGCCGACCGCGGCGTTGTTTGCGGACTCGGGCCCGGCCACGCCTTCGATGGCGCCCTTGCCGAAGCGCTCGGGCGTTTTGGAGACGCGCTGCTCCAGCGCGTAGGACATGAACGACGCGGTGATCGGTCCGCCGCCGGGCACAAGGCCCAGAAGGAAACCAAGGCCGCTGCCGCGCAGGATCGGCGCGAAGGAGCGACGCAGATCATCGCGCGTCGGGAAGATCTTCGTGACCTTAGTCGTGACCAGCGTCGACTTGATGCTCTGCTCGACGTTCGACAGAATTTCCGAGACGCCGTAGAGCCCGATCACTAGTGCCAGAACGTCGATGCCGCCGGTGAGGTCGATCGTGCCGAACGTGTAGCGTTCTTTGCCATTCACGACGTCGATGCCGATCGTCGCTAGCAGGAAGCCTAACGCCACCATCACCAGACCTTTGAGGCGGGAGCCCGCGATCATGAACAGCGTGCAGACCAGCCCCATGACCATGAGCGCGAAATTCTCGGGCGGGCCGAAGCGCAGCGCGAAGCCGCCCAGCAACGGCGCAAAGAAGGTGAGCGCCACGACCGACAACGTGCCCGCGACGAACGATCCGATCGCGGAAATGCCCAACGCCGCACCCGCGCGGCCCTGACGCGCCATCTGATGACCGTCGCGACAAGTGACGACCGACGCCGCTTCGCCGGGCATGTTGAGCAGGATCGAGGTCGTCGATCCGCCATACATGGCGCCGTAGAAGATCGCTGCGAGCATCAACACGCCCGCGACGGGCGTCATGGTGAAGGTGACCGGCAACAGCAGCGCCAAGGCGGCGAGCGGGCCGATCCCCGGCAGCACGCCGATCAACGTGCCGACGACGCTGCCGATCAGGCAGAACAAAAGGTTCTGGGGCTGCAATACGACTTGGAAGCCTTGGGCGAGACCGTTGAGCGCGTCCATCCTAGAACCCCCAAGGCCCGCGCGGCAGCGGCATCTCTAGCAGATGGCCGAACAGAACGATCACGCCCGCAACCGATGCGAGCGACAGCGCGATCGATTGCAGCCAACCTACGCGCTCCACGAAGCGAATCAGGATGATCATCGTAACGAACGAGGAGAGGCCGAAGCCGACATAGGGCAGCAATAGAACCAGCACGGCCATACCCGAGATCACGCCGCCGACGCGCCAGAAGCCAGTGCGCGACGGCCACTCAATGGCGGCGACTGCATGGCTGCGCGCGAACATAAGGGTGAGACCGCCCAAACCAACCATCGCGCCTGCGATGAACGGGAACAGGCCGCTGTCCGGCCCGTAAGGACCGGTCAGCTTCATCTGCAGCGCCATGACGGCCGCGCCGAAGCCCAGCGTGATCCAGAATAGATTGACGAAACGTTCGATCATGCGGCCGCCATCGACGGACGATTGCCGTCGAGTGCGTCGCGCAGGATCTGCGTCACAGCTTCGTAAGTGATCGGCACGGGGTTGAGGCCGTTGTCGGTTTCGACCGTGATCTTCGCCGCGCGATCAAGGATCGATTCGTCGAGCCCGACCGAGCGTAAGGATTGTGGCAGGCCGGACGTTGCCAGAAGATCGAACAGCCCCGCGCCAAGATCGGGCATGTCCAGCGCCTTGGTGAGCGGGGTCAACGCGGCGGGTGCGTGACGCTGGTTGTAGGCTGCGACGTAAGGCAGCACGAGTGCGTGCGAAAGGCCGTGCGGCACCCCGAACGAACCGCCCAACGTGTGCGCCAGTCCGTGTTGGAAAGCAAAACCGCCGGTCAGCGCGGCACCGCCCAGCATGCCTCCGTAAAGCAGATCCGAGCGCGCTTCCAGATCGGCCGGATTGCGCGCCACGCGCGGCAACGCTTCCATGATCATGCACGCGCCTTCGATGGCGCTGGGCAGGATCAGCGGGCTTGCGGTCGGCACATAGAGCACGTCGATGCAGTGCGCCAGCGCGTTGAAGGCACTGGCGGCCGAAACTTCCAGCGGCAGCGTGACACTCAATTCCGGATCGTAGATCACGCAGGTCGCCAGCATGTTAAGGCTGGTGTGCATACGCTTCACACCGTCGATCGTTATGCCGCAAAAACCGGTCATCTCGGACCCCGAATAGGTCGTCGGAATCGCTATGATTGGCACGCCGAGTTCGAGGCCGATCCCCTTGCTGAGACCGATGGCGGCACCGCCGCCCACACTGATCAGCGCGTCCGCGCCGCCTTTGCGGAAAGCTTCGCGGCCCTTAATCGCGGATTCGATCGGCACTTGGCTGACCGCGTCGGGAAGAATACCGGCGCAGTCTGGTCCGACCAGTTCGGCCACGCGCCGGCCCAAATTCCGCCGGCCAGGCGTCGTGATGATCAGTGGCCTCTTTAGGCCCAGATCGCGCAACAAGTCCGGTAGGCGCGATAGCGTGCCGGCCCCGAACAGGATGCGCGAAGGCGTGGCGTTGTGTACTCCGCCCGGTGTGGCGATTCGTCGGCGCGAGCCGGGCAGATCGCGCTCGTCATGCTTGAAGGGCGCGAAGATTCTTGGACCTGCCATGTCGGCTTACCAATCCACGACGGTACCGTCCGGTAGGACGGCGTTGCGCGTGTGGATAACTTCCTGTTCGAACGGGTGCTTGGCGGCTTCCTTCTCGTTGATCTCGACGCCCAGACCCGGCGCATGCGGCACGGCCCAGAAACTGCCGTCGCGCTTCATCGGCGTGCTGACCACGTCGTCGTACCAAGGGACTGCACCGCTCATCTCCTCCTGGATCACGAAATTGGGCGTCGACACGGCGAAATGCAGCGCCGCCGCGCCCGCGATCGGGCCGTTGGGGTTATGCGGGGCCACGCCCATATAGGCCTGCTCCGCCGCCGCGGCTATGCGCTTGCCTTCCAGAATGCCGCCGGTGTGGTTGAGGTCGGGCTGGATGATATGCAGCGCCTTGGTCTGGAAGATCGGCTCGAATTCCTTGAAGCCAACAAGGCGCTCGCCCGACGCGATCGGGCAGCCCGCGCGTTCGGTGACCAGACGTAAGGCTTCGGTATCGCCCGGCTGTACGGGTTCTTCGCAAAACATCGGCGCGTAGGGTGCTAACTCCTCGATGTATTGCAACGCCGCCGATACCGTGGCGGGGCGGCCGTGGAAGTCGATCATGATGTCGACGCTTTCCCCCACAGCTTCGCGTAGCACGCGCATCATCCGCCCGACATGGCGGCGCGACGGCAGATCGGCCGTGTAATGCGTGTAGGGGATGAACACGACCTTCAGCGCGTCGTAGCCCTTGGCGACGACGGCCAGCGCCAAATCGCGCAGCGCGCCTTCGTCGAAGGTCTCGTAGACCGACTTCATGTCGCCGAGGCCGAGATGCGTGTAAACACGCACCTTGTCGCGCGTCTGGCCGCCAATCAGGCGCCACAGCGGCAAGTTCAGGCTTTTGGCGAAGATATCCC
Source organism: Asaia bogorensis (assembly GCA_945901855.1). GTDB lineage: Bacteria > Pseudomonadota > Alphaproteobacteria > CACIAM-22H2 > CACIAM-22H2 > Tagaea. Next base: position 32,969 of record CAMDLT010000029.1, on the reverse strand, counting down.
ACAGCGCGTGCTCGATTCCCGAGATCGCAGTCGCACCGACGATGCCCAAGCGGTAGTAGCTGTGCTTGTTGAGGATGCGCAGGTTCTGCTCGATATCGCGTGGGTCGCGGCCGACCAGCAGCGCGGACAGGTCCTCGACCGTGCCGACCACCGCGCGAGTCTTCCAATTCAGGCTCGCCTCGCCCCAGCCATAAAGACCCGGCTGGTCGGTCGTGACCTTCACGAACAGCCAATTACGCATCTGCGCGTTGACGACGAGCGTCTCAATTTTGACGATCTTGATCTTGATGTCGGAACCCACGAAATCCTCTTTGGCGTTGCTCACGCTTTGGGCGCGTGGACTTGGTTCACCAGCGGCTGACCCGCGAGGTGGCGTTTGATGTTGTCGGCGATGATCTGATAGCGCCGCCCCGGTAGCGCGCTCGTCCAGGCAGAGGAATGCGGCGTGGCGATCACGTTGGGCAGATCGAAGAACGGGAAGCGCGACGGCGCCACCTGCTCCTCCGCGCTTTTTGGATAGGCGTACCAAACGTCGAGATAGGCACCGCCGATCGTCTTGTCGCGCAGCGCTTCGTACAGCGCCTGCTCGTCGGCGAGATCGGCGCGCGACACGTTGATGAACACGCCCGTCTTCTTCATCGCGGCGAAGGTCTTAGCGTTCATCAGGCCCCGCGTTTCGTCGGTCAGCGGGGCCGCGAGCACTACATAGTCGCTCGCTGCGAGCAACGCGGGCAAATCGTAGCGCGGCACGATCGTGTCGACTAGCGGCCGGGACTCGCCGAGCGAGCGATCAAGCGCCACGACGCGTAGACCGCAGGCCTTGGCGCGGACCGCGATGGCGCGGCCGATACGGCCGAACCCGACGATGCCGATGCTTTTGCCCATGATCTCGCCGTGCGGCTGGCGCGCGCGGAAACGGTCAGACCAGGATTCAGCAGTGAAGCGCAACGCGTCGGGGCGGATTTCCCAATTCAGCATCGCCCACAGCACGAATTCGGCGATCGGCGCCTCGTGCTCGAACACGTTGCACACGGACGTCTCGGGCGACAGCGTATCGAAGGTGATGCCGTCGAGCCCTGCGCCCGGGAGGTGAAGCAGCGAAAAGCGCGGGGCGGCCTGCGCGCGCTGGAAGCGCAGCGCGACCACGACATCTTCAGGCGCGATCGAATTATCGAATCGGGGCGAATACGCGGCCTCGACCGGCAAGGCGACGACTTCGATTCCGCCGCCTAACAAGCCTAGCAACCGCTCAGCCTGGCGGCTGGCATCTCCCACGAGATGCACCTTCATCGTCCCTCCCTCGCATCAGAAATCCGGCATTCTTGAGTTACATGCCGTTTCCGAATAGCGATTTTTTATAATTATAACAGATGCTTAACCTACAGTTAAGCATCTATTGCATTTGACATTATGCATATTGCCTGATGTTATGCAACAGCTTGCGGTCGTGCTGCTCTTGGACTTATAATTTTGTCTAAGATTTCTTTGCGTACGCCGAAACTTGGCAGAGTCAAAATGGGCCAGAAGCCGACAAAAAAGAGCTCACGCGTCCTGACGCGCAGCACGATCGCCGACCAAGTTTACGAAGACACCAAGGAACGCATCCTCGATCAGACCCTCAAACCCGGAGAACGTCTGACGATCGAGGTCCTGTCGCGCAGTCTGGGCGTGAGTTCCTCACCGATCCGCGAAGCCTTGACGCGGCTGGAGAGTGAGAAACTCGTCGTCTCCGAGTTCTACACCGGCTATTCCGTGGCGCCGGCGCCCGATCCAAAATATCTGCGCGATCTGCTCGATTTCCGCATCATGCTGGAAGGCGAATGCGCGCGCATCGGAGCGCCGCGCAAGAACGCCGAGACCTTGGTCGCGATGACGACAGCGTTCGAGAAGATGGCAACGACCAAGCGCCTTGGTACGCGCTATCGCGAATACGACGATTTCATCGCCGAAGATCAGAAATTCCATCGCGCGATCGTGGCGAGTTCCGACAATCTTGCAATGATCGCGATCTACGCTGATCTTAACGCCATCCTGCACCAGTCGCGGCTTTACATCTCGCGCTCGACCGACGGTGCGCCGGCGGAGGAAGTGCTGGCCGAACATCACGAGATCCTTGCCGCTTTCGTCGCGGGCGACGGCGAAGCGGCCGCGACCGCCATCCGCAAGCATTTCGACGGCGGCAAGCGCCGCCTGCATAAAGTGACCAGCCAAACGCCGGAATCGGGCACGGCTTAAGCGACCTTATTCGCGCGCCAGGAAATCACCCGATAGTTTCGCGAACTCGGGACAGCCGATCAGCGCCAGCGAAAGCCAGATCTCCTGACGCAAAATGTCGATCGCCTTCGCCGCCCCAGCCTTGCCGAAGGCGACCGTGCCGTAGAGCGTGGCGCGGCCGACGAACACGAAATCGGCCCCCAAACATTTGGCAATCACGATATCCGAGCCGCGACGGATGCCACTGTCGAGCATCACCGGCACGGCCCCTTGCACGGCACGTTTTATCGCTGGCAGTGTCGTCAATGGCGACGGGAGCGGGTCGAAGGATTTACCACCGTGATTGGAAACAATCACGCCGTCGATCCCCGCCTTAACGGCCTGCGTCGCGTCGTCGGGATGCTGAACGCCTTTCAGCAGGAACTTGCCTGGCCACGCCGCGCGCAAGACGTCGAGATCGCGCCAAGTTTGGATCGACGGGCTTTGCGAGCGGAAGAACGTCGCTACTTCCAGACCGCCTGCTCCCGCCGGTGCGTATTTAGCCCAGCTGCGCATCACCGGCATGCCGCCCGCTCTCAGATAGCCGATCAGCCATCTCGGATGCAGCAACGCTTCGAGCACGATACCGAGCGGCATTTTCGCGATCGGCTTGCCGAAGCCGTTGCGCGTGTCGCGCTCGCGCTTGGGGTAGACTGGATTGTCGACCGTATAGATTAGCGTGCGGAATCCGCTGTCCCACGCACGCTTCATTTGATCACGCGTGATCGACGGATCCTTGGCGGGATAGAAATGGTACCAGGCCTTGCCGTCGCCGATCGGCCCGATCTCCTCGGGTGCCGCCACGCTCGCGCCCGACAGGATGAATGGCAAACCCGCCTCGGCCGACGCTTCGGCCAACATCCGGTCCGCGTCTTCGCGCAGCAAACCCGCGAAACCCGTCGGCGCCACACCGAAAGGGGCTGCGTAGGTCTCGCCCATCAATTCGGTTCGCAGATCGATGCGCGCGACGTCGACCAGATAGCGCGGCAAGAGTGTGAAGCGCTCGAATGCCGCGCGATTGCGAGTAAGCCCATGCTCGGCTTCGACGCCCGATTCGATCAGCTCGAATAGCAGGCGCGGCAAGCGGCGCTTTGCCGCGCGGCGCAAATCGTCGATCGAGAGGATATCGCCAAAGCGCATCGATTTCCGTTCCCCGGGGCCTTCGATCGCCGGAAAACCTCGGCGTGACACCATATTTAATGTCGCCAAGCCTTATCCGTGCCGTTTCAATCTGTCAAACTGGGAACCAGTTCGCTCGCGAAGATCGAATTTTTCGCATTGATTTGACTATTATTTTTACTTTTTTAGGTACGGCGTCAGCAAATGCTTTTATCCAGTTAAGTTATGCATTATGCATAATGCAATAAACTCGGACACAACGCCCAAGGGAGCGAGTATGTCGAGCCTTACCTCCCCTGCCGAACTTCAATTGCGGCTGCGCACCGGCCTGCTTTCCTTTCCTTTGACCGATTTCGACGAGGCTGATCGCTTCGACGCCGCGTCGTTCCGCGCGCGCCTGGACTGGCTGTCGTCCTTTCCCAGCGCCGGACAATTCATCGCCGGCGGAGCGGGCGAATTCTTCTCGCTGACCGAAGCGGAATTCGCCGCGACGATCCGTATCGCGGTCGAATCACGGCGCAAGGACCAGCTAGTTATCGGTGCCGCGGGCTACGGCACGCGTGCGGCGATCGCCTATGCCCAGGAAGCCGAGCGCGCGGGAGCGGACGGCGTTCTGCTGCTGCCGCCTTATCTGACCGAAGCCTCGCAGCAAGGCCTGTTCGACCATATCGGCGCGATCTGTGCCGCGACCAAACTCGGCATCATCGTCTATAACCGTGCCAATTGCCGCCTCAACGCCGAGACCGCGATGCGTCTGGCTGACGCGCACCCCAATCTGATCGCCGTCAAGGACGGCATTGGCGACACTGAGGAACTGCTGCGCATGCGCTCGCTGGCTGGCGATCGCTTGGCGTTCATCAACGGCATGCCGACGGCGGAGATCTACGCCCAGGCCTATTTCGGCATGGGTGTGCCAACCTATTCCTCGGCGATCTTCAACTTCATTCCCGAAGCCGCCCTCGGCTTCCACGATGCGGTGATGCGCCGCGACGAGGCGAAAATCCGCGACTTCCTGACGACATTTCTGCTGCCTTATTCGAAGTTGCGCGGCCGCCAGCCCGGCTACGCGGTCAGCATCGTCAAAGCGGGTGTGCGCGTCGTCGGACGCGGTGCAGGTAAAGTTCGCCCGCCCTTGTCCGATCTGTTGGCGGCGGAGTATGAGGAATTGAGCGCGCTGATCGCCAAGGTGCGCGGCTGAGGCCGGGAGACGAACCAATGACGGACGTGAAGATTTTCACCGCGTCGAGCAGCGCCACCGCGAAGCACGATTGCGCGGGGCATGTGCTGATCTCTGGCTCCTATGGCGGGGAATACAACGCCTATAACGCCGCCAAATGGCGCGCGCGCGCCGTCATCTTGAACGACGCGGGCGTCGGCAAGAAAAACGCGGGCATCAACGGCCTGCCTTATCTTGATCGCGTGGGCGTGGCTGCCGCCACGGCCGACGCGATGACCTGCCATATCGCCGACGGAGACGACATGCTGGCGCAAGGCACGATCAGCCATGTCAACGAAACCGCGCGCAAACTGGGCTGCGCGCCCGGGCAAAGCGTGCGCGATTGCGCCGAGCGGATGAAGGCCGCACCGTTGCGCACCGGCGATCTGCCGCCGATATGGGGCGGCGAGCGCCACCCTCCCACGCTTACACAAGGCGGGCGGACCGTCGCCTATCTCGACGCCGCCCCGATGCTGAAGCCCGAGGATGCCGGTGCCATCGTTGTCACCGGCTCGCACGCCGCGTTGTTTCGTGGTCAGCCCGACAATGTCGTCAATGTCGACGTGTTCGCGATCTTCTTTAGCGATGCGGGCGTGGGCAAGGACAACGCCGGCATTCTGCGGCTCACAGAGCTCGACAAGCGCGGCATCGTCGCGGGCACGGCGTCGGCGATGAGTGCGCCCATCGGCCACGCGCGCGAAATCCACGATGACGGTATACTTTCCTACGTTAACGCGACCGCAGCGAAGTTCGGCGGAAAGCCGGGCATGGCGCTGCGCGATTTCGTCGCGTTGTTGATCAAGGCGTGAAACGAGGGAATTCGATGAGCCAATTGCCCACCAAACCCGTTCTGACGCTCGACATCGCCAAGGCGATGCTGACCGCCGCCGAAGCCAAGGCCCGCGAACTCGGCTTCGCGATGACCATCGCGGTCGTCGACGACGGCGGCCATCCGCTCGCCCTGTCGCGCATGGACGGCATCCATGTCGGCACGGTCGAAATCGCGTTCGCCAAGGCGAAGTCGTCGGTCATGTTCAAACGCCCGACCGCGAAATTCGGCGAGGCGTTGGCGGCGGGCACGATCGGCCTGATCGCGCTGCCCAATGTCGTACCCTTCGCGGGCGGCTTGCCGTTGATGAGCGGCGCCAGCCTGGTCGGCGCGGTCGGCGCTAGCGGCGCTTCACCCGACAAGGACGAGGCGGTCGCCGCTGCGGGCGTGGCCGTGTTCGAAAAAGCCCTTAACGCCTGAGCGGAGAACGCCGATGCCCTATCTCGTCGAAACGCATCACCGCCCGGATACTGAAGACACCCGCAACAAGCTACGGTCGGAGCATCTGGCCTATCTCGACGCAAACGTCGCCAAGCTGCTCGCCGCCGGCGCCAAACTCAACGACGACGCCAGCGTGGCGCCGGGCAGTTTCTATATTGTCGATGCCGAAGATCGCGCGGACGCGGAAGCGTTTATGAATGCCGAGCCTTACGTCCGTGCGGGGCTGTGCGAGCGCATCGTCTTTACCCGCTGGCGCAAAGGTTATTTCAACTTCGTGCGCCAGCCAGCGAAGTAACGCGGGCGTTGCTCGGCACGCCGCGCGCGCAGCAAACGCGCCCTACCGATCACCACGCAAACGGTTCAGCGCCTCGGGATCGATTTCGATCCCCAGGCCCGGTCCGATCGGAACGAGCAGTTGCCCGTCGATCAAGAGCGACGTAGCACCGACATCGGTCGTCGCCAGATTTTGGCGCAGCGGATTGCCGAATACTATCACTTCGAATTGATCTGATACTCTGAGATCTGAAAATCGGATCGTTTTTGAGTTGAGTTTCCGACATGGACAGGTAATCAACGAATTGAGCGGATCAGTCGGCAAGCCCAAGAAAGACGATCAACGCGCGATTGACGCGCACGACATCGGCGTCGGCAAGCTGGCCGATCCGTTCTCCAAGCTTCGTCTTCGGGATGGTGCTCACCTTGTCAATCATGACGCGCGAAGCGGCGCGCAAGCCGCTTGTGCCCGTCGGGGCGACATCGACACGGAACAGCGGCAATTCAGTGGGATCCGTGGTGAAGGGACAGATCGTAACCGAGTCCAGGATCTCGAACGCCTCGCTCTGGACGATTACCACGGGGCGAGGTTTTCCGGCATAATCGGGACCGCCCGATACGGTCCAGATGTCACCGCGCTTCATCGGCATTGAACCAGGAAATCAAGTCGATGAAGGCCTGATCGCTCCCTGCGTGCCGGCTCGCATTGGCCAGAAGGCATTGCCGACGCACCTCTTTCACAAAGCCGGGCGCACGCGTGTCCGGAACCCATATCTGAATTGGTCGCAGCCCCTGGGCACGTAGCCGGTCGCGGTGCGCACCGACACGCTCCTTGACGGGTCCGCTGCCCTTTGATGCCTTGGTCTTGCGCTTGGTCGTGGATGCCATGAGCCTCTCCTTGTTACATGTAACATAACTGGTCCCAAGGATTCTACAAGAAGCAAGATTCTCCAATGTTTGGAACGATCGAGTCGGCTTGACTCGCAACCGCAGTGTCCGCCGACTCGCCAATTGTAACAAGGACGAGAGCCTGCCGACTCGTTTTCATGGCTCAACCATTGGCGCTGTCGCGCGTTTAGGGGCGCTACAGACGACGAAAATCGTAGTTTAACGTTTCGTCGCGAAGTGCCGGGCGAGTGGATCGAGGACGAGTTTCTCACCCGCGACAAACAGCAGCACGATGGTGAGACATGCCGCGATGACCGTTGCCATATCGGCTGACCCTTGCGCCTGAAGCATCAGATAGCCGAGGCCCGACGTTCCACCAAGCAGTTCCGACACGAGCGCAATCTTCCACGCAATACCGTAGGCGATTCGCAGAGATCCCAAGACATACGGAAGCAGCAGCGGTGCTGCGACCAAAACCAACGCACGTGGCCGGCTGCGGGTAAAGCTTTGCGCCATTTCCATCGTTTCCACGTCGATCTGGCGCAAACCCTCGGCGATGTTGATGAGGCAGAACGGCGTAAGGATTGCCACTTGGACGAATACGACCGGGAAATCGCCTGGCCGGAACCAGATCGCGGCCAAAATCGCCCAGCCGATCGAGGGGAAGGAATTGAGAAAAGGCAGCGTCAATCCCCGAATCACCCAATCGAGGGCTGGTACGGCGCGATTGAGCAACGCCAAGCCGCCGCCGAGTAGCAGCGCGAGTACAACCGCCAGCAGTACGCGCCAGACCGACGAAACGGTGTGTGCCAGAAAAGTGGGCGAGACGAACATCGCGACCATACGCTCGCCCACTGCAATTGGGCCCGGCAGCACGAAATCCGGTAGACCGCGCGCGCCCCACGCCCATGCGAGGACCGCAAGCAGGACGGCAATATCGGCGGCGATCTGCGGACGGCTACGGCCCAGTACGGTCATCGACGCCGTCCTTGCCGGCCAAAATGGCGCGACGTTACGTATTCGAGTGGAGCGAAGATAAAACGATCCGCAAGATATACTGCGACAACGATCGTGAGCACGACGGCAAAGATGATCTCAGTGTCGTATTCCTGGCGCGCGAGATTGATGAGATAGCCGAGCCCTTCCCCGCCGCCGAACAGTTCTGCCGTAAGCGCAACCTTCCAGGCGACGCCGAACATGATGCGGAGCGTCGCGATGGCGAAGGGGAACATTGACGGCAGGACGATGAGCGAGAACTGACGAATGCGGTTCTGCCCGAAGCTACGAGCCATTTCGTCGATCTCACTGTCCAGCGCGATTAGCCCTTCGCGAAGATTGATAAGCGCGAAAGGCAGCAGCACTACGGTGATCGAAAACACGACCGAAATGGTGGAAACGCCAAACCAGATAGCGGCCAACAGCGTCCAACCGATTCCAGGAAAGGCATTGAGAAACGGACTGAAGCGCCCGTGGATCGTCGGTGTCGCCACGCGCGCATAATGGGACAGCAACGCGAGCGCCGAACCCAGCGCAAAGGCGATGAGAATCGAAACGCCGACATTGAATAGCGTCGCCTTCAAATGCCCGATCTCACGCGCCGAGGTAAAAAAGCGCGCAGCCGCACGCAGCACCGCCTCAGGCGGGGGCATCATATAAGGCGGCAAGCGAGCCGACGCGGCATACCATCCCCCGATCACAAGAGCGAGAAACAGTACTGCGAAGGCTGCCTTAACTTGCGTGGAATCTGAGCGCAAAATTTTAGCCGCGCAGCGTCTGGTCCCAGGTAACCGAGTCGACTGCTGGCGCGCTTTGGATCATGCCGAAGCCGAGGCCGATTTCCCACGCACGCGTCACGGCCTGTGCCTGCGCGGGACCAAAGATCGCCGGCACATCGGTCGTGCGATCGAACCACCATTCGAAGAAGGACGGATCGATATTGGCCTGCGTAGCGACGGCGCCGAACACTTCCCTGCGGTTGGCCAGAGCGTAGTCAATCGACGCCTTAAGCATACGGTTGAACTCGCGAAACTCCGCCGCACGGGAGGCCAAACGGTCGGCGTAGCCGACATTGACCGCCGAAACGAGCCGGCCATGGATTTCGTTAAGGATCGTACCGGTCTCGCAGATACTGACGTATTCGCCCGAGGTGCGCGCGCGAAAGGCCTGCGAGTGGATCAACGTCGCAGCATCGACCCGGTTGGTTGACAGCGAGGCGGGGAGATTGGGCGCGGCGATCTCGACCTGTCGGACGTCGCCGCCTTCCAGTGCCATGTTTAGGCCAAACTTCTTGCTGAGCGCTTCGCGCACGAACATATAACCGGTCGAGCGCAACCCGTAGGAGCCGAGTGTCTTGCCCTTCAGATCCTTCGGGTCCTTCAACGCGGAGTCTTTACCGACCCACACGCCCCCACCCTCGCCGTTCGCCGAGGCGTGCAACGCCGCCGACAGGATGCGAAGGTCGAGGCCGCGGGACAATGCCGCGGGCACACCGATTACAGCGGTCATGACGACGTCGTACTGGCGTGTCGCGGTGACTTGCAGCAGCGTCGGAATGTTCATGCCTGTCGCATCAACGTCGATCAGATCCGAGCGGACCTTGCCGTTGCGGATTGCCCAAACTACGGCGTCATAAGCGGGGTCTAGCAGATAGGCATAAGTAACTTTCGGCTTCGCTTGGCCACGCACGAGCGACGGGGCGGCGAGAAGGGCGGTGGCACCAGCAAGAACGGTGCGGCGATTGGGCAGGACGAGGGTCATGTCATTCCTCCGTGGGGGCGTCTGGTTCGAGGGAGCGAAAAAGTTCGTTTAGCCTTGCATGCATTGCGACCAACACGGGATCGTCCTTCAGCGCCCGCGGGCGCCCCGCGTTGACGTTAAAAATCTCAAGTACGCGCGTCGGTTTTTGCGAGAGCAATACGATCCGGTCGGCGAGAGTAAGCGCTTCGTCGATATCGTGTGTCACGAACAGGATCGTCTTGTTGGTTTCCTGCCAGATGCGCACGATCTCGGCGCGCATGCGCCGGCGGGTGTTGGGATCGAGGGCGGAGAACGGTTCATCCATCATGACGATGGACGGATCGACGGCGAGCGCGCGGGCAATCGCTACGCGCTGGCGCTCGCCGCCCGACAGCATGAGCGGATACTTGCCTGCACTGTCAGCTAGTCCGACGAGCGCAAGCAGATCGCGCGCCTTAGGGGCACGCTTGCGCCCTTCTGTGCAACCGAAACGCAGTTCCGCCCCCAGCAACACGTTCGACAACACGTTTCGCCACGCAACCAAGCGCGGCGATTGGAAGACAAACGCGATGTCCTGCCACGCGTCCTTAGGCTTTTTGCCCAGCACCTCGACCCGACCCGCGTCGGGCGGCAACAGATCACCAGCGATCCGCAGCGACGTGGATTTCCCACAGCCCGAGGGCCCGAGCAGGCAAACGAATTCGCCTTTGCGGACGGTAAAATCGAGGGAATCGTAGATCGGTTCGCCGCCTAACGTCAGGCGAACGCCGTCGAAAACGATCGCGTCGCCCGCAGCGGTCACGGCCAGTAGCGCCAGATCTTGCGACCGGCCGGATCGTCCGCAAGGCGCGAGTGAACGTCAAACAGCATCGTCTTGCGGTCGGCATGATCGTAACGCTGCCAATACGACAAATGCGCACCGTTTGGATTGCCAGTGCGCACGAAGGCGGTCCATGTATCGCGCATCTGTGCTGCCAGCGCTGTCATGCTGGCCTTGTCGCCGCCTTCCAGCATAGGCGCCTGCCAGCACGGGAGGCTGTCGAACATGAACGGCAATTCAATGCAATGGCTCGCCCCGAACGGATTGCCGGGCGCCGCCCAATCGAAGCGGTAGACATAGGCTGCCTTGCCAATCGTGGCCAGTGCGTCACAGAATCCGAGCGACTTCGCAGCCAGCGCCGCATCGCCGACCATTGCGGAGAGCAGAGCGACAGGTGTGCTGGACCCGACGCGGATCGCGTACTCAGCCATCGCGGCGCGGGCATCGGCACCGAAGAAATCGCGGAATCGACCCTCGACTTGGGCGTCTGTCGCATCGATGATCGGCTGCGCTTTGGCGAAGAAGGCAGCGGACTCGTCTTTCGTATAGCCGATCATTACGTCGCGATCGGCTGCCCCGGCAAGGGCCGATTGCGCAAGATCGGCACCGAACAATTCGCCGTCGGCGACCGGCCAGAAGGGCGGCGTTACGTCGGCAAACTTGGCGTAATGCATCATCGTTTTGAGTTGGGCGGCGAGAATGTCGGGGACCTTCGCGTCGGCCCACTGTGCCGCCGACTTGATGCCGAGGAACTCTTCCATCTTTTCAGCGGGCTCAAGACACGACTCGAGTGTGCGCAGCGCTCGACCAAACGGAGCGCTTTGAACAATTGCGCGCTTGAACAGCTTGCGCGCGGAGGGCAACGTTAAGAGGGCGAGCACGGACAGGCCGCCAGCGGATTGCCCTGCAACAGTGATCGTTTCTGGATCGCCGCCGAAAGCGTCGATATTTGCGTGCACGAATTCCAGCGCTGCGATCTGGTCACGCAGACTCAGATTTGGTTCCGCAATGCCCGGCTTGTGCATGAAACCGAGCACGCCAAGGCGATAATTGACGCCGACGACGACAACGTCGCCGAACTCGGCGAGCCGTGCGCCCGAATACCAATCAAGGGAACCGGCTCCTGATACAAACGCGCCACCGTGATACCAGACCAGCACAGGGCGGCGCTTACCATCGGGCTTTGGCGACCAGATCGTAAGCGTCAAGCAGTCCTCGTCCTGGGGGCGTGTGAAATCCCCCATCGCGGCGGCGAGGCGCGAACGGTTCTGCGGTGCCGCGGGACCGTGCTGCGTCGCATCACGCTCGCCCGACCAAGGCTTGGGCGGCTCGGGCCGGCGAAAGCGCAGCTTGCCAACGGGCGGAGCGGCATAGGGTACATTCCTGAAGGCGACGACATTGCCTTCGATCGTACCATTAAGATTGCCAAACCGCGTCGACGCTTTTGTAGCGCTATCTGCCATGTCAAAGCCCCCTATCCTGCGCGCTGTCTCCGAAAAAAAAGGTCGCCGACTGGCGTGCGTCTCGGCGCCTTTGGTCCCAATCTTCCTCACGATTACGTCAACCCGAAGCAAGAAAAGCATAAACGCGTTTATTTTACACTTAAATCGTTTCCAGCAGCACGCGGCATACGCGCTACTCAGATCCCTGCATTGACTAGACTCAAACCGTCAGCAAGATGAAATCTTATTCAATCATGTTCGCTTTCAGATGCATCGTCGTAGTCGTCTTCGAAAGAATTGAATTTCTTCTGGTAACGCTCCGATGGCGTTTTCCACGCAAGAAAGAAGTCTAGTGGATCCTGAGAACCTAGAAACTCCCGGGGAAGCTAAAGTCTTTCTTGAACTTCAGTGCGCTGGTTCTCTGAAAGCGCAGCGGCCTAGGCTTCAACTCCCTTGAAGAACCCCGCCACGCTCGTGACCTCTGACCACTTCGTGATGATTTGGCCGAGGTGTTCTCGACTCTCCTTGATCGACTTCTCGACTTGGCGCTGATCTTCATCTCGCCGCCGCTTTTCTTCGCCGAGATACCTCTAATGGTGAGCTTGGCCGGCCAGTCGACTTCTTCTAGCTTTGGTACTATCTCAGCAGTCGTGCTTTCGCTCGATTTGAAAATCGACTTTCAGTGAGTCCACAAGATGCGAATCCTTCGTCTCTTGCCGATAGATCGATCAAGTTATCAGTCAAATTGGGCAACACGCGGTAAGCCCTAAGCGGCTCGAAAGAAGCTCCTGCGTAATAGCCAAGGTAGGATCTACGCTGCGACGCGAGGCTTTGGGTGCAACGTAGTTTGGTTCTCGAACGTGTTTTCCGCTAACTCAATGAAGCATGTTTGCCGTAAACGCGGATTAACGATTCGAATCGTAGCTATAGCGCCCGAAGTTCTGAACGCATGACGTGCCAACGCTCGCCGGACCCGACGATCCGCCCTTCGCGGACAGCGGGGCTTTGCCCTTGTCTTCCCGGGCCTTGCTATTGTACTGTTTCTAATACCACTCGTATAGTGGCGCTGGACTCGCAGCGCCCTATTACGCAATAAAAAGAAGCCGTTTCTACGCAGGTTCATCTGCTTGTGCCGGAACTTACCGATGGGAGACTCAACGATGCCCGACGATCTCGGAGATAGCCGACGCGTGCCGTTCGACATCCGCCCTCTTTCGGACAAATTCGCAGCCGAAATCGTCGGATTGGACTTGCGCGATCCGCTCGACGCCGCCACGCGCAAAGCCGTAGTCGATGCACTGATTGGATTTAAGGCGATTTGTTTCCGCGGCCAGTCTCTGAGCGGCGAGCAGCAAGTAGCGTTCATGCAGCAGTTCGGCCCGCTCGAGCTATTTACCATCGCAAACCGGGCCATCAACAATCCCCTACCGCTGCTGAATATCGTCAGCAATCTCGGTAGAGACGGCAAACCGACTGGCAATCTTGAAACTAGGCGCTGGCACACCGATAAGTCGTTCCTCTCGACGCCATGCTTTGCCACCATCCTGCACCCCATCATCCTGCCGCCGGTCGGCGGCGAGACGTGTTTTGCAGACATGAATGAGGCCTACGAAGCGCTATTGGCACGAGAAAAAGGCGAACTCGAAAACGTTAACGTGATCCACAGCCGCGAATACTCCATGCGACGAGCCGGAAAGGTACCCACGCCGCAGGAGATCGAGGATGCCGGCCCGCCAATGGCGCATCCGCTGGCCCGCGCCAACCCGTACTCCGGACGCAAGGGACTATTCATGGGCGAGCACGCTTCGCACCTCCAAGGCCGGGAGGCCGAAAGCCGCGCGCCCATCGACGCGCTGGAAACCTATGCAACCCAAGAGAGATTCGTGTACCGCCATTCCTGGCGCAAGGGTGACGTGCTGATGTGGGACAACGGAAGCCTGCTGCACGGCGGCGACGACAACTTCAATGTCGGCCTGCAAGCGCGCGTGCTGCATCGGACCTGCCTGAGCGAGTTGGCGATCAAAGCCGAGATTGCGGCCGTTTCCTGATGCGGGAATCACGCCGCCACTTCGTACCGATTCCTTCCCCAATCTCTGCGGCACGCACGGTGCCGCCCTTCGATGACATTTCCCTGCTAAAGGAGAATAACCGATGACGTTTCTAGCCAACCTATCCCGCCGCGGCCTGCTGTCCGTCATCGCCCTTTTGGGCCTCGTGCCCGCCGCTCACGCCCAGACCTATCCGAGCCGCGACATCACCCTCGTCATTCCCTTCGGCATCGGCGGATCGACCGACATCATCGGGCGGCAGTTAGCGGGCGACCTAGCGAAGGTGCTAGGTGCGAAGATCAATGTCGAGAACAAGCCCGGCGGAACGGGTACGATCGGCAGCACCCAGGTCATCCAGTCCAGGCCAGACGGGTACACGATCGGCTTCGTCGCGAACGACGCGCTGGTCTTGCAGCCGTTGCTGAACCCCGCCCTTGTTTTCAAGTCGCCCGACGATTACCAGCCGATTGTTAAGGTGGGCTACCGCTCTGACGTCCTTTACGTGCGTGCAGACGCGCCATGGAAGAGATACGCCGACTTCGTCGCCGACGCGAAGCGGAATCCCGGCAAGATGCGCATCGCGATACCGGGCGTCGGCACGCTGGGCGAACTCACGGTCCAGAAGCTGAACAAGGTGGCGGGCGTGCGCATGGTGACTGTGCCCTTCAGCGGCGGCGGGGCCGAAGCCACGCTGGCCGTGCTCGGCGGTCGCGTTGAAGCCAGCGCTGGCTCGGTTTCAGTGGGCGCGGGCCATGTCGCAGCGGGCCGACTGCGCGCGCTCGCCGTGTTCCAGCGCGGCAAGCACGCCGTGTTTCCTGAAGCGGCATCGATCGATGATGCACACGGCGATGTGTCCATCCTCGCCGAGTTCTACCTCTTCGGCCCGAAGGGATTGCCCAAAGACGTTATCGACAAGCTGGTCGCCGCCTCGACGCAGGTCGGCCGCAGCGAGGAATGGGCGGCGTTCGCCCAGAAGCAGGATTTTACGCCCGACGTGAAGGGCCCAGACGCCACCAAGCAGGACCTACTGAAGCAAGGCAAAGACTTCGCCGAGCGGCTCGCCGACAAGTAAGCCAAGCGACCACTCACGATGAACGTCACGCGCCTCCAGAAGCGAAAGGGTTACCTCGCCCTCGGCGCCGGTGGGCTGGTTTTGTCCGCCGGATATCTCGGCATGTCGCTCCAACTCCCGTTTGGAAATCTGGCCCGGCCAGGGGCCAGCCTCTTTCCGATCGCGGTCGGTATCATCCTCGCGTTTGCCAGCCTGAGCACGCTATGGGAAGGGTGGCGGACGCCGGTCGCCGAGCAGGTGGAGTTCCCGGCCGGCGAGGACGCCTTGCGCCTGCTCGTGCTTGTGGGCGCGCTATTCGTGTATATCCTCGCGCTGCCGTGGCTGGGACAACTCGTCGCGAGTACGCTGTTCCTGATCATGCTCATGCGCGTGCTGTCCGACGCAGGCTGGCCACGCGTTATCGCCTATGCGCTGGCTGTTTCCTGCATTCTCTACGTCGTGTTGGTGCGCTTGCTCAACGTCCCAATGCCGCGCGGCATCGTGGATTTTTAACAGGATCGGGCGAACATGGACCCCATCGAAGGACTTTTGTACGGACTGAGCCTTGCCTTCACGTACCAGAATCTCCTCGCCGCGTTCGCGGGTGCGTTCGCTGGGACGGCGATCGGCGTGTTGCCGGGTTTCGGCCCAACTGCGGGCCTCGCGCTGCTGCTACCATTTACCTTTGCGATGGGTCCGAGCACCGGGCTAATCATGATGGCGAGCATGCTCTACGGCGCGATGTACGGCGGCTCGACCACCGCCATCTTGATGAATATGCCGGGCGAAGCCGCCTCAGTGATGACTTGCATCGACGGCTACAAGCTCACAAAAAAAGGACGCGCCGGTGCCGTGCTGTTCATCGTTGCCGCAGGCTCGTTCATCGGCGGCACGATCTCCGTCGTCGGCGTCATGCTATTTGTGCCGACACTCGCGGAGTTGGCCATCATCTTCGGTCCGGGCGAGTTTTTCGCGCTGACAGCGGGCGGCTTGCTGTTGCTTTCTCGTATTTCCGCTGGGACGGTAGCGGCTGGACTGCTACCGATGGCGCTCGGCCTCCTGCTCAGCACCGTCGGCCAGGAAGCGGTGTCGGGACAGTACCGCTTCACCTTCGGCTTTAACGACCTCAGTCAAGGGCTGGAGCTGGCGGTGCTGGCGGTGGGTGTCTATGGCATCGCAGAGGTCATGTTCGTCGTCGAGTCGCTTTCTAGCCAGGCCAAGCCGATGCGCGTGCGGGTCCGCGAGATGCTGCCGACGCGCGAGGAGATACGGCGCTCCTGGGCACCGATAGGCCGCGGCACGATCGTCGGCTTCCTGTTCGGGCTTATTCCGGGGCCGGCCACGACGCTGTCCACCTTCACGGCGTACCGGCTCGAGAAAGCGGTCTCCAAGTACAAGGACGAGATCGGCGAAGGCGCAATCGAAGGGGTTGCCGCGCCCGAGACAGCCAACAACGCGGCGGCCACCTCGTTGATGGTGCCCCTATTGGGGCTCGGCATCCCGTTCAGCTCGGCGACGGCGCTGATGCTGGGCGCGATGATGGTGCATAATGTGCAACCCGGCCCGCTGCTGATGACCATCCATCCGGAGATTTTTTGGGCCGTAATCGCCTCAATGTTCGTGGGCAACATCATGCTTGTGGTGATCAACGTCCCGATGATCGGGCTCTGGGTCAACATGCTGCGTATTCCGGCCTATATTCTGCTGCCGACCATTCTGATGATGGCCGTCATCGGCTCCTACAGTCTGCGCAACAGCATGTTCGACGTGTCGCTGCTGCTGGTGCTCGGTATCCTCGGCTATGTCCTGCGCAAGCTGGAGTTCCAGCTCGCACCGCTAGTCGTCGGCGTGGTGCTCGGGCCGATGATCGAAAAGCACTTCCGCGAGGGGCTCTATATGAGCCAGGGCGACCTATCGGTGTTCTGGGGCAGCCCGATCGCGGTCGGGATCTGGAGCGTCGTATTTATCGTCGTCGCCCTCGGCCTCATGTCGCGCCTGTGGAAACGCATTTTTCTGGCTGGCGAGGGAGAAGGATAACCTTTGAACCGAGCGTGCGCGCAACCGCTTCGGCGCGTAGCTACTATTCGCCCGGCTTTCCAGCCAGCGCGCCCTCCTTCACGAGCAACTGCTCCGAACTGATGTGTTGGTTTCACTCGGACACTTTAATAGGAATAAACAGCAAAACAGTCTTAACATGCCTCGCAATAAAGACTCAGTATTCCCTGTATTTTTCCCTGATACCATTGGCTGGAAAGACTCAGGCTCGTTGGACTGCATCCACCGCCATTTTTTGGCATCCGGCCGCGCGTGCGATTTGTCGCTCCGCCGCGTCTAACCCGCCAAAAGCGGGAACGTCACCGCAATGGCCCACGCGAAGGCAACCGCATTGGCGATTGCGCCTGCAAACGGGCTGCCTGTGCGCCGATAGGCCCACAGGCCGAACAGGCCGTACACGATGAAAAACAGCAAAATCACCGGCACGATAATGATCAAAAAGAACAGCCGTTCGAAATCGAGCGCAACGGCAATTGCCAGCGACAGCACGAATGCCAGTTTCGAGACAAGATATGCGCCGGGCGTTCCGCGCGCGAGCCACTCGTCGGCCACAAAGTAGGCGAGCGTGCCCACCAGCATCACGCCCACAAGAACCACACGCAGACCGCTTGGCACAAACGACGTAACGAACGTGTCGAGCGGCCAGACGATCGCGACAAACCCGTAGACGACCATGGCGCCAGCCGCGAGCAGAACCGGGCGCGTCTTTGTCCAGGGCAGCGGCAGCGAGGCCAGACACAAGGCGGTCAACGCGCCGTAAACAAAAAAATGGACCGCCAAATAGTCGCCGACCAAGATCGGCAGAAAATGCGTCGGCGCCAAGCACAGCAAAAACGGGGTTGCGATCGCAGGCAGAAGAAGCGGCAACCACAGGCGTCGCCACGGACGTTTGACGCCCCTTGGCGCAACGTCGGCAACCGGCAGCCAACACGACAAGGGCCAGCCCAGCAGAACGCAGCCGAACAGCAACAGCAAAATCCACGGCCCGCGCGCATCCGGCACGCCGCCCGAGCCGGGCGCGCGAAGGGTGCCAAACGCGCCGTCGAGCCAGGCCAGCGCCTCGCGTTGGCTGGCTTGGTTGTAGAGCACGCCGACATGCTCGCTGAACGGGCTGAAGGCGGCGCGCCGTGCCGTACTGTCGTCGAATCGTCCGTAGGTCGTGGACGGCTCGGCCGTCTGCGGCGCCGATGCAAGCCCGACCGCGCGCAAGGCTTCTTGCTTGAGGCCGCCCTCCCAGGCGCCGACCACGACGAGCAGATTGGGCGGGCTTGTCGCGGTCACGCTGGGCGCAAACATCGATACGGCGATCGTTGCGCTGACGCCGGGCGAACGCTGGGCGAACCGCACGACGATGTCGCTGGCCATCGAATGGCCGAGCACGGCCAGACGCCCGTCGCCAAAGTCGCGCACATGATCGGCCACGCGGGCCGTCTCGTCCACCAAGGCTTGCGTCGCCCCGTCGATCTCGACCAAGCTGCCGCCCAGCGCCATTCGATTGCGGCCATGGCCCGCAAAATCGAACGTCACAGCGATGTAGCCGTTGCGCGCGAACGTCGCGGCAAAAGGCTGCATCAATTGCTGGGATCCGGCAAAACCGTGCGCCACCACCACGACCGGCGCGGCACCGCCCGCATTCGGGCGATAGATCGTGATCGGCGTGCCGTCGATCTGCATCGTCTGGGCAGCAAAGCCGCGATTGGCGGCCCCCAATTCGACCAGCGCTGCCGCAATCGAGGCGATTGCGAGGACGGCAGCGATCCAATGGCGGGTCCGCATCATGCGGGCAGGCTGCGCACCGCAACCGCACTTGCCATCATGCCAAGCACGAACAGCGGCACGCCAAAGCCGCTGTACCACAGGGCCTTGCCGACCGGATCGCGCACAAAGCGCCGCATCATCGCGATTTGGCCCGCAAGCAGAACCGCGACGATCGCGGCTTCGACCGGCCGGTGCCACACGGCCGCCAGCAGCGCAATAACGGCAAGCTGCGCGCCCGCCATGATCAGCGCGGCCATTCGCGCGGCGCCGTCGGGACCGAGTTCGACCGGCAACGATTGGATGCCCATCTGCCGGTCGCCATCGATCGCCTTGAAGTCGTTGAGGGTCATAATGCCGAGCGAGCCCACGCTGTACAAAAACGCGAGCAGCAGAATGGGCGCGGCGGGCAGCGTGCCGCCCAGCATCGCGGCAGCGCCAGTCATCCAGGCAAGACCTTCGTAGGAAAAGCCGCACGCGGCATTGCCAAGCCAGCCCGAGCGTTTCAAACGCAAAGGCGGCGCGCTGTAGGCCCAGGCAAAAAACAGCCCCGCAACCGTCGCAATCAAAACCCAACTGCCCAGCGTCGCCGCGACCGCCAGCGACAGGCACGACCAAATGCCCGCGATGTAGAGTCCCCAGCGTCCCGGAATGCGGCCCGAAGGAATCGGGCGATGCGGTTCGTTGATCGCGTCGACCTCGCGGTCGTGCCAATCATTTATGGCCTGGCTCATGGCGCAGACCAGCGGCCCCGCCAGCACGATACCGACCAGCGCCACGGCCCAATTGTCGGCGAGCGAAACGCCCGACGACACGACGCCGCAAGCGAACGCCCACATCGGCGGAAACCACGTGATCGGCTTCAGCAATTCGAGCACGGCGCCGGGCGCTGGATAGCCTTTGGCGGCTGCAGTGCGGGCAGCCTTGTCGGGGCGCGAAGATTCAAGTTGCGACACGAAAAGCAGCCCCCCTGGAAACGGTCCCGTTGCTTTGATAGCCCACATGCGCGGTCGCCGCAAAGTGTGTCGCGCGGACGGCGGCGTGCATGGTATTGACTCGCGACGGCGGGAGTTTCGAAACGGCAATGGCGCGAATCGTAGGTTCTTTCAAACTCGTCGAAGCGGCAGCGGCCCTTGGCGTGCTGCTGGCGGGAACGGCGCTTGTATTCGGCCTGTTCGTGCGCGAACTTGGCGAAATTCGCGCGCGCGCGGGCGATGATGCGGCGCGCGCGCTCGGCGATTTCGGCGCCGAGGCCGTCGCTTTGTTCCGCCCTGCCGTCGATCTGGTCGAAGAGATCGACCGGGCAGCGCTGATGCGCCTGCCGATCGGCGAAGCGCAGCGCAGCTTCTTTACGCTCGCCCAAGGTCCGGTCCAACGCATATCGCAGCTCAATTCGGCCTATATCGGGTTCCCCGACGGCAGTTTCTGGCAGCACCGAGAGGTGATTCCTGATTTTCTGCAAGGGCGCGAGTTGCCGGGCGTGGTCGCGGCGCGCGGCTACCGCCGCACGGTCGCTCCGTCTGCCGCCGGTCCCAACATTGTTTGGTCTTTCTACTCGTCGCTTGCCAAAGACTGGGTCGACATGCCCGAGCCCGGCGGCACCTACGATCCGCGCACCCGGCCGTGGTATGCGACCGCAATGGCGGCAGACGGCGGCGTCTGGACCGATCTTTATGTTACCGCCAGCTCGGCCGATCTTGCCGTTTCGTACACCCAAACGCTACGTCGCGACGACGGCACTTTGTGGGGCGTGGCCGCGATCGACATTCTGTCGACGCCGCTCAAAGCCACGCTTGGGCGCTGGCACAAAGCGAATCTGCCGGTCGGCAGCACGCTGATGGCCATCGACACGAGCGGCAATGTGGTCGCACGATTGGGCGAGGACGCGCCAAGCGCAACCGAAACCGAGTTGGTTGCGCGCGTGCGCGCGAACCGTTTGGCGGCCGGAAACTTCCAGATCGCTGGCCAACCGCAGGTCGTCGCATTTGCGCAATTGAGCCGGACGGTGGGGTTGCCCATCGTGGTTGCAGCCGCCATCCCGCTCGACGCGCTGACCGCGCGCGCGATCACCGGCCTTAAATTCAACGGCGCAGCCTTCGGCGGTTTCCTGCTGGTGCTGGGCGCGATCTTGTTTTACGCGCTGCGCATGCGCGCGGTGTCGCGCGATATCGGCACCATGGAACGCTCGACCCGCCGCATTGCGGACGGCGAACTGGACATCGATATCGGCGGCACAGCGCGTCGCGACGCGATCGGCGGATTGTCGCGCTCCATCGAAGTGCTGCGCCAAGCGGCAAAGGTCGAGCGCGCGGCGCGCACCCAGGAACGCGTTTTGGCCGCGCGTCTGTCGGCGATGGCTGCCGACGTTGTGCGCTCGACTGCTGCGATCCGGGCTGCCGCAAGCGAAATCGCGTGCGGGGCCACCGATCTTTCGGCGCGTACCGAACGCCAGGGCGCAACCGTGCGCGAAGCCATGATAACGATGTTCGATATTTCGGCAGGCGTGCGCGCCAACGCCGAAGGTTCGCAAAAAGCGCGCACGCTGGCAGAGGGCGCGCTCGCGCGCGCCGAGATGGGCAGCAAGGCCGTCGCCAGCGTGTCGGGGGCGATGGGCAGCATTCAGGACTCGTCCAAGCGCATCGCCGACATCGTGCTGGTCATGGAAGAGATTGCGTTCCAGACCAAACTCCTGGCCCTCAATGCTGCCGTCGAAGCAGCAAGGGCCGGCGAAACCGGCAAGGGGTTTGCCGTGGTCGCCCAAGAAGTGCGCGCCTTGGCCGATCGCTCGCGCCAAGCGGCCCATCAGATTCGCGACATGATCGCGCTCGGCACGCGCGAGGTGGGCCAAGGCGTCAAGCTTACGGCGGCGGCGGGCGAATCCCTCGGCGCCATTCTTGAAAGCGTGCGCGACGTCGCGGCGATCGCGCCCGAAATCGCAACCAGCAGTGCTGCCCAAGCGCGCGCGATCGTTGGAATCGACAAGGCGTTCGTCGAATTGGATGCGGCAACGGGCGCCAACGCCACGCTTGTCGAACGCAGCGCTGCCGCCGCCGCCGCCCTTGCCGACCAAGCCGGACGTCTCGCCGACGCGGTCGCCGAATTCGCAAAACCGCCCGCGGCCCGACGCTGACGCGGGCTTGCGCCCGCTTCCAAACTCCTCTACTCCTCTAGAGGACTTTGGACGGGAGGCCAAATTTGATCCAGCATGACCGGTCGCGCGGTCCCGATATGCGCTTGCCGCTCTATCGTCGCGTCCACGATGCGCTGGCGGCCGACATTGCGGCACGCGCGCTGCGTCCCGGCGAGGCGCTCCCGGGCGAAGAAACGCTGGCCGCACGCTACGGCGTTGCGCTCGGCACGATGCGCAAAGCGATCGAAGGGCTGGTGGCGGAAGGCCGCCTCGAGCGCCAGCACGGGCGCGGCACGTTCGTGCGGCGGGCCGATTTTGGCAACGCGCTATTCCGGTTTTTTCGCTTCACCGACACCAGCGGCGCGCCGCTGCGCCCGACCGCACGGCTTTTGTCGCGCAAAGCCGCGCGCGCGGACGCGGGCATGGCGGCGCATCTGGGGCTCGCGCCCGGCGCACCGACGATCGAACTGTTCCGGCTGCGTTTGGTGGGCAGCGAAAAAATTCTGGCCGAGCGTATCGCCGTTTGCGGCAAACGGTTTGCGCCGTTGCTGACGCTGGTACCGGACCAGTTCGGCGATCTGCTCTATCCGCTCTACGAATCCGCCTGCGGCGAAATCATCGCGCGCGCGCGCGAACATTTGAGCTTCGGCACGGCCGCAGCGCCGATCGCAAAGGCGCTCGGCCTGCCGCGCAACGCCCCGGTCGCCGTGGTGGCGCGCACTGCGTTCGGCCATGACGGTCGGCCGCTCGAATATCGACGGTCGTTCGGTCCAGCCGAACGTTTCAGCTACACCGTCGAAATCAAATGACCCCTTTAAACCGAACGAACCCAAAGGAGCATGCCATGGACAAGATCGCCGCCCGCCGCCTCTTTCTGGCCGCCGCTTTGAGCCTTGCTGCCGCCGCCCCTGCCATGGCGCAAGGCGCGTATCCCGCGCGGCCCGTGACCTTGATCGTCCCCGCCCCGCCGGGCGGCGGCACCGATCTGTTCGGCCGCCAGCTCGCGGAAATCGTCGAAGGCGAACTCAAGCAGAAGTTCGTCGTCGAAAATCGCGCGGGCGGCGGGGGCACGCTGGGCGTGACCCAGCTCGTCGCAGCCCAGCCCGACGGCTATACGCTTGCCTTCATCTGGAACTCGCCGCTGACCACGAGTCCGCACGCCCTCAACGTGCTGTACACGCCCGAGCGCTACGCCTCCGTGATGTCGATCGGTTTCTCCTCGTACGTGCTGTGCGCGCAGCCCAATTTTCCGGCCGACGACGGAAAAACGTTCCTGGCCGAACTCAAGGCCAACCCGAGCAAGTACACTTACGGCAACGACGGCGTGGGTGGCACCATGCAGCTTGCCGCCGAACGCATCTTCGCCGCGAGCGGCGCCAAAGTGCGCCCCGTGCCCTTTGGCGGTGCAGGCGAGACCGCACGCAACT
Source organism: Asaia bogorensis (assembly GCA_945901855.1). Taxonomy (GTDB): domain Bacteria; phylum Pseudomonadota; class Alphaproteobacteria; order CACIAM-22H2; family CACIAM-22H2; genus Tagaea. Next base: position 9,486 of record CAMDLT010000029.1, on the reverse strand, counting down.
TCCTGGGCGGCCATGTCGACATCTATGGCGGGTCGCTGCCGCCAATTCTGGCGCATGTTCAAGCCGGACGCGCCAAGTGCCTGGTGCTGACCTCGGCCGACGACAATGCCGCCCTGCCCAACGCCAGCGGCCTTGCCAAGCTTGGCTTGGCGGCGGAAGAGACCGTGCTGTGGTGGGGTCTGATCGCGCCCGCGCGCACGCCCAAGCCCGTGCTCGACCGGCTCGAGGCCGCCTTTTCGGCCGCCGCGAAAAGCGATCGTTTCCAGCAGGCGATGGCATCCCAAGGGGCCACGCTGCGCATCCGCGGCGCCAGCGAAACGACGGCGATGGTTCGCAGCGAACTCGAAGCGCTCGGCAAGGTCGCGCAGGCCGTCGGCATCCAACGCCAGAACTAAGAAGGGAACCGCCATGCCCGCACCGAACATTCGTATCTGGGTCGGCGATGCCGCGATCGGCCTGGGGCTGGCTTCGTTCGGTGCGGCATATCTGTGGATTGCGCGCGTGCTGCCGGGCGGGGCCAACAGCGAACCGGGGGCAGGCGCTTTTCCGCGATTTTTAGGCGTGGCACTGGTCGTTGTCGGCTTGGTTTGTGCCTGGCGCGCGTGGCGGACGCGCACGGATTCCGATGCGCGCGTGTCGGTTTACGAAACCAACGCGGCATTGTGCGCCCTTGCGTTGGTCGGCACGTGTCTTGCCTTCGAGCCGCTTGGTTTCGTTGCGACGACAGCGCTGTTTTTAAGTTTTTTGTTCTGGCTGCTGGGTGCGCTCAAGATCTGGCAAGCGGCGCTGGGCGGCGCTGCGGCGTCGGGCACGATGTGGGCGATCTTCAGCTATCTTCTGGGCGTGGGCCTGCCCGCCGGCATTTTGGGCGGCTGACATGGAATCCTTCGATCTGCTGATGCGCGGATTCTCGGTCGCGTTGACGCCGCAGAATCTGTTTTTATGCCTCGTTGGATGCCTATGGGGCACCATCGTGGGCGTGCTGCCGGGCCTGGGTCCGCTCGCGGGCATGGCGCTGCTGCTGCCGCTGACCTTCGGACTCGATCCGGCAGGTGCGGTCATCATGCTCGCTGGAATTTTCTACGGCGCCATGTATGGCGGCTCGACGACATCGATATTGCTGCGGGTTCCCGGCGAAGCGGCCTCGATCGTCACCTGCATCGACGGCCATGAAATGGCGCGCAACGGCAGGGCCGGCAGTGCGTTGACGATTGCCGCCGTCGGCAGTTTCATCGGCGGCAGCATCTCCATCGTCGGGCTCATGGTCGCCGCCCCGCTGCTGGCAGAAGCGATGCTCAAGGTAGGGCCTGCGGCCGAAGCCGTATTGATGGCCACGGCCTTGGCGGTCGTGGCGTTCGTTTCGTCCGGTCCGCCGATCAAAACCTTTGCGATGATACTGCTGGGGCTCGCACTTGGCACGATCGGGCTCGACCAGCTGACGGCAACGCCGCGTTTTATTTTCGGCAGTCTCGAACTTATCGACGGTCTCAGCTTTGTCGCGCTGGCCATCGGTTTGTTCGGCATTTCGGAATTGCTGATGTCGCTCGACGAACGCCTCGACCAACGCCCGAAAACGCCGACGATGCGCGAATTGCTGCCAAACCGCGCCGAAGTTGCCGAAGCAGCGCCCGCAGTTTTGCGCGGCTCGTTTATCGGTTTTGCTTTCGGGCTGGTGCCGGGCGTGAGCCACATCGTGTCGACCTTCGTTTCCTACGCCGTCGAAAAACGACTTTCCAAAACGCCCGAACGTTTCGGCACGGGGGCCGTCGCGGGGCTTGCCGGGCCCGAAACCGCCAACAATGCAACGACCGGTGCCGCGATGATTCCGCTGCTGGTGCTCGGCATCCCGGCCATTCCGGCGACCGCAATCTTGCTGTCGGCGCTGATGGTCCACAATGTCCAGCCCGGCCCGTTGCTATTGGTGGAGCGGCCCGACGTGTTTTGGGGGCTTGTCGCGTCGATGTATGTCGGCAACGCGATTTTGTTGGTGCTCAATCTGCCGCTGGTCGGGCTGTTCGTCTCGCTGCTGCGCACGCCGATGGCGTATTTGGCGCCGCTGGTCATGGCAATCTGCGTGATCGGCGTCTATTCGGTCAAAGGCTCGGGCTTCGAGCTCTTTGTCATGGCGGCGGCGGGCGTTGCGGGCTATGGCTTACGCAAATTCGGCTACGACGTGGCGCCGCTGCTGCTGGCCATGGTCATCGGCGACCGCATGGAAGTGGGCTTCCGGCGCGCCCTGACAATTTCCCAAGGCGATTATGCCATCTTCGTGCAAGGCGCGGCGGTCCAGGTGTTTTTGGGCGTGCTGCTGCTAGTCGGCGCCCTGCTGCTGGTCGCCAAACGCGCAGGCTACCGACGCGCATAACGGCGGCCCCGGCGCGGTCGCAACATCGCGGACGCGGATTACCCTTTCAAGAACTGCTCTGCCGAAAAGCGCCGTCAGGGTGCTTGAAGCCTGCAGCCGACCGACCCATATCGACTTTCGACAAGAGGTCCGGGCCCCGCTGGTCGCCGCAACAATGGCGACGATGTCGGACTCTTCCACGTCGAGGGCGCGCAGCCGCGCGCCGTTCCCAGGGGAGGCCGCTGCAATGCAGACCCAAGCGCATCGACCCTTCGAGCGTTTCAACGGATGGCGTGCGGCCGACCGGTTCGAGACGACGGATGCCGCGCGCGCGCGTCTCGCCGCTTTGGCGCGTTTTCTCGACAGCGCCGTGCGCGTTCCCGGCACGTCGGTGCGGATCGGCGCCGACGTGCTGTTGAACGTCGTTCCGGGCGTTGGCCCGCTGGTTGCTTCGGGCATTTCAAGCTATTTGATTTACGAAGCTCGGCGCTTGGGCGTGCCGACATCCGTTTTGCTGCGCATGGTCGGCAATGTCGGCATCGATTTTGCCATCGGCGCCGTGCCTGTGCTGGGGTGGTTTGCCGATGCGTTTTGGCGCTCCAACTCGCGCAATCTGGACCTGCTGAACGCGCATCTGGACCAAGTCTCGCCGCAACGCTAGCCTTGCGATTCAAGGGGACATTCGACATGCAAAAGACCGACGAGGAATGGCGGCGCACGCTCACGCCGCAGCAATACGCAGTTCTGCGCGGCCACGGCACCGAGCGGGCAGGCTCGAGCCCGCTCGACCGGGAGAAGCGCGACGGCACGTTCCATTGCGCTGGCTGCGATCGGCCGCTGTTCGACGCAAAAACGAAGTTCGACAGCCGCACCGGCTGGCCGAGTTTCTGGGACACGCTGCCGGACGCGGTCGGGCGCACCGAGGATCGCAAATTTTTTATGACGCGCATCGAGGTGCACTGCGCCGATTGCGGCGGCCATCTGGGCCACGTCTTCGACGACGGCCCCCGGCCGACGGGCCTGCGCTATTGCATGAACGGGGTATCGCTCAATTTCGTGCCGAAGAGCTAGGGACCTGCGAACTGGGTCGGCGCACCCGAAATTTCGCGCACGAGTTTCGAGAGCACGGCGCTGGTGAATTTGGCGAAGGATTCGGCCGCAATCACGAATGCGCCGGGGCCCCCGATCACGTCTTCGCGATAATGCTCTTCGAGGCCCTCTTCGGCCGGGCGGCCGAAATTTTCGTTGCCGCTCAAGATCGGCAGGCCATTGATCGTGATCCCCTTGGCGACGGCGGCATCGCGCGCGTCCGTCACCGGGCGGCCATGGTTGTTGCGCCCGTCGCCCGATACGTCGATGACCAGACGTGTGCCTTCGTAGCCGTTGTTGTCGAACAACGCCGCGGAAAAATCGATGGCGCCGCTGATCGAGGTGCGGCTCGCCGATTGCGCGGGCATGGCCGCGATGCGGGCAACGAACGCCTCGACATCTGCCGCACCGCGCAGCAGCGTCCAATCGGCCACCACGCGCTGGTAAAAACTGCCCGCCCATTCGACATAAACGACCGCAATGCCGCGATAGGGGCCCGACGCGATCGCCTGCAGCACGCGCGGGTGGCGCAGCGCGGCGAAATAGCCCTCGCGCTGCAGGCGCGCTTCTTCGGCATCCACCGAATAGGACACGTCGATCGCGAGCACGAGTTCAAGATCGACAGGCACCGCGCCTGCGGGCCGAAAAACGGTCCCGCACGCCGCCACTGCCAGAAAAATCACGAACATGGCGCGCCGCAACCCAATCCAAGTTGCGCGCGCGCCGGTCATTTTCAGGCCACGCCCATCGTCAGGCGGGTCGCCACGGTTCGACAAAATCGCCGGGCCCGAGCACGCGATGGGGCGGCTCGTCCGGCATCGGCCGGTACGGGCTGAATTCGTCCGACGGCTGTTGGTAATCGGACGGCTGGTAATTTTGGGGGCTTTGCTGCTGCGCCATCATACGCAGCGCCACCGCTTCGAACCCGCGTTCGGTCTTCACATAATCGACCTCGACCGACGCGCCCGCACTTTGCGGTCCCGCCAAGCCGACCGATTCCAGCACGCGGGCCGGCAAATAGATGTCCCGCCCCAGATCGATATCGGGCGTCGCAAAGCCAAAGCCTTTTTGCGCGTTAAAAAATTTGACGATGGCGCCGACCGTCTCGTGCCCGGCATTGGGCGCAGGCTGTTTCAGATCGGTCTGCGGTTTCCAGCCCACGCGATCAAGATTGGCCGGCGTTGCCTCGCTCCCCAAGCGCTGCAACTCCTGGCAGGCAAAACCTTTGGCGACCGGCACGATCATCAGATCGGCATCCAGCCCCGGCTTCAGCGTGCGCGACAGGCTTGGATCGAGGCGGTTGCTGTGCACAAAAACCTCGCGCCCGTCGTCGAGCAAGATGAAACCGAAACCTTTGGCGTGGTTGAACCACTTGACGATCCCGTGCACGGGGCCTTCGGCGCTCGGGCGCGGCGGGGCCGCAGGCACGGGCGCCGGTGCGGCCGCACGCGGCGAATCGTAGAGCGGCACCGATGGCGAATAAGTGGGCTGGGAATTGTCGGGTTGGGAATAGCCGGGCTGGGAATAGCCGGGCTGGGGGGCTTCTGCAGCGCTTGCGGGCGCCGATGGACCGCGCGGCTTTGGCGCAGCTGCGCCAGCACCGCCGCGCGGCGCGCGCATCAAGAAGGCCGGTTGAAAATCTGTATCGGAGTCCGGAGCGTCGTTACGCGGTGTTCTTTTGTTCATTGAGGCCGTCAAAAATTTAGAGGGCAAAGCAAGGAATTAAGAAAGATTATCTTCAACTGCGTTCAAAATGCCATCAAATCCACAGAAATTCAATTGATTTGACCCGGCCGTCGCGCTTGGGCATTTTGCCGGTCCTTTCGCCCTCCATGCGGTTCAAGCTCGTGAATCCAATCTTTGCCAATCTTTCGACCTCGATTTTCGAGGAAATGTCGATGCTGGCGCGCCAGCATGCGGCCATCAATTTGGGCCAGGGTTTTCCCGACGATCCCGGCCCGGCCGACATACGCCAAAAAGCGGCCGATGCGATCGTCGACGGCTGGAACCAATATCCGCCGATGATGGGGCTGCCCGAACTGCGCAGCGCTATCGCCCTCCATTATGCGCGCCATCAAGCGTTGGAGATCGACGCGGCCGACGAGGTGATGGTGACATCGGGCGCCACCGAGGCGATCGCGGGCGCGCTGCTCGCGACCCTGTCGCCGGGCGACGAGGTCGTGATGTTCGAGCCCGCGTACGATGCCTATCTGCCGCTTGTGCTGCGCGCGGGCGGCGTGCCCAAATTCGTCAAACTTGCCCCGCCCGACTGGCGCTTCGACCTCGCGCGTCTCAAAGCCGCGATCGGGCCGCGCACGCGCGCGGTTCTGTTCAACAACCCGCTCAATCCTGCGGGCTGCGTCTACGATGCCGACGACCTCGCGATTTTGGCAGCGGCCCTGCAAGGCACGCAAGCCATCGTGATCGCCGACGAGGTGTGGGAACATGTGATGTTCGACGGACGGCGCCATGTCTCGGTGCTGGCGTTGCCGGAGCTGCGCAAGCGCAGCATCAAGATCGGGTCGGCCGGAAAAATTTTCAATCTGACGGGCTGGAAAGTCGGCTTCGTCGTCGCGGACCCGGCCCTGTTGAAGGTGCTGGCCAAGGCGCACCAGTACATCACATTCACGACACCGCCCAATCTGCAGACGGCCGTCGCCTACGGCCTTGGCAAAGCGCCCGAACATTTCGCAGCCATGCGGGCCGATCTGCAGGCACGCCGCGACCATCTGCAGCGCGGACTGGCGCAGGCGGGATTTGCCGTGCTGCCGAGCGCCGGCACCTACTTCCTCAATGTCGATCTGGCGCCGCAAGGTCTTGGCGACGACGCGGCGTTTTGCCGCCGCATGGTGGCCGAGGCGGGCGTTGCCGCAATTCCGGTATCGGCGTTCTATGCCAAGGCCGACATGCGCAGCACGATCCGCTTTTGCTTCGCCAAGAACTACGACACGCTCGACGAGGCGGTAAGACGGCTGACCGCCAACGCGGCAAAATTGCTCGGCGCGTAAGCGCGTGCGTCAGTCCTGGCAGACGCGGGCGGCCGCGAATTTGAATTCGGGTATCTTGCCGACCGGATCGAGAGCGGGATTGGTCAGAAGATTGGCCGGCGCCTCGCCGAAACAGAACGGCATGTAGACCATGCCCGGCGGCACGTCGCTGTCGGCGCGCAAACTTGCCTGCAACGCGCCGTGGCGCGTGGAAATGCGCAACAGCTTGCCGACGGCCAGGCCGCGTTCGGCGATGTCGCGGGGATTCATCGACGCGATCGCCGCCGGTTCGATGCTGTCGAGGGCGACAGCGCGCCGCGTCATCGTGCCCGTATGCCAATGTTCGAGCATGCGGCCCGTGCTCAAGATCATCGGATACGCGGCATCGGGCGTTTCGCCGGGCGGCAGGAAATCGACGCCCACCGCGCGCGCGCGCTTCGTTGGGGTGGGGAACCCCTTGTCGAACAGGATCGCATGACCCGGCAGCGATACATCGTCGGCCGGATATGTCGCAGCCCCTTCCGCCACCAGCCTAGACCACGGCAAGCCCGACAGCGAGGGCATGGCGGCGCGCATTTCTTCGTACACGACGGCGACGTCCGGATAATCCCAGCCGAGCCCCAGCCGACCGGCAAGGGCGACAATCAATTCCCAATCCTGGCGGGCATTGCCGGGCGGCGGCAGAACGGGTCGGCCGATCTGCACCTGCCGGTTGGTATTGGTGAAGGTGCCGAACTTCTCGGCATGCGCCGAGGCCGGGAAAATCACGTCGGCATGCCATGCCGTTTCGGTCATGAAGATATCCTGCACGACCAGATGCTCGAGCGTCGCAAGCGCTTCGCGCGCGTGGCTCTGGTCGGGATCCGACATGGCCGGATTTTCGCCCATCACATAAAGACCGCGCACGCGCTTCGCGCGGATCGCATCGACGATTTCGACGACGGTCAGGCCGCGCTTGGCATCGAGCGCCGCATCCCAGCGCCCCTCGTACTCGGCATGCGCCGCCGGATTTTCGACCGCGCGATAGTCGGGATACATCATCGGGATCAGGCCCGCATCCGACGCGCCCTGCACGTTGTTCTGTCCGCGCAGCGGATGCAGGCCCGTTCCCGGCCGCCCGATCTGGCCCGTCACGAGCGCCAATGCGATCAGGCAGCGCGCATTGTCCGTGCCGTGCACATGCTGGGATACGCCCATGCCCCAGAAAATGATCGACCGCTTGGACGTCGCATACAGGCGCGCGACGGCGCGGATCGTGTGGGCATCGATGCCGCAAATATCGGCCATGCGCTCGGGCGTCGCGTCGGCGACATGCGCGGCCAAATCCGCGAACCCGTCGACATGCGCTTCGACATAGGCGGCATCGTGGAGCTTCTCGGCCAGGATCGTGTGCAGCATGCCGTTGAGCAGGGCCACGTCCGTACCCGGCTTGAAGCGCAGCGCGTGGGTCGCATGGCGCATCAGGTCCTGGCCGCGCGGATCGATGACGATAAGCGCTGCGCCGCGCTTGGCTGCCTGTTTGATATATGTCGCCGCGACCGGATGGTTCTGTTCGGGACGCGCGCCGATCACGACGATGCAGTCGGCATCGAGCGCCGCCGCAAACGGCGCCGACACGGCGGCCGACCCGATGCCTTCCAGCATCGCCGCCACCGACGACGCATGGCACAGCCGCGTGCAATGGTCGACATTGTTGGTGCCGAATCCTTGGCGCACGAGCTTCTGGAACAGATAGGCTTCCTCGTTCGACCCTTTGGCCGAACCGAACCCGGCCAAAGCGCCGCCACCGTGCGCAGCGCGGATGCGCGCGAAGCCGTCCCCGGCCGCCGCCAGCGCTTCCGCCCAGCTCGCCGTGCGGAATATCGTGGACGGATCGCCCGGATCGAGTTTCATGTCGGCGCGTTTGGGCGCGTCGCTGCGGCGGATCAACGGTTCGGTCAGCCGATGGGAATGGCGCACATAGTCGTAGCCGAAGCGGCCTTTTACGCACAGACGGCTGTCGTTGGCGGGCCCGGCACGCCCGTCGACCTGTACGATGCGGTCGCCCGAAACGCCCACGCGCGTCTGGCAGCCCACGCCGCAATAGGGGCACAGCGTGTCGATCGTGCGCTCGGGCACGATCGCGCGTTTTTGGGCAGCCTTGTCCATCAGGCTTTTTTCGAACAATGCGCCGGTGGGGCAAGCCTGCACGCACTCGCCGCAGCCGACGCAGCTTGAAGCACCCATTGGATCGGCCATGTCGAATACGGGGCCTGTCGCCATGCCGCGCCACGCCATGCCGATCGTGTCGTTGACCTGCACATCGCGGCAGGCACGCGCGCACAGGCCGCACGCAATGCAGGCATCCAGATTGACCGCAATCGCGGCGTGCGACGCGTCGGTCGGGATTTTCGCGCCGCGCCCCGGCAGGCGCCCGGACGCCACCCCCAGTCGCTCGGCCCAATTCCAGAACGGCGCTTGCGGATCGGGGCTGTCGGCGCGGGCCGGCATGTCGGCGGCCAGCAGTTCGAAAACCATCGACTGCGCCTTTTCGACGCGCGCACCCTTGGTTGCAACCTTCATTCCCTCGCTTGCCTTGCGGATGCACGCGGCGGCCAACGTGCGCTCGCCCGCCACTTCGCACACGCAAGCGCGGCAATTGCCGTTCGGCAGATAGCCGCTGGCATCGGCATGGCACAGATGCGGGATGGCAATGCCTTCGCGCTTGGCAACGTCGAAGATCGTTTCGCCTTCGGCGGCTTCGACCGTTTTCCCGTCGAGCTCGAAACGGATCATGGCGCTTTTTCGTCCGCAAAAAAGCGCAGCACGCTGCGCACAGGATTGGGCGCGGCCTGCCCCAAGCCGCAGATCGACGCGTCGCGCATGACCTGCTCGATATCGCCCAGCACGCTTGGGTCCCAGTTTCCGGCAGCCAGCATGTCGGCCATTTTTTCCGCGCCGACCCGGCACGGCGTGCACTGGCCGCAGGACTCGTCGCGGAAAAACCGCACGAGGTTGAGCGCGGCCGCCCTGGCGCTGTCGGTCGTCGAGAGGACGATCACCGCATGGCTGCCGACAAACGCGCCC
>CAMDLT010000028.1 GCA_945901855.1 Asaia bogorensis | reverse complement strand
GACTTCCAGATATGCACGACGATCGACAGGCTCAGCCCCAGCACGGGGTTGTTGAGCCAGTTCGGCCCGTCGAGAAATGTGAGATTGTAGTAGGTCTGGTTGATGATGCCCCATTCCGGATTCAGCATGAAGCGGAATGACAGGATCGTCGGGATCGACGGCACGGCCCAGGGCAAGATGAACAGCAGCCCGAGCGCGCGGATCCACCAGCGCGGAACCGCAAAAAAGCCGGAGAGCAGCAGCGCGATCGCCATTTTCAGGTTCACGCCCACGCCCAGGAAAATGATGGTGTTGACAACCGTGCGCCAGAAAATGTCGTCGGCGAAAAGCTCGCGATAGCTTTTCATGTCGTGGCCGAGCCACAGCCCGTAGCCGACCGGGTACAGCACAAAAACGACAAACACCGCGAGATAGGGCAGCACCAAAAGCGTGCCCCAATTCTGCCAGCTCGTCATGCGGCTGGCGGCGGGCGCTGCGGAAAAGGCGGACAGGTCGGCAGCTGCGGCTTGCGACATGGGGATTCTTTTGCGCCGGACGGAGGTGAAAGAAACGGCCGCCCCCGGCGAAAGGGGCGGCCGCCGATGCGGGGTCGATCAGCCCGCGACTTGCTTGATGCGGGCGATCATTTCGTCCACGGCGCGTTCGACCGGAACGCGTTCGTTGACGACGCGGTTCATCGCCTTGGCCCAGACGTTTTCGTTGTTGAGGATCGTGAATTTCCAGTTCTTGGTGAACTCGAACGTCACGGTGCCATTGGCGAACTGGTCGCGCACGGCCCGGCGATGCGGGTCGGCGTTCCAGAACGCGCTTTGCTGGCCTTCCTTGGTCACCGGGAACCAGCGGCCAAGCGAACCCTCGACGTAGGGCGACAGATTGTCTTCTTGCAGCAAGAAGGCGACGAATTCCTTGGCGCGATTTTTGTTGCGCGCTTCGGAGAACACGACGCCCGTCTTGATAGCCGCGCGATAGACCATCGGCTGGCCGTTGGGACGGTTGGGGAATCCAGCCGTGGCGATGCGCGTTTCGTAGTTCGCCTTGGCGGTGGCGCGCTCTTCGGCCGTCAGCGCCGCATTGTTCGAATCGTCGAGCCACTTGGCGGCGATCGAAATCGTCGCGTTATGGGTCATGACGGTCGTGCGGTTGTGGAAGGCAACGTTGTTGTCGGGGTCTTTCCAGCTCGTCGCCGAGGGCGGCGTGCAGTTGCGCGAGTAGACGTCCGTGTAGTCCTTCATGGCCGCAATCAGGCCCGTGCGGACGGCGGGCTGGTCGACCAGCAGCTTGCCTTCGTCGTCCACCAGCTTGACGCCGTGCGCGTCCATGAAGGTCAAGAACGAGTAGAACGAGTCGCTGGAATCGACGCCCATCGGCTGGCCGATGGCAAAGCCGCGCGTACCCGACGCGCGCCGGAAGCCCGGCTGCACCTTGTCGCACCAGAACGACCAATACTCGGCCCAGTTCTTGGGAATGTCGCCGTCCTTGAAGCCGGACTGCTCGAGCTGATCCTTCCAGTACTGGATATGCATCGTCTGCTGCTTGAGCGGGAAGGCGTAGTAGGCGCGCGTCTTGGCCACGTCGTTCCACAGCAGCGTCGATTCGACCGTGTTGGCTGCGAATTTCGGCAGCAGCGGACGCATCACGCTGGACAAGTCTTCCAGCCGGCCTTCGAAGGCCCATTTGCTGGTGACCTGGAAGTCGTAGACGTCGGCATAGGCGACGTCGGGCACGGTCTTGGCATCGAGGGCGGCGACCGTCTTCGGGATCATGTCCTGGATCGCGTATTGCGACAGTTCGACCTTGACGCCGGTCTTGGCTTCGAATTTTTTGATCGCTTCGAACAGCGCGTCGTCTTCGGCTTTGTAGAAGCCCTTGACCCACCAAACTTCGAGTTTTTCTTGCGCCGATGCAGGTATGGCGGCGGCCATAAGTCCGGCAAAAACGGCATAAGCGAGACTACGCTTCATTTGCATTCCTCCCCTGGTCGATCGCGGAATCCCGGATTTTCCGGTGATTTGTTCGCGAAAACGTTTCCTTTATACCTTGGGCCTGAAGCCCTGTCGATGGTTTGCGAACGCAAAACCTTCCCGCCGGTTGTACAAATCGCTTAAGGTAGGAACTGCAGGGAAAACGACATGGCTTTTGCGGACCTCAAGACCGAATACGGCACGCCGATGGTGGTGGCGAGCGCGCTTTATTGCGGCGGCGTCAAGCAGCGCGAATTGCCGGTCGAAGACGCGGCGCTCGCCAACCTCGCCCCCGACGCGTTCGCGTGGATCGGCCTGCACGAACCCTCGGTCGAGCTGCTGGCCCACGTGCAGCAGCGTTTCGGGCTGCACCCGCTTGCGGTCGAAGACGCCAACCGCGAACACCAGCGCCCCAAGATCGACGTTTACGGCGAGGCGCTGTTCATGGTCCTGCGCACGGCGCAAATCAAAGGCAACGCCATCGTCTATGGCGAGACGCACATTTTCGCCGGGCGCGGTTACGTGATCGCGGTGCGCCACGGCCCGTCGACCTCCTACGGCGACGTGCGCCAGCGCTGCGAGCGCGAAGCCCACATGTTCAAACGCGGCGCGGGCTACGTGCTCTACGCGATCATGGACTTCGTCGCCGACAATTTTTTCCCGGTCATCGACACGATCGCCGAGGAAGTCGCCGAAATCGAAAGCCATGTGCTGGCCAAAACCTTCACGGCCGCCGAGGTCAACCGGCTCTACCAGCTGCGCCGCGAGCTGCTGGGGTTCCGGCGTTCGGTCTCGCCGATGCTCGAAGTGTGCGCGCGCCTCGAACGCTATTCGCTGCCGGTGATCGACGCCGACATGCGGCCCTATTACCACGACGTCTACGACCACGTGCTGCAGGTCAACGAATCGATCGACAATCTGCGCGAAGCGCTCGCCTCCGCCTTCGACGCGGCGATGATGCTGTCGGCCGCAAGCCAGAACGACGTCACCAAAAAACTCGCCGGCTGGGCCGCGATCCTGGCCGTCCCCACCGCGATCGCGGGCATCTACGGGATGAACTTCAAGTACATGCCCGAACTCGAGACCGAGTTCGGCTATCCGGTCGTGCTTTGCACCATCGTCGCGGTGTGCTTGTGGCTCTACTACAAGTTCCGCAAGGCGGACTGGCTCTGAGCGACAGTTTCGACGTTCTGCGCCACGCAGCCGATGCCGCGCGCCAGTCGGGCGACTTGGCGTTGGCGACGGTTCTCTACGACAAGGCGCTGGCGCTGCGGCCCGACGATATCGACTGCCTGTGCGATTTTGCGCGCGCCTTGAGCGCCGCCGGGCAGGGCGAGCGCGCGGCCCACATGCTCAATGCGGGGCTGCGCGCGCGGCCGGGCGAGCTCAAAATCATGGTGGCGCTGGGCCAAACGCTGCGCGCGACCAACCGCTTCGATCTCGCTGTCAATCTTTGGTTGCTGTGCTTGCAGGCGATGCCGCATTTGGCGCTGGCGCATTACGAGCTCGGGCAGGCGCTGCTGGGCCGCGCCGAGCCCGAGCGCGCGGCCGACGCGTTCGCCACAGCAGCTGACCTTAGCGAGGGCGCCGAGCGCGATTTGGCGCTGAAGGCCCGGCTTCTGGCGCTTGCCTATGGCGGCACGGGCGATCCGGCGGCGGTGCTGGCGCTCAATGCCGCGCGCGCGCTTGCGCTTGCGCCTGCCCAAGCCGCCGCGGCGCACGAAAATTCGCGCGACCCCGAACGGCGCCTGCGCATCGGCTATGTGTCGTCGGATTTTCGCTACCATTCGGTCGCGCGCCCGCTCGAAGCCTTGTTCGCCTATCGCGACCGCAACCGCTTCGAGGTCTATGCCTACGCCGAACTGCGCGCGGACGACGCCATCACGCAGCGTTTCAAAGCGCTTGCGGATCGCTGGATACCGACGCGCGGCATGTCCGATCGCGACGTGGCCGCCCGCATCCGCGCCGACGGCATCGACATTCTGGCGCTTTGTGCCGGGCATTTCGACGAGAACCGCCTGGGCGTCGTCCTGCATCGACCGGCGCCGGTGCAGATTTCGATCTACGATTCGGGCACGCTTGGCAGCGACGCGCTCGATGCGATCGTGCTCGATCCCGTCATGGCGGGGGGGGGCGACGACCGCTGGATCGAGCGGCCCTTGCGCACGCGCCACATGTTCGTGCATCCGCCGCTCGACATTGCCCCGCCCGTGCAAAGCCCGCCGGTGCTTGCCAACGGGTTCGTCACGTTCGGCACCGCCAATCATCCGTCGAAATTCTCGAAGCAGACATTTGCGCTGTGGGCGCGCGCGCTGATGGCGGTGCCGGGCTCCAAGCTGCGGCTCAAATCCGGCCAGCGCTACGACGACCCCGATACGGTCGCGAATTTCGTGCAGCGCTTCGCGGATTTTGGCATCGGCGCCGAGCGGCTGGTCTTCGAGCGCGGCAATCCCAATCTGGTCGACCATCTGCGCTTCTACCAGCGCATCGATCTTGCGCTCGATACGACGCCGTTCAACGGTGCGACCACCACGTTCGAGGCGTTGTGGATGGGCGTGCCCGTGCTGGCCTTGCGCGGATCGAGCGTGATGGCGCGCTGGAGTGCGGCCGAGCTTGCGCGCATTGGCGCCGACGATTGGACGGCCGCCGACGCGGATTCCTACGCGGCCCTGGCCGCGCGCCTGGCAGCGCAAGCGTCGCACCAGGACCGTGCGGCCCTGCGCGCGCGCGTCGCGGCGTCGGCCTTGTGCGATCTTCCGGGCCATGCGCTGGCGTACGAGCGTCTCTACCGGGCGCTGTGGCGCAAATGGTGCGCAAAAAAAGTAGCATAAATTCCATGCTGCACTGCGGCATCCCTTGACCTTGCAGCGGTTCGGGCCAATTCTGATTCCAAGAGGGAGAGCCGCCATGGCCGACGGGGATGCCGTCCCGGTCGAAAGTTCCGAAGAGCAGAAGAAGCTCGAGATTTTCTCGGTCGAGGTACTGTGCGGTTTTATCGAGACCGTCCAGACCCGCCAAGCCGACAAAACCGCGCCGATCCCGCCAAGCGAACTCAACGCCGCCCTTGCCGAGATGATCAATGGCGGGCGCATCGCCAAGATCGCCGAGCAGGCGCTTTACGGCATCGGCAAAAATCTGCGCGAGCGCTGGGCGCGCCAACTGCGCAAGGACCCTTTCGGGCGCATCTTGATGCGGCCGCTTTCCGATTTTCTGGTCGCCGAAAAACTGCCGCGCGCGATCCATCACGGCGTGCGCCATTTTGCGCGCTTGGTGCTGGGCGACGAGCTTGAGCAGGCGCTGCGCCACGAGGCGGAGGAACTCGCCAAAAAATGCGCGGGCGAAACGGGCATCGACTGGGTGCGCTTCTACCGGCTGTCGCAGCCGATCTGGTGGCAGTTTGCCGTGCGGCTGCCCGCCGCCTTCCGCCATTTCGACGCGCGCCTTGCGCACATGGTCAACATCCTCAACATGCGTCCGGGCCAGGTCAGCCTGTCGGCCAATGTGGTGGTGCGCACGGGCAAAGCGGGTTCGACCGACATCGTGGGCACGATGCACGCCCGCATGATCCTCGATGCGTGGCTCAAATCGATCGAAAATCTGGGCGATGCCGAACGCGCCAAAATGGCAAGCGCCACGGGCTTTGTTGCCGCTTTCGAGGATTTGCGCGCAGCGCTCGACGAGGGGGCATAGGCGCGTTGGAGCGGGTGAAGGGAATCGAACCCTCGTATGCAGCTTGGGAAGCTGCCGTTCTACCATTGAACTACACCCGCAGCGCCAAAGGCGTCGCGACGGCCGAGGTTCTATCGCGAACCCCCCATTCTTGACAAGGGCGGGGGCGGGCGGTAAAGCTCGCAGATCGTGGCGATTTGGGCCGACCGGCTTGCGGACCACGTTAAAAAATCCGCTAAAAGGTCGGAGCAATTCGCCCGCCCACAAGCGCCGAACAGCCCCGATCCCAGGTCGGGGCTTTTTGTTTGGGGCAACGAAAATGGCAAAGAAAAACGAATTCTCCAGCGATTCCGCGTGGGGCGCGCGCACGGCGCTCGTGCATGGCGGGGGCGAGCGCTCGCAATGGTCGGAGACGAGCGAGGCGATGTTCTTGACCTCGGGCTTCGTTTACGGCTCCGCGGCCGAAGCCGAGCGCGCCTTTGCGACGCCCGTGGCACCCGCCGATGCGCGCTTCGTCTATTCGCGCTTCGGCAATCCGACGGTCGCGATGTTCGAAGCGCGCCTTGCCGCCCTCGAAGGGGCGGAAGCCTGCAAGGCTACGGCAAGCGGCATGGCGGCGGTGTTTGCAGCGCTCGCCTGCCAGCTCAAAACGGGCATGCGCATCGTCTCCTCGCGCGCTTTGTTCGGTTCGTGCCACTACATCGTCACCGAATTGCTGCCGCGTTGGGGCATCGACAGCGTGCTCGTCGACGGCGCGGATCTGGACGCCTGGCGCGCGGCGTTGCAGGTCAAGACCGACGTCGTGTTTCTCGAAACGCCGTCCAATCCGATGCTCGATCTGGTCGATTTGGCGGCGGTCGCCAAACTCGCCAAGCGGGCGGGGGCTTGCGTGGTGGTCGACAACGTGTTTGCCACGCCCCTGCTGCAACAGCCGCTCGCCCTCGGCGCCGACGTGGTTGTGTATTCTGCGACCAAACATATCGACGGGCAGGGCCGCGTGCTGGGCGGGGCGGTGCTGGGCTCCAAGCGTTGGATCGACGGCACGCTCGTGCCGTTTTTGCGCCATACCGGCCCCACGCTGTCTGCGTTCAACGCATGGGTGCTGCTGAAGGGGCTGGAGACGCTGCCCCTGCGCGTGGCGGCCCATGTCCAGAACGCGGCAAAAATCGCGGATTTTCTGGCGGGCGCCAAGCCGGTCGCGCGCGTGCTGTATCCGGGCCACAAATCGCACCCGCAATACAAGCTCGCCAAACGCCAGATGAAAGGCGGCGGGCCGCTGGTGGCGTTCGAACTGGCGGGCGGCAAAAACGCGGCTTTTGCTTTCATGGACGCGCTGCGGCTCGTGAAAATCTCGAACAATCTGGGCGACGCCAAAAGCCTGATCTGCCATCCGGCCACGACCACGCACCAGCGCCTGCCGGCCGACGAAAAAGCCCGTTTGCGCATCGGGCCGGGCGCGCTGCGGCTGTCGGTGGGCATCGAGGATCCGCAAGATTTGCTGGCGGATCTTGCGCGCGGTTTGGCGGCGGCGGCGAAAACCAAGCGTCGCTAGCTGGTTATCGGCCAAAAGGCACCCTATATTGCTGGGCGGGTGCCCCTCTTGCACGCTTTGGATGATGGCCGATGTACAGCGAAACGACGCGCGGAATCAAAGTCACAGTCGAACCGGTCTATCTCGACGACCAATCGTCGCCGGTGGATAACCAGTTCGTGTGGGCCTATCACGTGCGCATTGAAAACGGCGGCACGGCGACCGTGCAGCTGCGCGCGCGCCATTGGCGCATCACCGATGCGACCGGCAAGCGCCAGGAAGTGAACGGGACGGGCGTCGTCGGCGAACAGCCGATCCTCAAGCCGGGCGAAAGCTTCGAATACAGCTCCGGCACGCCGCTGTCCTCGCCGTCGGGTTTCATGGTCGGCAGCTACCGCATGGAAACCACCGACGGCGAAAGCTTCGATATCGCCATCCCGGCCTTCTCGCTCGACCGGCCGGACCGGCCCCGTCATCTCAACTGATATCCAGAAAAGTGGCATCATGACCCAGTCTGCGATTCCGCGTCTTGTCAAACCGCGCCCCGACCGCGCCGCAGCCGAAGCGGCTGTGCGCACGCTGATCGAATGGGCCGGCGAAGATCCCGCGCGCGAGGGTTTGCGCGATACGCCCGCGCGCGTGGCGCGCGCCTACGAAGAATGGTTTGCGGGCTATCGCGAAGATCCGGTCGAATTGCTGAAGCGCACGTTCGAAGAGGCCGAGGGCTACGACGAAATGGTCGTGCTGCGCGACGTGCGTTTCGAGAGTTTCTGCGAGCACCATATGGCGCCGATCCTGGGCACGGTCGACGTCGCCTATCTGCCGGACAGCCGCGTCGTCGGCATCTCGAAGCTCGCGCGCGTGATCGACGTATTCGCCAAGCGCATGCAGATCCAAGAACGCCTGACCGCCCAGATCGCCAACTCGATCGACGACGTGCTGCGCCCGCGCGGCGTTGCGGTCGTGGTGCGCGCCCAGCACCAGTGCATGAGCACGCGCGGCGTCCACAAGACCGGCGTGTCGATGGTGACCTCGCGCATGCTGGGGGCGTTTCGCGACAACGAAGCCACGCGGCGCGAGTTTCTTGCCATCATCGGCAATCCCCCGCTCGCGGTCGGCTAGGCGCATGTCCGCCGTCCCTGCCCACGCGCGCATCGCCCCGACAAGCGTCGAGATGCTGGCGCGCTTGGTTGCGCACCGCACGGTCAGCGCCGATTCGAACCTTGCCTTGATCGACGATGTGAAAGCGTATCTGGCCGGGCACGGCGTCGCCTGCCGGCTGGTGCCGAGCGAAGACGGGCGCAAGGCCAATCTGGTCGCAACGATCGGTCCTGCGGTCGCTGGCGGCGTCGTGCTGTCGGGCCATACCGATGTGGTGCCGGTCGAAGGCCAGCCCTGGTCGAGCGACCCGTTCGTGCTGGTCGAGCGCGAGGGCAAGCTGTTCGGGCGCGGTTCGTCCGACATGAAGGGGTTCATTGCGTGCGCGCTGGCGGCCGTGCCCGATTTTGCCAAGGCCAAGCTCGTGCGCCCGATCCATCTGTGCCTGTCTTACGACGAGGAGATCGGCTGCTTCGGGGCGCCGCACGCGATCGCGCTGTTCGGGCGCGAATTGCCGGCGGCGTCGGTATGCATCGTGGGCGAGCCGACGATGATGCGCGTGGTGATCGGGCACAAAAGCAGCTGGGTCAATCGCGTGTCGATCGTGGGCCGCGAAGCGCATTCGAGCGCCCCGCATCTGGGCGCCAACGCGATCGTCTATATGGGCCGCTTCCTTGCCTTTCTCGATGCGCTGCAAGCGCGGCTGCGCGAACAGGGTTTGGCTGCGGCCGTGCCGGGCATTGCGTTCGATCCGCCGTGGACCACGCTGGGGATCGGCCTCATCCATGGCGGCACGGCTGCCAATATCGTGGCGCGCGAATGCGCCTTGACGTGGGAATTTCGCGCCCTGCCGGGCGCCGATGCCGAGGCGATCTACCAGGAAGCGGCCGCCAAGATCGCCGAACTCGACCAAGCGATCAAACGCGAGGCGGGCGAGGCCTCGGTATCGATGGCGCGCTACGCCGCCATTCCGGGTTTGAAGCCCGATCCAGAGGGCCCTGCGGTCAAGCTCGCGATGGCGCTGACCGGCGCAAACGATACGCAGACCGTAGCCTTTGGCACGGAGGCCGGGCAGTTCCAGGCGGCGGGGATTTCGACCGTGATTTGCGGCCCCGGCGACATCGCGGTCGCGCACAAAACCGACGAATACACGACGCGCGACCAGCTTGCCCAGTGCGACGCGTTCCTTGGCAAGCTCAAAGCCTGGGCGATGCGCCCGGCGTAACGGCGCCGGCACAGCAACGAAGGTGTCCGGTGGGTCTGTTTCAGACGCCAGCTATCTTGCCCCGCAGTGCCAGTTCTCGATAGAGCGCTTCGGGCGTGACACCGATCCAATCGGCCACGCGGACCCATTCGCCGCGCTTTGGTTTTCCAAAAAGATCGAGATAAGCGTCGAGGCGCGCCCGTAGTGTCTTCAGGCGTATAATCTCCAAGCGGCTGCGGAGCGCCTGGACCTCCCGCGATGCGTCGGCCAAGGCCGCGATGGCGTTGCGGTTCTCTGCGAGTGCTGCGACGACGTCCTGGCGCGGCCGAAACGCCAAGCGCACGCGCGTCTCGCAAACCGCATCGCAGTGGTAACGATCGGCAAACAGCGACGCCTCGGCCAGGAGCTCGCCTTCCCGGGTCTGCTGCAGATTCAAAGCACCGCCATCGGCAAGCGACCGGCGCAGCACGACCGTGCCCTCGCGGACGATATACATCCAACGCGGCCGATCGTTTCGGCGAAAGACGGCCGTCCCTCGTTCCCTGACCCGCTCGGCGGCGCCGGAAAAAATCTTTTGCCAGACGTCCGACATGATCCAGATCATGTCTCGATCGTGCGTTGCATGCAACATAAACGCTCTGATCTCCAAGGAGCGCGCCGATGGCAACCCGACATTTCATGTTTTTTCTGTCGATCTCCGTATTCGCTGGTACCGCTTTCGCCCAGTCTCAGGGTGCACAGCCCTATGCCGGTTTCGAGCGGCGCGAAGTCGCGTCGCTGTCGGCGGACGATCTCGTCGAGATCCGCGCCGGGCGAGGCTGGGGGTTGGCGCTTCCGGCCGAATTGAACGGTGTACCGGGACCGATCCACCTGCTCGAACTTGCAAAGGAGATCGGTCTCACGAAGGCGCAAATTGCTGGGCTCGCCGACATGCGCGACCGCATGCGTCGCAATGCCATCGAAGCAGGGGCGGCGTTCATCGCGGCCGAGCAGGCGCTTGGGGCGGCCTTTGCCGACGGGCCGCCCGATGCCGCAACATTGGCGCTGCGCGTGGGGGCTAGCGAGGACGCACGCGCCAAATTGCGCTTGGCGCATCTTGCCGTACATCTCGAAACGCTGTCGCTACTGACGCAAGCGCAGATCGCCGCCTACAATCGACTGCGTGGCTACGGCGTCGAAAACGGCGGCGGCACAACGCCCGATCGCCATGTGCACCGCCGACATTGAGAAACCGCAAAGCCCGCCGCAGGTTCGTGCGGCGGGCCTCCCGTGCGGAAAAGTACGACGCTAAACCGACAAGAAGCGCGGCAGGTTCGCGCGCACTTGGCGTTCCAGTTCGGCGTTGATGTCGCCCATCATCTGCTCGACCATCTGGTACCAAACGGCTTCGCGATCGTTGAGGGTGATGTTTTCGGCGACCGAGCGCGAACGCGTGGCCGAGGCGGTCGCGTCGCCGACGCGGAAATTGCCGCGCACCTGGCGAATTTCGATCGCCGCCGCCATGCGCCAGTCGTAACGCTGCGCCTGCTCGTTCGTGAAGGTCGAACGCACGCCCGGCGTGCGCGGCAATTCGGTTTCGGTCACGCGCGCGTCCTGGATCACGAAGCGCACCAGATGCTCGCCGCGTCCGCTGACCGCCAGCCGGTCGTTGGCCCAGCGCTGCAAGACCGCATCGGGACGCTGGGCAAACAGATGCTCGACATTGGGCGGCACCAGCGGCGGCTGATAGTCGCTGGCGATCTCGAGGCGCGTTGCCTCGAACACCAGCCGGCTCAAATGCCCGTAGGTCAGCGGCGCAAATTGCGGCACGGCCGGCGCGTCGGCGCAGTTGGCAAGCGCCAATGCAGGTTCGGCAAGTCCTGCGAGGCGCAAAAAATCGCGGCGCATGATCATTTCGGTCGCTCCCAAAAAAAACGCTTGGGCGCCAGTCTACAGCGCGGCGTAGATCGCGTCGAGGTCGCCGAACAATTGCTCCGTATTGCAGAACTCGCACGCGATATGCACGTTGCCGTCGGGCTCGCGCATCGTCTCCAGTTCGGCGCGCGGGATCGTGCGCAGTACCTGGCGCATGCGGTCGGGCGCGCAGCGGCAGCGATGCGCAAGTTCGAGCGGGCGATAGATCT
The DNA here is from genome assembly GCA_945901855.1 of Asaia bogorensis. Lineage (GTDB taxonomy): Bacteria > Pseudomonadota > Alphaproteobacteria > CACIAM-22H2 > CACIAM-22H2 > Tagaea. Next base: position 45,261 of record CAMDLT010000028.1, on the reverse strand, counting down.
CCACGCCCTCGGCCAAAAACAGCCGGTCGATCAGCCGCCACGGCGCCAAGGCCGCATCGACCAGTTCGCTCGGTTTGGCCGAGCCCATTAAAATCATCGCGCGCCGCCAGCCGTCTTCTTCGTCCTCGCGCCGTGCGGCGGCAAGCGGATCGACGTCGCCGCCCTCGGCCGAGCCTTGCGCGTCTTGCGGCGGCAGGCGCTGGATCATGATGGCACCCGCCCGCCAGTGCGTTTGCCCGTTGCCGTCTTCGACGCTCGACACCGCGACTTTGAGGCCGGCTTCGAACTGTTCGGACTGGCGAAAATAATGGTGCGCGCATTCGGCCAAGGTGGCGTCGGTCAGTTCGACGATGCCCTGGTAGCGCTCCATGTCGGCCCCTTGGTCGACCGTGAAGGCAAGATAGCCCGCCCCGAACAGGCGTGGCACCGACACGGGCCCTTCGCCAAGGGCGGCCACGCGGTCCTTGTCGAACTGCGCGTAGCCGCGCAAAGCGCCGTCCGACGTCACGTCGGCCACCAGCATGCGCAGCGCCCCGTCGCCCTTGGTCTGGACCGAAAAGACGCCGTCGTATTTGAGCGTGGCGGCAAGGGCGGCGGCCATCGCCAGCGCTTCGGCCAGCGCATGCGCGATCAGTTTGGGATAGGCGTGGCGATGCAAGATGGTGTCGAGCGCGGGGCCCAAACGCACCAGCCGTCCGCGCAGCGCGAAGGGCACGATGCGGAACGGGACGACCACATCGTCTTGGGGAAGTTCTTCGATGTTCATTGCCGCAGTTTGGCCCGTGCGCGAATACGGGTAAAGCTTTCTATGCCATGCACCAGGCCAGAATGCCCTTCTGCACATGCAGGCGGTTCTCGGCCTCGTCCCACACCGCCGATTGCGGCCCGTCGATCACGGCGGCCGTCACTTCTTCGCCGCGATGGGCGGGCAGGCAATGCAGGAAGATCGCGTCTTTTTTGGCATGCGCCATCAGCCGCTCGTCGACCCGGTAGGGGGCCAGCAGATTGTGGCGTTTCTCGCGGCTGTCGCGGGCACCGCTTTCCTGGTCCATCGATACCCACGTGTCGGTGACGACCGCATCGGCCCCGCGCACGGCCGCTTCGGGGTCGCTCAAAAGCTGGATGCGCGCGCCCTCGCGCTTGGCCCAGGCGAGCACGTCGGGGTCCGGGCGCAGCGGCTCGGGGCAGGCCAAGCGCAGCTCGAACGCGAACCGCTTGGCCGCATGGATCCACGACACGGCCACGTTGTTGCCGTCGCCGGTCCAAGCCACGATCTTGTCGGCGATCGACCCTTTGCGCTCTTCGATGGTCATGACGTCGGCCATCACCTGGCACGGGTGCGAGCGGTCGGTCAGCCCGTTGATGACGGGCACGCTCGCGTGGCGCACCAGTTCGGCCAAGTGCGCCGCATGGTTGGTGCGCAGCATGATCGAATCGCAGTAGCGCGACAGCACGCGCGCCGTATCGGCGATGGTCTCGCCGCGCCCGAGCTGGGTGTCGTGGTGCGTGAGGATCACGGCCTCGCCGCCGAGCTGGCGAATGCCTACCTCGAACGACACGCGCGTGCGGGTCGACGGTTTTTCGAAAATCATCGCGAGCGTTTTGCCGGCCAACGGCTTCGCCTCGCCGCCCGGCGGGCGCTTCGCCTTGAACGCGGCGCCCATGTCGAGAATGCGGCGCAGCGTGCCCGCTTCCAGCGCGTCGAGATCGAGGAAATGGCGGGGCGGCGTTTGCATGTCACCCTGCCTTGCGTGCGGCGGCGGCGGCGCGCAGTTCGGCGCAGGCCGCATCGATCTTGTCGACCGCTTCGGCGATCTCCTCGGGCTTGACGATCAACGGCGCCAGCACGCGCATTACGTTGTCGCCGGCCCCGACCGTCAGCAGCCCGTGCTTGCGCACCATCGGCACCATGTCGGTGTTGGGGATCTTGCATTTGAGGCCAAGCAGCAGGCCCATGCCGCGCGCATCTTCGAACATGTCGGGGTTGCGCTGCACCAGGCCCGCAAGCTGCTGCTTCAGATGTCCGGCCATGCGCTCGACATTGTCGAAGAAGCCGGGGGCGAGCATCACGTCGAGCACGGCGTTGCCCGCCGCCATCGCCAGCGGATTGCCGCCATAGGTCGAACCGTGCGTGCCTGCCGTCATGCCCGCCGCCGCCTTGGCCGTGGCAAGGCACGCGCCGACCGGAAAGCCGTTGCCCAGCGCCTTGGCAACCGACATCACGTCGGGCGAAACGCCGGCCCATTCGTGCGCGAACAGGCGTCCCGTGCGGCCCATGCCGGTCTGGATTTCGTCGAAAAACAGCAGCAGCCCGTGCTTGTCGCAAAGTTCGCGCACGCCTTTCAGGCATTGCGGCGGCACGGTCCGCACGCCGCCTTCGCCCTGCACGGGTTCGATCAGAATGCCGGCGGTTTCGGGGCCGATCGCGGCTTCCAGCGCCGCATGGTCGCCAAACGGCACCTGGTCGAAGCCGTCGACCTTGGGGCCGAAACCGTCGAGATATTTTTGCTGGCCGCCGGCCGCGAGCGTCGCCAGCGTGCGGCCATGGAACGCGCCCTCGAAGGTGACGATGCGGTAGCGCTGCGGGTTGCCCCGGTGCGCGTGGTATTTGCGCACGAGCTTGATGCCGCATTCGTTGGCCTCGGCCCCCGAATTGGTGAAAAACGCGGTGTCCGCGAAGGTTGCGGCGATCAGCCGTTCGGCCAAGCGCTGCTGCTGGGCAATGGGGAAAATGTTCGAGGTGTGCCAGACCTTGGCCATCTGGGCGCCCACTTCGGAGATCAGATGCGGGTGCGCATGGCCAAGGCCCGTGACCGCGATGCCGCAGGCGAAATCGAGATAGCGTTTGCCGTCGGTCCCGATCAGATAGGCGCCTTCGCCGCGCTCGAAACCGATTTCGGCGCGCGCATAAGTCGGCATCACGGCGGGGAAAGACTGGGTCACGGCAGCGTACCTCGTTGATCCAAAAAGAAAACCCGGCATCTGGATGCCGGGCTTCTTAATTATCGGTTGGGCCGCGCGACTTGTCAATTTGAGGCCGGTTGAGGCGGGTCGCGCCCCGGTTCAGTTTCGCAGCTTGTAGCCGCGCTTGAACATGCCGTAGCACAAAGCTCCCAGGACCGCGTTGCTCGCCAGCAGCACAAAAAAGCCGGTCCATGGCTGCGCGTCGGCATGGCCGATGAAGCCGTAGCGGAAACCGTCGATCATGTAGAAAAACGGATTGAACAGCGCGATCAGATGCCAAGGTTCGGGCAGCCGGTCGACCGTGTAGAACGTGCCCGACAGGAACGCCAACGGCGTTACGACAAAGTTGGTCACGGCCGCGATATGGTCGAATTTTTCGGACCATACGCCGCCCGCAATGCCGAGCAGCGAGAGCAGCGTCGATGCCATCAGCCCGTTGAAGGCGATCCAGCCCCACGCATGCATGTGCAAGGCCACGAACGGCAGCAGGCACAAGGCCACCACGATGCCGACCGCGATGCCGCGCACGATGCCGCCCATCGCCAGCCCCACCACCAGTTCGCCCGGCGACAAAGGCGGCATCAGCGTGTCGACGATGTTGCCCTGCACTTTGGAGATCACGATCGAGGACGAGGTGTTGGCGAAGGCGTTTTGCGTCATCGCCATCATGACCAGACCGGGGGCGAGAAACTCGCCGAAACTGACCCCGCCTTTCATCGCAATGTCGCCGCCCAGCGCCAGCACGAACACGGCCAAAAACAGCAAGGTCGTCACGACCGGGGCTGCGATCGTCTGGGTGTGGACCTTCGCGAAGCGGCGCGTTTCGCGCAGAATCAAGGTCCACAGGCCCAGCCAATTGACGCGGCCGCAGCGGCGCGGCGCTTGCGGGATCGGAAGGGTTTTGATCATTGTGGCGGCACCGTAGTCGCTTGGCCTGCGCCTCGCAATATTTGCTTCGGCATGGCAGAACTGCGGCCATGAAGCAGCGCAAGCCGCCCCGGATTCCCACACCCGCCTATCTGGAAAAAGCGGCGCTGCACTATCTCGAGCGCTATGCGGCCTCGGCCGAGGGCGTGCGCCGCGTGCTGATGCGCAAAGTGGAGCGCGCGGCGCGCGAAGGTCTGGCCGACCGCGCCCAAGGGGCTGCCGATGTCGCGGCGCTGGTCGAAAAGCTCGTCGCGCGCAAGCTGATCGACGATGCGGGGTTCGCCGAGGGCCGCGCTTTGAGCCTCGCGAGGCGCGGCCTGCCGCGCGGCCAAATTGTGCAGCGCTTGAAGATCAAGGGCGTGGCGGCGGAGGCGATGGCGCACGCCGTTTCCGCCCTCGACGAGGCGGGCGCTACCGACCGCACGGCCGCATGGCTGTTTGCCAAGCGCAAACGGTTGGGGCCGTTTTGCGCCGATCCCGCCAAGCGCAAGGAATTGCGCCTCAAGCATCTGGGCGCGATGGCGCGCGCCGGGTTCGAGGGCGACATCGCGCGCCGCGTGGTCGATGCCGAGCGCGCCGACGAGCCGCAGGATTAGGTCGGCGCCGCTTCCTTGTCCCACGCAAGCTTGAGGCCGGCGGCGGCGAATTCGGTGCGGATGCGCTCGTTAAACGCGCGGCGCACCCGCCATTGTTTGCCCGGCAGCGTCTTGACGCGCGCTTTCAGGATCTGGCCGAGGTCGGAATAGGCGTCGAGCCCCAGATCTTCGTAGGCGCCCAGCAGCAGGCTGCCAAGTTCGGGGTCCGCCGCCAGATGGTCGAAGGCCGCGCGCATCGCGGCGCGCGCGCGCGTGGGATCCGCGCCGTAGCCGACCGCCGCCTCGAAGGTCGCGAAGGCAAAGTCCTTGGTCTGGTTCGAGATGATCGTCACGGTGCCGAACGGAATCGTGTGCAGCGTGCCGTCGGCCGAGCGCAGCTTGATCGCGCGCAAGCCCAGCGCCTCGACCGTGCCCGACTTGTCGGCAAGCTGCACCGTGTCGCCGACTGCGAGCACGTCTTCGAGGATCATCGAAACGCCGGTGATGAGGTCGCGCACCATGCTCTGGGCGCCGAGGCCGACCGCAAGCCCGAGCACGCCGGCCCCGGCCAACAGGGGCGTTACGTTCACGCCGATCTCGCTCAACGTGACGAGCGTGACCAGCACCAGCAGCACCACGAACAGCGCGCGCTTCAGCAGCGGAAACAGCGTGCGCACGCGCGCCGACGTGCGCTCGGTCGGCAGTTCCACTTCGCCTTTGCGCACCAGATAGCGCTCGAGCGCCGCATTGGCGAACTCCCACACGGCAAGGGCCGCGACGGCCGCGAACGCGATCGAAAACAGCCCGCCCGCCACGCGCTGGCCTGCGGGCGTCGCGGCGTATTCGAGCGTGCGAATGCCCCACGCCTGCGCGATCGCAAGCAGCGCCAACGCGCCGATGACCCAGTCCAGCACGCGGCGCCCGGCATGCACATAGCGGTTGGCGCGCGCTTCGAGGGCAGGGAAGCGTTCGCGCAGATCGGGCGCCACCGTGAATGCGCGGGCAACGCCGTAATCGAGCAGCAGCACGCCCATGCGCGCCGCGATGCCGATCGTCGCGGTCAGCAGGCTTGCCTGCACGATGAAGGCGAAACCGTCGGGGCGCAGCAGCCACGCGAACAGCGCCGTCACGATGTAGGCGAGCGCGGCGACGTGCCAGTATTTGGCCAAGCCCGCCCCCAAAAATCCCGCGCGCGCCGACGCAACCCACCCGTCGCCGGTCGATGCGCGCGTGAGCGCGTCGCTGACTGCCTGGCGGTTTTGCAGCACGACTGCGGTTACCATCATCGCCACGACCACGCCCAAAAGCTTCACTGCAAAATTGTGCGCGGTGTCGGGCATGCCCAGCAGCAGCGCGGCTTGGGCTGCAAAATACCAGTACACGGCGATATTGGTGATGCGTCGCATCCACAAATAAAGATAGGCGGCGGTTTCGTCCTGCACGGCCACCACGCGCAGACCCGGATGGCGCGGCGCAAACGCGATTTCGGCCGCCAGCGCCACCGCGCGCGCGATCACGTTGGCGTTGACGAACGATATCGCGACGAGGCTTGCGGTGCGCGAAGGCTGCAGCGCGCCCAGCAGGGCGACGGCGACCGCCGCAAACGCCGCGATCGGCAGCAGCCCCAGCAGGCCGCTCGCCGCGATGGGCACGGCGCGCCGCCAGTCGGATGCGACGGCGCGTTTTTCCAGGCGACGGCGCAGCGGCCCCAAGGCGCGCCATGCAAGATGCTGTGCAAGCGCGCCCGCAACCAGCACGGCGGCGAGTTTGCCCAAGATCTCGACCAGCCGGGCGCGCGCTTTTTCGTTGCCGATCTGCGCGTCGAACCATGCCGCCAGCGACGGCGCATCGCCCGCAAAGGCGGCGGCGCGCACGACAGCTTGCGTGACCGTCTCGATCTGGTCGGCCAATTGCTCGGCAAACGTATTGGCCACGCGCGCGAGCTGTTCGGTCGGCTGTTCGGCGGCGACGGGCGACGCCAGAAGCGGCACTTGGCCCGAGCGCTGGATATCGGCCAGCGTCTTGAGCTGTTCCAGCAGGACGGCGCGCGCTTCGTCGTTCTCCAGCGTTTCGATCAGTTTGCGGATGTCGTCGGGCGCGGGCGCGTCTTGCGCCGCACCGGGCGCAGCGCCCAGCAACAAAAACGCGAACAAGATCGCCAGCAGTTTTTTCATGTGTCCCCGCAAACTCGGTGGGCCGCGCGCCGTTTGACAGCGCGAACGGCTCTGGCCATATAGAGCCCAAGAATAGCCAAAACGGTACCAAAAACACTCATCGCGAAGGAAACGCCCGATGTCGAAATTTTCGCGCCGCGCCGTGTTGGCCGGCATGGCCGGCACGCTCGCCAGCCCCGCTTTTGCGCAAACGCCGGTCAAATCCTCGGTCGGCGTGCTGCGGCTTGCGTCGTCCGGCCCGGTCTTCATTGCGGCCGAACGCGGCTATTGGCGCGAATTGGGGCTCGACGTCGAGCTCAAATATTTCACGGCCGCCCAGCAAGTGCCCGTGGCCGTCACCTCGGGCGACGCCGAATTCGGCGTCACGGGCCTCACGGCCGCGTTCTACAATCTGGCGGGCCGCGGCGCCCTCAAGCTGATCGCCGCCCAAAGCCGCGACGAGAAGGGCTTTCCGCTGACCGCCTATATGGCGACGACGGCCGCGCACGAGCGGGGCCTGCGCACGCTGAAGGACTATGCGGGCAAGCGCATCGGCATCACCACGACGGGCTCGACCTTCCATTACATGCTGGGGCTGATCGCCAAAAAACACGGCTTCGATCTGAACGGCGTCACGCTCGTACCCCTGCAAACCTTGCCCAACATGCAGGCCGCTTTCAAAGGCGGGCAGATCGACGGCATCCTCGCACCCGTCACGCTGGCGCGCGCGCTCGAAGCCGACGGCTCGGGCAAGATCCTCGCTTGGGCGGGCGACGAAACGCCGTGGCAATTGGGCGCCTTGTTCACCAGCCCGCGCGCCATCGACACGCGCCGCAGCACGGTCGAGCGCTTCGTTGCGGGCTATGTGCGCGGGGCCGCCGATTTCCACCAGGCGTTCAATCTGCGCGACGCGGCGGGCAACCAAGTCTACGGCACCAACTATGCCGAGACGTTGACCCTGGTCGCGCGCGCGGTGCAGCAGCCGACCGATCTGGTGGCGCAGGGGCTGCCCTATATCGACCCGCAAGGACGCCTGGATGTCGGCGACATATACAACCAGGTCGCGTTCTGGCAGCAGACCAATCTGGTGGCGCGCGAGGTCAATGCGCGCGAGGTGATCGATCTTTCGTTCGTGCGCGGCCATATGAACGTGCCGCGAGCCTAGAGCGTGCAATTGGTCTGCGAAGGGGTCGCGCATCGCTACGGCGATCTTGCCGTGCTCGAAGGCATCGATCTTACCGTGCGCGCGGGCGAATGCCTTGCCTTGCTGGGGCCGTCGGGCTGCGGCAAGTCCACGTTGCTCGGCATCATGGGCGGTTTGCTCGCCCCCAGTGCGGGCCGCGTGGTGGCCGAGGGGGCGCCAAGCCCGACCTCGCTCAATCCCATCACCTACGTGTTCCAGGATTTTGCGTTGCTGCCCTGGCGCTCGGTTGCGGGCAATGTCGCGCTTGCGCTCGAGCATCGCGGGCTTTCGGGCGAGGAGGTCGAAGCGCGCGTGGCGCGGGCGCTCGCGCGCACGAACCTTGCGGATTTCAGCCAGGCCTATCCCAAACAGCTGTCGGGCGGCATGCGCCAGCGCGTGGGAATCGCGCGGGCGCTGGCGGTCGATCCGGCGGTGCTGCTGCTCGACGAGCCGCTCTCGGCCCTCGATGCGCAGACGCGCGATCTGCTGATGGAAGACTTCCTCGCGCTGTGGCTCCAGGCGCGAACGACCAGCGTCTATGTCACGCACAATCTGCAAGAAGCACTGCGCCTGGCCGACCGCATTTGCGTGCTCTCGCGCAGGCCCGGCCGGATCAAAGAAATCGTCGCGATCGACCTGCCGCAAGACGTGCGCGCCAATCCCGCCAACGCCACGCGCATGGCGCAGTGGGCCGACCATCTGTGGCACTTGATCCGCAACGAAGCGCTGGTCGCCGAGCGCGAGATCGCCGATGGCTGAGCGCCGCGAAGTCGCATTTCGCGGCGGCGGCTTCGCGCCGCGACCGGTGCGTTTTGCAGCGCTGGTCGCCTTCGCGGCGGTGATTGCGCTGTGGGAATATAGCGGGCGGGCGGGGCTGGTCTCGCAGATCTTCCTGCCGCGCCCCAGCATTGTGGTGGCGGCACTTGGCGATCTTTGGACGCAAGGGCTGCTGGTGCGCCATCTGGCCGAAAGCGCGTCCAGGCTGGCGTTCGGCTGGGGCCTTGGCACCGTGCTGGGGCTGGCGGTCGGTTTTGCGATGGGCATCTGGTCGCTGGGCCGCGCGGTGGGCGTGCCGTTCGTGTCGGCGCTGTTTCCGATCCCCAAAATTTCGCTGCTGCCGCTGCTGATTTTGTGGCTCGGCATCGGCGAGGCATCGAAGGTGGCGACGATCGCGCTCGGCGTGTTTTTCCCGACCGTGATCGCAACTTACGCGGCGATCGATGCCGTGCCGCGCAACCTTATCCGCATGGGCCAAAGCTTCGGCATGGCCGTGCCCGATGTGCTGCGCAAAATCGTGCTGCCGGGGGCGTTGCCGGGCATTCTTGCGGGTTTCCGCATTACGGCGTCGATCGCGCTGATCTTGCTTGTGTCGGCCGAGATGATCGGCGCGCAATACGGCATTGGCGCCTTCATCTTGCAGGCCGGCAATCTGATGCTGACCGACCAGCTGTTGGCGGGCGTCGCGATCTTGTCGATCCTGGGACTTGCCATCGGCACGGGCCTCACGCGGCTCGAAAAATGGCTGCTGCGCTGGCGATAAGCGGGCGAGATGGCGCGACGTGCCCCTCCCTTGATCCAACGGCCGCTTGGCTGCGTATAATCGCTGTATCATGACGGACGATAAACTCATTGCAGCCAAACAGAGTTGGGCGCGCGACGGCAGGCTCCTCACCGGGACGCCCGCCTTGCCAGCCCAGCGTTTGCCGCCGGGCCAGCGTTTGGTCCAAACCTGGCCCGTGCTCGATATCGGCGCCGATCCGGGCGTGTCGCAGCGCGACTGGTCGCTCGAAATTTCGGGTCTTGTCGAAAATCCGCTCGTCTGGAAATGGGACGCGTTTGCCGCCCAACCGCAGCGCGATTTTGTTTCCGACATCCATTGCGTGACCGCGTGGTCGCGCTTCGACAATCGCTGGCGCGGGGTTTCGATGCGCCATGTGCTCGATCTGGTGCGCCCGGCGCCGCAAGCGCGCTTCGTGGTCCAGCATTCGTTCGACGGCTACACGACCAACGTGCCGTTGGAATATTTCGCGGCCGAGGACGTGCTGCTTGCCCACCAGTGGGAAGGCAAGCCGCTGTCGCGCGAACATGGCGGGCCGGTGCGCGTGATCTTGCCCAAGCTTTATTTGTGGAAGAGCGCCAAATGGCTTGCGAAGCTGGAATTCGTCGCCGACGATCGGGCGGGCTTTTGGGAAACGCGCGGCTATCATATGCGCGGCGACCCGTGGACGGAGGAGCGGTATGGTTAAGCGCGAAACGATAACGCGGCGGCTGTTTTCGGGGCTCGCTTTTGCGCTCGCCATGGGCGGCTATTACGGCGAAAAGCTGGTCGGCCGCGCGGCCGCAGCGCCAAGAAGGAATACCGGCATGTCCGTGTTCGATTTCGAATTCGTGTCGATCGACGGCGACAAGCTGCCCTTGCGTACGTTTGCGGGGCGGCCCGTTCTGGTCGTCAATACGGCGTCGTTTTGCGGCTACACGCCGCAATACACCGCGCTCGAAGCCTTGTGGGATCTCTACAAGGACAAGGGGCTGGTGCTGGTGGGCGTGCCGTCGGACGATTTCGGGCGCCAGGAGCCCGGCAGCAATGCCGAGATCAAAACCTTCTGCGAAGGCTTCGACGTGTCGTTCCCGATGACCGAGAAAGCCGTCGTCGTCGGCGCCAACGCGCATCCGCTCTATCGCTGGATCGCCGAGGCGATGGGCGAGCAGGCCAATCCGCGCTGGAACTTTTTCAAATATCTGTTCGGGCGCGACGGCCAGCCGATCGCCGCATGGCCCTCGCGCGTGTCGCCCACCGGCCCCGAAATTCGCAAAGCCATCGACGCGGCGCTCGCGGCAAAAACGAATGCGTGAGTTCGGGCTCGGCTGCCGCGGCGAATTTCTGCTCGACCACGCGACGGCCCAGCTCAATCACGGCTCGTTCGGCGCGACGCCCTGCGCGGTGCTCGACGCGGCCGAAGCCTGGCGCCGGCGCATGGAGGCGGACACCACGCATTTTGTGCGCCGCATCTGGCCCGCCGCGATCGCCGAAGCGCGCCAAGCGCTCGCGGCGTTTTTGAACGCCGATCCCGACGGGCTCGTGTTCGTCGAAAACGCGACGCAGGGCGCCAACGCCGTGCTGCGCTCGTTGGATCTGGGGCCCGGCGACGTCGTCGTGACAACCGAGCATGGCTATCGCGCGGTCGCCCGGACGCTCGCGTATGTGTGCAGGCGCACGGGCGCGTCGCATGTGCGTTTGGCGCAAACGCTGACGCCCGCAGAAATTGCGGCAAGCCTGCCGCCGCAAACCAAGCTTCTGATCCTCGACCACATCACCTCGCCAAGCGCGTTGGTGCTGCCGGTCGCCTCGATCCTCGCCGCCGTGCGTCCGTTGGGCGTGCCGGTGCTGGTCGATGGCGCGCATGCGCCCGGCCAATTGCCGCTCGATCTCTCGGCGCTCGATGCCGATTTTTACGTCGGCAATTGCCACAAATGGCTGTTCGCCGCGAAAGGCGCTGCGTTTTTGAGCGTGGCGCCCGCGTGGCGCAGCCGCCTGCACCCGCCGACCATCTCGCACGGGCTCGATCTGGGTTTGGCGGCGGAATTCGACTGGATCGGAACGCGCGATGTGGGGGCGTGGCTGGCCGTGCCCGACGCCATCGCGTTCGGCGCGTCGTTCGGCTGGGACAAGGTCCGCAGCCACAACGACGCGCTGTGCGCGGCGATGGCCAAGCGCTTGGCCCGCGCGTACGGCACGGAAATTCGCGGCGGCGCGCATCTGGCGGCCATCCGCTTGCCGGTGGCAGGTGCGCTTGACGAGGCGCAGGCTTTGCGGCTGGTCCAGCGGCTCTACGACCGGGCCCGCGTGCAAGCGCCCGTCATGGCGTTCGACGGCGCGTTGTGGGTGCGCATTTCGGCGCAGATCTACAACGTGCCTGCCGACTACGACCGGCTGGCAGCACTCGATTGGGCCGCTCTCGACGCTTGACGCCTTCTGCCCGCTTGCACCAATTTGGGCCACGAAAAAAAACGCGGGGAGCAAGACGGCCCATGTCCGGCAAATATCTGTTGGCGATCGACCAGGGCACCACGTCGACGCGGGCCATTCTGTTCGGCCATGACGGCGCGGCCATCGCCTCGGCGCAGGTCGAACTCAAGCAGTATTTTCCGCAAGCGGGCTGGGTCGAGCACGATGCGGAGGAGATTTGGACCGCAACCGTGTCGGTCGTGCGCCGCGCCTTGTCGAACGCCAAGGCCAAAGCGAGCGAGGTGTCGGCGATCGGCCTCACCAACCAGCGCGAGACGACCGTCATCTGGGACCGCGCCACGGGCAAGCCGATCCACAAGGCGCTGGTCTGGCAAGATCGCCGCACGGCCGACTGGTGCCGCAAGATGCGCGCCAAAATCGGCGACGCCGAACTTGGCAAGCGCACGGGCCTGCTGTTCGACGCGTATTTTTCGGGCTCCAAAATCGCCTGGCTGCTCGACAATGTGGCGGGCGCGCGTGCGGCTGCCAATGCTGGCAAACTCGCGTTCGGCACGATCGATACGTTTTTGCTGTGGCGCCTGACGGGCGGCAAGCTGCATGCGACCGACGCCACCAACGCTGCGCGCACCATGGTGTTCGACATCGCCCGGCAGCAATGGGACGCGGGCTTGCTGAAGGCGTTTGCGATCCCGGCCGGCCTGCTGCCCGAGGTGCGCGACAGTGCGGGCGATTTCGGCGCGACCGACGCCAAACTGTTCGGCGCCGCCATTCCCATTCGCGGCATTGCAGGCGACCAGCAGGCGGCGGCGTTCGGCCAGGGCTGTTTTGCGCCCGGCATGGCCAAGAGCACCTACGGGACCGGCTGTTTCGTGCTGCTCAACACGGGCACAAAATTTGTGCGCTCAAAAAACCGGCTGCTGTCGACCGTCGCCTACCGGCTCAAGGGCAAGCCGTGCTACGCGCTCGAAGGCTCGATCTTCATTTCGGGCGCCGTCGTGCAATGGGTGCGCGACGGGCTCAAGGCGGTCGCAAAAGCCGCCGACAGCGAAGCGTTGGCAAAATCTGTCGCCGACAATGGCGGCGTCTATCTGGTGCCGGCCTTCACGGGGCTGGGCGCGCCCTGGTGGGACCCGGATGCGCGCGGCGCCATCCTTGGCCTCACGCGCGATGCGGGCCTGCCGCAGATCGTGCGCGCCGCCCTCGAATCGACTGCCTACCAGACGCGCGATCTGATGGCGGCGATGCAAAAAGATCTGGGGCCGAAGGCGGCGCTCAAAACCTTGCGCGTCGATGGCGGCATGTCGGCCAACGACTGGGTAATGCAGTTTTTGGCCGATCAGCTCGGCCTCGATGTCGACCGCCCGGTCGTGACGGAGACCACCGCCTGGGGGGCGGCGGCGCTGGCGGGGCTTGGGGCTGGCGTCTACAACTCGCTCGACGACATCGCCAAGGTGCGCCGCGTCGACCGCTTGTTCCGCCCGGCAATGGCCGAACCGATGCGCGCCAAACTCTATGCGGGCTGGCAGGATGCGGTCGCCCGCGTGCGCTCGGATTTTTCGGCGGCCGCGATTCCGGGCGGCAAAAAACCCAAGCGCTAAAACCCGCTCGCACCGCAAATCGGTTCGTGTCATAAAAGCTTCATAAAAATGCTGCATCCTCGATATGTGCGGCGCTTAAACGACGCAAGCCTCCCGTTCCAACGGGCAATTGCGCAAACCAGGGAGAGATGAAACATGAATTTCCGCCGCAATCTTGCAAACAGCGCGCTCGGCGCTTTGCTTGCGACCACGGCTTTGACGATCGCAGGTCCTGCCGCTGCCCAAGTCGAAATCCAATGGTGGCACGCGATGACGGGCGCGAACAACGACGTCGTCAACCGCCTCGCGGACGAGTTCAACGCCTCGCAGCGCGATTACAAGGTCGTCGCGTCCTACAAGGGTTCGTACCCCGACACGATGAACGCGGGCATTGCCGCTTTCCGCGCGGGCAACGCGCCGCACATCATGCAGGTGTTCGAAGTGGGCACCGCCACGATGATGGCGGCCCGCGGTGCCATCAAGCCGGTCGCGGACCTGATGAAAGAAGCGGGCGAACGCTTCGAACCGTCGTCGTATCTGCCGGCGGTCGCTGGCTACTACTCGACTGCGCGCGGCGAGATGCTGTCCTTCCCGTTCAACTCGTCGTCGACGGTGATGTGGTACAACAAGGACGCCTTCCGCAAGGCGGGCCTCAACCCCGACGCGCCGCCCAAGACCTGGCCCGAAGTGTTCGAAGCCGCCAAGAAGCTGAAGGCGTCGGCGACGCCCAATTGCGGCTTCTCGACCGCCTGGGTCACGTGGGTGAACATTGAGCAGTTTTCGGTGTGGCACAACATTCCGATCGGCACCAAGTCCAACGGCATCGACGGTTTCGATACCGAATTCCGCATCAATTCGCCGACGCATGTTCGCCACTTCGCCAACTTGGCCGAACTCGCCAAGGACAAGACCTACGTCTATGGCGGGCGCACGAACACGGGCGAAGGCACGTTCACGTCGGGCGAATGCCCGATCATGATCACCTCCTCGGGCTTCTACGGCAACGTCAAGGCGAACGCCAAGTTCGACTGGGCCAACGCCGCGATGCCGTACTATCCCGACGTTGCCGGCGCCCCGCAGAACTCGACGCTGGGCGGCGCTTCGCTGTGGGTCATGGGCGGCAAGCCTGCCAACGAGTACAAGGGCGTCGCCAAGTTCTTCGCCTTCCTCTCGGACACCGACCGTCAGGCGCGCCTGCACACGGAATCGGGCTATCTGCCGATCACGACGGCGGCCTACGAAAAGGTCAAGGCGTCGGGCTTCTACGCGACCAACCCCTATCTTGAAACGCCGTTGAAGACGCTCACGAACAAGCCGCCGACCGAAAACTCCAAGGGTCTGCGCTTCGGCAACCTCGTCCAGATTCGCGATATCTGGTCGGAAGAAATCGAAGCGGCCTTGCAGGGCACCAAGACGGCCCAGCAGGCGATGGATGCGGCCGTCGCGCGCGGCAACACGTCGCTGCGCCAGTTCGAGCGCACGGTCACGCGCTGAACCGCGACTGACACGAGCGGGCCGGGTCCTTCGCGACCCGGCCCGTTTCGCCGTCCAATCCCCGCCCGCACGCGAGCCCCAAGCAGGCAACGGAGACTTCGCAGCATGGAACGACGCGCGCTGTTCGGCGGCAAGATGCTGCCCTATTCGCTGCTGCTGCCCCAATTTGCGATCGTCGTCGTCTTTTTCTACGTGCCGGCCGTGCAGGCGGTCTGGCAGTCCATGCTGATGCAGGACGCCTTCGGCATCTCGACCGAATTCGTGTGGTTCGAGAACTACACCATCCTCGCCGCCAACCCCGAATACTACAAAACGATGGGCACCACGGCCGTCTTCTCGGCGCTGGTCGCGTTCCTGTCGCTGTCGAGCGGGCTGCTGCTGGCCGTGATGGCCGACAAGCAGATCAAGGGCGCGACGGTCTACAAGACCATGCTGATCTGGCCCTACGCGGTCGCGCCTGCGGTTGCGGGCGTGCTGTGGCTTTTCATGTTCCAGCCGTCGCTCGGCATGCTCGCCAAGGCGCTGCGCAGTTGGGGCATCGACTGGAACCCGCTGCTGAACGGCAACCATGCGATGATTCTGGTGGTGCTGGCCGCGACGTGGAAGCAGATCTCGTACAATTTCCTCTTTTTCCTCGCGGGCCTTGCGGCCATCCCCAAGAGCGTGATCGAAGCCGCGGCCATCGACGGCGCCAGGCCGATGCGCCGCTTCTGGACGATCATCTTCCCGCTGCTGTCGCCGACCGCCTTTTTCCTGCTGACCGTCAACATCGTCTACGTTTTCTTCGACACGTTCGGCATCATCGATTCGGTTACCAGCGGCGGCCCTGCGGGCAACACGACGACGATGGTTTACAAGGTCTATGCCGACGGCAAGCTCGGCAGCGATCTAGGCGGTTCGGCCGCCCAGTCGGTCGTGCTGATGGCGATCGTCATCGCGCTCACGGCCGTGCAGTTCAAATTCGTCGAACGCCGGGTGCAGTACTGATGGTCGAGCGCGAATCCCTGCTGGGCCGCGCGGTGCCGCACCTGGTGCTGGTCGTCGGCGTGTGCATCGTTGCGTTCCCGGTATATCTGGCGCTGCTCGCATCGACCTACGACGCGGCGACCGTGCAGAACGGGCAGATGTCGCTGCTGCCGGGCTCGCAGATGCTCGAAAACTACGAGCGCATCATTTTCTCGGGCGCGCGCGCCACCACGCGCGAGCCGGTCGGCACGATGCTGCTCAACAGCTTCGTGATGGCGATGACGATCGCGCTCGGCAAGATCGCGATCTCGCTGATTTCGGCCTACGCGATCGTGTTTTTCCGCTTCCCCTTCCGCATGGCGGCGTTCTGGCTGATTTTCGTGACGCTGATGCTGCCCGTCGAAGTGCGCATCTACCCCACCTACAAGATCGTCGCCGATCTGGGCCTGCTCGATACCTATACGGGCCTCACGCTGCCGTTGATCGCGTCGGCGACGGCAACGCTGCTGTTCCGCCAGTTTTTCCTGACCGTGCCCGAAGAACTCGTCGAAGCCTCGAAGATCGACGGGGCGGGGCCGTTCCGTTTTTTCAAGGACACGCTGCTGCCGCTGTCGGTGACCACGATCGCGGCGCTGTTCGTGATCCAGTTCATCTACGGATGGAACCAGTATCTGTGGCCGCTGTTGATCACCACGCGCGACAACATGCAGACGATCGTGATCGGCATCAAAAAAATGATCGTGACCCAAGACGCCCTGACCGAATGGCAGCTGGCGATGGCGACGGCCATGCTGGCGCTGCTGCCGCCCGTGATCGTTGTGGTCGCGATGCAGAAGCTGTTCGTCAAAGGGCTCGTCGAGACCGAGAAGTGAGAACGATATGGCAGGCGTGACGCTCGACAAAGTGCGGAAAGTCTATGCGGGGGGGGTCGAGGCGGTAAAAGGCATCTCGCTCGAAATTCCCGACGGCAATTTCACCGTGCTGCTGGGCCCGTCGGGCTGCGGCAAATCCACGCTGCTGCGC
Organism: Asaia bogorensis; assembly: GCA_945901855.1. Lineage (GTDB taxonomy): Bacteria > Pseudomonadota > Alphaproteobacteria > CACIAM-22H2 > CACIAM-22H2 > Tagaea. Next base: position 28,432 of record CAMDLT010000028.1, on the reverse strand, counting down.
ATGATCGCGGGCCTCGAAGAAATTTCGGGCGGCAGCGTTTCGATCGGCCAGCGCATCGTCAACGACGTGGAACCGGCCGACCGCGACATCGCGATGGTGTTCCAGAACTACGCGCTCTATCCGCACATGAGCGTCTACAACAACATGGCTTACGGGCTGCGCAACCGCCGCATGCCCAAGGACGAGATCGACCGCCGCGTCATGGACGCGGCCAAGCTGCTGGCGATCGAACCCTATTTGCAGCGCAAGCCGCGCGCGCTCTCGGGCGGCCAGCGCCAGCGCGTGGCAATGGGCCGCGCCATCGTGCGCGAGCCGGCCGCGTTTTTGTTCGACGAACCTTTGTCCAATCTCGACGCCAAGCTGCGCGTGCAGATGCGCCTCGAAATTCGCAAGCTGCATAACCGCCTCAAAGCCACCTCGATCTTCGTCACGCACGACCAGGTCGAGGCGATGACGCTGGCGGACCAGGTCGTAGTGATGAATGCGGGGTCGGTCGAACAGGCGGGCGCGCCGCTTGAAATCTACCGTCGGCCCGCCAGCCGGTTCGTCGCGACGTTCGTCGGCGCCCCGGCGATGAACCTGTTTGCGGGCACCGTTACGGTGCGCGGCCGCGTGGCCTTGCCGGGCGGGGGCGAACTTGCCTACAACGCCGCCGATTTTGGTGCGGCCCCCGGCCAAGCGGTCGAAGTGGGGCTGCGCGCCGAAGATGCGAAGGTCGATCGCGAAACGCCGGGCGCGCCGCATCTCGATTGGGAAGTGACCGAAGAACTGGGGCCGACGCGCCTGCTGCACGGCACGATCGGGGCGGCCCCGTTCATTCTGGCCATGCCCGCCGACATCGACAGCCCGGCCAAGCGCATTCCGATCGGCGCCGCACCCGCGATGGTGCATCTGTTCGATCCGACGACCGGCAAGTCGCTGCGCACGGTCTAAGGCTTCCTACAAATCGATTTCCGTCCAGATCGGCTGGTGGTCGGAACCGGTCGCGTCGTTGTCGATCCAGGCGCGCTTGACGTGCTGCGCCAGGCTCGCGCTCGCCATGCAAAAATCGATGCGCTCGCGCTTGGCAAGCGTGCTGTCACAGCTCCAGCCGCTGGCCGCATCGTTGCCGGCCGCGACATAGGCATCGATCAGGCCGCTTCTGGCCGTCACGCGACCGTGCTCGGCCGATAGCGGCCCTGCCAGCCGCGCATACAGCGGCGAGCGCGACGTGATGTTGAAATCGCCCATGAACAAAGCTGCCTGCGGCATCGGGGGCGGCGGCAGGCCTTGGGTCCAGTCGGCCTCCTTGTGCCTGCCGCACCACGCGCCGCCTTCGTCGGGGGCCGTGCGGTGGATTTCGATCAGCCGTTCGACCTGGGCGGCGCGGTCGCCATCGTCGATATGCGACAGATGCAGCGAATAGAGCCGCACCGCGCCCGCCGTTTTCGTCGCGATGACCCCTTCGATGGCCGAGCGCTGCAAACAGAACTGGTCGAGCGCGCCGTATTTGGGCAGCAGATGGTTGCGCGAGGTCAGGATTGGCGTGCGCGACAGCAGCATATTGCCGAACTGGCGGCGCTTGCCGCCGGGTTTCCCTGTGCCGGCATCCATGTCGTAGCCGGGGCCGTAGACCCAGTAGAAATCCGGCAATAGGGCCGCAAGCTCGGCCGGCTGGTCGACATTGCCCGAGCGCGGCCAGAAGCGTTCCACCTCCTGCAGTGCGATCACGTCGGCGTCGGCGACGGCGGCGGCGATGCGCGAAAGGTCGAACTTTCCGTCTTTGCCCTTGCCGTATTGGATGTTGTAGCTTGCGAACTTCATGGCATCCTCCCCCTCGGACAGACCGGCTTTGACCGGGCGGCGACTCTATCTCGCTCTTGGTTACATGTTAACCATGGGAACCATCTGGGGGCTGCAGTTTTCCCTCGCCAAGATTTCGTTCGAGTCGGGCATCCATCCGTTCGGCTTTACGCTGGCGATATCGGTTTCGGCCGCCTGCCTGCTGGCGGCAGTGGCGCGACTGCGCGGCGCCCGCATGCCGCTTGCGCCGCGTTTTTGGGTCTACACGCTGATCGCGGGATCGACCGCCATCGCCATCCCCAATTCGCTGGCCGTGCTTGTCGTGGGCCATGTGCCCGCAGGGTTGGCCGCCCTCCTCAACACGCTGTCGCCGCTGATGACCTACGCGATCGCGCTCGCCATCGGCATGGAAAAGCGCCACAGCCTGCGCTTGCTGGGGCTCGGCTGCGGGCTTGCGGGTGCCTTGCTGGTCGTGGCGCCCAGCGCCAGCCTGCCGGATCCGGCAATGCTGCCCTACGTGCTGCTGTGCCTGCTGGTGCCGTTTTTCTACGCGGCGTCGAACATCTACATCGCCAAGGCGCGTCCCGACGGCGTCGATTCGATCGCCCTTGCCGCAACGATGCAGATCGGATCGGCCGTGTGCATCCTGCCGCTGGCGGTGGCAAGCGGCGCCGTGCACCTGCCGTTTCCGCCGCAAAACGGCGGCGACTGGGCCTTGCTGCTGCAATGCGCGCTGGCGGGCATGGGCTCGCTGCTGTTTTTCGAAACTTTGCGCCTCGCGGGTCCGGTGTTTTTCAGCCAGACCGGATTTTTGGTGACGCTGGCGGGCGTATTCTGGGGCTGGCTGCTGTTCGGCGAGCAGCACAGTCTATACGTGTGGGCTGCAATGGCTGCCATTTTTGTCGGCCTCGCCCTCGTCACGCGCGCGGGGCGGTAGGGCTGTTTTGTCGAGGCTGCCGAACGGTCCTCGCACCGATGTCCGACATCGGCGTGCGGCGTGCCGTAGAGCAGAATATTTGCTTGCGTCCAAACAAAGAACATGTTTAGATAGCAGCAACGTTGGCTGCAACGGGCGCTGTTTGACACGTGAATAGGAGCAATTTTCGGCCGCCTTTGGCGGGCGCGATTTTTTGCGCGATTTTGAGGGCTGAATCGTGGCCTATCAATAGGTTGGCATGCATCATGTCGCGCAGATGTCGCGTCTATGTCGCGTCCATGTCGCGCAAGAATCGCACCTATGTCGCGCAGACGTCGCGCAGGCTTTGGCGGCTCCGGGCGCCGTCAGACTAAATTCTTATTTAGTCTAGCGATTGTCGCGGATAAAGCCGCGCACCTGCGGCAGAATTTCGGTCCGCCAGCGTTTGCCGTTGAAAATGCCGTAATGGCCGACGTTCTTTTGCAGCCAATGGCGGTGCTTGTCGGCGGGCAGATTGTTGCACAGCGCATGCGCCGCATAGGTTTGGCCGACGCCCGAAATATCGTCGAGTTCGCCTTCGACCGTCAGCAGCGCCGTGTTGCGGATGGCGCCCGGATCGACCTTGCGGCCGCGCGAAACCAATGTGCCGCGCGGCAGATCGTGGTCCTGGAACGCGACCTTGATCGTTTGCAAATAAAAGGCGGCATCAAGGTCCATGACCGACAGATACTCGTCGTAGAACTCGCGATGGCCCTGGGCGCCGAGGCCGTCGCCGCGCACCAGATGCTGGAACTGCTTCACGGCCGAGCCGACATGGCGGTCGAGATTCATGCTCATGAAGCCGCTGAGCTGCAAGAAGCCCGGATAGACGCGGCGCATGAAGCCCGGATACGCGGGCGGCACGTTCGACAGCACCGAACGTTCGAACCATTCGAGCGAGCGTTCGGCGGCCAGCTGGTTGACCTTGGTCGGGTTCACGCGCGTATCGACCGGACCGCCCATCAAGGTCATCGAGCGCGGCGCGCGCGCGCCGTCGTCGGCCGACATCAGCGAGACGGCCGCCATCACGGGCACCGACGGCTGGCAGACCGCGAGCAGATGGGTTTCCGGCCCCAGCACTTCCAGGAACTCGATCAGATAGTCGACATAGCTGTCGAGATTGAAGATCGATTCCTCGCCCATCAGCGGCACGAGGGCGGCGTTGACCCAGTCGGTCACGTAGACATCGTGATCGGGCAGCAGCGCTTCGACCGTGCCGCGCAGCAGCGTCGCGTAGTGGCCCGACATCGGCGCCACGACCAGCACTTTGGGATCGTCGCGCAGCGCGGGCGTCTGGCGCTCGAAATGCAGCAGATCGCAAAACGGTTTGCTGTAGACGACCTCTTCGACGATCGGGCAGCTTTCGCCGTCGATCGTCACCTGGCCGAGGCCGAAGGCGGGTTTGCCGTAGCGGCGCGTGGCGCGCTCGACCATTTCGGCGCCCGCCGCCATCGCGCGGCCCATGCTGGTATAGGCCATCGGCATCATCGGATGGCTGAACACGTGCTGCGCGGTTTCGGCCGCCAAGCGAACGGGCGAGAGCATCGTCTGCTGTAGATCGTAAAAATGGTAGAGCATGGTCTGTCAGGGTCCGTCTTGATCGATCAGGTGAATGTAGGAGCCCGCAACGTTGCCGCGCCGGGCACCGCAGGACTCTAGCGCATGTCCGGCGGCGTCGCATGGGTCGAACAGTCGTTCGGGCCGATTTTCAGCCAAAATCGTCGAATAATGGAATTCGTGGCCGCGAAACGACATTCCGGCCCGGCCAAACGGCAAATCCGCGCGCAGTCGAACCTTCCGATACCCCAAATGCAATTTGCGTTTCGCGAATGTGGTTTCGACCGGCAGCAGACCCAGCATCGCGTGGCGCGTGCCGTCGGCATCGGTCAGCCCGTCGCCCAGCACCATGTAGCCGCCGCATTCGCCGTAGACAAAACCCGCGAAGGCGCGCAACGCCGCGACAAAGCAACTTGCAGATGCAATCTTTCCAGCGTGCAATTCCGGGTATCCGCCGGGCAGGAACACGGCATCTGCGCCGACGGCGGGTTTTTGGTCGGCAAGGGGGCTAAAAAAACTGACCTCGGCGCCTTGGCGGCGCCATGCGGCCAGTTGCGCCGGATAGGCGAAGGCGAAGGCCGCATCGCAGGCAACGGCGATATGCTGGCCAAGCGGGGCCAGCAGCGTCGCTGGCGGCGCCGCGGCGAGGCGGGTCGGCCGCGCCAGGCGGACGATCGCGTCGAGATCGAGGGCGGCGGTGCAGGCGTCGGCGGCCAACTCGACGACGCGTTCGAGATCCGGCGTCTCGCCTGCCGGAACGAGCCCCAAATGGCGTTCGGGCAGGGCAAGCCCCGCATCGCGCCCGATGCCGCCCAAAAATTGCACATCCGGGCGGCGCTTGGCGAGCGCTTGGCGCAGCAACTCGACATGGCGGGTGCCGCCGGTGCGATTGGCGATGGCGCCTGCGATCCGCACGGCGGGGTCGGCGGCCGCAAATCCCGCCACCAGCGGGCCGAAGGAGGCCGCAAGGCCCTTCGCGTCGACCGCCAGCAGCACGGGCCAGCCCGTCTCGGCCGCGAGCGTTGCACTCGATCCCGTGCCGGCGGCGTCGATGCCGTCGAACAGGCCCATGACGCCTTCGCATACGATCAGGTCTGCGTCGATGCCAAGTTCGCTCGCAAGCCCGGCACGCGTTTGCGCTTGCATCGCCCACGGATCGAGATTGAGGCAAGGCCGCCCTGTCGCGACCCGATGGAAGCCCGGATCGATATAGTCGGGCCCGGCCTTGGCCGCTGCGACCCGCACGCCGCGACGGGCCAGGGCGCGCATCAGGCCCAGCGCGATCGTCGTCTTGCCGCTGCCCGAGGACGGGGCGGCGAGGATCAGGCCGGGGGTCGCACTCAAGTGCTGCGGGCGGCGGGGGCGGGGCCGCGTTCGCGCCGCCAGCCGCGCTGCTCCATGCAGCGCCGGTATTCTTCGGCGACCGCCGAGTTGCCGCCATTGCGGTTCGCATCGTTGGTGTAGGACGTGCCGACATCGACATGGCTGAAGCCGCCTGCACTGCGTCGGCATTCCTGCTGGTCGTAGTCGAGCTGGCCTGCGGGCGCGCTTTCTTTGACCCACGATGTGCGGGACTCGCAAGCCCCCAGGGCCAACGCGGCCAGTGCAAGCCAAGCGATCGTCGATTTTGTCATGTACCGTCTTCCTTTCATGCCGTTTCCGCCGAGCGGTGCGCGCCCAGCCCCAGCGGGTCGGGATCCAGAAGGCGCCCCAGCAGGGCGCCTTGCCAGTCGAGCCCGGCGCGCAAGCGCACCACCTCGCCAACGACGAACAAAGCAGGCGGTTCGAGCCCGCTTTTGGCCGCATCGTCGGCCGCCCGTGCGAGCGTGGTTTCCAGCACCTGCTGGCTGGCCGTGCTGGCCCGCGCCACCAGGGCGACGGGCGTGTCGGGCGCGCGGCCCGCATCGATCAGCAGGCGCGCAATCCGCGCCAGATGTTTGAGCGCCATATAGAACACCAGCGTGGGCGCGCCGTTGGCAAGGGCGTGCCAGTCCAGCCCGTCCGGCACGTCGCCAGTCACGCCATGGCCGGTGACGAACGTCACCGCGTGGTTGGTGTCGCGATGCGTAACCGGGATGCCGGCATAGGCCAAACCGCCGATGCCCGCCGTGATGCCCGGCACGATGCGGAACGGGATCTTGGCGCCCGCCAGCGTCAAAGCTTCTTCGCCGCCGCGCCCGAAGACAAACGGATCGCCACCTTTGAGGCGCAAGACCCGTTTGCCGCTGCGCGCAAGTTGGACCAAGCGCAGCGAGATGTCGCGTTGTTTGGGGCTGGGTCGGCCGCCGCGTTTGCCCGCGTATTCGAGCCGCACGCCGGGGCGCGCGAGTTTCAAAATGCGGGCATCGACCAGCGCGTCGTAGACGATGCAGTCGGCCTTGCGCAGGGCATGCAGACCGTACAAGGACAGCAGGCCCGGATCGCCCGGACCAGCCCCCACCAGCCAAACAGCGCCCGGTTCGAAAACCGGCATGTCGAAACCCAGATCGTCCATTGGCACCAGTCTATCCGGCTCGCGCGCGCGATGCTACCCTACTGAAATCATGGTCGAAGACGAGCTCCCGCCCAAGCCCGCAGGCCCGTTGCGCAGCGGTTGGACGACCGGCGCCTGCGCCGCCGCCGCCGCACGGGCCGCCGCCATCGCCCTGGCGACGGGGCGCATGCCCGAGCGCGTCGCGATCCGCCTGCCGCAGGGCCAAACGCCCGAATTTGCCGTCGTCCATGCAAGCCTCGCCGCCGACGCCGCTTCGGCCGGCATCGTCAAGGACGCCGGCGACGATCCCGACGTCACGCACGGCGCCGAAATCCGGGTCGAGCTGGTCCGTGCGGCGGCCGGCACGGGGCTGTCGTTTCGCGCCGGGCCCGGCGTGGGGCGCGTGACCAAGCCCGGCCTGACGCTCCCGGTGGGTGAGCCTGCAATCAATCCCGGACCCCGCTTGATGATTGCCGAGGCGCTGGCGGAATTCGGCGCCGACTGGATCGTCACCGTGTCGATTCCGGGCGGCGAACTGCTGGCGGCCAAAACGCTCAACGGTCGGCTTGGCATCGTGGGCGGCCTGTCGGTGCTCGGCACGACCGGGATCGTGACGCCCTATTCGTGCGCGGCGTGGATCCATTCGATCCATCGCGGCATCGATGTGGCGCGCGCCGCCAGCCTCCAGCATGTCGCGGCGGCCACGGGCTCGACCTCGGAGGCCTTTGTGCGCCGCCGCTACGATCTGCCCGACGAAGCCTTGCTCGACATGGGCGATTTTGCCGGCGGCACGCTCAAATATCTTCGCAGCCATCCGGTCGCGCGCGTGTCGATCGCTGGCGGCTTTGCCAAGCTTGCCAAGCTTGCGGGCGGCGCCATGGATCTGCATTCGCAGCGCAGCCGCCTCGACAATCGCCATCTGGCCGACATGTTGCGAACGCTGGGTGCCGACGACGCGTTGTGCCAGAGCGCGCAAACGCCCGATCTGTCGGCGGGCGCCATCCTGGCCGCCGCGCGCGCGGCGGGTTTGCCGCTGGGCCAAGAAGTCGCCCGTGCCGCACACGCCGTCGCCGCCGAGGTTGCAGGGCCGCAAATCCGCATCGAGGTTTTGGTCGTCGATCGCGCAGGCCTTTTGATCGGACACGCAAACCCATGAGCCAGCGCATTCTCGTCTTGGGCGGCACGCAAGAAGCGCGCCTGCTTGCCGACCGGCTGGTGCGCCAGGGCTTCGATACGATCCTGTCGCTGGCGGGTCGGACTGCCGCGCCAGCCCAGAGCCTCGCGCGCATGCGCAGCGGCGGCTTTGGCGGCGTCGAGGGGCTTGGCGACTATTTGCGTGCCGAAAAAATCGACCGGTGCATCGACGCGACCCACCCCTTCGCCGCGCGCATTTCGGCCAATGCCGTGGCGGCGTGCGCTGCGACGGGCGTTGCGCGCATTGCATTGGTGCGGGCCGAATGGCAGCCGGTCGACGGCGATCGCTGGATCTTCGTGGACAGCGTGCAAGCCGCGGTCCGTCTGCTGCCCGCATTGGGGCGGCGCATTTTCGTGGCCTTCGCCGACGGGCTTGCGCCGTTGGCAGGGCTCGATTTCGAATTTTTCGTCCGGCGCGCCGAACCCGGCGCCGTCGATTTGCCGGGCGCCCAAACCCTCGTCCAGCGCGGACCCTTCGCGCGCGACGCCGAACGCCAATTGCTGAAGGATTTGCGCATCGATGCGATCGTCGCCAAAGCCAGCGGCGGCGACAGCGCCAGGGCCAAGCTCGATGCGGCGCGCAATTTGGGATTGCCGGTCGTGCTGCTGCGCCGCCCGACCGATCCGCCGGGGCCGACCGCCGCAGACGAAGCGGCAATTTTTGCGTGGCTCGCTTGACCGGGCCTCGAAAAAATTTCTAGAGTCGCATCCATGCGCTTTTGTCTTTTTCTGCTTGCCCTGCTTGTTCTGCCGACCATGGCCCATGCCCAGCTCGGCATTGAGGTTCTGCAGCGTCGCCCGCTCGCCGAGGCGGCGCGCGACGGCAATATCGACGGCGTTCGCCAGCAGATCGCAGCGGGCGTTACGACCAACCAACTCGACCTTGATTTTCGTCCAGCCCTTGTCAATGCCGCGTCCGGCGGCTTTGCCGACATCGTGCGGCTGCTGCTGGAGCAGCGCGCGACACCCGATCTTCGCGACCGCACGGGCCGCACGGCGCTGATGTGGGCGGCCGAACGCGGGCATACGGCGGCGGTGGCAGCCTTGATCGCGGGCCGCGCCAATCTCAACCTCATCGAACGCGGCACCGGTTCGACTGCCTTGATCCTGGCCGCGCGTGCTGGCCATCTGCGCGTGGTCGAGGCGCTGGTCGAAGGGCGCGCCGACCTCGCGATAACGGATTCGACCGGCCGCACGGCGCTGGCGGTCGCGGATTCTGAAAATCGCCGTCAGGTGACCGAGTATCTGCGCCGCAACAACGCCCCGCCCTAGATCGCGGGCTTCGCGGCCGGTCGCAGCACATGGTGATGGTCGGCGGCGTAGAGGCGGCTTTCCGCGCCAAGTTTGGCGCCGAGGCCCGGACCGACCAGAATGAGCGCCGTGCGCGTCAAGCCCAGTTCCTTGACCTTGGCGCGAATGTCGCCAAGCGTGCCCGACAAAAACATCTCGTCGGGCCAGCTTACGCGCCAGCCGATCGCGACCGGGCATTCGGCCCCGTAAATCGGCGTCAATTCGCGCACGACCTTGGCAAGATTTGCGATCGACAGATGGATCGCGAGCGTGGCCCCGGTCGCGGCGAAGTTGGCTAGCGTCTCGCCGTTCGGCATTGCCGAGGCGCGCGTTGCCGTGCGCGTCAAGATCACGCTCTGGACGATGCCGGGCAGGGTAAGCTCAGTTTTCATTGCCGCAGCCATCGCGGCATAGGCCGGCACGCCCGGTACGACCGTATAGGGAATTGCCAGCGCATCGAGCCTGCGCATCTGTTCGGCGATCGCGCCATAGAGCGACGGGTCGCCCGAATGTACGCGGGCCACGCGCCCGCCTGCCGAATGCGCGTCTGCCATCAGCGTCACGATTGCGTCCAGATCGAGCGGTGCCGTGTCGATCGCCTCGACGCCCGCTTTGCGTTCGGCGACGATCTCGGCCGGCACGAGCGAGCCCGCATAGAGCACGAGATCGGCCGCTTGGATCGAGCGCAGGCCGCGCAGCGTGATCAGATCGGGCGATCCGGGCCCGGCCCCGATGAAGTCGACGCTCACGATGTTTCCTTTTTTTCGTAGCCGCGCGGCGTGTAGAGGCGCGCGGTCGTGCCCAGTTCCAGTCGCCTTGTGGCCGTGCTGCCGACCATGACAAGCGTCAGCATGTCCACGCTGTCGACCCAGTCGTCCCCCAGCCGATGAATTTTGACGGTCTCGCCCGCGCGCCCCAGATTGCGCGCGCACGCAACCCAGCAATCGGCGCCGCGCGCGTCGAGCAGAATCTGCCGGGCAAGCGGCAACAGCGATCGACGGCGCTCCGATGCCGGGTTGTAGAACGCGACGACAAAATCGCCGGCCGCCGCCGCGCGCAAACGCGTTTCGATCGCTTCGCGCGGCGTCAAAAGGTCGGAGAGCGAGATCGCGCAAAAATCGTGGCCGAGGGGCGCGCCCAAACGGGCTGCCGCCGCCTGCAGCGCCGATATGCCGGGGCACACGCGCACTGCGATGCGCCGCCGTTCGCTCGGACCTTTTTCGAGCCGTTCGAACGCCAGCGTCGCCAGCGCATAGATGCCCGCATCGCCCGAACAGACAAGCGCCACGCGCTTGCCGGCGGCGGCGAGGTCGAGTGCTCGCTCGACGCGCCCGGTCTCGTCCCCCAGGCCCGTTTCGTAGCGTGGCTTGCCGCGCACGAGGTCGGCGACAAGATCGAGATAGAGGCCGTAGCCCACCACGCATTCGGCCGCGTGCAGGGCGTACGAGACTTCGGGCGTGCGCCAGGCATCGGCGCCCGGACCGATCCCGACAATGTCGAGATGGCCGCGCGGCGTGCCGATCGAAGTCGCATCGAGGGGCTCTGCCGCGAGCGCGATCGCGCAGGTTGCACGTGCGGATTTCCGTTTGGCCACGATGAGACGGCCGGCTGACCCGACGCAGGCAAGCGCCGCCGCTTCGGCAACCGAAGGGGTGCCGACCGTCGCTTTCACATAGTCGGATTTTTGCGTCACGCGATCTTCTTGGGCGCGCAGGTCCGCCGCCGCGAAAAACCGCGCAGGCACGCCAAGCGCTTCGGCGACTGCCAAAATACCGTCTTCGTCGGCTTTGATGTCGATCGACGCCACCAAGGCCACCGCCGCGCGCGCGAGCCCTGCGTCCGCCAGACATTCTTCGACCAAGGCCGAAATTTCGTCGGCATCGGCGCCGCGTTCGCACCCGATGCCGATGGCCAGCACCGGCGGATGATAGACGAGTGCGGTGTCGCCCGGACTCGCCCGACGTTCGGTGATGCGGATATTGGCGGTTGCGACCTGTGCGCGCGGCAGTGCCGCCAGAAACGCCGCATGGCCGTCGATGCAAACGCTCTGGCCGGCAATCAAAGCGGCCGCGACGGGTTTGATGGCTGCGCGATCGGCGATGCGCCAACCCGGCGGCGGCTCGTCGAGCGACACGCCCAAAATCGTATCGCCTGCGGTGGTGATGGCGGCCGTTGCGCCCAGCGCACGGGCGATTTCGAGCGCCATCCGATTGGCGCCGCGATGGCCGCCCAGCAGCGGGACCACGTGTTTGCCGTCGGCGCTGACGGCAATGACGGGCGGTTCGTTCTGTTTGTCGCCAAGCGACGCCGCAAGCGCGCGAACAAGGATTCCGGCTGCGCAGAACCCGACGATCGGCCGGCCTTGCGCGAACAAAGCCGACAGATGCGCGCCAGCATCTTCGAACGCGACGGCGGCATCCGCAACGCGCGGCCGGTAGCCATGCACTTCGCCCGAGAGGCCACGGGCGAGGGCGGCGCCTTCCTGGGTCAAGCAGACAAGGGCTGGGATCATGTCCATGCGTTGCCTCGCCGATGCACCAGAACGAGCGAGAAATAGGGCGCAGTTTCGTTCGCCGCATCGAGCAGCGCGCAGTGGCGCTCCCCCGCGAGCCCCGCGCGTTCGACATAAAGCGCTTGCTGGGCCAAGCCCAGCCGCGCCAGCAACGCGCGCAGCCGCGAAAAATGGCGGCCGAGTTTCAAGAAGACCAAGGAGTCGTGCGCGGCGATGCGTCGCTCGATTTCGGCGTCGCCAAGCGTTGCGGGGACGACGGCGACACTGTCTTCGCGCGCCGACAGCGCCTGGCGCACCAGCGCGGCAGAGGCTGCAAACGAGGTCACGCCCGGCACGATGCGCGTTTCGTATCGTTCGGCCAAGCGTGCATGCAGATACATGTAGCTGCCATAGAACAGCGGATCGCCCAGGCACAGCAGCGCCACGTCGAAGCCTTGCGACAGCTGCGTGGCGAGCAGTTCGGCGCCCGCGTCGTAGGCGTCTTGGGCCGGGTGACGCGCGATTTCGATCGGCAGGCGGATCGGGACTTCGATTTTTCCCGGCGGCACATGCGGCGCCGCGATACGCCGCGCCAGCGCGTCGCCGTCTTCGGGCGCGGGATATGCCAGCACCGCGCAGTGTTGGATCAGGCGCACGGCCTTGAGCGTCAGCAATTCGGGGTCGCCGGGCCCCACGCCAATGCCGTAAAGCGTACCGCTCATGGTTTGGTTGCCGCCCATTGCGTGACCGACATGGCCGGGCGCCAGCCGCGATGCGGGCCGATATTTTCGGCATGGGCGATGGCAAGGCGCGCCATATCGCCGCCCTTCGTTTTGTGCATCTCGGCCAGCACGCATTCGCCCTCGAGCGTTACCGCATTGGCGACAAACTGGCCGCCGGGCTTGAGCGCTTGCCACGCGGTTGCAACCAATTCGGGCGTCGAGAGCCCGCCGCCGACGAAGATCGCATCTGGGGTGGGCAGGCCCGCAAACGCGGCCGGTGCGGCACCTGCGACGATCTGCAAATGCGGCACGCCGAGCGCTTCAGCATTGCGCGCGATGCGGGCAAGGCGTGCGGCATCGCGTTCGATCGCGATCGCTTTCGTGTTTGCAGCGGCGCGCAGCCATTCGATGGCAATCGACCCGTTGCCCGCGCCGACATCCCACAGAGTTTGGCCCGGCAGCGGGGCGAGGGCTGCAAGCGTGGCCGCGCGCACCTCGCGCTTGGTCAATTGCCCGTCATGTTCGTAGACCGCATCGGGCAGGCCAGCGACGCGCGAGAGAATCTTCGCGTCCGCACCGGCGACGCATTCGATGGCCAGCGTATTGAGATCGGCATAGGGACCCGGCGGCAGATCGCGCGCGGTCGCCGCAATGCGACGCTCAAGCGGGCCGCCCAGATGTTCGAAGATCGAAAGCTGCGAGCAGCCAAAGCCGCGTTCGACGAGGAAGCGCGCGATCGCGTGGGGTGCGTGCCCGTCCGCCGTCAGCGCCAGAATGCGGGCCGTCGGATGGAGATGCAGGGCAAGCGTCGCGAGCGGGCGGCCATGCAGACTAATCGCGGCGACGTCGGCCAGCGCCCAGCCTTGCGCCGATGCGGCCAATGCGAACGCCGAAAGATGCGGCATCACCGACACTTCGTCGGCCGCAAAATGCCGCAATAGCGTGGCACCGATGCCGAACCACATCGGATCGCCGGTCGCCAGCACGACGACATTGGTGCCGCGCAGCTTCTCGATCATGCCGAGCGTGTCGCCGAGCGGGCTCGACCATTCGATGCGCGCGGCGCAAGCGTGCGGCACGAGCGCATGATGGCGTTTGGCGCCGACAAGCGTATCTGCAGCCGCGATCGCCGCGCGCGCGGCGCTCGATACGCCCGCAAGCCCGTCCTCGCCAATGCCGACGACGGCAAGCCACTTCTTCATATGTCGGCCTCCGGATTGCCGGACAGCGCGTTGATGGCCGCCGCCGCCATGGCGCTGCCGCCGCGACGGCCCGGCAATGTCGCAAATTCGAGCCCGCGTGAATTTGCAACCAGCTCGGCCTTGCTTTCCAGCGCCCCCACAAAGCCGACCGGAAACGCGAACAGCGCGGCGGGCTTGGGGCCGCCCGCATCGACGATCTCGAGCAGGCGAAACAAAGCCGTCGGCGCATTGCCGATCGCAACGACGGCACCGTCGAGACGCGACCCCCAGCGATCGACGGCGGCGGCCGAGCGCGTGGTACCCATCGAGAGCGCCAATGCGGCGGTTTGCGCCTCGTCGACGATGCACAGCGGCGCATCGGCATGGGGCAGTCGTTTGCGGATGATGCCGTGTACGACCATCGACGCGTCGCACAAAATAGGCGCGCCCTGCGACAGCGCTTGACGCGCGGCGGCAACGACATTGGCGGTCATCGCCAACGTGTCGATCGCATCGACCATGCCGCACGCGTGCGCGATCCGCAGCGCCAATGCCGCATGATCCGGCGCCAACGCATCCAGCGGACGCTCGGCACGGATCGTTGCAAAGGACTGGCGATAGATCGCCGCCGGATCGCGCAGATACTCGATCATCGTTCAGTCATGTTTGTGCGGATGGGGATGGGGATGCGCATGGTCGTGGCCGTGCTGATGATCGTGCCCGTGATCGTGCCCGTGCCCGTGCCCGTGATCGTGCCCGTGATCGTGCCCGTGTCCATGCCCATGGTCGTGCCCATGCCCGTGATCGCCGTCGGTACCGATGCCGCGTACGTGCAAATGGTGGCCGGCCTGGACCGTGCCCACGTCGGCTTCGTAGCCGATGATCTGCGTGCGATATTTGCAGACCATGCAGTTCATCGCGTTCTGCCCCTGGCCGATTTCGCCAAGCCGTTCGAGGAACGCCGCGACCACGTTGGGGTGCGTGCTGAGATAGTCGGCCTTAAGAAACTCGACGTCGCCGTTGAGACGCGCGACTTCTTCGGTCTGGTCGTAGATGCGCTTGATCAAAATGCCGTTGAACAGGAAATACGGGAACACAACGATCCGCCGGAACCCCAGACGCACCGCGCGCGCCAGGCATTCGTTCGTACGCGGATGGGCAACGCCCGAATAGGCCACGGTCGCCCAGCCGAAGCCCATGCCTTCCCACAGCATGCGCGCGACCTTGGCGACGTTGGAGTTGGCATCGGGATCGTTGGTGCCGCGCCCGACGACCACCAGCAACGTCTCCGCGCGCGTCGCCGGGCGCGTGGCTTTGGCTTCGGCTTCTTCGATGCGCTGCTTGGCCGCTTCGATCAGTTTGAGGTCGATCGCAAGGTCGCGCCCGAACTCGACCTTGATGCCAGGATTTTCGGCCGCCCAAGTATTGAGCTCCCACGGCAAATCGTTTTTCACGTGGCCGGCCGCGAACAGCATCGCAGGCACGGCCTTGATGTGCGTGGCGCCCTGCGCCTTGAGCGCGTCCAGACCTTCGCGGATGATTGGGCGCGCGAATTCGAGAAAGCCCGAGCCGACCGCACGGCCCGGCAATTCCGCGCGCAAGGCGGCGACCAGCGAATCGAATTCGCGCACCGCATCCACATCGCGGCTGCCGTGGCCGCAGATCATGATGGCGCTTTCAGTATTGGGGGTGTTCATCGAATTCTCCTCGTCGATTGATTTTGGCGGCGGCAAGCGCCAAGGTGCGCCGCATGCCGTTGCCGTTTCCCGCACAAAGTTTCGTCGATCCGCTGCTGATCCTGCTGCTGGCTCTGGCGGCCGACGCCGTGCTGGGCGAAATGCGCCCGGTTTTCGCGCGGATCGGCCATCCAGTGCAATGGCTGGGTTCGCTGATCGCCACGCTCGAGACGCGCCTCAACCGGCCCCAGCGCAGTGCCGCCGCGCGGCGCATGCGCGGCGCCTTGACGGTGGTTCTCGTGGTCGGTTTGGCGGCCGGCCTTGGCTATGCGCTGCTGCTGTTCGCGCGCACGCGCGTTTGGGGCGGTTTGCTCGAACTTCTTGTCGCGACCGTGCTGGTGGCGCAGCGCTCGCTTTACGACCATGTCGCGGCCGTTGCCACCGGGCTCGACAAAGGCGGACTTGCGGGCGGGCGCCAGGCGGTGGCCCTGATCGTTGGGCGCGATCCGGCCAGCCTCGATGCGCACGGTGTGGCGCGGGCGGGCATCGAATCGCTGGCCGAGAATTTCTCCGACGCAGTTGTGGCGCCGTGTTTTTGGTATGTCGTGTTCGGCCTGCCGGGGTTGATGGCCTACAAGGCCGCCAACACGCTCGATTCGATGATCGCGCATCGCAACGAGCGCTATCTGGATTTTGGCCGCTATGCCGCGCGTCTCGATACGGCGATGAATTTTCTGCCCGCCCGCTTGAGTGCTGCGATCGTCGTCCTTGCGGCAATGGTGGCGCCCGGCGCCAAACCCTTGGCGGCCGCAGGCACCGCGATCGCCGACGCGCGAAAGCACCGCTCGGTCAATGCGGGCTGGCCCGAGGGCGCTTTTGCGGGCGCGCTCGACCTCGCGCTTGCAGGCCCAAGGCGCTACGGCAGCGAACTGGTCGACGACCCTTGGATCGGCAAGGGGCGCGCCCGCGCCACGATCGAAGACATGCGCCGCGCGTTGTGGCTGTTTGTCGCCGCATGTCTCGTGCATGCGGGGCTGATCGCGGTACTTGCCGTCGGGCGCATGCTGCTGCTCGGGTAGCTTCATCGCGCGAGACCCAGCAAGCGGTCGAGATCAATGGCGGCTTCCAGATGGCTTGCCAACGCATCAAGCGTTTGGTCGATCTGGCGTTCGAAGTCGGCGGGTGCCGCCAGCGCCTTGCCGACGCGTTTGGCCCATGCGTCTGCAAACGAATCGTTGGCGAACAGGCCGTGGATATAGCAACCCATCGCGCGTCCGTCAGACGAAATCGCGCCTTCCGGGCGACCGTCGAGGCGCAGGAACGGTGCCTCGCTGCCGGTCGTTTCGCCAAGATGGATCTCGTAGCCCCGAACCCGGTGGCCCGAGAGCGTGTCGGTCGCATCGATCGCGCGCAGCGTCTTTTCGGCTGCCAGCACCGTATCGACCGCGAGCAGCCCGAGGCCCGCAACCGTGCTTGGCGGGCCTTCGAGACCGTGGGGATCGGCGATACGCTGGCCCATCATTTGATAGCCGCCGCACAGACCCACGACGATGCCGCCGCGCCGCCGATGCGCCGCGATGTCGATGTCCCAGCCTTGCGCACGCAAAAACGCGAGGTCGGAAATCGTCGCTTTGGATCCCGGCAAAACGACGATATCGCAATCGCCGGGTAACGCTTGGCCGGGTTCAAGCAGCGCCAAATCCACGCCGGACAAAGCGGCCAGCGGATCCAGATCGTCGAAATTCGCGATGCGCCGCAAATGCGGCACGCGAATTTTGATCGCCGCATGTTCGCCGCGATAGCGCGCAGACAGTCCCGCGCTGTCTTCGGCTGGCAATCGGCCCGCATCGGCGAACCACGGCACGACGCCCAAGCACGGGCGTTTTGTCCAATGTTCGATGGCCGCGCGGCCTTCGTCGAACAGGGCAACATCGCCGCGAAATTTGTTGACGATGCAGCCCGCAATGCGCGCGCGCTCGTCTGGCTCGAGCACGGCGAACGTGCCCGCGAACGCCGCGATCACGCCGCCGCGCTCGATATCGCCGACCAGCACGACAGGCACGTTTTCGGCTTCCGCAAAACCCATATTGGCGATGTCGCCCGCGCGCAGATTGGTCTCGGCGGGCGAACCCGCCCCCTCGACCAGCACCAGATCGCACGCGGATCTGAGCCGGGCATAGCTCTCGCGGACGCGCGCGAGAAGCTGGGGTTTCAGCGCATGGTAGTCGCGCGCGGTCGCCTGGCCGAACACGCGGCCTTGGACCACGATCTGCGAGCCTGTTTCGCTCTGCGGTTTCAGCAGTACGGGATTCATGTCGGTATGCGGCGCTTGGAAACACGCGCGTGCCTGCAACGCTTGTGCGCGGCCGATCTCGCCGCCGTCGCTTGTTACGGCCGCGTTGTTCGACATGTTCTGCGGCTTGAAGGGCCGCACGGCGAGGCCGCGCCGCGCATAGGCGCGTGCGAGCCCTGCAACCAGCAGCGACTTGCCGACGTCGGAGCCCGTCCCCTGGAACATGAGCGCGCGCGCGGCCATTTGACGCCTAGAACTCCACGCCCGCCTGGGCCTTGATGCCGTCGCGAAACGGATGCTTGAGCAGCGTCATTTCGGTCGCAAGGTCGGCGGCGTCGAGCAGCCCTTGCGGCGCGTTGCGGCCCGTGGCGATGCAATGCTGGAAAGGCGGGCGCGCCGCCAGCGCTTCGAGGACGGGATCGAGGGCGAGATATTCGTAGCGCAACGCGATGTTGATCTCGTCGAGCAGCACCAGTCTGTAGCTTTCGTCGGCGAGCATGCGTTTGGATTCGGCCCAGGCGCGCGATGCTGCCGCGATATCGCGCGCTTTGTCCTGCGTCTCCCAGGTGAAGCCCTCGCCCATCGTCTGGATGTCGCAAAGATCGGGAAACCGGCGCAGGAATTTTGCTTCGCCCGTTTCCCAAGCGCCTTTCACGAACTGCACGATGCCGACCTTCATGCCGTGCCCCAAGCAGCGCATGACCATGCCGAAGGCCGACGAGGATTTGCCCTTGCCTTTGCCGGTATGGACGATCAGCAGTCCCTTTTCGCCGACCTTTCCCGCCATCATCTTGTCGCGCGCGGCTTTGATGCGGCGCATCTTTTCGTTGTGGTCGGTATCGCTTGTCATGGCGCCCTCAAAATTGCGTCGAGCAAAGCCGGAATATCGTTCGCGCCGGGCCGCCACAGGCCGCGGCTGCGCGCTTCGGCAAACCGCGCCGCCATTTCCTGCAGGGCCGGCGGATTTTCGGTTGCGATGAAATCGCGCACGGCATCGTCGCGCAGATACGCATCGAACAGCATGTCGAAATGGCGGTGCTCGACCGCGTTTGTCGTGGCGGCGAACGCAAACAGATAGTCGAGGGTGGCCGCCATCTCGAAAGCGCCCTTGTAGCCGTGGCGCATGGCGCCCGCGATCCATTTGGGGTTCGCCGCACGCGCCCGCACGATGCGCGCGATTTCTTCGCCGAGCGTGCGGATTTTCGGCGTTTCGGGACGCGAATGGTCGTTGTGGTAGATCGTCGGCGCTGCGCCCGAAAATTTTTCGACCGCAGCCGCCAGCCCGCCTTCGAACTGGTAGTAGTCGTCGCTGTCGAGCAGATCGTGCTCGCGATTGTCCTGGTTGTGCAGCACGGCTTCGATGCGCGACAGGCGCTTTTCGAGCAGGGCGTGCGCGCTTTGCCCTTCGGCGCCCGCCCGGTACGCATAGCCGCCCCACGCGACGTAAGCGGCGGCAAGATCCCCCGCATCCTGCCAGCCGCCTTCGTCGATCAAGGCTTGCAGGCCCGCCCCGTAGGCGCCGGGCTTGGCGCCGAACACGCGCGTGGCGGCATCGACCCCGCCGCCTTCGGCCGCCACGCGCGCAGCCAGCGGGTTCCGATGCGCAGGCTCGTCGAGTTTGGCGACCGCGCGCACGGCCGAATCGAACAGGTCGATCAGGTTGGCGAACGAATCGCGGAAGAAGCCCGACACGCGCAGCGTCACGTCGATGCGCGGCCGGTCGAGCAGATCAAGCGACAAGATTTCGAACCCAGTGACGCGCAGCGATGCGGGCTCCCAGGTCGGGCGCACGCCGAGCAAGGCAAGAGCTTGCGCGATGTCGTCGCCGCCGGTGCGCATGTTCGCCGTGCCCCACGCCGACAGCGCCACGGCGCGCGGCCAGTCGCCGTGGTCCTGCACATGGCGCTCCAGCAGCAACGTCGCCGACTTCCATCCAAGCGCCCAGGCCGACGGCGTGGGCACGGCGCGCAGATCGACCGAAAAGAAGTTTTTGCCGGTCGGCAAAACATCTGGCCGCCCGCGCGACGGCGCGCCCGAAGGGCCCGGCGCCACGCGCCGCCCGTCCAACCCCGCCAACAAGGCCGCCATTTCGGCTGCACCGCTTTTATCGAAGGCGGGGGCGAGCGTTTCGGCAATCCAGGCATGGACGGCCGCACTGGCGGGACCCGGTGCGGGCGCGCCGTCGAGCAGCGCTTCGGCGTGCGCTTCGAGCAGCGCAACCGCATCGCCCGCGATGGCCATGTCGCAATCGAGCGGATCGAAGCGGTGGCCCAAATCGCTTGCAAGGGCGCGCAGCAGCGAGCGGTTGGCGGGAGCCGAGCCCGGCCGGGGCACGCGCGCGATCGCGACCAGCGTGTCGCGGCGCTGGGTGCCGCCGGGCGACGTTCCGAACACATGCAGCCCGTCGCGGATCTGGTGTTCTTTGAGTTCGCACAGCAAGCCGTCGAGCTTGGGCAGGGCCGCGTTTGCATCGTCGTTGTCGGCGATGCCGCATTCGCGGTCGAGCCCGGCTTTGCGCGCAAGGTCGAGGATCGAGGCGCCCAAGCTTGGCAAGCGGCGCGGATCGAGGCGGCTGGCTTCGCCGTATTCGTCGATCAGGCGCTCGAGCGCGGCTTGCGCGCCGTAAGCGCCCGCGCGCGTCAACGGCGGCGTCAAATGGTCGATCACGACCGCGCTTGCGCGTCGCTTGGCTTGGGTTCCTTCGCCCGGATCGTTGACGATAAACGGATAGAGATTGGGCAGCGCCCCCAAGGCCACTTCGGGGAAGCACGTATCGCCAAGGGCAAGCCCCTTGCCCGGCAGCCATTCGAGATTGCCGTGTTTGCCCACATGCACGACCGCGTGCTGCAGGCGCAGCCAGGCGTGGAATGCAAGATAGCCGTGCGGCGGGACCAGATCGGGATCGTGGTAGGTTTTGCTCGGATCGATTTCGTAGCCGCGGGCGGGCTGGATTGCCACCGCCACGTTCGCAAAAACATGCACCGGCAAGACAAACGCATCGCCGTCCAAGCGCCGGTCGGCATCGGGCAAGCCCCACCGCGCTTCGACGGCCATGCGCACGGCATCGGGCAGTTTTTTGTAGAACGCCAGATAGTCGGCCAGCAAAAACCGCACGCCGCCGCGTTCGATCTTGTGTTTGTTGGTGGGGCCTGCGAGCAGCGATCGCATCAGTGCTGCGCTGTCGGCGGGCAGATCGGCGGTCGCATAACCCGCCGCCGCCAGCGCGTTCAAAATAGCAAGGCAAGCGGCGGGCGTGTCGAGCCCCACGCCGTTGGCAAGCCGCCCGTCTTTGCCCGGATAGTTGGCCAGAACCAACGCGATCTTGCGCGACGCGGCGGGGGACGTGCGCAGCTTCGTCCAATTGGCGGCGAGTTCGGCAACAAAATCGCAGCGGCTTTTGTCGGCCGCAAATCCGGCCAAATCGATCTCGCACGCCGCATCGCGCCCCAGACTGTCCTTGAAGCCGATCGCGCGCGTCATGATGCGCCCGTCGAGTTCGGGAAGCGCGACATTCATGGCGACGTCCCGGCTGGCAAGGCCGCGCGTGTTGCAGGCCCAAGCCTCGCGGCTTTCCGCCGCCAGCACGGCCTGCAAAACGGGCATGTCGAAGGCGGCCAACGGATCGCCTTCCCCGACCGCAAATCCCGTTAGATTGATCGCGATGTCGGGCGGCGCGGCGGCGAGTTCGGCCGCCAGATACGCGCCGACTTCGGCATCCTTGAGGCTCGAAACATAGAAGGCGTGGGCATCGAGGCCGCGCGCGGCAAGCGACTCGACCAATGCATCGACCGGCGCCAAATCGCCGGCCTGATAGTGGGCGCGATAGAACACCAGTGCCGCAACCGGCGCGCCCGGCCGCGCATGCGGGTGCGCGTAACGCCCTGCGCGCGGCACTGGAACGGGCGCTGGCGCGTTCGCGAGGTCGCGGAACGCGGCCAGCGCGTTGGCGTAGTTCTGCGGGCCGCCATTGTCGAAATAGGCATGCAAGCGTTCGAGCGTCGGCGCATCGAGCGTCGAAAGCTGCTGCAGTTCGATATCGGCGCGCTTGTCGCCGGGCAATAGGGCAAGCTTGGCGCCCGTGCGCCGGGCCGTTTCGACCAGTCGATCAATGCCGTAAGGCCAGTAGCTGCGCCCGCCCAGCAAGCGTACGACGATGGTCTTTGCAAACGCCGCCGTCCGCTCGACATACAGATCGACCGAGTAGGGATGTTTGAGCGATTGCAGATTGGCAAGCCGCAACGATTGACCGGACCGCGCGCGCGCAAGCCCGGCGAGTTCGCTGTCCGCCAACGACAAAAACAGCATTTCGGCCGGCGACTGGGCAAGATCGATCGCCCGGTCGTCGTCGACGATGCTGCCTTGCGGTGCGGCCAGCAGATGCATCAGGCGAGCGCCGCCCGGATCGCGGCTTGGTCGAGGCCTTTGAGGCCGATCACGACCAAGCGGCTGGCGCGCGCTTCTTCCGCGCGCCAGGGGCGATCGAAATAGCGCTCGATACGCGGGCCCACCGCCTGCAGCGCAAGGCGCATCGGCTTGCCGGGCACGTCGAGAAAGCCCTTGGCGCGCAGCACGTCGTGCGCCGCGATCGTTTCGGCCAGCCGTTTTTCGAAGGCGGTCGGATCGTCGATGGCGCCGATTTCGACTACGAAACTGTCGAAATCGTCGTGGTCGTGGTCGCCCAGCGCGTCGGCATGGCTGGGACGCGTGGCAAGGTCGTCTTCGGCCGCCGCCGCGATGCCGAGCAGCACGTCGAGCGGCACGTCGCCGTGCGCTGCGCCGACCAGCTTGGCGCCTTTGCGCAATTTGGCGCCAAGATCGGCGTTGAGCCTTTGCACTGTTGCCGCATCGATACAGTCGCTTTTGGTCAGCACCACCAGATCGGCGCAGGCAAGCTGGTCTTCGAAAACTTCTTCGAGCGGGTTGTCGTGGTCGAGGGCGGGATCGGCCGCGCGCTGGGCAGCGAGGGCCGCTTCGTCGTCGGCAAAACGCCCGGATGCCAAAGCGGGTCCGTCGACCAGCGCGATTACGCCGTCGACCGTGGCGCGCGTTTTGACCGACGGCCAGTTGAAGGCCTGCACCAGCGGCTTTGGCAAGGCGAGGCCGGAGGTTTCGATGACGATATGGTCGGGGGCAGGCTCGCGCGCCAGCAGCGCTTCGAGCGTCGGCAGGAAATCGTCGGCGACCGTGCAGCAAATGCAGCCATTGGCGAGTTCGATCACGTCGCCGGGCGCGCAGCTGTCGTCGGCGCAGCCCAGCAGCAATTCCCGGTCCATGCCGAGCGCGCCGAATTCGTTGATCACGAACGCGATGCGCCGACCTTCGGCGTTGGCTGCCATCCGGCGCAGCAACGTCGTTTTGCCAGCGCCCAAAAAGCCCGTCACGACGGTTGCCGGAATGCGTTTCATGTCGTCTTTCCCTTCAATGCGAGCGGCAGGCCCGCCGCCACGAAAATCGCGTCCGTTGCGATGCCGGCGACCGCTTGGTGCAGCCGTCCGGCATGGTCGCGGAAGTCGCGCGCCAATTTGTTGTCGGGCACGATGCCCAAGCCCACTTCGTTGGAGACCAGCACGATGGGCGCCCGGCGGTTTTGTAAAGCGGCCAGAAGTTGCTGCGTTTCGGCGCCGATATCGCGCTTGGCGAACATCAGGTTCGACAGCCACAGCGTCAGGCAATCGACCAGCATCGGCGTTTGGGCATCGGCGATCGCGGTCGCGATTTCGAGCGGCACTTCGAGCGTCCGCCAGTTCTTGCCGCGCCGGTCGCGGTGCAGATCGATGCGCGTTTGCATCTCCGCATCGCGCGGTTCGGCCGTGGCAAGGTACAGCGCCATCGCGCGCGGACCCGCGAGCGCACGCACGCGCGCCTCCGCATAAACGCTTTTGCCCGAGCGAGCGCCGCCAAGCACCAAAACAAGCCGTGTCTTTTGCCCGGCTTTAAGCGCCGGACGCCTGGCAACCATGGTCCACCTGTCCCTCCCGCCGAGGACGGTTGTTGGCGAGGGGGATGCCCTCGGCGTCCGGGAGGTCTCCTGGCTCGGGGTCGTCGATGGGCCGCTTTGCCTTCCCGGCCCCGCAAAGAGGGCCAGTGGCGAAGATGGGGCGGCCTGTCTCGCCCTTACAGTTGCGGGGGCAGCGCCGGGTTGGTTTGGCGAATTTGCCAATCGTCACCGGTCTTCCCTGTCCAGATGCAATCACGTTAGTATCACAATGCGGCTGGGATGCAAAAGCCGACGTAAAGAAGGCACAGATGCGAATTATTGGCGTATTGGCGGTTTTGGTATGGGCAGCGCTGTCGGGCGCAAGTCCGGTCGCTGCGCAGTCGCCGCCGGGCACGATCCTGGCGCGCGCCACCGAGGCAACGCCCGAGCAGATCAAATTCGCACGTAAGATCGGCGTCAATTTGCGCATCACGCGCGACGGGCGGCTGTTTGCGGCAACGTGGTCGCCCAACCCCAATCCGCGCGGTTGGGTGGTGGTGCTGCCCGATGCCAGGGGCTGGGCGCAGGAAGAACTTGCACTGTGGCATCCAACCTTGGTGCGCAAATCGATCGGCATCGTCGCCATGCAATGGTGGTACGGCACGGGCGACGGCCCCGTTCACTACGCCAATGCCGACATGGTCTATCGCGAACTCGAGCAGGCATTGCGCCAGATGGGCATGAAGCCGGGCACGGTAATGCTCTACGGCATCGGGCGCGGGGCTGAAATCGCCTACGCGATCCAAGCCTACGACCGGCATGCGGGCGGCAAGTTTTTTGGCGCGACGCTGGCCAATTCGGGCGCGATGGCCGAGGACGTGGTCGCCAACCGGCGCGTGGCGGAAGGCCAGTTCGGTCTCGGGCCCTTCGACGATACGCGTTGGATCTTTTTTTGCGGCGGACGCGATGCGGATGCAAACCGCGCCGGCTGCCCCGCGATGCGCGGGGCGGCAAATGCGGTGCGCAAATTCGGCGGCAAAAGCGAACTGTTCTTGGAAGAATCGCGCGGCAGCCGCACGACGCTGCTGCAAGAACAGCGTCTGATTGACTCCGCGATCGACAGATACCTGTCGCTGCCGCGCTGAAACGTGCCCGCTAAATCGGCGGGCGGTTGACGAAGCCCACGCGCCACGAATGGCCGATGCCGCTGCCGTCGAGCCGGTCGAGGCGCGTGACGGACAGCGTGTCGATAACGAGCGCCAAAGCCGTCTCGGCCGGCAACGCCAGCGCATAGGCAACCGCAGCGCGGATCGTGCCGCCATGGCACACGACCGTCACGTCTTGGCCGCGATGGACTTCGGCAAGCGCGTCCATGGCTGCTGCCACGCGCACGCACACTTCGGCAAAACTTTCGCCGCCGGCGGGCTTGATGTCGGCCATCGACAGCCAGTGGCGATGCGTCGTTGCAGGATCGCCATGCCCGTAGGCGCCGATCTCGGCATAGCTGCGGCCCTGCCAATCGCCGAAACATTGCTCAATCATGTCGTGCGCGACCGGCATCACGGGGGCTGCTTTGGCCTTTGCGGCCCAGATCGCGGCGGCGGTGCGTTTGGTGCGCGTCAGGCTGGTCGTTGCCCAGGCGCCGCCGTCGGGCACGATGCGCGCGAGGCCTTGGAATGCGGCCTCGTTGCTCGTGTCGCAATCGACGTCCTTGGTGCCGTAGCAGCGCCCATGCTGCCCCACCACCGGGGCGTGCCGAACCAGCCAGAAACGCGTGTCGATCAGTCCGTCCATTGTGTCAGCCCTCGTTGAAGTTCATGGCAATCAGGATCGCCAGCAGGATCGCAATTTCGCAGGTTTGCTGCACGCTCCCCAGCACGTCGCCGGTCTGGCCGCCCAGCAAGCGGCGTGCAGCCGCGCACACATACAGCGTCGCGGCGGCCGCCACCGCCAGCGCCAAGCTTGCCGCCAGATATCCCAACGGCACCACAAACAAAACGCCCAACAGCAGCGCGGTCCGCAGATTTCCCGCGCTCGGGCGGCCGGCCATTTTTGCAAGACCGTCGGCGCGCGCGAAGGGCAAGGCGTGCATCGCATAGACCATTGCCGCGCGCGATGCGGCACCCGATGCGACCAACGCGATCGCGACCAGATCGGCTTTGCCGATCGCGGCGACGGCAGTGCAGCGCAAAGCGACCGAAAAAATCAAAGCAAGCGTGCCGAACGCGCCGATGCGACTGTCGCGCATGATCGCAAGGCGTTTCTCGACGGTGCGCGCCCCCGACGCGTCCGCGAAATCGGCAAGCCCGTCTTCGTGCAACGCGCCGCTGGCAAGGATCGTTGCCAATATCGCCAGCAGCGCTGCGGGCAGCGCAGGCAAGCCCGCAAAACTGGCGCTGGCATAGACCCCAGCGCCCATCGCGCCGACCAGCGCGCCCACGACCGGGAACGCGCGCACGGCCGCTGCCAACGGAGCGGCGGGGACGTGCGCCATCGGCATGCGCGTGAGGAAACTTGCTGCCAAACGCAGCTGCGCCCACGCGCTTGGCACGGCGGATTCGGCGGACGGTGCGGGATCGGTCATGCGGACCAACAAACGGCAGGCTTGCAAAGGCGGGAGCCGGAAGATAGGACGCCCGGTGACGCATTGCCAGACCGCAAAACGAAAGTCCGAAGACCATGCCCGACCAACGCCGCCAACCCGTCGCCAGCTTCGCCGAAATCCGTGCCTTGCTGCCCGAATTGCCGACGGCGGATGGCGACGCGTTCGCAAAAGCGGCGGCGCGCGAATCCGGGCTTACCAAACCGCCGGGCGCGCTCGGGCGGCTCGAGGAGATTTCGGCGTGGATGGCGAGTTGGCAGGCCAAACATCCGCCCAGCTGCAACCATCCGCGCGTCGCGGTGTTTGCGGGCAATCACGGCGTCGCCGCGCTCGGCGTGTCGGCATTTCCGGCCGAAGTGACGGCGCAGATGGTGCAAAATTTTATCGCGGGCGGTGCGGCGGTCAACCAGCTGTGCAAAACGTTCGATGCCGATCTGCGCGTCTACGAACTGGCGCTCGAACGCCCGACCGCCGATTTCACCAAAGGTCCCGCAATGGGTGAGGCCGAATGCGCGCACGCCATGGCCTACGGCATGATGGCGGTCGAACCGGGCATCGATCTTCTGTGCGTCGGCGAGATGGGAATTGCCAACACGACGTCGGCAGCGGCGCTGTGCGTCGGGCTGTTCGGCGGGTCGGCGAGCGATTGGGTCGGGCCCGGTACGGGCGTTGCGGGCGACGCTCTCAAGCGCAAAATCGCGGCGGTCGACGCCGCGGCGGCGTTGCATTTCGCCGAGCCTCGCGATCCGCTCGACGTGCTCGCGCGCGTGGGCGGGTTTGAGCTTGCCGCGATCGCCGGCGCGATCTTGGCCGCGCGATTGGCGCGCGTGCCCGTCCTGCTCGACGGCTTCGCCACGACGGTTGCGGCGTGCGTATTGCGCGGTCTCGATCCGTATCTGATCGACCATTGCCAGGTGGCGCACGTGTCGGCGGAACCCGGGCACAAGCGCGTGCTCGATCGGATCGGCCGCAGCGCTTTGTTCGATCTTGGCATGCGGTTGGGCGAAGCGTCGGGCGCTGCCCTTGCCATCGGACTCGTGCGTGCGGCCCTCGCCTGCCATACTGGC
Organism: Asaia bogorensis; assembly: GCA_945901855.1. Taxonomy (GTDB): domain Bacteria; phylum Pseudomonadota; class Alphaproteobacteria; order CACIAM-22H2; family CACIAM-22H2; genus Tagaea. The sequence goes on along the minus strand of CAMDLT010000028.1, from coordinate 1,232 downwards.
ATGGCGACATTCGCCAGCGCTGGCGTCGCGCGCAAGGGGGTCTGATCATGCCGGTCATCAATCGTATCGCGGCGTTCCACGACGACATGCGCGCCTGGCGGCGCGACATCCACAGCCGCCCCGAACTGGCCTACGAGGAAAATCGTACGGCCGATCTGGTTGCGGCCAAATTGCAAGAATTCGGCATTTCCGTGCATCGCGGCCTTGCCAAGACTGGCGTCGTCGGCACGCTGCGCGTCGGTTCGTCGAACCGCGCGATCGGTCTTCGCGCCGACATGGACGCGCTGCCGATGGCCGAGAACAACGACTTTGCGCATCGCTCGCTCAATCCCGGCCGCATGCATGCTTGCGGCCATGACGGCCATACGGCGATGCTGCTGGGTGCGGCCAAATATCTGGCCGAGACCAAAAATTTCGACGGCACGGTGCAGTTTATTTTCCAACCGGCCGAAGAAGGCGGGGCGGGCGGCCAAGCCATGGTCGACGAAGGCCTGTTCGAGAAATTTCCGGTCGACGGCGTTTACGGCCTGCACAATTGGCCGGGCTTCGAGAGCGGCAAATTCTCGGTGCGTCCAGGCCCCATGATGGCCTCGGCCGACCGGTTCGATCTGACCGTGCGCGGTCTTGGCACGCACGCGGCGATGCCCCAGCGCGGCACGGATGCGATCGTGTGCGCGGCCCAAATCGTCACGGCCCTGCAGACGATTTCTTCGCGCGAAACGAGCCCCCTCGACTCGGTCGTCGTCAGCGTGACCCAAATCCACGCGGGCGAAGCCTATAACGTGATTCCCAACGAATGCGTGCTGCGCGGCACGCTGCGCGCGTTCGAACCCAAAGTTCGTGACGGGCTCGAGGCCGCGATGGAGCGCATCGCGGGCGGCATCGCCAAGGCGATGGGCTGCGAGATCGAGCTCACCTACATGCGCGGCTACCCGCCCCTGGTGAATACCGGCAACGAGGTCGGGATCGCGGCGAGCGCGATGCGCGCGGTTGTCGGCGCCGCCAACGTTACGACCGACGGCGCCGCCACGATGGGCTCGGAGGATTTTGCCTTCATGCTCGAAGCCAAGCCTGGCGCCTACGTGTTTTTGGGGAACGGTTCGGGGCCGTCGCTGCACAACGCGCGTTACGATTTCAACGACGAGATTCTGCCCGTGGGCGCGTCCTACTGAGCGACGTTGGTCGAGCAGAATCTGGCGCGCGCCGGTTAAGCGCGGTCATTCGCTCGATTG